>JBBECV010000017.1:0-38961 GCA_040881635.1 Thermoleophilaceae bacterium
GGGGGGCTCGCGCCCCCCGCACCCCCCGCTGGTGCCTGGCCGGCCTGCTCGGGACGGGGCTCACGCCCCCCGCACCCCCCGCTGGTGCCTGGCCGGTCTGCTCGGGACGGGGCTCGCGCCCCCCGCACCCCCCGCTGGTGCCTGGCCGGCCTGCTCAGGCGCTGGCGGCGCGGTAGCCGTCCGGCTCAGACGGATCGTCGTCCGACGGCACGTGCTCGTACTCGAGCTCGTCCTCCGGCATGTCGTCGTCGTAGGGCTCGCCGTCCGACATCCCCTCCGGCAGCATCGCCGGCAGGCCGCCCGGGTCGTCGCGCGGGTCAGGACGCTGGTCGCCGTCCATGTCGTCGTCATCTCCGTCGCCGTCGTCGCCGAGGCCCTGGAGCGCGTCGCGCAACTCGCGCATCCCACGACCGATCGAGCGCGCCGTGTCCGGCAGTCGCGACGGCCCAAGCACGAGCAGGGCGATGATCAGGATCACCACCAGCTCCATCGGCGAGGGGGAGAGGAACGCCACGCCCCCAGGGTACCCGGCGGCCGCGGAAAAGCGGCTAGCCGCTCACCTCCGTTGTCTCTGGTCGACCGTCTCCTTGATCCAGAGGGCCAGGACGAGGCTCGCGAGCCATCCGGCGACGAACAGCGCCCAGCCGTAAAGCACTGCGTAGGCGCCGAGTGCGAGTCCGACCAGCTGGATCGCCACGGCGAGGGCATGGCCGCGTAGTTGCGAGATCAAGCTGAGGTCGGCGTAGGACGTGCCGAACCCTATTCCCCAGATTGCCGACACAACGATCGCCGCCCCTGCGGCGGCGAGACGCTCGTTGTCGCTGTCGAACCATTGGAAGAGCAGCATCAGGAAGATGAACGTCGCGGCTAGGGAGAGGGGGAAGGTCGCGAAGTAGATCGCGAAAAACGCATCCTGTTTCTCGCCCACCTTGCCTCCTGGAGCGACTTGATGGCCGATCGCCGGAAAGAACGTAACTAAGAGGATTAGAAAGCCATAGAGTCCGTTCCCAACGTTCGTCGCGCTCGGAAGGCCGTCGGGAACCGAGGAGGGGCTCGGTGCTGTCGGGCGAGGGGTGGGGGCAAGGGGCGGCGATGCGACGACGGCAGCCTCACTGGTCAGTAGGACGATCCCATCGTCGCTGAAGGCCGCTTGAACGCCGTGGGCCGCGAGGTCGCGCTCCACGACAGATTGCGCATTGCCGTCGTTGAGGTCGATCGACTGGCCGAGACGCTGGGGAAGCCGAGCGCGGACAACCTCCAGGCGTCCCCCCGCCGCACGAACCTCCTCCGCCAGCTTCTCGTAGCCGTCTTCCACCGTAACCCCGAGCCAATTCGAACACAGAACCCGTCAATGCGCAAGTCAGACCGGCCGGTACGCGAGGAAATGGGTAAAAGTGCTCGGCGGGCGAATGCTACGCATGCGGGTTCGAGCCACCCCGTTCGCCTCTTCGGCATCAACTCGTATGTGACAGCGTCGGCGTATCGCGGCACGCGACCGCTCTCGCGACCACAATGGCAGCGACGATGTCCGCCGCCGCGACACCGGCCCCGCCGCCCGCAAGCCGGCTGGCCGCCGCCTACGCCACGCCGAAGGTGCCGACCCTCGCGCCCACGGACAGGCTCGGCGACGTCCGCGAGAGGTTGCACGGGGGCGCGTTCGACGTCGCGCACGACGCGGTCGTCCTCACGGACGGGCGTCCCGTCGGGCTCCTGCCGCTGGAGGTCCTGCTCGGCGGCGAGCCTACGCGGACGGTGGGCGAGGCGATGAGCCCCGGTCCCCTCGCGGTCACCGCCGACACCGATCGGGATGTCGCCGCGCACGCGATGGTGCGTGCCGGCAGCCGATGCTTGCTGGTCGTCGAGCAGGATGGCCGCTTCCGGGGCCTCATCCCCGCTGACCGCATGCTCGCCGTCCTGCTCGCCGCGCACGACAGCGACATGGCAAGGCTCGGGGGCTATCTCGCGGGAGCCACCAGAGCGAGAAGCGCAGCCGAGGAGCCGGTGAGCCGCCGGCTGTGGCACCGGCTTCCGTGGCTGTTCCTCGGCGTCCTCGGCGCGATGGGCTCCGCGATCCTGATGGGCGCCTTCGACGCGCAGCTCGAGGCGAACGTCATCGTCGCCTTCTTCGTGCCGGCGATCGTCTACATGGCCGACGCGGTCGGCACGCAGACCGAGACCGTGCTCATCCGCGCGCTCGCCGCCGGCGTGACGACACGGGCGGTCATCGGCCGCGAGCTGATCACCGCGCTGGTGATGGGTGCAGCGATCAGCGCCGTGTTCTTCGCGTTCGTAGCGCTCGGCTGGGGGGACGTGCAGGTCGCCATCGCCGTCGGACTCGCACTGGTCGCCAGCTGCTCGATCGCGACGCTGGTCGCGATGGCTCTGCCGTCCGTCTTCCAGCGGCTCGGAAAGGATCCCGCCTTCGGCTCCGGGCCGCTGGCGACGGTCGTCCAGGACGTGCTGTCGATCTTGGCCTACTTCGTGGTGGTGGCGATCGTCGTCTGAGCGGGATGTCCGCAGTCGGGCGCG
Source organism: Thermoleophilaceae bacterium (assembly GCA_040881635.1). Classification (GTDB taxonomy): domain Bacteria; phylum Actinomycetota; class Thermoleophilia; order Solirubrobacterales; family Thermoleophilaceae; genus JAAYBF01. The sequence continues at coordinate 2,530 of JBBECV010000017.1, forward strand.
GCGAAGCACGGATGCGATCTCCGCCGCCGAGGGCCTAGGTTGGATCCGCGTGGACACCTTCTCGGTCGTGATCGCCGGTGGCGGCATAGCGGCAGTCGAGGGACTGCTGCGGACACGCCGCCTGCTCGGCGACGTCGCGAGGATCACGCTGCTCGCGCCGAACGAGGAGCTCTCGTTGCGCGCGCTCACCGTCCAGGAGCCGTTTGCGCGCGCTGCGGTCGGGCGCCACCCGATTCGCGAGATCGTCCAGGACGCGGATGCCGAATGGGTCAGGGACACCCTTGCATGGGTCGACCCGAGCGGGCGCGTGGTTCACACCGGGAGCGGCACGGAGCTTCCATACGATGCGCTGCTGATCGCCATCGGCGCGCGGATCGTGCCGGCGTACGAGCACGCGACGACCTTTCGCGACGCGGACGCGGACGCTCTCTTCGGTGGCATCGTGCAGGACATCGAGGGCGGCTACACGAAGCGCGTCGCGTTCGTCGCGCCGCCCGGCCCGGTGTGGCAGCTCCCGCTCTACGAGCTGGCGCTCATGACGGCCGAGCGGGCGCGGAGCATGGCCATGGACGACGTCGAGCTGACGCTCGTCACGCCCGACGAGGCTCCGCTCGCGATCTTCGGGCCGGCGGTCTCAGGGGCCGTGAGCGGTCTGCTCGCCGACGCGGGGATAACCGTCCACCCCTCGACGGTGGCCCGCGTGCCGGCGGCCGGTCGCCTGATGCTCGAGCCCCAGCACGCGCAGTTGCACGCTGACCGCATAGTCGCCCTGCCGCGGATCGTAGGGCCCGGAGTACGGGGCCTGCCGGGCGGCGCTGGCGACGGGTTCGTCCCGATCGACGCGCACTGCATGGTGCCGGGCACGGACGGGCACGTCCTTGCCGCAGGCGATGCCGCGCGCTTCCCGGTCAAGCACGGCGGCCTGGGCGCCGAGCAGGCGGACACCGCCGCGGCCGCGATCGCCTACCTCGCCGACGAGGGCGATCCCGTGGAGCCGGATCCGTTTCGGCCCGTCATCCACGGCAAGCTGCTCACCGGCCGGACTCCCCTCTACATGAGGGCGCGGCTGATCGGGAGCGGCAGCTTCGAGTCCGAGGTCTCAGATGTCCCACTCTGGCCCTCGGGCGCGAAGATCGCCGCGGAGGAGGTCGCCGACTACCTCGCTGCCCACAGCAAGTCGTCGTAGCCCTGTCGGGCACGGCCGAGCCGCTCGCCAAGCGGCGTCGCATCGGATACGTTGGGCGAGACACGGCTACACCGACCGGCACGGACCCGGTGGGCCGCGACGGAGGAAGTCGCGGGTGGCAACGCACGGACTTGACGAGCGGGCTCTCAGCCGCCTGCTGGAGGTGGGCCAGAGCCTGGTGGCAGAGCTCGACCTGGAGACGGTGCTGGAGCGTGTCCTCGAGGTCGCACGTGAGTTGACCGGCGCCCGTTACGCCGCCCTCGGGATTCTCGACCAGCGTCGGACAGAGCTCGAACGCTTCCTGGTGTCGGGCATCGACGAGGCGACCCACCGAGCGATCGGCGACCTGCCCCGTGGCCACGGGATGCTCGGCGAGCTGATCCGAGACCCGAAGCCGTTGCGTCTGTCGAACCTCAGCGAGCATCCGCGCAGCTACGGCTTCCCCCCGGCGCATCCTCCGATGACGACCTTCCTCGGCGTCCCGATCCTCATACGCGGCGAGGCGTGGGGCAATCTCTACCTCACCGAGAAGGACGGGGGGCCGTTCGACGAGCGCGACGAGCGGACGCTCATGGTGCTTGCCGACTGGGCGGCTGTCGCGATCGCGAACGCGCGCATGTACACCGACATGGCGCGCCAGCGCAACGAGCTCCAGCGCGCGGTCAGGGGGTTGGAGGCGACGACGACGATCGCCAAGGCGGTTGGCGGCGAGACCGACCTGCGCCGACTGCTGGAGCTGATCGTCAAGCGCGCGCGTGCGCTCGTCGAGGCGCGCACCGTGCTGATCCTTCTGGCCGAGGGAGACGAGCTCCGCCTCGCCGCGGGCGCCGGCGAGACGGCGATGCCCGAGTCCGATCTCCGTGTCCCGATCGCGGACTCGGTTGCCGGCTCGGTGCTGAGATCACGGCGACCGGAGCGGCTCTCCGACGTTCGTGCGCGACTCCATCTTTCGCTGGGCAAGTTCGCAGCGGATCCGCAGACCGCCCTGATGGTGCCGCTCGTCTTCCGCGGTCAGAGCTCCGGCGTCCTGGTCGCCTTCGACCGCACGACGGCCGGCCCCGAGTTCTCCCAGGAGGACGAGCGGCTGCTCACAGCCTTCGCCGCGAGCGCCGCCACGGCGGTGGCGACGGCGCAGACGGTCCATGACCAGCGCCTGCGGGAGAGCCTGAGAGCGGCCGAGGCGGAGCGCAGGCGATGGGCTCGCGAGCTGCACGACGAGACCCTCCAGGGGCTTGGCGCATTGCAGGTGATGCTCTCCGCCGCGCGCCGGTCGGGAGGCGAGATGGTCGACGACGCGATCGACCACCTCGGTGGAGAGATCGACCGCCTCCAGGCGCTGATCTCGCAACTGCGCCCGGCGGCGCTCGACGAGATCGGGCTCGGGCCGGCACTGGCGAGCCTCGCCGACCGCGTCCCCGGCGAGTTCGACGTCTCGCTCACGATCGACCTCGATTACGAGTCCGGCCGAGAGCCCACGCGGCTCGACATCGAGATCGAGAGCACCATCTACCGCACGGTGCAGGAGGCCTTGAGCAACGCACGCAAGCACGCACGCGCGCGGCGGGTCGTGGTCTCGGTGACCGAGGCCGACGGCATGGTCGTGGCCGAGGTGAGAGATGACGGCGTCGGGTTCGAGGTCGACGCCGACAGGACCGGCTTCGGCCTCGTCGGCATGGCGGAGCGACTCGCGCTGGTCCACGGGCGGCTCGAGGTGCGCTCGACGCGGGGGGAGGGCACCGTGGTCCGCGCAAAGGTGCCGACCCGTCGCGCAGCGGCAAGCCTCGACGTTGGCGAGCAGCGGCGCTCAGGCTAGTCGACCAGGCCGTGGTCCATCGCGTACCGAACCAGCTCCGGACGCGACGACCTGTGCGTCTTCTGCTGGATGTGCGCGCGGTGGGTCTCGATCGTCCGGACGCTGAGGAACAGCTGCTCGGCGATCTGCGCGTTCGTATGACCCAGGGCGATCAGGCGCAGGACCTCGAGCTCGCGCCGAGACAGGCCGTCGGCCTGAGCGTCGGAGATCGCCGGTGCGGCGGCCAGCTTCGCTCCCAGCTTCGGGTTGAGGTACGTCTCGCCGCTGGCCGCGAGCCTCACCGCCTCGATCAGCTCCTCGCCGGCCGCGTGCTTGAGCACGTACCCGAGTGCGCCCGAGCGCAGCGCCTCACGGGCGAACGCGGGATCCTCCTGCATGGTGAGAACCACGATCGCCGTGTCGGGACTGCGCTCGAGGATCTTCGGAATCGCCGGCAGGCTGGACTCCGAGCCCATGTTCAAATCGAGCACGAGCACCCCCGGCTTGTGCCCGAGCACGCAGCGCGATGCCGAGTCGACGTCCGCCGCCTCGGCGAGCACGGCGATGTCCGGCTCGGCGTCGAGCAGCATCCGCAGCCCGCTGCGGACGACCGCATGGTCGTCCGCGAGGACGACCCCGATCTCCTTCACGGAGCTCGACCCGCTGACGATGCCGCTTCCGTCGTTGGCTCTCATGGCGACTAGCAAAGCCTCAGTCGAGGACGAAGGTGACCTTCAGGTCGACGCGGAACTCGGTGATGGTGCCGTCGCCGGAGACCTTGACCTTCTGCTCCTTGACCCAGGCGCCCTGAATGTCGTGAACCGTCTCACCGGCCTTGGCGATTCCCTGCCGGATCGCGTCCTCGAAGCTCTCGGTGGATGCTGCGGTGATCTCGATGATCTTGGCGACTGCCAACGCATTCCCCTTGATGTCTCGGAGTTGCCCTGTCGCCCTCGATCTTCGCGGCGCCAGGCCCGCTGCGCATCCGTAGTCCCCCCTGAGCGGGTCCGTGAAGTTTCCTCAGCGGGACGGCATCACGAGCAGGGGCACCTCGTCGGCGTGGGCGATGCCGCCGGAACGTCGCCTGACAAGCGCGGCCAACGGGCCAGACGCCCGTCCAGGAAGGCCTCGAGATCGTCGAGCGCGCGGCCGATCGGCGGGGCGGTGCGGAGCGCGACGTGGCTCTCGGGGGAGACCTCGTCGAGGGGATCGAGCTGATGCAGCATCCGGGCGGCGACGGCCGGGGTGGCGTCGGACGCTCGGGACGGGTCGGCAGCCCGAGCCCGCGCGCGATCGGCGACCGTCGCGGCCGGTGCCCGGCACTCCACGAAGAGCGGGGCCCTTGCGTCTTCACGTTCGGCGTACGCCTCGGCGAACGCGGCGCGATCCGCGCGCCGGCGGAAGGTCGCGTCCACGATCGCGCCGCTCGAAGCTGCGGCGGCGCGCGCGCCCAGCTCGCGGTAGGTCCTCAGGCTGGCCTCCTCGGAGTACTCCCGCTCGTCCGCACGCTCGTGCGCGGCGAGGCCCGCAAGCTCCTTGCGCACGACGTCGGAGTTGACATGGGGAAGGCCGCTGGCCTCGGCAAGCGCTCGCGAGAGGTGCGTCTTGCCTGTCGCCGAGGCGCCGCACACGATCAGGGTGAGCGGCCTTCGTGCGCGCCATGCCAGCCGCCCTCCGAGCTCGGCCAGCTCACGGGCGGTCGCAAGCTGCCCGTCTCTGTCCGGTCCCGGCTCCATCTCGTCGGCGCGCAGGCATGCGACCTTCGCTCTGACCCAAGCGCGGTAGGAGGCGTAGAACCAGAGCAGGTCATCCGGCGAGTCGTCGCCCGCGGCCGCCTGGTACTCGGCGGCGAGCAGGACGGCCAAGTCCTCGCGGTCGGCGGCGACGAGATCCATCATGAGGAACGCGAGATCGGCGAGAACGTCGACTTGACGCAGAGCGGGATCGAACTCGACCGGGTCGAAGACCTGGACCTCGTCGCCGACGATCACGTGCTCGACGCGCAGGTCGCCGTGACCGTCGCGCACGTGGCCGTCCGTCGAGCGAGCGTCGAGCAGCGCGCGCCGACCGTGAGCGAAGGCGATGGCGAAGCGATGGGCGGCGGCGAGTCGCGCAGGTCCCACCACGTCCGCGTGACGGAGCAGCGTGCTCGCGTTCTCGCCGATCGTGGCTGCGACGGCGACGGAGTCGAAGGTCCCCGGAGGCGCCGGCTCGGCGGTGGCGTGGAACGCGGCTACTCGGCGAGCGAGCCGACGAACGTGCCCCGCGGTCGCCCTGTTGCCGGCAAGGAGCGCCGCCAACGTGCACCGCTCGTCGAAGCGGCGCATCGCGGTCACGTGCTCGAGCGCTCCCTCGACGCCGGGTCCGGCGAGCTCGAGCCTCGCGCCGCGCTCGACGACCGAGCGCACACCGACATAGATGTCCGGCGCGAGCCGGCGCCCGAGCCGGATCTCCTCCTCGCAGAAGGATCGTCGCCGTTCGCGGCTGCCGTAGTCGAGGAACGGGAAGACGACCGGCTTGCGCAGCTTGTAGGCGCAGTCGCCGGCCAGGAACACCCACGAGATGTGCGTCTCCACCACCGCGACCGCGCCCGGGCGGTCGGGATAGAAGTCGGGCGAGCGCATCGCCTCGACCACGCGCAGCACCGCGGCGTCGCCCAGCGCGGATGGATCGGCCGGATCTGTCCCGCGAGTGGCCATGACGGAGAACATAGATGGCGCTCGTACAACTGCACGGTGGTAGAGTGGTGATGGTGCGGTCGCGCCACCCGATCCTCCAGCCGCTTCCAGAGCCGCTGGTCGAGCTGGTCGCCCAGCGGTTCAGGGTGCTCGGCGAGCCGATGCGGATCAGGCTGCTCGATCGGCTGCGCGAGGGCGACGCGACGGTGCGGGAGCTGCGCGAGGCGACGGGCGCTTCGCAGCAGAATGTCTCGAAGCACCTCGGCGTGCTGGCGAGCGCGGGGATGGTGAGGCGGACCAAGGACGGCAACTACGCGCGCTACGCGATCCTCGACGATGGGGTGTTCGACCTCTGCGAGCAGGTGTGCGGCGGCCTGCGGCGCCAGCTCGACGAGCTCGAGGGTGCGCTGAGGGAGGGCGAGAGCGCATGATCTTCCGGCAGCTGACCCACGACGACCTCGGCTGTGCGAGCTACCTGGTCGGCGACGACGGCGCCGGCGTGGCGGCGGTCGTCGACCCGAAGCTCGACATCGACGAGTACTTGCGCCTCGCACGCTACCTCGGCGTGCGGATCGAGCACATCCTCGAGACGCACAACCACGCCGACCACGTCTCCGGCCACGGACGGCTGGCGGCCGCGACGGGCGCGGCGATCCACATCCACCGCCTGGCCGAGCCCGACTACGATCACGAGCCGTTCGAGGATGGCTGGGGGCTCGGGCTCGGTGCTCTGACGGTGTGCGCGTTGCATACGCCCGGCCACCGGCCCGAGCACACGGCGTTCGCGCTGATCGACCGCGAGCGCGGCGACGAGCCGTGGGCGGTGCTGACCGGGGACAGCCTGTTCGTCGGGGACATCGCGCGCCCGGACCTGGCGGTGGACAAGGAGGAGGGCGCGCGCGGGATCTTTCGCTCGCTGCACGACAAGCTGCTGAGCCTGCCGGACACCTGCGAGGTGTGGCCGGGCCATCTCGGCGGCTCTCTCTGCGGCGGTCCGGGGATGGACCTGAAGGTGTCGTCGACGATCGGCTACGAGCGCGCGCACCAGTCGCTGCTCGGCCTCGAGGACGAGGACCGCTTCGTCAAGGAGACGACCGCGGCGCTCGGCCCGCAGCCGCCGAACTTCCGCAACATCGTCGCACTCAACCGCGGGCCGCTCGCCGTCGCCGCCGTCGATGCGCACCCGCTGACCCCGCGGCAGGTCCGCCAGGCGCAGGAGGACGGGGCGTTCGTCGTCGACGTGCGGACCGAGCTGCAGTTCGACGAGGCCCACGTCGAGGGCGCCGTTTGCATAACGTCGCGCCGGGCCGGCTTCGGCTCGAAGCTGGCGTGGCTCGCCGATCCCGAGCAGCCGATCGTGCTGATCGGCCGCGACGACGAGGATGCCCTCGAGGCCACGGCGCTCGCAGCCGCCGTCGGACTCAGCGACGTCGCCGGCTACCTCGCCGGCGGCATGACCTCCTGGCGCGAGGACAAGCTGCCCGTCGCGCGGATCGACCGCATCACCGTGTCCGAGTTGCACGAGCGCTGGGACGGCGGGCGGGACGGACCGCAGGTCCTCGACGTGCGCGAGCGCGACGAGTGGGACGCCGGCCACATCCCCGGCTCCGTCCACGAGCCCTACCACGACGTCCGCGGCATCCCGGACGGCATCGACGCGCAGCGGCCGGTCGCCGTCATCTGCGGCTCGGGTCAGCGCTCGGCCGTCGCCGCCGGCCTGCTCCAGCGCTACGGCGCTGACCATGTGCTCCACGTCGTCGACGGCGGCATCCCGCACTGGCAGCGCGAGGGCTGGCCCGTCGAGCCCTCGGCGGGGTAGCGCGATGCTCCTGCTGGCGGCGATCCCGTTCGGCATCGCCATCGGCCTCGCGGTCGGCGCGCTCGGCGGCGGCGGCTCGGTGCTCGCCGTGCCGGTGCTCGTCTACGTGCTCGGCGAGGACGTAGAGACCGCGACGACCGTGTCGCTGGTCGTCGTCACGGCCGCCGCGCTCGCCGGCGGCTACGGCCACGCGCTCCAGGGAACGGTCTGCTGGCGCCACGCGGCCCTGTTCACCGGCGCCGCGCTGCCCGGCATCGTCGCGGGGACCGTGGTCGGCAACGCGATCAGCGGCCGCGCCGTGATCGCCGGCTTCGCCTTCGTCATGCTCGCCGCCGCAGCGGCGACCTGGCACAAGGCGAGCGCCGCCGAGCCCGCCGGCCAGGCGGGTGCGTCGACGCCGGCCGCCGGCGATCCCCGGACGGGCCGCGACGGCTCCTGGTGCCCTTCGCTGCGGCCCGCGCGCGACATCGCGGCGGGGCTGGTCGTCGGCCTGCTGACGGGACTGTTCGGCGTCGGCGGCGGCTTCGTCATCGTCCCGGCGCTCGCGGTCGCGCTCGCGTTCACGATCCGCAGCGCGATCGGCACGTCGCTCGCGATCATCGTCGCGACGTCGATGCTCGGGGTCGTCGTCCACCTCTCGGCGGGCCGCACGCTCGATCCGGAGCTGACGGCCGTGATGGCCGCCGCCTGCGCCGCGGGCGGGCTCGCCGGCGCTCGCATCGGCGGCCTGGTGCCCCAGCGCACGCTGGGCCGCGCCTTCGCCGCCATGGTGGTCGCCGTCTCCGGCTATCTGCTCGCCAGCGCCGCCTTCCTCGGCGGGCTGCCGACCGCCTGACGCTGGCGCCTGACCCACTTCTCGGCGCCGACGATCCCCCAGACGGCGAGGCCGAAGAGCAGTATGCGCTGCCAGGCGTCCCAGCCGATCGGGGCGCTGTCGAAGAGCGCGTTCATGGCCTGCGCGTAGGTGAACAGCGCCTGGAGCACGATCATCGACAGCACGCCGGCGATCGCCCAGCGGTTGCTGAGCAGGCCGACGTGGAGCATCGAGCGATCGAGCGAGCGGCAGTTGAAGAGGTAGAACAGCTCGCCGGTCACGAAGACGTTGACGGCGACGGTGCGCGCCTCCGCATCGGACATGCCGCGGTCCTGGGCCCACTCGAACAGCCCGAACGCGCCCGCGAGCAGCAGGCCGGAGACGAGCAGGATCCGGCCGACGAGGTCGCGCGTCAGGATCGGGCGGCCGGGGTCGCGCGGCGGGCGGGTCATGATCCCCGGCTCGCGGCGCTCGAACGCGAGCATCAGCCCGAGCGCGACCGCGCTGGTCATGTTGATCCAGAGGATCTGGGTCGGCAGGATCGGCAGCGTCGCGCCGGCGACGATCGCCGCCAGCACGAGCAGCCCCTCGGCCATGTTGGTCGGCAGCGTCCAGACGATGAACTTGGTCAGGTTGTCGAACGTCCGGCGGCCCTCCTCGACGGCGGACTCGATCGACGCGAAGTTGTCGTCGGTGAGCACGATGTCCGCCGCGTCCCGGGCGACCTCGGTGCCGTCGCGGCCCATCGCGACGCCGATGTCGGCCCGCTTGAGCGCCGGTGCGTCGTTGACCCCGTCGCCCGTCATCGCGACGATCTCGCCCGCGGTCTGGAGCGCGCGCACCAGCGTCAGCTTCTGCTCCGGCGACACGCGCGCGAAGACCGCCGTGCGCGGCACCGCCCGCGCCAGCTCAGCGGCGGATCTGGCCGCGATCTCGGCGCCGGTCAGCGCGCGCGGAGCGCCCTCGCCCGCCAGGCCCTCGCCGCCGTCGAGGCCGATCTGCGCGGCGATCGCCTGGGCGGTGGCGACATGGTCGCCGGTGATCATCTTCACCGCGATCCCGGCGCTTTGGCACGCCCGCACGGCGGCGACCGCCTCGGCGCGCGGCGGATCCATCATCGCCTGCAGGCCGAGCAGCTGCAGCTCGGCGCCGACGTCGTCGCCGTGGAAGCCGTCGCCGGCCGCGCGCGTGCCGCGCGCGAGCGCCAGCACGCGCAGCCCCTGCCGGCCGAGCTCGTGCGCGCGCGCGAGCAGCTCGTCGCGATCGAGCGGCACGGGGCCGCCGTCGCCGGCGGCCGACGAGCACATTCCCAGCACCTGCTCGACCGCTCCCTTGACGTAGGCCACCGCCGGCCCGCCGCCGTCGAGGCTGCCCGCGCCGTCGCCACCGCTCGCCCGGCCTCGCCGGTGCAGCGTCGCCATGAACCGGCGCTCGGACTGGAACGCGATCGCATCCACGCGCGGCAGCTCGGCGGCGAGGCGGTCGAGGTCGAGCCCCGCCTTGCGGGCCGCCACGACCAGCGCCGCCTCGGTCGGATCGCCGATCACCCGGACGCGGTCGCCGTCGCTGCCCGCGGGCGCGGCGCCGTCGCCCTGGCCGCCGTCCGTCCGGACCTCGGCGTCGTTGCACAGCGCGCCCGCGACCAGGCACTCGCGCAGCGTCGCCGAGCGCGTCGCCTCGTCGGCCGGCAGGATCTCCCCCTCGATCCGGTAGCCGAGCCCGGTCAGGGCGAAGTCGCGCCCACCCGCGCGGATCGCCTGGACGGTCATCTGGTTCTCGGTCAGCGTGCCGGTCTTGTCGCTGCAGATGACGGTCGTGCTGCCGAGCGTCTCGACCGCCGGCAGCCGCCGCACGATCGCCCGCCGCTTCGCCATCCGGCTCACCCCGATCGCGAGCGTGATCGTGACCGCGGCCGGCAGCCCCTCGGGGATCGCGCCGACGGCCAGCGCCACCACGGCGACGAGCAGGCTCGCCGGCTCCTCGCCGCGGGCCAGGCCGAGGCCGTAGGTGGCGGCCGCCAGCGCCAGGATCGCCCACATCAGCACGTGGCTGAAGTGGGCGATCTTGCGCGTCAGCGGCGTCTCGACGCGCACGGCCTCGCCCATCAGCCGGTGGATCAGCCCGATCTCGGTGTCGCCCCCCGTCGCGACGGCCAGCCCGCGGCCGTCGCCGGTGGTCACCAGCGTGCCGGCGAACGCCATGTTGCGGCGGTCGGCGACCAGCGTCTGCTCGGGTAGGACGGCGTCGCCCTTGGAGGCCGGCAGCGACTCCCCGGTCAAGACCGACTCGTCGATGCGCAGGCCGCCCGCCTCGACGAGCCGCAGGTCTGCGACGACCGCGTCTCCGGTCGTCAGCACCACCAGGTCGCCGGGGACCACCTCGCGCGCCGGGATGCGCCGCCGCTCGCCGTCGCGCACCACGGTCGCCTCGGCGGAGACCATCGAGGCGAGCGCCTCGAGCGCGTGCTCGGCGCGGCTCTCCTCGACGAAGCCGATCGCAGCGTTGAGCAGCACGACCGCGAGGATCACGGCCGCGTCGACGGGCTCGCCGACCGCGACCGTCACGGCGGAGGCGCCAAGCAGGATGTAGATCAGCGGGTGATGGAACTGCAGTGCGAGGCGGACGAGCGGCCCCTGCCGCCGCGCAGCCGGTAGCGCGTTCGGGCCGAGCCGCTCCAGCCGCCGCTGCGCCTCCGCTTCGTCGAGCCCGCGCTCGCGATCGGAGTCCATGACCGCGACCGCCTCGTGGACGGCGAGGTCATGCATCGGCCGGGCCTCCTCTCCAGCCACCCAGCTTCCCGCCCCGGCGGGCGGCTCAGACGGCGAGGTTGGGACCGCGAGCGTACCAGGGGCGGCGTGCAATCCTGCAGGGGCAGGCGCCCACGACCTCGAGGAGCCGAATCGGTGAGCAGCAGCGAGCATCGCCACGAGGCGGCACGCCCGCACGACAAGCACGCCGGCCACTCGCCCGAGATGTTCCGCCGGCGCTTCTGGGTCGCGCTGGCGCTCACCGTCCCCGTCCTGCTGCTCAGCGAGCCGGTCCAGGACTGGCTCGGGTTCACGCTCGACCCGGCGGGGGGCGATCTCGTCCCGCCGATCCTCGGGACCGTCGTGTTCGTCTACGGAGGGCGGGTCTTCCTCGTCGGCGCGCGGCACGAGCTGGGCCAGCGCCAGCCGGGGATGATGCTGCTGATCTCGCTGGCGATCGGCGTCGCCTTCGTCGCGAGCCTGGCCTCGCTGACCGGCCTGATCGACATCGAGCTGTGGTGGGAGCTGGCGACGCTGATCACGATCATGCTGCTCGGCCACTGGCAGGAGATGAAGGCGATCGGGCAGGCGCGCGGGGCGCTCGCCGCGCTCGCGGAGCTGCTGCCCGACGAGGCCGAGCGGATGACCGACGGCGGTGTCGAGACGGTGCCGATCGCGGCGCTACAGCCCGGCGACGTCGTGCGCGTCCGCCCGGGGGCGCGCGTTCCGGCGGACGGGAGCATCCGGGAGGGGAGGGGCGAGCTCGACGAGTCGATGGTCACGGGCGAGTCGAAGCCGGTGACGAAGGAGGCGGGCGATCGGGTCGTGGCCGGGACCGTCGTCGCGGGGTCGGCGATCCGCGTCGGCATCGAGGCGGTCGGCGACCAGACGGCCCTCGCCGGCATCCAGCGGCTGGTCGCGGAGGCCGAGCAGTCGCGCTCGCGCGGGCAGGTCCTCGCGGACCGATTCGCGGCGGCGCTCTTCTACATCGCGGTCGCCGCCGGCTCGATCACCTTCGTCGTCTGGTCGGCGATCGGCGAGCCCGCGTTCGGCGTCACCCGCACCGTCACGGTGCTCGTGATCGCGTGCCCGCACGCGCTCGGGCTCGCCGTGCCGCTCGTGGTCGCGCTCTCGACGGCGATCTCCTCCCGTCAGGGCATCCTCGTCAAGGAGCGCCTCGGGCTCGAGCGGATGCGCACGGTCGACACGGTCCTCTTCGACAAGACCGGGACGCTGACGCTCGGCCGCCACGCCGTCACCGACGTCGCGGCGGCCGGCGGCGACGGCGACGGCGACGCGATGCTCGCGCTGGCGGCGGCCGCCGAGACCGACAGCGAGCACCCGGTGGGCAGCGCGATCGTCGCCGCGGCCGGCGAGCGCGGGCCGATCCCCCGCGCGAGCGACTTCCGGGCGATCCCCGGCCGGGGCGTGGAAGCGAGCGTCGACGGGAACGCGGTCGCGGTCGGCGGCCCCGCGCTGCTGCGCGATCGAGGTACCGACGTCCCGGATGCCGTCCGCGAGCGGACGCGTGCCTGGGAGGAGCGCGGCGCCTCGGTCCTCCACGTCCTGAGCGACGGCGAGGTGCTCGGCGCCGTCGCGCTCGAGGACGAGGTGCGGCCGGAGTCGCGCGAGGCCGTCGACGCCCTCCACGAGCGGGGCATCCGCGTGGTGATGATCACCGGCGACGCGCGTCAGGTCGCCGACGCCGTCGCGGCGGACCTCGGCATCGACGAGGTCTTCGCCGAGGTGCTGCCGGAGGACAAGGACAAGGCGGTCACAGAGCTGCAGGAGCGCGGCGAGCGGGTGGCGATGGTCGGCGACGGCGTCAACGACGCGCCGGCGCTCGCGCGCGCCGACGTCGGCATCGCGATCGGCGCCGGGACCGACGTGGCGATCGAGTCGGCCGGGATCGTCCTCGCCTCCAACGACCCGCGCGGGGTCGTCTCGGCGCTGCGCCTCTCGCACGCCAGCTACCGCAAGACGGTCCAGAACCTCGCCTGGGCGGCCGGCTACAACGTCGTGGCGCTGCCGGCGGCCGCGGGCGTGCTCGAGCCGGTCGGGCTCGTGCTCGCACCCGCCGTCGGGGCGCTGCTGATGAGCGCCTCGACGATCGTCGTCGCGCTCAACTCGCAGCTGCTGCGGCGACTCGACCTGCGGCCGCAGGCTGCCTAGAGTGATGGGATGGGCGGCCTGGCAAGCAACGAGCTGCGCGCGATCGACGCCTGGTGGCGTGCGGCCAACTACCTGTCGGTCGGGCAGATCTACCTGCTCGACAACCCGCTGCTGCGCGAGCGGCTGACGCTCGAGCACGTCAAGCCGCGGCTGCTCGGGCACTGGGGCACGACGCCCGGCCTCACGTTCGTCTACGCGCACATGAACCGCGCGATCCGCGCGCACGACCTGAACGCGCTATACGTCACCGGGCCCGGCCACGGCGGTCCCGGGCTCGTTGCGGCGAGCTACCTCGAGGGCAGCTACAGCGAGGCCTACCCGAGCATCGCCCACGACGAGGACGGCCTGCGGCAGCTGTTCCGGCAGTTCTCCTTCCCGGGCGGCATCCCGAGCCACGTGGCGCCCGAGACACCGGGGTCGATCAACGAGGGCGGCGAGCTGGGCTACTCGCTGCTGCACGCCTACGGTGCCGCCTTCGACAACCCCGACCTGCTCGCCTGCTGCGTGGTCGGCGACGGCGAGGCCGAGACCGGGCCGCTCGCGGCGAGCTGGCACTCGAACAAGCTGCTCAACCCGGTCCGCGACGGCGCCGTGCTGCCGATCCTGCACCTCAACGGCTACAAGATCGCCAATCCGACGCTGCTCGCGCGCATCCCGCGCGAGGAGCTGCGCGCGCTGCTGGAGGGCTACGGCCACCAACCTCGCTTCGTCGAGGGGTCCGATCCCGCGGCGATGCACGAGCAGATGGCCGCGACGCTCGACGGCGTCGTCGCCGAGATCCGCGCGATCCAGCACGCCGCGCGCGAGGACGGCGACGTGAGCCGGCCGCGCTGGCCGATGATCGTGCTCGTCACGCCGAAGGGGTGGACGGGCCCGCGCGAGGTCGACGGCAAGCCCGCCCAGGGCTCGTTCCGCTCGCACCAGGTACCGCTCTCCAAGCTGCGCGACCATCCCGAGCACCTGAGCGCGCTCGAGCAGTGGATGCGCAGCTACCGACCGGAGGAGCTCTTCGACGATCGCGGCGCCCCGGTCGCCGAACTGACCGGCGTCGCTCCCGAGGGCGAGCGGCGAATGGGATCGAACCCGCACGCCAACGGCGGCCTGGTCCTGCGCGACCTTCGCCTGCCCGACTTCCGCGACTACGCCGTCGACGTCCCCGCGCCGGCGGCCGGCTTCAGCGAGGCGACGCGGGTGCTCGGCGGCTGGCTGCGCGACGTCGTGCGCCTCGACGCCGACCGCTCGACCTTCCGCGTCTTCGGTCCGGACGAGACGGCGTCGAACCGCCTCGGGGCGCTGTTCGAGGCGACCGACCGCCAGTGGCTCGCCGAGATCGCGGACGGCGACGAGCACGTCGCGCGCGAGGGGCGCGTCGTCGAGGTGCTCTCCGAGCACATGTGCCAGGGGCTGCTCGAGGGCTACCTGCTAACCGGCCGCCACGGCCTCTTCAACTGCTACGAGGCGTTCATCCACATCGTCGACTCGATGTTCAACCAGCACGCGAAGTGGCTGAAGGTCACGCGCCAGATCCCGTGGCGGCGCCCGATCGCCTCGCTCAACTACCTGCTCACCTCGCACGTCTGGCGCCAGGACCACAACGGCTTCTCGCACCAGGATCCCGGCTTCGTCGATCACGTCGTCAACAAGAAGGCGGAGATCATCCGCGTCTACCTGCCGCCGGACGCGAACTGCCTGCTGTCGGTCGCCGACCACTGCCTGCGCAGCCGTCACTACGTCAACGTGATCGTCGCCGGCAAGCAGCCCGCGCTCGACTACCTGCCGATGGACGCGGCCGTCCGCCACTGCGCGCGCGGGATCGGCGCCTGGGAGTGGGCGTCGACCGACGGCGGCGAGGAGCCCGACGTCGTGCTCGGCTGCGCCGGCGACATCCCGACGCTCGAGACGGTCGCCGCGGCGGCGCTGCTGCGCGAGCACCTGCCCGACCTGAAGGTGCGCGTGGTCAACGTCGTCGACCTGATGCGCCTGCAGTCGGCGACCGAGCACCCGCACGGCCTGCCCGATGCCGAGTTCGACGCGCTCTTCACCACCGACCGCCCGGCGATCTTCGCCTACCACGGCTACCCGTGGCTGATCCACCGCCTCACCTACCGCCGCCACGGGCACCCCAACCTCCACGTGCGCGGCTACAAGGAGGAGGGCACGACCACCACGCCGTTCGACATGGTGATGCTCAACGACATGGACCGCTACCACCTCGCGATGGACGCGCTCGACCGCGTCCCCGGCCTCGGTTCGCGAGCGGCGCTCGTGCGCCAGGAGATGACCGACCGCCGCTTCGAGGCCCACCTCCACACCCGCGAGCACGGCGAGGACATCCCCGAGGTGCGCGAGTGGACCTGGCCGTACTGACGGTCAACGCCGGCTCGTCGAGCCTCAAGCTCGACGTGGTCGAGGGCGACGACGAGGCCGTCGCGTCGGAGCGGCTGCCGGCGCTCGGACCGCACGAGCTGCCCGCCGCGCTCGAGGACTTCCTCGCACGCGTGCCCGCGCCCGATGCGGCCGGCCACCGCGTGGTGCACGGGGGCGAGCGGCTGCGCGCGGCGGCCCGCGTGGACCCGGACGTGCGCGCGGCGCTGGACGGCGCCGCCGAGCTCGCGCCGCTGCACGTGCCGCCGGCGCTCGCCGCCCTCGACGCGCTTGCGCGGCTGCGTCCCGACCTGCCGGCGGTCGCCTGCCTCGACACCGCCTTCCACTCGACGCTGCCGGCCGCCGCCGCGACCTACGCGCTGCCCGCCGCCTGGCGCGAGCGCTGGCCGCTGCGCCGCTTCGGCTTCCACGGCCTCTCCCACGCCTGGGTCGCGCGGCGCGTGCCCGAGCTGCTCGCGTCCTCCCCGAGCTCCCTGCGGATCGTCAGCTGCCACCTCGGCGCCGGGGCGTCGCTGGCCGCGATCGCGGACGGGCGCTCGGTCGACACGACGATGGGCTTCACGCCGCTCGAGGGACTGGCGATGGCGACCCGCTCCGGCTCGGTCGATCCCGGCCTCGTGCTGTGGCTCCAGCGCCGCGGCGGCCTGTCGGCCACCGCTGTCGAGCAGGGGCTCGAGCGCGAGGGCGGCCTGCTCGGCCTCTCTCGCCGGAGCGCCGACATGCGGGCGGTGATCGAGGGCGCCGATGCGGGCGACGAGCACTGCCGCCTCGCCCTCGACGTCTACCTCCACCGCCTGCGGGCTGGCATCGCCGCTATGGCCGCCGCGCTCGGCGGCGTCGACGCGCTCGCCTTCACCGGCGGCGTCGGCGAGGCCTCGCCGCGGATCCGCGCCGACGCCGTCGCGGGCCTTGGGTTCCTCGGCCTCTCCGTCGATCTCGCCGCCAACGCCGCCGCGCACGGCGGTGCCGAAGGCGACGCCGAGCCGGGCGTGGAGCGGCGCGCGCGCGACGCCGTCGTCTCACCCGCCGGCGCGCGCTCCGCCGTGCTCGTCGTCGAGGCGCGCGAGGAGCTGCAGATGGCGAGCGAGGTGCTCGCGCTGCTCAGGTGACGCCCTGCAGCAGCTCGACCGGCGTAGGCGAGCGAGTCGAGCCTCAGCGGTGGGGCGGGCGCTGCTTGACCCTGGCGAGCTCGGCCTCGACCGCGCGCAGTCGCCGGCGCGCGGCGGCGAGGTCGCCGGCCAGCGCTTGGCACGCGGTCCGCATGCGGACCAGGCGCTCGAGCACCGCACCGTCGCCTAGGGAGGACGGATCACTCGGATGTGTCGCGTGAGTGGCCATGGGGGGAACGTAGATTCGGCAGCCTCGTCGAGCATCGGGGCGTTGTGCTGGCGCTGGTCCGTACTTGTCCGCAAGCGTAGGGGTGGCCCATACCGATGGCCGGGCGGCGTGCGCGGCGGATCATCGGCTCGACGACCTCACGAGAGGAAACCGCCATGACAGAGACCGAGCAGGGGCGCCGAGAGCCGAGGGGGCAGGGATGAGAACCGCCGAGCCAGAGGTCATCGAGCGCACCGTCGAGAAGACGCGCGCCTGGATCGCCGAGGTGGGCGACGAGATCGGGACCCGTATGTCGTGACGGCCGTGATGAAGGTCATCCGCCGGCACGTCTCCGAGGGGGAGGTCGAGGACGTGCTCGCCGCCCTGCCCGGCGACATCCGCGAGCTGCTTCGGGCATGACGAGCGTGGCCCGGTGACCGGCGCGACCCGCGGCTTCCTGTTCCACGATCGGCGCGACGCCGGCCGGATCCTCGCCGGGCGGCTGCAGGGCATGGAGATCGAGGATCCGGTCGTGGTCGGCCTGCCGCGCGGCGGCGTCCCGGTCGCCTACGAGGTCGCCCGGGCGCTCGGCGCGCCGCTCGACATCGGCCTCGTGCGCGAGCTCGGCGCGCCCGATCAGCCGGAGCTGGGCATCGGCGCGCTGGGCGAGGACGGGACGGTGATCGTCGATCGGGATGCGGTCGACGCGTTCGCGGTCGCGCCGGAGCAGATGGACGCGATCGTCCGTCGCGAGGCCGCCGAGCTCGAGCGCCGGCGACGCCTCTACCGCGGCGGCATGCCGGCGGCCGACGTCAGCGGCCGCACCGTCGTCCTCGTCGACGACGGCCTCGCCACCGGCGTCACGGCCGTGGCGGTGGCACGGGTGCTGCGCGAGCGTGGTGCGGCCCGCGTCGTCGTCGCCGTGCCGGTGTGTCCCGCCGGGGCCTTCCAACGGCTGCGCGACCAGTTCGACGACATCGTCTGCCTCGAGTCGCCGGTGCGCTTCAGCGGCGTCGGCGCCTGGTACGAGGACTTCTCGCAGACGTCCGATCGCGAGGTGATCGCGCTGCTGCGCGCCAACGACATCGGCGCCGGAGCCGGACGGTCCGGCGAGCCGGCATCGCGCGAGGAGGCGCCTGCTGCCCACCGCGGTGGCGAGACGCTGATCCGCACGAGCGACGGCGCGTTGCTCGAAGCCGCCTTCCGCTCGCCGCCCGAGCCGAAGGGGATCGTCGTCTTCGTCCACGGCAGCGGATCGAGCCGCCGCAGCCCGCGCAACGTCGCCGTGGCGCGGTACCTGGAGCGGCGCGGCTTCGCGACCCTGCTGCTCGATTTGCTGACGGCCGCCGAGGCGCGTGACCGGAGCAACGTCTTCGACATCGACCTGCTGACGCGCCGCCTCGCGGACGCCACGACGTGGGTGCGGCGCCACCCCGGGCTCGCCAAGCCGGCGATCGGCTACTTCGGCGCGTCCACGGGCGCCGCGGCCGCCCTGCGCGTTGCCGCGGCGCTCGGGGAGGTCGTCGGCGCGGTCGTCGCGAGGGGCGGGCGCCCCGATCTCGCCGGCCGTGCGCTGACGCAGGTCGCCACGCCGACGCTGCTGATCGTCGGCGGGGAGGACTGGAACGTCCTCGAGCTCAACGACGAGGCGGCCGCGCTGCTCGCCGGGCCGCACGATCTCGCGGTCGTGCCGGGCGCCGGCCACCTCTTCGAGGAGCCGGGGGCCCTGGAGCAGGTCGCGCGGCTGGCCGCGGACTGGTTCGAGCGCAGTCTCGCCTCCGGGTCCTTCGACATGGCCGAGCCGACCGAGGTCGAGGAGCGCAGCACGGCATGACGATTCGCGCCTTTCCGCACCCGCCGCCCGCAGCTCTGTTGCCGGCGATCCAGCACGAGGCCAGGCAGTTGACCGGCGCGCCCGGCGACCACGACGAGTTGCTCGACCGGATCGGCAGCGCCCGTGTCGTCCTGCTCGGCGAGGCCACCCACGGGACGCACGAGTTCTATCGCCAGCGGGCGGTGATCACGAGAACGCCTTGCGGAACCGGGGGGTCTCGGCCAGGGGCATCACCGTGATCTACCAAAGCGGGGAAGACCGGTGAGCTGCTGCTCTCACGCGCACTCGCCTGCCACACCCAGAGTCCACGTACCGCCACCGAGGCTCCATGGTCGTAGGCTTGATCCGATGAAGATGACCCGGGCTCAGTGGGAGGAGCTGATCGCGCATGCGCGCGAGGAGGCGCCGAACGAGTGCTGTGGCTATGCGCGCGGGTGTGACGGGACGCTCGAGCAGACGTTTCGCGCCGAGAACCCGCGGCGCTCGCCCTACGGCTACGAGCTCGACTCGAAGAGCCTGCTGGCGGCGAACGAGCTCGACGACGACGGCTACGAGGTCGCGATCTACCACTCCCACCCTCGCAGCGCGGCCGAGCCGTCGCAGACGGACATCAACCTCGCGACATATGCGCACTGGACGTACCTGATCGTCTCGCTGGCCGACGAGCCGCACGTCCGCGCCTGGCGGATCGCCGATGGCAGCGTCGCGGAGGAGGAGATCGAGGTTCGTGGCGGGCCGTAAGCGCCCGGCTCGGCCGGGTGCGCACGGATGGCATCGTCGCGGCTCCTTCCCACCGCCGGTCGACGGTGGCGGGGAGGAGCCGCCGCGCAGCGAGGCGCATGCCCGCGCCCGCAAGGTCGATCCCAGCTTCACGGAGGGTCGGCTCGTCCGCGTGGCGGGCGGTCGCAACCAGGCCGAGGCGGAGCTGATCCAGAACATGCTGCTCGAGGAGGGCGTACCGAGCATCCTGCGGCGAACCGCCGGCTTCGACGTGCCGGACTTCCTCGCCGCCGGCCCCCGCGACGTGCTCGTGCCCGAGTCGGGCGTCGAGGTGGCGCGCGAGGTGCTGCACGAGGCCGACATGGCCCCGCAGGAGGGGGGCGGCGAGCCGCAGCTCGGGCGGACGCTGCTGGTGACCGCGGCGATCCTCGGTGCCGGGGCGCTGGTGACCGTCGTCGCGTGGCTCGCGCTGCAGGCGAGCGCTTGACACGCTCGCGCTAGGGTCCCCGCCGATGGACTTCTCGCCGTCCGACCGGGTCGCGCAGCTCGGCGACCGCGTCAGAGCCTTCATGGCCGAGCACGTGGCGCCCGTCGAGGACGAGGCGATGCGCGCCCTCGACGACGAGGTCGGCGCCGGCGTCGCCTATCCGGCGATCCTCGTCGAGCTGCGCGAGCGTGCGCGGGCCGAGGGCCTGTGGAACCTGTTCCTGCCCGACGAGCGCCACGGACCCGGCCTGACGAACTGGGAGTACGGCCTGCTCTGCGAGGAGATGGGCCGCTCGCCGGTCGCGCCGATGGCCTTCAATTGCGCCGCGCCCGACACCGGCAACATGGAGATCCTCGCCGAGTACGGGACGCCGGAGCAGCAGCGGCGCTGGCTGGCTCCGCTGCTCGACGACCACGCGCGCAGCTGCTTCTCGATGACCGAGCCGGAGACCGCCGGCTCGGATCCGACTGGCCTCGCCGCGCGGGCCGAGCTCGACGGCGGCGATTGGGTCATCGACGGGCGCAAGTGGTTCACGTCCGGCTACAACGGCGCGAGCGTGGCGATCGCGATGGTCGTGACCGACCCCGGCGCCGCTCCGCACCGCCGCGCGAGCATGATCCTCGTGCCGGTCGACACGCCCGGCTTCACCGGCGTGCGCCCGCTGCCGGTGATGGGCCACAGCGCCGGGCCCGGGCACTGGGAGGTCTCCTACGAGGGCGTCCGCGTGCCGGAGGAGAACCTGCTCGGCGCGCGCGGCGACGGGTTCGCGATCGCGCAGGCGCGGCTCGGCCCCGGGCGCATCCACCACTGCATGCGGGCGATCGGATCGGCCGAGCGCGCGTTCGAGCTGATGTGCGAGCGCGCGAACGAGCGCGAGGCGTTCGGCGGCCCGCTCGCCGAGAAGCAGTTCGTCCAGGAGTTCGTCGCGACGTCGCGGATGGAGATCGACGCCGCCCGGCTGATGGTCCTCCACGCCGCGTGGAAGATGGACACCGAGGGCAAGCGCGCGGCGCGCCAGGAGATCTCGATGATCAAGGTCGTCGCCGCGCAGATGCACCAGGCCGTCTGCGACCGCGCGATGCAGGTCCACGGCGCGCTCGGCATGACCGACGACATCCCGCTCGCGCTGATGTGGCGTCAGGGGCGCTGGCTGCGGATCGCCGACGGTCCCGACGAGGTGCACAAGCAGTCGATCGCACGCCGTGAGCTGAGCCGCTTCAAGCCTCGCGACGCCGCGGAGGCCTGAGCGGGGCGCCGGCGGCCGCGACCCGCACAGCCATGAGCTCGCCGCGCGCATGGCCGAGCTCGGCTGGTACGGGCTGACGATCGCCGAGGAGCACGGCGGCTCCGGCGGCTCGTTCCTCGACGCGGCGCTGCTCCTAGAGGAGACGGCTCGCGGCCAGGCGCCGATCGGCGCCTACGGCGTGACGCTGATCTGCGTCGGCGCGCTGAACCGCTTCGGCAGCGACGAGCAGAAGCGCGACCTGCTCGGCCGCGTCGCGCGCGGCGGCGCGCTCGCGATCGCGATGTCCGAGGCCGACGCCGGCTCGGACGTCGCCGCGCTCAAGTGCCGCGCCCGCCGCGACGGCGACGAGTGGGTCCTCAGCTGATCTTCGTCCCGCGCGACGCCGACGACCTGACGCTGCGCCCGATCGACACGCTCGGCGGCGAGGACACGAACGAGATCACGCTCCAGCACCGCCTCGCCGACCTGGCCACCGATCTGGTCCAGGCCGGGTGCGCCCGGGGTTCTCACGCGGAAGCGCCCGGCTCTGCCGGGTGCGCCCGGGGCTAAAGCCTGAGGCCGTCGCGGCCGATCCATGGCACGTGGGCATCCCTCGCCCTGCACCGCAACCGGTCCCTGTAGGCGACGGCGACGCTCGAGTCGGCTCCGCCACGGACGCCATGCGGGCGGTGACCCGCCTGCTGAGCGCCGCCGCCGACCTGCAGGGGCCGGACGTGGTTCGCCGCCGCCTCGTCGGCGAGGCGCGCGACTTCTTCGACGTCATGCGCTGCGTGCTGCTCGAGGTCGGCGAGGACGGCGAGCACGTCGAGGTCGTGGCGTCGAGCCCGGCGGTCGGCGTCGCGCGCCGTCCGCTCTCGGTCCGCGACCTGCCGCCCGTGGAGCTGCTGCTCGAGCACGACCTGCCGGCGCTGCTGACCAAGCGCGCCGACGCCGAGAACGTCGACCGCGCGCTCGGCGCGGACGGCGCCGCCCGGACGCTGCTGGTGCTGCCGATGCGCGGCAGCAGCGAGGTCCGCCACGTCCTGCTGCTGCTCGACGCGGACGGGCGCGACTTCGGCGAGGTCGAGATTGGCGTCGCCGGGTCGTTCGCCGCCGCGGCGGCGGCCAGCCTGGCGCAGATGCGCCTCACCCACGAGCACGCCGAGCGGGTCGCCCAGCAGGCGGCGCTCGCGCGCGCCGCCAAGACCCTCAACGAGAGCCTCGACCTCAACCGCGTGCTCGCCCGGATCTGCACCGAGGCGGCGAGCATCCTCGACGGGGACAACGCGGTGATCTACCGGGGCGACACGACCGGCCTGACGGTGGAGGCGGTGCACGGCATCCCCCCGGAGGCGATCGGCTACCGGGTCGCCCCCGGCGTCGGCCTGTCGGGTCGTGTGGTCGAGCTGGGGCGGCCGCTGATCACCAACGACTACCAGGAGCTCGAGTCCAAGCCGGACGCGGCGTTCTTCGGCGAGGTGCGCAGCTGCGTCGCGGTGCCGATGCACTGGGACGGCGGCCTCCGCGGCGTGCTCGCGGTCGGCTTCCACCGCCGCCACGAGCTGACGCGCGAGGAGATGAAGCTGCTGGAGGCGTTCGGCGAGCTCGCGGCGGCGGCCTGCCGCAACGCGAGCGTCCACGCCGGCCTGGCCCACGCCGCGCGCACCGACGGCCTCACCGGCTGCCTCAACCACACGGCGATGCAGCACATGCTGCGGCGCGAGATCGAGCGCTGCGAGCGGACGGGTCACCGCCTGTCGCTCGTGCTGGTCGACCTCGACGACTTCAAGCGGGTCAACGAGGAGCACGGGCACCTCGCCGGCGACGAGGTGCTGCGCCGCGTGGGCGCGGCGCTGCGCACGACCGTGCGGCCCTACGACCTCGTCGCTCGCTACGGCGGGGACGAGTTCGCGATCGTCACGGTCGAGGCCGACGAGCCGGCCGCCGTCGAGCTGGCGTGCCGCTCGCTCGCGGGCATATCGCGCGCGTTCGAGGGCGACGACTCCGTCGGCGCGGGCTGCGGCGCGAGTGCCGGCGTCGCCGAGTGGGAGCCGGGCCAGACGCCGACCGCGCTGATCGACGACGCCGACCGTGCGCTGCTGCGCGGGAAGCAGCGCACCGGACGAGGGTCCGTCGTCGCCTTCTCCGACCTCCCGGCCGGAGATCGGCCGCGCCCGGCGCGCAGGCCCGCCGAGCCCGCCGCCGCGTCGCCCTCGGCCGGTGAGGCGGTGTGGCCCGACCAGGGCCGCGAGCAGACCGAGCGGCTGCGCCTGCGGACACGACAGCTGGCGCTCGCGAACGCGCTCGGCACGCGGCTCTCGGCGATGACCGACCCGCAGGAGATCCTCGACGCGGCCGTCGAGGAGCTGCATCGAGCGTTCGGCTACTTCCTCTGCGCGATCGTGCGGGTGCGCGGGGACGGCTACGTCGAGGCGGTCGCGCGCCGGGGCGAGATGCTGCCGCGGGCCGGCGGCGCCACCCCCGCGCAGCCGCGCGTCGCCGGGGTGATCGGCCGTTGCCTGCGCGAGCGCAGGCCGGTGATCGTCGGCGACGTGCGCGAGGAGCCCGACTACGCCGCCCAGCCGGGGGCCGAGGACGTCCGCTCCGAGTTGGTGGTGCCGCTGCTCGTCGGCGACGAGCTGTGGGGCGTCCTCGACGTCGAGGAGGCGCGTCCGCACGCGTTCGACGACGACGACGCGCGGCTGGTGCAGACCGTCGCGGCGCAGGTCGGCTCGGCGCTGCGCTCGGCGACGCTCTACGAGCAGCTCGACAGCGCCTACCTCGGCACCGCCGAGGCGCTGGCGGACGCGCTCGAGGCCGGCGATCGCAGCGGTCGCGGCTCACGGCCGGTCGTGGAGCTGGCGACCGCCGTCGGCCGGCAGCTGGGAGTCGCGGGCGGCCAGCTGCGGACGCTGCGCCTGGCGGCGATCTTCCACGGCATCGGCAAGGTGGCCGTCCCCGACGCGGTCCTGCAGAAGCCCGGTCCGCTCACCGGCGATGAGCGTCTGGAGGTCGAGCGTCACACGATCGTCGGGGAGCGGATCCTGTCGTCCGTCGACTTCCTCGCCGCTGTCAGGCCTCTGGTGCGGCATGCCCACGAGCGCTGGGACGGCGGCGGCTATCCGGACGGGCTGCGCGGTGACGAGATACCGCTCGGCGCGCGCATCGTCCACGTCTGCGACGCATACGACGCGATGACCGCTCGCAGGCCCTACAGCGAGCCGATGACCGACGTAGAGGCACGCGCGCAGCTCACCGCCGGCGCCGGCAGCCAGTTCGACGGCCGCGTCGTCGCCGCTCTGCTCGACGTTCTGGACGCCACCGAGCCCGTGGCCGCCACCTGAGCCGCGAGAGGCGAGCCTGGCAAGGAAGAGGTGGCCGACGCGTACGGGGGAATACGCGAGGCTGCCGATGACACCGCCAGGCGACGCCTATCGCGGCTCAGGCCAGCGCTGGGACGGTGTCCGAGGCGATCGCCTCGATCTCCGCCGCGGCGCGCTCGAACTCCTCGTCCGAGAGGACGGGCGTGCCCTCGAACGGGAGGTCGCGGTGCAGCTCGATCCACGAGCGGCAGCCGTGGTACTCGGGGCGGACCTTGACCGTCACCGGCCGCGGGATGCGGTACGTGCGGAGCAGGATCACGTGGAGCGGGTGGTGGCGCTTCCACTCGAGCCGCTTCTCGGCGTAGTCCGGCGTCCAGACGTAGTACGGCGACAGGGCGTCGACGGCGCGCGGGTCGGTGACCAGGTAGCTCGCGGCGACCTCGGCCCAGGCGCGGATGCGGACGCGCTCAGGCTGCGGGATGCCGCCGTCCTGGATCAGCGCGCGCGCCGGCGGCTCGTCGTCGGGCCAGACGCCCTCCTCGAGCGCGCGACCGAGCTCGGGCATGTGCGAGTCGCGCACGAGGTCGTTGCGCTGGTGGTCGAACGTGGGGTAGAGGAAGAACTGGTCGTGCTCGATCTCGAAGTGCTTGTGCTCCTCGCGAATCCCGCCCTTGCGCAGCGTGAGCAGCTGCTCACCCTCCGCGAGGGCGCGCACGGTTACTGCCCATTCCTTCAAAGCGACTGGCATGAAAAGGGGATACCTCCGGGTTCCGTGCGCAGGACGTTGACTCAGTGCTGGCGCGGCACGGGACAAGGATTGTTGCGCAGTCGGCAGCTGAAATCAAGGCCAATTACGTGACGGACGTCACAGATCGGGAACATCGCCGTATCCGCCGCCTCCGGGCGTCTCGATTCGAAGGCGGTCGCCGGGGTGCAGCGTGCCCGACGCCTTGGGGGCCAGATCGTCGCCGTCGAGCAGGCTGCGTCCGGCTGCGCCGGGCTCGCCGCCGCCGGCTCCCGGCGGGCGATGGCGACGGCGCTCGGCGATCAACGAGAAGCGCATTTGCGCCAGGGCCTCGAGCTCGCGCACCACGCCGTCGCCGCCGCGTCGGGCGCCGGCGCCGCCAGAGCCCCGCCGCAGCGAGTACTCGACCGCGCGCAGCGGGAACTCGAGCTCGAGCGCCTCGATCGGCGTGTTGAGCGTGTTGCTCATCGCGACGTGGACGCCGCTCGGGCCGTCCGCGTCGGCGCACGCGCCCTGACCGCCGCCGAGCGTCTCGTAGTAGGTGAAGCGGTCGTTGCCGAGCGTGAGGTTGTTCATCGTCCCCTGGCCGAGCGCGTGGCCGAACGCGGCGAGCACCAGGTCGGCGACGCGCGAGGAGGTCTCGACGTTGCCGGCGGCGACCGCGGCCGGCGGGCGCGCGTTGAGCACGCAGCCCTCCGGTACGACGACGCGCAGCGGCCGGTAGGCGCCCGCGCACGGCGGGACGTCGGGGTCCGCGATCACGCGGAGGGCGAAGTAGCAGGCGGACAGCGTCACCGCGAGCGGGCAGTTGAGGTTGCCGTCGTGCTGCGCGGCGCTGCCGCTGAAGTCGAGCTCGAGCTCGTCGCCGCGCAGCTCGGCGCGCAGGCGCAGCTCGAGGTCGCCGTCGTCGGCCTCGAGCACGTCGGTCGCATGGCGCACGCCGTCGTCGAGCGCGGCGAGCCGCGCGCGCGTGCGCCGCTCGGCGTAGTCGAGCGTCGCGGAGATCCCCGCCTCGAGGGCGTCGGCGCCCATGCGCCCGGCGATCTCCTCGAGCCTCGCGGCGCCGGCGCGGTTGGCCGCCAGCTGTGCGCGCAGGTCCGCCTCGCGCTCGCGCGGGTTGCGCATCCGCCCGGTGAGGTCGTCGAGCAGCGCCCGGTCGAGCTCGCCGCCGCGCGCGAGCCGCGTCGGCGGGATCACCACGCCCTCGTCGGCGAGCGTGCGCGAGTGGGCCGGCATGCTGCCGGGCTCCGGCGCGCCGACGTCCGCGTGGTGTGCGCGGCTGGCGGCGAACCCGAGCAGCCGGTCGTCGGTGACGACGGGCGAGATCACGGTGACGTCGGGCAGGTGCGTGCCGCCGGCGTAGGGGTCGTTGAGGATCCAGGCGTCGCCGCGCGCGTGCTCCCGGTCGAGGATCGCGGCGACGGCGCTTGGCATCGCGCCGAGGTGCACGGGAATGTGCTCCGCCTGCATCGCCATCCGCCCCGCCGGATCGAAGAGCGCCGTCGACGCGTCGCGGCGCTCCTTGATGTTCGCCGAGTGGGCCGAGCGTACGAGCACGACGCCCATCTCGTCGCACGCCGACCGCAGCGCCCCCACCATCACCGCCAGATGGATGGGGTCGGGGGGCTCGCGCCCCCCGGGCCCCCCGCTGTCGCCTGGCCGGTCGGCGGCGGGATCGACGGTCATGGGCGCTCCAGGACGATCCCGCCGGCATCCGCGCTGCCGGTCCAGCCGGGCGGGACGACCAGCGTCGAGCCGCTCATCTCGACGATTGCCGGTCCCTGCACGGGGCCGCTGCCGGGGCCGAGGACGAGCGCGTCGTGCCAGGCGTCGCCGAAGCGGGCGCGGCGGCGGCCCCTGCGCTGCGCCTCGCCGACGGCGGCGGCCGGGGCGGCCGTGCCGGGCAGGGCGGCGGCGACGCGGATCGTCACCAGCTCCAGCTCGGCCTCCGGGTCCGCGTAGCCGTAGCGCTGCTCGTGGGCATGGTCGAACGCGGTGCGGAGCTCGCCCGGGTGGGGCTCGGGCCCCGCCTCGATCGGCAGCTCGAACGCCTGGCCGGCGTAGCGCAGGTCGTAGGTCGCGCGCAGCTCCGCGGTCGGCGCCCCGAGGTCGTCGCGCCCGCGTGCGCCGAGCCGCTCGACCACCGCCGCGACGGCAGCGCGCGTGAGCTTCGGGCCCGAGAGCAGCACCGACTCGACGAGGTCGCGGCGGCGCTCGGACGTCGCCAGCCCGAGCGCCGACAGGACGCCCGACGCGGTCGGCGCGATCACGCGCCGGATGTCCAGCTCGGCGGCGATCGCCGTCGCGTGCAGCGGCCCCGCGCCCCCGAACGCCACCAGCGGCAGCTCGCGTGGGTCGATCCCCCGCTCGACGGTCACGACGCGCACCGCCTGGGCCATCTCCGTCGCCGCGACCCGGAGAATGCCGGCGGCCGCGTCGTCGGCGGCGATGCCGAGCTCGCCGGCGATCCGGCCGACCGCCGCCTCGGCCGCCGCGCGCTCGAGCTCGACGCCGCCGGCGAGCGGCGACGCGGGGTCGAGGTGGCCGAGCAGCAGGCTCGCGTCGGTGACCGTCGCCTCGGTGCCGCCCGCGCCGTAGGCCGCGGGCCCCGGACGAGCCCCCGCCGAGCGGGGACCGACGCGCAGCGCCCCGCCGGCGTCGCGCCAGGCGATGCTGCCGCCGCCCGCGCCGACGGTGTGCACGTCGGCCATCGGCAGCGCCAGCGAGCGGCCCGCCACCTCACGGCCGCCGGTGATCGCGACGCGCCCGTCGAGGACGAGCGACACGTCGCAGGAGGTGCCTCCCATGTCGAGCGCGACCGCACGCTCGGTCCCCGCCTCGCGCGCCGCGCCCGCCGCCGCGACGGCACCGCCGGCGGGTCCCGACAGGACCGTCCAGGCGCCGTGGCGCGCGGCCGTCCCGGCGTCGACGACGCCGCCGCTCGAGAGCATGATCTCCGGATCCGGCAGTGCGGCCGCGCGCGTGCGCTCGGTCAGCCGCTCCAGGTAGTGGCGCAGCAGCGGCGACACGGCCGCGTCGACGACCGTCGTCACGCAACGCTCGTACTCGCGGAAGACGCCGGCCGTCTCATGGGACGTCGAGACGTGCACGTCGCCGAGCGCCTGCTTGGCGACAGCGGCGGCCGCTCGCTCGTGCGCCGGGTGGCGGAAGCCCCACAGCAGGCAGATCGCGACGGCCTCGACGTCCTCGCCGAGCGCCTCGAGCCGGCGGCGCAGCTCGTCCGCGTCGAGGGCGCGCAGGATGCCGTCGGGCCCGCAGCGCTCCGGCGCCGCCACGCGCAGGCCGGCCGGTACGAGCGGCGGCGGGCCGGCGGCGCAGAGGCGGTAGAGCTCGGGCCGCGCCTGGCGGCCGAGCTCCTCGACGTCGGTGAAGCCCTCGGTCGCGATCAGCGCCGTCCGCGCGGTCCGGCCCTCGAGCAGCGCGTTGGTGCCGACGGTCATGCCGTGGACGAGCCGCTCGACCGTCGAGAAGGCGGCACCGTCGAGCGCCTGCTCGACCGCGGCGACGACGCCGAGCGACTGGTCCTCCGGCGTGGTCGGAGCCTTGCCGGTGCGGATCGCGTCGCCCGCGACGGCCACCGCATCGGTGAACGTGCCTCCGACGTCGACCCCGACGATCACGTCGGGGATGGTATGGGGGGGGGGGGGGGCCCCCCCCCCCCCCCCCCCCGCCCCCCGGTGTCGTCTGGCCGGTGGGTGCCGGGATGCGGGCTCGCGCGCCCACGACCGACGCCCCGGGGAGGGATCCCGGGGCGTGGTGCGAGCTGAGTCCGAGTCGCTAGGCGGCCGAGGCGGCGAGCTCGTCGCTCTGCGCCTCGTCGAGGTGCTTGTGCGAGGGGCAGTACTTCGTGCCGGGCAGCGGCACCCGCTGGCACGACGTCCCCTTGCGCGTCGTCGCATGGCAGCACAGCGGACTGCCGTCGAACGTGACGCCGTCGCGTGCCTGACTGTCGACGTATCCGACCGCCGCGGTCATGTGGTGCTCGATCACCCGGTAGACGCGCATCTGGCCGGAGATCGGGAACAGGCTCCGGACATCCGTGAAGAGCGTCTTGACCGGATGCGCGAAGTAGTGTCGATCCATCGCGAGGCGCTCCATCGCGCCCTCGCACTCGCTGAGCAGGCGCGCCTGTGCTGCTGCGCGCCCACCGGTGGGCTGAGGGGTGACCTCGGAGGCCAACTCCCTGTAGATCGCCCGACTGAACTGATACATACGTGCCTCCCTACTAAGGCGACGTGCCCGCCGCCGTGTCTCCCACGCAGCCGATTAGAGCAACGGCTGATGTACTGAGAACGAATCAAAGGTTAAGCTCGCGTTAACGTTCGCGCCGCGACGGCTCGGCGCCGCGGCGGGTCGGCTCGATCAGCGCTCGCTCGGATGCAGCAGCCAGTCCATGCGCCGGCGGGCGTAGAGCAGCGGCTCCGCCGGCTGCAGCCGGCCGCCCTCGATGTCGCCGATCAGGACCGTGTGGTCGTGATGGGCGAAGTCCGCCGACCGGCGGCAGCGAAGGTACGCGAGGCTACCCGCGAGCTCGGGGACGTCCGCGTCCCAGCGCCAGTCGAGCCCGTCGAACTTATCCTCCGAGCGGGCCGCGAACGCGCGCGCGACGTGCTCCTCACCGGCGTGCAGGATGTGCACGCCGAAGCGCTCGCAGCCGGCGAGCGCGCCGTGACAGCGCGACTCGTGCGAGATCGACGCGAGCAGCGACGGCGGCCTGGCGCTGTAGGACGTGACGGATGTCGCCGCCAGCCCACACGGCGCGCCGTCCGGCCGCCGCGCCGTGATCACCGACACCCCCGACGCAAGCGACGCCATCGCCTCGTGGAACAACTCGCTGACGCCCGCCTCCACCACCAGCACCATATCTCGGAGGCCAGCCACGGAGAGGGCGGGAAAGGCAGGCCGCGCCACCGCCGACCGGCCAGGCGCCAGGGAGGGGGCGTGGGGGGCGGTAGCCCCCAATCCCACCCGGCCGGCCATACGACGCCGGCGGGGCCGGGGGGGGGGGGGGTGGGGGGGTGGTGGGGGGGGTGGGGCGCCCCGCGGCTCTCCTCGCGCGCCAGGCATGCGGCTGCGATCAGGCGCGCGACCGGGAGCTCGTCCTCCATCAGCGCGCGCAGGCCGGCCTCGTCGCGGCGCAGCCCGGCGTGGCGCCAGAGACCGGCGCGCGTCGCCGCCGACGGCGGCCCCGGCAGCGCAGGGGCCTGGGGGGTCGCGCCGGCGGACGCCGGTGGCTCGCCGGCGGCCGCCAGCGCAGCGCGCCGGCCGAGCACGAAGCACTCGGCGAGCGAGTTGGAGGCGAGCCGGTTCGCGCCGTGCAGGCCCGTGCAGGCGCACTCGCCGACGGCGTAGAGGCTGGGCAGCGAGGCGCCGCCGTCGAGGTCGGTGGCGACGCCGCCCATCGTGTAGTGGGCCGCCGGCGCGACCGGGACCATGTCGCGCGCCGGGTCGATGCCGTTGCGGACGAGGACCTCGGCGATGTTCGGGAACCGCGCCATGTCGACGGGCCGGAGGTCGAGCGACACCGCGCGCTCGCCGCTGCGCGCCAGCTCCGCCTCGATCGCGAGCGCGACCTCGTCGCGCGGGGCGAGCTCGTCGACGAAGCGCTCACCGGCGCGGTCGAGCAGCTTGGCGCCCTCGCCGCGAACCGCCTCGGTGACGAGGAAGCCGTCGTCGGCCCCGTCGCTGACGATCGCGGTCGGGTGGAACTGGGTGAACTCGAGGTCGGCAAGGTCCGCGCCCGCCGCGTGCGCGAGCGCGAGCCCGACGCCGACCGAGCCGCGCGGATTGGTGGTGCGCTTCCAGAGCGCCGCCGCCCCGCCGGTGGCGAGGATCGTGGCGCGCGCGAGGATCTCCGCCCGCTCGCCGTCGCGGTTGGTGCGGGCGCCGATGCAGCGCCCGTCGTGGACGAGCAGCGCGTCGACGGTCGTCCCCTCGAGGATCTCGACGCGCTCGTCGGTCGCGGCCAGCGCCGCGAGCTGGCGCGTGATCCGGCGCCCGGTGGCGCTGCCGCCCGCATGCACGATCCGGCGCGCGGAGTGACCGCCCTCCAGGCCGAGCGCGAGCGCACCGTGGCGGTCCGCGTCGAAGCGGACGCCGAGGCGCTGCAGCTCGCGCACGCGCTCGGGCGACTCGCGGCAGAGCGCGCGCACGGCGCTCTCGCGCGCCGCCCCGCGGCCGGCGGCGAGGGTGTCCGCGACGTGTCGCTCGGGCGAGTCGTCGGCGGCGAGCGCCGCCGCGATCCCGCCCTGCGCCCAGTAGCTCGCCGAGCCGTCGAGCGGCGAGCGCGAGACGAGCGTCACGCGTGCGCCGTCGCGCGCGGCGGCGAGTGCGCAGAACAGCCCGGCCGCGCCCGCGCCCACCACGGCGATGTCGGTGCGCAGCGCGGTCGCCGCAGGCCGGGCTCCTTGGACGGCTTCCGTCCGGGGCGATTTCGCGGCCGAGGAGTCCACGGGCCGGGGGTACGGTAACGGCATCGCCGCTCCGCTCTACCTACGTCATCCCGCGTCGCTCGACCACGACACCGGAGCGCATCCGGAGCGAGCCGACCGCGTGCGCGCCGTCGAGGCGGCGCTCGCGCGTCGCGACTGGCTCGGCTGGGACGTCCGCGAGGCGCCGCGCGCATCCGACGAGCAGCTCCTGCGCATCCACTCCCGTGCGCACCTCGACGGCGTCCGCGACGCGTGCGCGGCCGGGCGGCGGCTCGATCCCGACACGCCCGTCGTGCCGGCGTCCTGGGACGCGGCGCTGCGCTCGGCCGGTGGTGCCTGCGCGCTGGCGGAGGCGCTGCTGGCGGGTAGCGCGCCGACGGGCGTGGCGGCGCTGCGCCCGCCCGGCCACCACGCCGAGCCCGAGCGGGCGATGGGCTTCTGCCTGCTCTCCAACGTGGCGATCGCGGCGCGCCATGCGCTCGACGCGCTCGGCGCCGAGCGGGTGCTGATCCTCGACTGGGACGTGCACCACGGGAATGGCACGCAGGCGGCGTTCGACGCCGACCCGGCGGTGCTCTTCGTCAGCCTCCACCGCTGGCCGTTCTATCCCGGAACGGGAGCGGCAGAGGACGCGGGCAGCGGTGCCGGTGCCGGCTACACGGTCAACCTGCCGCTGGCGGCGGGCACGGGCGAGGACGAGTGGCTGGCGCTGGTCGAGCACGTCGCGATTCCCGTCGCGCGCGAGTACGGGCCGGACCTGATCCTCGTCTCGGCGGGCTACGACGCGCACCGCGACGACCCACTCGGCGGATGCCTGCTCGAGGCCGGTTCGTACGCGCAGATGGCCCGGCACGTCCAAGCGCTCGCCGGTGAGCTCGGCGTCCCGGCCGGCGCGGTGCTCGAGGGCGGCTACGACCTCGACGCGCTCGGGTCGTCGGTGGTCGCGACGATGGAGGCGCTCGCCGGCGGCGGCGGGCCGCGGCACGTCGATCCCGGTCCGCTCGTGGAGCGTGCGGCCGCGGTCGTCGGCCGTCATTGGCCCGTCCTCTCGCGCTGAGGCGGCGCGACAGCGGAGTGGAGAGGCGGGTCAGCGGCGGCGGTTCAGCGCCTCCTCCACGACGGCGAGGATGCCGTCACGGCGGATGCTGAGCGGGAACTCGCCGAGAATCCGATTGCGCGCGCGCCGGTGCGCCCCGGAGTCGAGCTCGAGCGCCCGGCGGACGCCGTCGGCGACCGCCTCGGGCTCCTGCGACGAGATCAGCACGCCCGCGTCGCCTACGACCTCGGGCATCGCCGTGACGTCCATGACGACCGGGACGCAGCCGGCCAGCATCGCCTCCGCGACGGCGAGGCCGAAGCCCTCGTGGCGCGAGGCCTGGACGTAGACGGATGCGCGCGCGTAGAGCGCCTCGAGGTCGGCGTCCGACAGCCAGCCGGTGAGCTCGACGTTCGGGCCGGCCACCGCTCGCAGCTGCTCGATCGCGTCGTCGTGCCACTTCCCGACGAACACGAAGCGGACGTCCGGCAGGTGGCGCGCCGCCTCGACGAACGGCCGGTGGCCCTTCTGCATCAGCGTCGACGTGACGAGGTGGCCGACCGTGAGCGCGAGCGGCTCGCGCGCGCGCTCGTCGTCGAGGTCGCCGAACGGGTCGGGGACGCCGTGGTGGACGACCGTCACGTCCTCGGGGCGGATCGGCGTGTTCGCGGCGATCTCGCTGCGGCTGTACTCGGAGTTGGTGACCAGGCGGCCGGCGCGGCGCATGATCCAGCGGCTCGCCCAGCGCCGCAGGCCGCCCTGCTGGTAGCCGTAGCCGATGTCGGGCATGTTGGCCGTGTCGAAGCCGCCGACGATCTGGACCGACGGCTTGCGCAGCAGCCACGCGAGCGTGATCGGGAGGAACGTGTGCCAGGAGGCGAACCAGCCGAAGACGAGGTCGGCGCGCAGCACCGCCGGGATCAGCCGGAGGAGGTTCGGCAGCCGGCCGGGCTGGTACCAGTCCTCGACGTCGAACCGCTCGGCGAGGATCGCGCGGTCGATCGCGACGAAGCTCGCCTTGCGGCTGTGCACGTAGAGCACGCGCGGTCGGCCACCGGTCATGGCTGGCCCACCTCCGCGCCGGGCGATGCCGGAACCGCGCCCTCGACGAACGAGCGGTGCCATTCCGAGAGCTCGAGCAGGCAGTAGAGGATGCGCTTGTGGTCGGCGCTGCCCGACCGGTGCGCACCCACCAGTCCGGCGACGGTGGCGGAGTCGATCAACTCGGCCGCGGGCGCCCCGGCGGTGTAGCGGCGCTGGACCTCGCTGCCCAGCGACTCGCGCAGCCAGCGGTCGTATGGGGTCGAGAAGCCGTGCTTCGGGCGGGCGGCGATCGCGGGCGGCAGCAGTCGCGCCATCGCGGCCCGGTGCAGCCGCTTGCCCGCACGCGGGCGCACCCGCTCGCGCGCCGGCACCCGCTCGACGAAGCGCATCAGCTCCACGTCGAGGAACGGCACGCGCTGCTCGAGGCTCGCCGACATCGACATCTTGTCGGCGCACACGAGCAGGCCGTCGGGCAGGAAGAGGTGCGTGTCGAGGTAGAGCGCCTGGTCGAGCAGCGGCCGGTCGCCGACGTCGGCGAGCACGTCCGTCGCGAGTGCGGTGCGCTCGGCGGCGGCCTCCGCGCCCGCGTCGCCGACCAGGCGCACGCGCAGATCCTCGTCGGTGATCTCCACCAGCCGCGCCAGTCGCTCGGCATCCGAGAGGTCGCCGAGCAGGCGCGCGGCCCGCCGGACACGCTCGTTGCGTGCCAGCAGCCGCGCCGCGGCGCGCAATGGCGTCGCGGCGGGTCCGAGGTGCCGAGCGGCGCCGAGCGCCATCGCCGCCTGGTGGCGCCCGTAGCCGCCGTGAGGCTCGTCCGCGCCCTGCCCCGACAGGGCCACCTTGACCGAGTCCGAGGCGAAGCGCGAGAGCTGCATCAGCGCCGGCGCGGAGGGGATCCCGCACGGCTCCTCGAGGTGGCGCACCGCACGCGCGAGCTCGGCGAGGAAGTCGCCCTGCTCCATCGCCGTGTCGTGGTGGTCGGTGCCGAGCGCACGCGCCGACTCGGCGGCGTAGGCGCGCTCGTCGAGCACGTCGCCATGGCCGGGGAAGCCGATCGTGAACGTCTCCGGCGGCGCATCCGAGCGGCGGGCCATCGCGGCCACGACGGCGGCCGAGTCGACGCCGCCGGACAGGAACGCGCCGTACGGCACGTCGGACATCATCTGGCGCTCGACCGCGTCGGAGAAGCGGTCCGCCAGCTCCACGGCGAGCTCGTCGCCGGTTCCCGGCAGGGGCGCGCCCGGGGCGTCGCGGTAGCTCGACACCTGCGGTGGCCCGTCCTCATGGGCGACGAGCACCGATGCGGCCGGCAGCTTCGACACGCCCTCGAACAGCGTGCGTGGCGCCGGCGTGAAGCGGCACGCGAGGTAGTGGTCGAGCGCGACGCGGTCGACGCGCGGCGCGACCAGGCCCGCCGCCACGAGCGCGCTGACCTCCGAAGCGACGGCCAGCTGCCGCCCGCGGGCGGTCCAGTAGACCGGCTTGACGCCGAGCGGGTCGCGCGCGATCAGCAGCCGGCGGCGGCGCTCGTCCCAGAGCGCGAAGCCGAAGATCCCGTTCAGGTGGCGGACGCAGTCGTCGCCGTGCTCCTCGTAGAGGTGGACGATCGGCTCGCAGTCCGAGTCGGTCGCGAAGCGGTGCCCGCGCGCCTCGAGATCGCCGCGCAGCGCGCGGTGGTTGTAGATCTCGCCGTTGACGACGACCGAGACCGTGCCGTCCTCCGACCGCAGCGGCTGGTCGCCGCCCTCGACGTCGACGATCGCCAGCCTGCGGTGGACGAGCGTCACGGCCCCGAGCGCGACGACGGCCTCTCCGTCGGGGCCGCGGTGGCGCATCGCGGCCGCCATCCGTCGGCCGGCGTCGGCGGGTGCCGCGCCGGTGGGATCGAGGAGGGCGCCGATGCCGCACATGCGGCGCATCTTCGCAGCGGCGACGGCTCGCGCACGCGGGCGTTGCGGAGTCGTAACGCAGGCACGTGGGCGGCGAGTCGGCGCGGACGAGGCTGAGCACCCGTCAAATCGATCACGGAGGTCGCTCATGTACCGCTGCTTCGGATTCGCCCACGCCACGCTCTCCGCCGCGCTCGACAGGCTGCGCCGCCGCGAGGGGCAGGGCACCGTCGAGTACGTCGCGCTGATCCTGCTCGTCGCGCTCGTGATGGCCGGCGTCGTCGCCGCCATGAAGGGCTTCAAGACCGACGAGGGCACCGACCTCGGCAACGCCATCGTCGGCAAGATCCGAGAGGCCGTGCGCAAGGTCCAGTTCTGAGCTGAGCAGCGAGGCCGCCGGCTCCCGTGGCACCATGACGGGCGTGGCGCCCGCGCGAGACCTGCCCGTCGCCGTCTTCGACTCCGGGGTCGGCGGCCTCACCGTGCTGCACGAGTGCCTCGTGTCGTTGCCGCACGAGGACTTCCTCTACCTCGGCGACACCGCGCGCTTCCCGTACGGCACGCGCGAGCCCGCCGAGCTGCGGACGTTCGCGCGCGAGCTGGCGGAGATCCTGCTCGATCAGGGCGCGAAGCTGATCGTCGTCGCGTGCAACTCGGCGACGGCGGCGGCGCTGCCGTGGCTGCGCGAGGAGTTGGAGGGGACCGTCCCGGTGGTCGGAGTCGTCGCGCCCGAGGCGCGCGTCGCCGCGGCGACGACGCGCAACGGG
>JBBECV010000017.1:38971-43669 GCA_040881635.1 Thermoleophilaceae bacterium
CGGGTCAGGGGGGGGGTCGGGCTGCTGGCGACGCCGACGACGGTTGCCAGCGGCGCCTACGAGCGCGAGCTCGAGCGCGCCTCGGGCGGGGCCGCCACCCTGCATCCCGTTGCGAGCGCGGAGCTGGCCCCGCTGATCCAGGAGGGGGGAGAGGTCGACGAGCGGACCGTCGACGCCGTCGAGCGTGCCTGCGGCCCGCTGCTCGAGGCGCGCGTCGACACCGTGATCCTCGGCTGCACCCACTATCCGCTCGTGCGACCGGTGATCCAGCGCCGGCTCGGGCGCGGCGTCGAGATCGTGACGTCGGGCGAGGCGATCGTCGACGAGGTCGAGCGCGAGCTCGACGGCGCCGCGACCGCCGCTCCGGGCGACCGCAGGGGCAGCTACCGCTTCCTGGCGACGGGCGACACCGACGACTTCCGGCGGCTCGGCACGCGCTTCCTGCAGCTCCCGATCGCGCGCGTGGACCACGTCGACGTGGCGCCGCCCGCCGAGGTGGCCGCATGAGGGCCGGCGATCGCGCCGCCGACGAGCTTCGCCCGGTCCGGATCGAGCCGGGCTTCGTGCGCTCCGCGTCCGGGTCGGCGCTGATCGAGGCCGGCGGCACGCGCGTGATCTGCACCGCCTCGGTCGACGAGCAGGTGCCGCGCTGGATGAAGGGCCAGGGCCGCGGCTGGGTCACCGCCGAGTACGGGATGCTGCCCGCGTCGACCGGCGAGCGCAAGCAGCGCGACGTCACCCGCGGGCGGGCCGACGGGCGAACCGTCGAGATCCAGCGGCTGATCGGCCGCGCGCTGCGCGGGGTCGTCGACTTCCAGGCGCTCGGCGAGCGGACCGTGTGGATCGACTGCGACGTCCTCGAGGCCGACGGCGGCACCCGCTGCGCCGCGATCACCGGTGGCTACGTCGCGCTCGAGCTCGCTCTGAACGGCCTCGTGGCGGCCGGCCGGCTCGAGTCGCCGCCGCTGACGGCATCGATCGCCGCCGTCTCGTGCGGGGTCGTGGACGGCGAGCCGCTGCTCGACCTCGACTATCCCGAGGACTCCAGCGCCGAGGTCGACATGAACGTCGTCATGACAGGCGACGGCGGGCTCGTCGAGGTCCAGGCCACCGGCGAGCGCACGCCGCTGTCGCGTACCTCGCTCGACGCCCTGCTCGAGCTCGCGGCCGCCGGGATCGAGGAGCTGCGCATCGCGCAACGGGCCGCGGTCGACGCGGCGGCAACCGCGAGCTGACCGCGCCGTGAGGCTGGTCCTGGCATCGCGCAACCCGCACAAGCTGCGGGAGCTGCGCGTCCTGCTCGCGCCGCACGACGTCGTCCCGCTGCCGGACTCGGTCGAGCTGCCGCCGGAGACCGGCTCCACGTTCGCCGAGAACGCGCTCGCGAAGGCGCGCGCGGCGGCCGCCGGCACGGGGATGGTGGCGGTCGCGGACGACTCGGGCATCGAGGCGGCCGCACTCGGCGGCGCCCCCGGGATCCACTCGGCCCGCTTCGCCGGCGAGCACGCCTCCGACGAGCAGAACCTCGCCAAGCTGCTGCGAGACGTCCCGCCGGGCGCTGACGACCGCGTCGCGTACGTCTGCGCGCTGGCGCTCGCCGCCGCGGACGGACGCGAGCGCGTCGTCGAGGGGCGCTGCGGCGGCCGGCTGACCCGCGAGCCGCGCGGCGAGGGCGGCTTCGGGTACGACCCGGCGGTCGTGCCCGACGACTATCCCGACGGTCGCACCATGGCCGAGCTGAGCGTCGCCGAGAAGGACGCGATCAGCCACCGGGGTCACGCGGCGCGGGCGCTGGCCGAGCTGCTCGCCGCCGAGGCCGGCTCGTGGTGATCGACGTCTCGCATGGCGGCCGCAAGACGCGGGCGGCGGCGCTCTCGATCGTCTCCAACAGCATCCTGATCGCGCTCAAGCTGGTCGCCGGGGCGATCACCGGGTCGATCGCGATCATCACCGAGGCGGTCCACTCGGGCATCGACCTGATCGCGTCGATCGTCGCCTTCGCGTCGGTGCGCAAGGCCGGCGAGCCCGCCGACGCCGACCATCCCTACGGGCACGACAAGATCGAGAACCTCGCCGCGGCGATCGAGGGCATGCTGGTGCTCGTCGGCGCCGGCATCATCGTCTTCGAGTCCACGCGCCGGCTCGTCGACCCGCCCGAGGTCCACTCGCTGGGAATCGGCATCGGCGTGATCGCCTTCTCGATGGTCGCGAACGTCGCCGTCTCGACCTACCTCTATCGCCAGGCGGCGGCGACCGACTCGCCCGCGCTCGAGGGCGACGCCGCGCATCTGCGAACGGACGCCCTGACGTCCGCGGGGGTGCTCGTCGGGCTGATCCTCGTCGAGGTCACCGGCGTCGACGTGCTCGACCCGTTGACGGCGCTCGCGGTCGCCGTGGCGATCGTCTTCGCGGGCGTGCGGATCCTCAACCGCTCCTCGCGCGTGCTCGTCGACGAGATCCTGCCCGAGGACGAGCTCGCGGCCGTGCGCGCGGCGCTCGAGGAGCACCCCGGCGACGAGGTGCTCGGCTACCACAAGCTGCGCGCCCGCCGTGCCGGCAGCCGCCGCTACGTCGATCTCCACGTCCAGTTCCGCGAGGGCACGACGCTGGACCGCGCGCACGAGCTCTCGCACGAGCTCCAGGCCGCGATCGGCGCGCGCGTCCGCGGGGCCGACATCCTGATCCACCTCGAGCCGGAGGCGTCCTCGCGGCCGGACGTCAGGGGAGGAGGTTGACGGCGGCGGCGGCGCCGACAGCGACGAGCACGGCGGCGTAGCCGGCGTAGCCGTTGACGGCGAGCAGCACGGCGGCGAGCAGGCAGATGCCGACGGTCACGATCCACGAGAGGCGGGGGAGGGGCACGTGGCTATTCTGACCGCGATGGTCGTCCGACGGCTCGTCGACAACTCCGCGGACGTCCAGGCCGCGATCCTGCTCGACGCGGCCGGTACGCCGATCGC
The DNA here is from genome assembly GCA_040881635.1 of Thermoleophilaceae bacterium. Lineage (GTDB taxonomy): Bacteria > Actinomycetota > Thermoleophilia > Solirubrobacterales > Thermoleophilaceae > JAAYBF01. The sequence goes on from JBBECV010000017.1 coordinate 41,932, forward strand.
GTCGAGCGACGACGACACCGGTCGCACGCGTGAGCTGGCCGACCTGGCGCGGCGCCTGGTCGAGACCGCGGACGGCGCGACCGACGAGCCGATCGAGCAGGTCGAGGTCCAGGCCGCCGGCGGCTCGGCGTTCGCCGTGCGCAGCCCGCGCCACGTGCTCGCCTGCGTCGCGAGCCGCGCTGCGCTGCCCGCGCTCGTGCTCTACGACCTACGTCACGCCCTGCTCGAGCTGGAGCGCCCGGCGTGAGGGAGCGCCCGCGCGGAGCGGTCGCCAGGGCGACGGCGGTCGCCGAGGGCGTGGCGGGCGCCGTGCGACGCCGGCAACGCGATCGAGAGCCGCGCGTGCTGCTCTACACGCGACCTGGGGAGCCGCGCGTGCTGGCCCCCGGCGCCAAGGGGCACGACGAGCTGCTCGAGCTCGCAGAGCGGATGGCCGCGGTCGCGAAGTCCGCAAATTCCGGCCTCTGAGGTCCCGGAAGGCGATTCCAAAGCGGAGTCGCGAGGACCACCGTCCGCGACCGCTGTTAGGTTCGCGGCACTGTTCCAGCCCCTCCAAGGAGGAAAACAAGGTGACGAAGTCCGAGTTCGTCGATCAGGTGGCCGCCGAGTCCGGCCTCTCGAAGGGTGACGCGGGGACCGCCGTCGACGCGGTTCTGACGGTCATCGAGGACACGCTCAGGCGTGGCGGGGAGGTCAGCTTCACCGGCTTCGGGAAGTTCTCCGTGGCCGACCGTGGCGCCCGCCAGGGCGTCAACCCGCAGACGGGTGAGCGCATCCAGATCGCGGCCAGCCGCGTGCCGCGCTTCTCCGCCGGCTCCGCGTTGAAGAAGTCGGTCAAGGGCTGACGCATTTCGCCGACCGGCTCGCGGTGCTCGTAGAGGAGCGCCGCAGCCGGATCGTGCTGGGTCTCGACCCGGACCCGGCGGCGCTGTGGCCGTCCGCGCTCGAGGGCGTGGACGGCGGCAGCGCCAGCGAGCGCACCGCCGCGGCCGTAGCTAGCCACTGCCGCGCCGCGATCGAGGCGGCCGGCTCGGCGTGCGTCGCGGTCAAGCCTCAGCTCGCATGCTTCGAGCGACTGGGCGCCGCCGGCTGGTCCGCGCTCGAGCAGACGCGCGCGACCGCCCGCGAGCACGGCCTGCTGGTGCTCGCCGACGGCAAGCGTGGCGACGTCCCCGTGACCGCGCGCGCATACGCACAGGCGCTGGTGGGGTCGACGGACGGCCCCTTCGGTCGCGTCGAGGGCCTCGGCGCCGATGCGTTCACGGCGAACCCGCTGCTCGGCGGCGATTCGCTCGCCCCGCTCGTCGAGGCGGCAGCCGAGCGCGGCGCCGGCTGCTTCCTGCTCGTCAACACCTCGAATCCCGGCGCCGCCGACCTGCAGGACCTGGACGCCGGCGGACGGCCGCTGCACGAGCGCCTGGCGCTCATGGCCGACGCGATCGGGGCGGCGCACGTCGGCGACTGCGGGCTGTCGCTCGTGGGCGCGGTCTGCGGCGCGACGCGCCCCGAGCGCCTCGAGCGCCTGCGCGAGCTGATGCCGCGGACGATCTTCCTGCTCCCGGGGGTCGGCGCCCAGGGGGGCAGCGCCGGTGCGCTGGGCCCGGCGTTCGCCCCGCATCCCGCCGCGGGGCTGGTGGCGGCGTCGCGATCGATCGTCGACGCCCATCGCCAGCGCGGCGGCGATCCGGCGTCCGCCGCGGCGGACATCGCACCCTCCGGCCAGTGCGGGCCCGTGGCC
>JBBECV010000017.1:43679-51002 GCA_040881635.1 Thermoleophilaceae bacterium
GGGGGCGATCGGGGGGCCGCGGCGGCGGACGCCGCGGAGGAGCTTCGCGCCCTGGCGTGGAACACCTAGCGACGCCCTATGCTCCGCTGATCGAACGATGCCCTCGCGAACCTCAAGCACGTCCGCGCGCCTGCTCGCCCCACTGGCGCTGATCGCCTGTGCGATCGCGCTGCTGGCGGTCGTGACCGCATCGACCGGCGACGATGACGGGTCCGGCGGGGAGGTCTCGGGGACGGCCAGTCAGCCGACGACCTCGCCGACGACCGCCGAGAGGCCGCAGCGCAAGCAGCGCAAGTTCTACGTCGTGCAGCCGGGGGACACGCTCGGCGGGATCGCCGAGAAGGCGGGCGTGCCGATCGCGACGATCGAGCAGCTCAATCCCGAGGTCGACGCGCAGGCGCTGATCGCCGGCCAGCGGATCATCTTGCGCGAGTGATCGGGCGGCGCTCCGCAGCGGCCGCGATCACGGCCGTGCTGATGCTCGCGGTCGCGCCGTCGGCCGGCGCGCAGCGGCCCGCGCCCCCGAGCCTCGAGCACGCCGCGGCGGCGATCCTCGTCGACGCCCGCGACGGGTCGCCGATCCTTCAGAAGGACCCGAGCGAGTCGCGCTCGGTCGCGAGCACGACCAAGCTGATGACGGCGCTGCTGACGCTCGAGCGCGCGCCGATGCGCGACATCTTCGTCGCCGCGCCGTACGACGCCGCCCCGGTGGAGTCGAAGATCGACCTGCGCGCCGGTGAGCGGATGCGCGTCGCCGACCTGCTCGAGGCGCTGCTGCTCGAGAGCGCGAACGACGCGGCGGTCACGCTCGCGCACGGGATCGCGGGGTCGACCGCCGCGTTCGTGCGCGCGATGAACGACCGCGCCGCCGAGCTGGGACTTGCCGACACGAGCTATGCGAACCCGATCGGGCTCGACGCCCCGCGGAACCGCTCGACGGCCCGCGACCTGTCGGTCCTGGCGCGCACGCTGCTCGACCACCCTCGCTTCGCGCGCATCGTCGACAGTCTCTCGGCGACGCTCGAGTCGGGCGCGCGCACGCGCGTCGTCCACAACCGCAACGACCTGATCGCCCGCTTCCCGTTCGTCGACGGGGTCAAGACCGGGTACACGAGCCAGGCCGGCTACGTGCTCGTCGGCGCGGCGACGGCGGCCAACGGCGCACGCGTCGTGAGCGTGGTGCTCGGCGAGCCGAGCGAGGCCGCGCGCGACTCGGACACGCTCGCACTGCTGCGCTACGGGCTCGCGCAGTACCGCCGCGTGCCGGCGTTGCGCGAGGGGCGTGCCGTCGCCACGACGGACGTCGCGTTCCACGACGACCGGGTCGAGCTGACGCCGGCGCGGTCGCTGCGCGTGCTCGCCCGCCGCGATCAGCGCGTGACGAGGCGCGTGCACGCGCCGGACGAGCTGGAGGGCGAGCTGGCCGCCGGCGCGCGCGTCGGCAGCGTCGCCGTCGTCCGCGACGGGGCGGTCGTGCGTCGGGTGGCGCTCGTGACCGCCGAGCCGGTGCCGGGTGCGGGACTGCCGCGCAGGATCGCCTCCGCGCTTGGCCTCTCCTTGACGGCGCTCGCCATGTTGTGCATCGTTTCCCTCGGCGCCATAGTGGGAACCCGGGCTAGGCGACGACGCCGGGCTCGCACCCAGCTGGCGCGACGCCGGGCGCGCGCCCGAGAGGCGCGGAACCCGGCCGGAGAGCCATGATCATCACCGTCACGCTCAACGCAGCGATAGACAGGACCCTCGCGGTCCCCAGCTTCACGCTCGGCAGGCGTCACCGGGCGGTCGAGCAGGCGTCGATGGCGGGCGGCAAGGGCGTCAACGTCGCGCGCGCGCTCAAGGCGCTCGGGCGGCCGGTGATCGCGACCGGGTTCGCGGGCGGCCACACCGGTACGCGGATCATCGAGCAGCTCACCGACGAGGCGATCCTCTGCGACTTCGTCCGCATCCGCGACGAGTCGCGCATGTCGACCGCGGTCGTCGACCCGACCTCCGGCCAGCAGACGGAGATCAACGAGCGCGGCCCCGAGGTATCGGAGGCCGAGCTCGACCTGTTCGTCGACAAGCTGCTCTACCTGGCGCAGGGCGCCGCGATGTGCGTCTTCAGCGGCAGCCTGCCGCGCGGCGTCGAGCCGGGCCTCTACGCGCGTCTGGTCGAGGAGCTCAACCGGCTTGGCGTGACGACCGTGCTCGACTGCGAGGGCGAGCCGCTGCGGCTGGCCGCCCGCGCCGAGCCGACGGTCGTCGCTCCGAACGAGGCCGAGGCCGAGGAGCTCGTCGGCCACGAGTTCGCCGACGAGGCCGACCGCCGCGCCGCGATGCCCGAGATCGTCGACCTCGGCCCGCATGAGGCGATCATGACGCTCGCCGACGGCTGCGTCGGCCTGCACGTCGACGAGGGCGATCCGGGCCAGTCGCGCCGCCTCTGCCGCGCCGTCCTCGAGCCGCTCGAGCCGGTCTCGTCGGTCGGCTCGGGCGATGCCTTCCTTGCGGGCTACGTGGCGGCCCGCTACGACGGGCGCCCGAGCGACGACCGACTGCGCTTCGGCGTCGCGTGCGGTGCCGAGTCGACGCAGCACTTCGGCGCCGGCGTTATCGACCCGCGCGAGGTCGACCGGCTCGCCGGCGACGTCGAGATCGAGATCCTCGACGCGCCCGCCGTCGAGATCGGCGGCTGACCGGCGAAGTTCCCGCAAGCTGCGGGAATCTCGCATTCGAGAGCGGAAAACCGCCACTGGTACTCTCGGTGTTCGTCCGTCGCCGAACCTAGGATCACAGCAATGGAGATCGAGATCGGTCGGGGCAAGAAAGGCCGCAGGGCCTACGGCTTCGACGACATAGCCATCGTCCCCTCGCGCCGCACGCGCGACCCCGACGACGTCGACATCACGTGGACGCTCGGCAATTACCGCTTCGAGCTCCCGCTGCTCGCGTCGGCGATGGACGGCGTCGTCTCGCCGCGGACCGCGGCGGCGATCGGCAAGCTCGGCGGGCTCGCCGTGCTCAACCTCGAGGGCGTCTTCTGCCGCTACGAGGACGCGGAGGAGCAGCTCGAGCGGATCGCCGGGTTCGACAAGGAGCGCGCCACCGCCGAGATGCAGCGCATCTATCAGGAGCCGGTCAGGCCGGAGCTGATCGCGCAGCGGATCCGCGAGATCAAGGACCAGGGCGTCGTCTGCGCCGCCTCGCTGACCCCCCAGCGGGTGCGCGACCACTACGAGATCGCGCTCGAGGCCGGGGTCGACGTGCTCGTCATCCAGGGCACGGTGATCTCGGCGGAGCACGTCTCCAAGGACGAGTCGCGCCCGCCGCTCAACCTCAAGGAGTTCATCCGCGAGGAAGTGCCGAGCGGCGTCCCGGTCGTCGCCGGCGGCTGCGCCTCGTACTCCACCGGCCTGCACCTGATGCGGACCGGGGCGGCGGCCGTGCTTGTCGGGGTGGGTCCCGGCGCGGCCTGCACCACTCGCGGCGTGCTCGGGATCGGCGTCCCACAGGCGACCGCGATCGCCGACGTCGCCGCCGCCCGCTCGCAGCACATGCTCGAGACCGGCGAGTACGTCAAGGTCATCGCCGACGGCGGGATGCGCAACGGCGGCGACATCTCGAAGGCGTTCGCCTGCGGTGCCGACGCGGTGATGATCGGCTCCCCGCTCGCGCGCGCCTACGAGGCGCCCGGCCAGGGCTACCACTGGGGCATGGCGACCTTCCACCCCGACCTGCCGCGCGGCGCTCGCGTCCAGACGACCCAGAACGGCACGCTCGAGCAGATCCTGCTCGGCCCGGCGCACGAGAACGACGGCACGTTCAACCTGATGGGCAGCCTGCGGACCTCGATGGCCACCTGCGGCTACGAGGACATCCCGGACTTCCACCGTGCCGAGGTGATGGTCGCGCCGTCGCTGCAGACCGAGGGCAAGCAGCTCCAGCGCGACCAGGCGATCGGCATGGGGGCGCAGTCGGCCGCGAAGGCGGCGCCCGCCGCCGACGGCGTCACCAACGGCTTCGGCCCGGCACCCGCCGACCCGGCCCTGGTCGAGTAGTGGAGGCTCCGGCCGCTCGGTCCCCCGGCGGGATCGTCGACGCCGAGCGGGCGGCGTACGTAACGGGCACCGAGCCCGTGGGCGCTCCGGCGGTCGACACGTCGACCGCCGCGGGACGCGACGAGGTCGTCGTGCTCGACTACGGGGGGCAGTACTCGCAGCTGATCGCGCGGCGGGTGCGCGAGTGCGGCGTCTTCAGCGAGCTGCTGCCGCACCACGTCGGGATCGACGAGATCCGCAGGCGCCGCCCGAAGGGCCTGATCCTCTCCGGCGGCCCGGCCTCCGTCTACGCCGACGGCGCACCGCGACTCGACCCCGAGCTGCTCGAGCTCGGCGTCCCCGTGCTGGGCATCTGCTACGGCATGCAGGCGATGGTCCACCGCCTCGGCGGTCGCGTCGAGGGGGCGGAGGTCGGCGAGTTCGGCCGCTCGCAGCTCACCGTCCACGAGCACGGCCGCCTGCTGGCGGACCTGCCCGTCGAGCAGAGCTGCTGGATGAGCCACCGCGACACCGTCTACGAGCCGCCGCCCGACGCGGTGGCGCTCGCGTCGTCGTGCGAGTCGCCCGTCGCCGCGTTCGAGGACGTCGGCCGCGGCCTCTACGGGATCCAGTTCCACCCCGAGGTCGTGCACACCCCGTACGGCACCCAGATCCTGACCCGCTTCCTCGATGACATCTGCGGTTGCGACATGGCGTGGAACGCGGCGTCCGTCGCCGAGGAGCAGATTCGCCGCATCCGCGAGCAGGTCGGCGACGGCAAGGTGATCTGCGGGCTGTCCGGCGGCGTCGACTCCTCCGTCGCCGCGCTGCTGGTCCACCGCGCGATCGGCGACCAGCTGACCTGCGTCTTCGTCGACCACGGGCTGATGCGCAAGAACGAGGCCGAGCAGGTCGTCTCGGCCTTCCGCGACCACTTCAAGGTGCCGCTCGTGGCCGTGGACGCCGAGGAGCGCTTCCTGCGCCGCCTTGAGGGCGTCACCGACCCAGAGGCCAAGCGCAAGGCGATCGGCGGCGAGTTCATCCGCGTGTTCGAGGAGGAGGCCGCGCGGATCGGCGACGCCCGGTACCTGGTGCAGGGGACGCTCTACTCCGACGTGATCGAGTCCGGCGGCGGGACCGGCGCCTCCACGATCAAGTCGCACCACAACGTCGGCGGCCTTCCCGACGACCTCGAGTTCGAGCTCGTCGAGCCGCTGCGCACGCTGTTCAAGGACGAGGTCCGCAAGGTCGGCATCGAGCTGGGGCTGCCCGAGCGCCTCGTCTGGCGCCAGCCCTTCCCCGGGCCGGGCCTGGGAATCCGCATCGTCGGCGGCGAGGTGACCAAGGAGCGGCTCGAGATCCTGCGCGACGCCGACTTCGTCCTCCAGGAGGAGATCCGCGCCGCCGGCCTCTACCGCGAGCTGTGGCAGTCGTTCTGCGTGCTGCCCGGCGACCTGCGCACCGTCGGCGTCCAGGGCGACGAGCGCACCTACGGCTACGTCGTCGTGATCCGCGCCGTCACCAGCGACGACGCCATGACCGCCGACTGGGCCCGGCTGCCCTACGACCTGCTCGAGCGCGTCGCCTCGCGCATGATCAACGAGCTGCGCCAGGTCAACCGCGTCGTCCTCGACATCACCTCCAAGCCCCCCGGCACCATCGAGTGGGAGTAGCCGTCCGATAAGCGTCGCCTGGCGGCGTCAACTTCTCGAACGGCTAGCTGTTCCAGAAGCCGTCCACCATCTCGTGGTCGCGGGCTGAGCCGTCGGGGAGCCTGGGAGAGACGATGACGAGGATGGCGTCGGAGTCGCCGTCGTTGTGGACGCTGCGGACGGTCTCGGGCGGGACGCGGACGGCCGTTCCGGGACCGGCCTCGACGAGGTCGTCGCCGAGCTTGAAGGTCAGCGTGCCGTCGACGACGAGGTAGATCTCCTCCTGGGTGCGGTGGCGGTGGCCGTAGCCGCCGCGCCCGCCGGTCCCGGGCGGCATCCGCCGGTAGGTCAGCGCGACCTGCTCTGCCTCCAGCGGCTCGGTCAGAAAGCGCATCTCGCCGGGGTAGTCGCCGAGCACGTCGGCTGCGTCGGACAGCGAGATCACCGTGTACGCGTCAGCGCTCATGCGCCAACGCTAACGCGTCTTCCGGCCTCCGACTAGGTGCGGCGATCCCAGACGCGGAGGGCGCGGAGAGGGTCGATCGGGCGTCCGCCCTCGTACCAGCCGGGGGCGCTCCAGAGCTCGAAGTGCAGGTGGCAGCCGTGCGCGTTGCCGCTGTCGCCGACCGAGCCGATCCGCTGGCCGGTCCGAACGCCGTCGCCGACGCGGAATGGGCTGCGCGAGACGAGGTGCATGTAGGCGTAGTCGAGCCCCGTGCGCGCGCCGTCTATGACGATGTAGTGGCCCGCCGCGGGGTGGTAGTCGCGGAGCTGAACGCGGCCGCCGCGGGCGGCGACGAGCGGCGTGCCGCAGCGCGCGAAGATGTCCTGCCCCTGGTGGCTGCGGCTGCCGCGGCCGGTGCCGAAGCGCGCGCCGGCGCCACCGAAGTCGTGCCGACCGCGGACGGGGAAGACGTGCCCCTTGCGCGCCAGCGCCTCGGGCGGCAGCGGCGGCAGGATGTCGAGCGGGTCCGTCTCGGGCGACGCGACGGCGTCCGCGGTTCGCACGGACAGCGGCCCGCTGACCGCGGTGCGGGGGACGCGCAGCACCGCACGCCGCGAGTTGCGCCGGCGTACCTTCGACGTCACGTCGTCCTCCTCACCGGCCTCGCCGTGGAACGTCGCGGCCGTCACGTCGGCGAGCGAGCGGCCGACCACGCGGACGACGCTTCCGCCCTGCAGGCGCCGCTCCGAGGCGCAGCGGCGCACGCAGGCGACCTTCTCGACCGTGGGCGTCTCGAAGAACGCCAGTCCGCCGGCGGACTGAGAGCCCGTGTCGGCACCGACCTCGGCGGGGGGCGCCACCGTGGCGGTGGCACAGACCGCGACGGCGCAGGCTGCGCGCGCGGCGGCTCCGATCGATGGCTTGCGAACGGTGAAGCGAGCGTTCCTCGACGGCACGTGTCGACTGGCCTCTCTTTCTCATGCCTACGGGGTTAGCTGACGGGCTCGCGCCGAAAGAGCGGCGCTACGGCGGCGACCGCGTGCGGTCGCCTTCGATTCGCCCCTTCGGACGCCAGAGGGCGTCCGAATGGTTCCCCCGCTCCCCATCGGCCTCGTGGCGGCGTCCGGGGACTCGGCAGGCTTTTGAAACTCGCGGCAGCATAACCAAGCGTCCGGTCGCCTGTGCGGCGTCGCGGAGGGGTGAGCCCCCG
>JBBECV010000017.1:51102-82400 GCA_040881635.1 Thermoleophilaceae bacterium
GATCTGCCTGCGACCGGCCAGGCACCGCCGGGGGGCGCGGGGGGCGCGAGCCCCCGGATCTGCCTGCGACCGGCCAGGCACCGCCGGGGGGCGCGGGGGGCGCGAGCCCCCCGATCCTTTTCTGCCAGACTGTGCGGCCGGTCGTGCCGACCTTAGGGGCTCGCAGCGAGAGTCCCGGGCCGAGCGGCGGCCCTCCTACGCATGAAGACCTACGTAGCGACACCCGAGAATCGCGAGCGCGAGTGGCTCGTCGTCGATGCGACCGGCAAGACGCTCGGGCGCCTGGCGACGCAGATCGCCGACCTGCTCCGCGGCAAGCACAAGCCCGAGTACACGCCGCACTGCGACGTCGGCGACTTCGTCGTGGTCGTCAACGCCGAGAAGATCGCGGTCACCGGTCGCAAGCGTGAGGAGAAGCTCTACTACCGCTACTCCGGCTATCCGGGGGGGATGCGGAGCCGCACGCTCGCCGAGATGCTCGACCGGCGGCCCGAGGAGGTCATCCGGCTCGCGGTCAAGGGCATGCTGCCCCGCAACAGGCTCGCGCGCCAGCAGCTGCGCAAGCTCAAGGCGTACGCCGGCCCCGACCACCCGCACGCCGCACAGCAGCCCAAGCCGATGGAGATCGAGGACTGATGGCCGACGAGGAGCGCCAGGACACCCCGCAAGAGGAGCCCACCGCGGAGGAGCCGACGACGGACGAGCCGACGACGGACGAGCCGACCGCTGAGGAGCCGACTGCGGACGAGCCGACCGCTGAGGAGCCGACTGCGGACGAGCCGACCGCTGAGGAGCCGACTGCGGAGGAGCCGGCGCCCGAGCGACCCGCGCCGGAGGCTTCGGACGAGCCCGCAGCCGACGCTGCGCCGCAAGCCGACGCCGGCGAGGGCGCCGAGGAGCGCCCGCGGCCGAAGCCGAAGCCGAAGAAGCGGTCCGACGACCAGCCCGACGTCATCCCCGGCGCCCACCTCGAGCCCGATCTGGTGCTGGAGGACGAGGCGCGGCGCGCCGACGAGCTGGCGGCCTACTCGGAGGATGCCGCCGACGAGCCGGCGGCCGACGGCGCCGAGGAGGTCCGGGAGGAGCCGGTCGAGGAGGCGCCCGGTCCGCTGAGCGCCGTGCTCGACCTGGCGGCCGACGCGCGCTACCGCGCGACCGGCAAGCGCAAGAGCGCCGTCGCACGCGTGACGCTCAAGCCCGGTACCGGCCGCTACACGATCAACGGCAAGACGCTCGACGAGTACTTCCCGCGCGCGACGCTCCAGACGCAGGCGCGGCGGCCGCTCGAGACGGTCGGCCAGCAGGAGCGCATGGACGTGGTCGCCAAGATTCACGGCGGCGGCGTCTCGGCGCAGGCCGGCGCGCTGCGCCACGGCATCACGCGGGCGCTGGTCGAGGCCGACCCGAACCTCCGTGGCGAGCTCAAGCGGCGCGGGTTCCTGACGCGCGACCCGCGCGTCAAGGAGCGCAAGAAGGCCGGCCTCAAGAAGGCCCGCAAGCGCCCGCAGTTCTCCAAGCGCTAGTCACACGGTGCCAAGGCTGTTCGGCACGGACGGCGTCCGCGGTGTCGCCGGGGACTTCCTGACCGCCGAGCTGGCGGTCGCGCTCGGCCGCGCCGCGACCGCCACCGCGTGGGAGGCGGTCGCCGCGCCGCCGCAGGTCCTGATCGTGCGCGACACGCGGGAGTCCGGCGAGATGCTGGAGGCGGCGCTCGCCGCCGGCGTCTCCGCGGCCGGTGGCGACGCTCTGCTGGCCGGCGTGCTGCCGACTCCCGCCGCCGCGCTGCTCACGCGCCGCCACGGCTTCGACCTCGCCGCCGTGGTGTCGGCGTCGCACAACCCCTATCGCGACAACGGCATCAAGTTCTTCGGCCCCGATGGCACGAAGATCGCGGACGACCGCGAGGAGGCGATCGAGTCGCTGGTGGAAGGCGACGGCGGTCCGGCGCGGAGGATCGGTCGCGTGCGTGCCCTCCATGGCGGCGCCGGCGACTACCTGCGCGAGCTCGAGCGCCGCTTCCAGCACCTCGAGCTGAGCGGCGCGCGCGTCCTGCTCGATTGCGCGCATGGCGCGACGCACGCGGTCGCGCCTGAGATCTTCCGCCGCCTCGGGGCGCAGGTCGACGCGATCGCGGTCGAGCCCGACGGTCGCAACATCAACGACGGCGTCGGCTCGACGCATCTCGAGGCGCTCGCCGGGCGGATGGCTGGCGACGGCTACGACGTCGGCTTCGCCTTCGACGGCGATGGCGACCGCATGCTCGCCGTCGACCGCAACGGCGCGCTCGTCGACGGCGACGAGCTGATCGCGCTCGCGGCGCTCCACCTCCGCCACGCGGGCCGGCTGCCGGGCGGCGGCGTCGCCGTGACGGTCATGACCAACTACGGCTTCCACACCGCGATGGCCGATGCCGGGATCGAGGTGGCGGTCACGCCGGTCGGAGACCGTCATGTGCTCGCCGAGCTGCTGCGGCGCGGCTGGGCGCTCGGCGGCGAGCAGTCCGGGCATATCATCGATACGGGCTTCGTCCCGTCGGGCGACGGGATCGCCGCCGCGCTGCTGACGCTCGAGGCGCTCGCCGGCGGCGACCTCGCCGAGCGAGCGGCGATGCGCAAGCTGCCCCAGCGGCTGATCAACGTGCCGGTGCGCGATCGCGAAGCGCTCACCGGAGCCGCCGCGGTGTGGGCGGCCGTCGAGGCCGAGTCGCAGGCGCTAGACGGGCGCGGGCGCGTGCTCGTGCGCCCGTCCGGAACAGAGCCACTCGTACGCGTGATGGTCGAGGCGCCCGAGGATGCCGAGTGCGCCGAGATCACCGACCGCCTCGTCGCGATCGTCGAGCGAGACCTCGGGATGTAGATGTGGGGGGCTATCGCCCCCCGTATCCTCTCTTCTCTATGTGCGGCATCGTCGGTTATACGGGCGGCCGGGCCTGCCGCGAGATCCTGCTGGCCGGGCTCGAGCAGCTCGAGTACCGCGGCTACGACTCGGCCGGGGTCTCGCTCCTGGACCACGGCGAGATCCACAGCGTGCGCGCGGTCGGCAACCTCGCGCGCCTGCGCGCGGCGCTCGACGGCAACGGGGTGGGCAACGGCGCCGTCACGGGAATCGGGCATACCCGCTGGGCGACGCACGGTCGCGTCACCGAGGCCAACTGCCATCCACACGACGACGGCTCCGGCCGCGTGCACGTCGTGCTCAACGGGATCGTCGAGAACTGGGCCGAGCTGCGCCGCCGGCTCGAGGCGAACGGCGCCGCGTTCAGCTCGGAGACGGACGCCGAGGCGGTCGCGCACCTGATCGGCGTCCACTACGACGGCGACCTCACGGCCGCCGTGCGGGCCGCCTACGGCGAGCTACGCGGCCACTACGCGTTCGTTGCGATGCACGCCGACGACCCGGAGACGCTCGTCGCCGCGCGCAAGGAGTGCCCGCTGGTCGTCGGCGTCGGCGAGGGCGAGAGCTTCATCGCGTCGGCGATCCCAGCCTTCCTGAACGAAACCCGCCGTGTCCAGCTGGTCGAGAACGACGAGATCGTGGTGCTGACGCCGCACGGCGCGCGCTTCACGACCGCCGGCGGCGACGACGTCGAGCGCGCGGTCGAGGACGTCCGCTGGGACCAGGAGACCGCCGAGAAGGCCGGCTACGAGACGTTCATGCTGAAGGAGATCCACGAGCAGCCGGACGCGATCGCCGAGACCGTCGGCGACCGGCTCGTCGGCGGCGGCGTCGACCTCGGCGACATCGGGATCTCGGACGAGCGGCTGCGCGAGCTGCGGCGCGTGGTCGTGGTCGCCTGCGGCACCTCGTACCACGCCGGGCTCGCCGGCCGCTACGCGATCGAGGCGTGGTCGCGCGTGCCCGTCGAGATGGACGTCGCGTCGGAGTTCCGCTACCGCGACCCCGTCGTCGACGAGCGCGATCTGGTGATCGGCATCACGCAGTCCGGCGAGACCGCCGACACGCTCGCCGCGATGCGCCTGGCGCAGGAGAAGGGCGCCACCGTGCTGGCGGTCACCAACGTGATGGGCAGCCAGGCGACGCGCGACGCCGACGGCGTCCTCTTCACGCGCGCGGGCCTCGAGATCGGCGTCGCCGCCACGAAGACGTTCGTCTCGCAGGTCGCCGCGATGTACCTGCTCGCGCTGCGGCTCGGCGAGGTGCGCGGGACGCTCGGCGCCGACCGGATCGCCGAGCTCGCCGCCGACCTGCGCGCCCTGCCCGAGCGGATCGAGCGGGTGCTCGAGAACGTCGACGGCCCGGCCCAGGAGATGGCGCGCCACTGGCGCGAGGCCGCTTTCTTCCTCTACCTGGGCCGCCACGCTGGCCTGGCGACGGCGCTCGAGGGGGCGCTCAAGCTCAAGGAGATCTCCTACGTCCCGACCGACGCCTACGCCGCGGGCGAGATGAAGCACGGCCCGATCGCGCTGCTCGACGAGCGCACGCCCGTCGTCTGCGTGGCGACCGACTCGCCGGTCCTCGACAAGGTCCTCTCGAACATCGCCGAGGTCCGCGCGCGCGGCGCGCACGTCCTGGCGGTGGCGACCGAGGGCAACACGAGCGTCGCCGAGCATGCCGAGGAGGTCCTCTACGTGCCGGCGGCCGACCCGTTGATCCAGCCGCTGCTGGCGGTGATCCCGCTGCAGCTGCTGGCGTACCACATCGCGCGCGACCGCGGGCTGAACGTCGACCAGCCGCGCAACCTCGCCAAGACGGTGACAGTCGAGTAGTGGTCGGCATCGATCTGCTCGAGATCGATCGTCTCGAGGCGGCGCTCGAGCGCCGTCCGCGCCTGGCGCGGCGGCTGTTCACCGAGGCGGAGCTGGCCTATGCGGCCGCGAAGGGCAGGCCAGCTCAGCATCTGGCGGCGCGCTTCTGCGCCAAGGAGGCGGTCGCGAAGGCGCTCGCGCTCGACGGCTGGGCGTTCCGCGACGTCGAGGTGGTCGCGACCGGCGGCGCGCCCGAGATCCGGCTCGCCGGCTCGGCACGGGAGCGCGCCGAGGCGCTCGGAGTGCGCGTCGACGTCTCGCTCACCCACACCGGGTCCACCGCCGGCGCCGTCGCGGTGACCGCATGACGCTGCCCGACTGGCTCGACCCGCTCTACGAGGCGGACGAGATGCGCGCCTGCGATGCCTGGGCGATCCAGTCCGACGGCGTCCCCTCGCTCGACCTGATGGAGCGCGCGGGCCTCGGCCTCGCCAGGCTGACGGCCGAGCTGGCCCGCCCGGGCCTGCCGATCCGCATCGTCATCGGTCCCGGCAACAACGGCGGCGACGGTTCTGTCGCCGCCCGCCTCCTGCGCGACGAGGGCCGCCACGTCGACGTCCTCGCCGCCACGCCGCTCGACGCGCTCCGCGGCGACGCCCGCGCCAACCTCGAGCGCCTCCCCGGCGTAGCCCCCGAGCCGTTCGACCCCGCCGCCCTCGCCGGCTCCGGCGCCATCGTCGACGCCATGCTCGGCACCGGCTCCACCGGCGAGCCCCGCGACCCCGTCGCCGCCGCGATACGGGCCATCAACGCCACCGACGCCCCGACCATCGCCTGCGACATCCCCTCCGGCGTCGACGCCTCCACCGGCGAGATCTCCTCCATAGCCGTCCGCGCCGACGCCACCGCCACCTTCCACGGCTCGAAAGTCGGCCTCCACATCGCCCCGGGCGCCGAGCACGCAGCCCCGCCGATCCCTCAGCCGGTCGACATCGGCATCGCGCGCGGGGCACCCGCGCCCGCGCGCGTCGGCCTGATCTCCGAGCGCGTGCTCGATCTGCTGCCCCGACGTCACCGCTTCGGCACCAAGTTCGACGCCGGCGTCGTCGTGATCGCCGGCGGCTCGCGCGGTCTCACCGGCGCTCCCACCATGGCCGCTCTCGCCGCCTCGCGCGCCGGCGCGGGCTACGTCCAGGTTGCCGTCCCGCGCTCCGCGGAGCCCGTGCTCGAGCAGCGCCTGCTCGAGCAGATGACCCGCGGGCTGCCCGACGAGGACGGCGCCCATACGCCCGACGGCGTCGAGCCGCTGCTCGAGCTGGCCGCACGCGCCGGCGCGGTCGTGCTCGGCCCCGGACTCGGACGGACGGATCCGGCGCGCGCGTTCGCGCGCGAGGTCGCGGCACGGCTCGACGCCCCGCTGCTGGTCGACGCCGACGGGCTCAACGCGTACGCCGGCGCGCTCGACGCCCTGCGCGGACGATCGGCACCGACGGTCCTCACCCCGCATGCGGGCGAGCTCGGCCGGCTGCTCGGCCGCGACGCGGAGGAGGTCGACCGCCGCCGCCTCGCCTGCGCGCGCGAGGCCGCCGAGCTCAGCGGGGCCGTCGTCCTGCTCAAGGGCGACGACACGGTCGTCGCCGCGCCCGGAGGGCCCGTGGCGGTCAGCCCCGGCGCCACGCCGGCGCTCGCGACCGCCGGCACCGGCGACGTGCTCGCCGGGCTGATCGGCGCGCTGCTGGCGAAGGGCGTCGGCGCCTTCGAGGCCGCCGCGCTCGGCACGATCGCCCACGCGCGCGCCGGCCGCGCGGCCGCGGCGCGGCACGGCACCGACCACGTCGTCGCCGGCGACGTGATCGACGCGCTGCCCGACGGCCTCGGCTCCCGGTAAGGTCCGCCGTGTGGGGAAGACGGTCAGGGAGATCATGGAGGCGGACACGCCGACCGTCGCGCCCGACGACACGGTCGAGCAGGTGCTGGCCGTCATGCGCGAGCACCAGCTTCCCGGCGTCCCGGTCGTCAACGGCGGCGGGCGCTGCGTCGGGATCGTCACCGAGGCCGACCTCGTGCTGCCCGACGACGACGGCGACCTGCACCTGCCGCACTACGTCAACATCTTCGGCGGCATCGTCTTCCTCGAGCCGCTGAGCCGCTTCGAGGACCGCCTGCGCAAGGCGTTCGCCTCGACGGCGGCTGACATGATGACCGCGGACCCCGACACCATCGACGCGGACGCCACCGTGGACGAGGCGGCGCGCCTGATCCATGAGTACGGCCACAACCGCCTGCCCGTCGTCGAGCACGGCCGCTTCGTCGGCGTCGTCACCCGCCTCGACGTACTCGGCGCGCTCGTCTCCTGAGATGGCCGCGCACGCGTCCGTGCGGGCGCTGGCGCGCGTCAGCCTGTCCGCGGTCGAGCGCAACTGCCGCCACCTGCTCGGCGTGGCCGGCGGCGCGCAGCTCTGCGCGGTGGTGAAGGCGGACGCGTACGGCCATGGGGCGGTGCAGTGCGCCCGTGCCGCGCGCGCCGGGGGCGCGACGTGGCTCGCGACGGCGACGGCGGGCGAGGCCGCCGCCCTGCGGGCGTCCGGGATCGACGGCCGTCTGCTGGTGATGGGCGCGCTCACGCGCGACGAGTGGGCGCCGGCGCTGGCGGCCGACGCCGACGTCGTCGTCTGGGAGCCCGAGGCCGTGCGCGCGCTCGCCGAGCGCGTCGGGCCAGGCGGCCCGCCGGCGCGCGTCCACGTGAAGCTCGACAGCGGCATGGGCCGGCTGGGTGCCATCGATCCGGGCCAGGCGCTCGCGGTCGCCGAGATCGCGGCCGCGGACGACCGCCTCGAGCTGGTGGGCGCGACGACGCACTTCGCCACCGCCGACGAGCTCGGCGACGACCACTTCCCCGCCCAGCTCGACCGCTGCACCGCCTTCGCGGACGAGCTGCGTGCCCGCCATCCGGGAGTCCTCGTCCACGCGGCCAACAGCGCCGCCACCTACCGCGACGCGGCGAGCCACTTCGACATGGTCCGTTGCGGCATCGCGATCTACGGGCTCGATCCGTTCCAGGGCGACCCCGCCGAGCGCGGACTCGAGCCGGCGCTCGCCCTCGAGGCCACCGTCGGGGCGGTCAGGCGGTTCGAGCGCGGCTGGAGCGCCGGCTACGGCCGCCGCTGGACCGCGCGCGAGCCGACGTGGGTCGCGACGATCCCGATCGGCTACGGCGACGGCTGGCGCCGGGCGCTCGGCGACGGCTGCGACGTGCTGATCGGCGGCCGCCGCCGTCCGCTCGTCGGCACGGTCAGCATGGACAACGTCACGGTCGACCTCGGGCCGCGGACCGACGTCGAGCCCGGCGACGGCGCCGTGCTGATCGGGCCCCAGGGCGGCGAGCGGATCCCGTGCGAGGAGGTCGCGCGCCGGATCGGGACGATCAACTACGAGGTGACCTGCGGGTTGACCGCGCGGGTCCCGCGGGCCTACGCCGGGTGACCGCGGACGGGCTGGAGGAGCGCCTCGCGGCGGCCGAGCCCGTGCGCACGGTGCGCGAGGCGCTGCTCGCGGCGGGCGTCGAGGGCTGGCTGGTCGGCGGCGTCGTGCGCGACGCGCTGCTCGCACGGCCGCTCGTCGACGTCGACGTGGCCGTGGCCGGGGACGTCAAGGCGGCGGCACGCGTCGCCTCCGGCGCTCTCGGCGGACCGTCGTTCCCGCTCTCCGAGGCCTTCGGCGGCTGGCGCGCGCTCGGGCGCGACCGCAGCGTCGTCTGCGACGTGTCGCCGCTGCAGGGCGACAGCATCGAGGAGGATCTCGCCCGCCGCGACTTCGCGCTGAACGCGATCGCCGTGCCGCTCGCCGGCGGCGACGCGATCGATCCGCACGGCGGCCTGCGCGACCTCCGCGCCGGCGTGATCCGGGTGCTCGGACCGCGGGCCTACGAGGAGGATCCGCTGCGCCCGCTGCGCCTCGTCCGGCTCGCCGCCGAGCTGCGGATGGCGCCCGACGCCGAGACCGAGCGCCTGACGCGCGCGGCCGCGCCGCGGCTGACCGAGCCCTCGGGCGAGCGCGTCTTCGCCGAGCTGCGCCGGCTGCTGACGGCGCCGGACGCGCTCGACGGGCTCGAGCTCGCGCGCCGGCTCGGCGTGCTCGCCGCGGTGCTGCCCGAGGTGGACGCGCTGCAGGGGGTCGAGCAGAGCCGCTATCACCACCTCGACGTCTACGGTCACACGGTCGAGGTCCTGCGCGAGCAGATCGCTCTGCTCGAGGGAGGCGGGCTCGAGGAGATCTTCGGGGACCACGCGGGGCGTGTGCGCGCCGTGCTCGGCGAGTCGCTCGCCGACGGGCTGACGCGCGGCGAGGCGCTGCGCCTGGGCGCGCTCTTCCACGACGTCGCCAAGCCGCGCACGCGCGGGGTGCGCGAGGACGGCCGCGTGACCTTCGTCGGTCACGACGCGGCGGGGGAGGAGATGACGCGGGAGATCCTCGGCAGGCTGCGGACCAGCGACCGGCTGCGCTCGCACGTCGGCGCGCTCGCACACCACCATCTCGTGCTCGGCTTCCTGGTGCACGAGCGGCCGCTCGACCGCGCCGTGGTCTACGGCTACCTGTCGCGCTGCGGCCCGGTCGCCGTCGACGTGACGGTGCTCTCGTGCGCCGACCGCCTCGCGACGCGCGGGCGCAACGCCGAGCCGGCGATCGCCGCCCATCTGGAGCTCGCGCGGGAGCTGATCGAGCCGGCGCTCGAGTGGCACGCGAGCGGCCCGCCGCGCGCGCCGGTGCGCGGCGACGAGCTCGCCGTCGAGCTCGGCATCGCGCCGGGTCCCGAGCTCGGCGAGCTGTTGGCGCGGCTGGCCGAGGCTGCGTACACCGGCGAGGCCGCCACGCGCGACGACGCGGTGGCGCTCGCCCGCCGGCTGCGGGGGCAGTCCCCCTGGTAGCGTGTCGCCGCGGTAGTGCCGGCGTAGAGGCCGGCGGAGACTCAGAGGAAGGTCAGAGCGGCATGCCGACCGGAACGGTCAAGTGGTTCAACGACGAGAAGGGCTTCGGCTTCATCAGCCCCGACGAGGGCGACCGAGACCTCTTCGTCCATTACTCGGGGATCGAGGGCCAGGGCTTCAAGAGCCTGCCCGAGAACACGAAGGTCGAGTACGAGGAGCAGGCCGGCGACAAGGGTCCGAAGGCGGTGAACGTCCGCGCCATCTAGCGGACGCATTCCCTTGGCAAAAGAGGAGAAGATCGAGATGGAGGGCGAGATAGTCGAGGCCCTCCCGAACACGATGTTCCGCGTCAAGCTGGACAACGACCACGAGGTGCTCGGGCACATCTCCGGCAAGATGCGGCGCCACTACATCCGCATCCTGCCGGGTGATCGCGTCAAGATCGAGCTGTCGCCGTACGACCTGGACCGCGGTCGCATCACCTATCGCTACAAGTAGGAGTCCGCAACTCAGGCTCGAACCCCGTGTTTTGGTGCCCCGTATGACGCGCTACCTCATCACAGCCGCGCTCGCGGCCCTCGCTCTCGCCCTTCCCGCCGCTGCGGACGCGCGCGTAATCGAGCTCGGGGCCGGTGCGGAGCCCGCTGGCGCCTCCAACTGCCCCGACGACCCCTGCGTCGCCGCCTACCAGATGACCGCCTACCAGGGCCGGTCCGGATCGCTGAAGAACCCCGCCGTCGTCCGGCGCCCGGGCTACATCGTCGCCTTCAGCGTGTCGCTCGGCGAGCTCACGCCGACGCAGACCACCTTCTTCAACGGGCGCTTCGGCGACGGGCCCAAGGTGCAGCTCTCGATCCTGCGCCGCAGCAAGCGCAAGGGCAAGCGCGGCAACCACCGGCTGATGTCGCAGAGCGAGGTCTACGACGTCGCGCCGTTCCTCGGCTCGCGCCCGACGTTCGCGCTCGCCAAGCCGCTGCGCGTCGGCAAGCACTTCCGTGTCGCGCTGACCGTGCCGACCTGGGCGCCCGTGCTCGACACCGTCGACCTCGACGGCGGCAACTGGTGGCGCTCGTCGCGCCAGAAGGGCGAGTGCGGCAAGGACGACGAGCTGAGCCCGCCGTCGGCGCAGCAGAAGCGCACTTCGATCGTCGACTACGGCTGCACCTACTTCAAGTCGCGCCTGCTCTACACCGCGACCTACATCCCCGATCCACGCCGGACCGCCGAGTCCGGCGAGGAGTCGAAGACCCGCCGTGGGCGCGCCGCCACGGCTCGCGTCGCCGGCCAGCCGCCGCGTGCGGTCGCCGGCGGGGCGCTGGCGCCCTAGCCCCGCCGTGTCGGTGCCCGTGCGCATTTGCGCGCACGGTCGTCCCCGTTACCATCGAAGGCGATGTCCACTGAGGGGTGGATATTCATGGTCGGCTTCCGAGTCTTCGACGTCGGGCTCCTGATCGCCTGGCTTGTGTGGTTCTTCCGCCTGCGCGACGACGGGGCCGATCCGCCCGACGAGGGCGGTGGCGGCGGTGGCGGCGGCGACGGGCGGGGCCCGAAGCCGCGGCGCGGCCCCGGAGGCGGCGGCCTGCGTCTGCCGCTCGGGCGCTGGGAGCCGGGCGACTGGCGCCGCCGAGACGGTCACCGGCCGTCGCCGCGGCGACACGGCCGCTCTGGCCGCCCGATCCCCCGGCCGCTGCCGGCGCGCGTGCGGTTCCCCGGGACGGAGCCGGCTCGGGTCAGTCCCCGCCGTTGACGGCGGGCATGCGGCGACCGCAGTGCGGGCAGTCGTTGAGGTCCTTTTGGACCAGCTGCTCGAGCGAGCAGCCGCACATGCGCAGGTTCTCGACGGAGTAGGGGAGGTGGCTCGGCGACGGGGCGAGCGGGATCAGCTTGCCGACGACCTCGAACGGCTCGCCGGTCTCCTTGTCGACGTACTCGCGGCCCGGCTCGATCTCGCGAATCACCTCGCGGTCGGAGCGGGCTCGGAGGCGGTAGGGCTGGCGGGGCGGCATGGCGCGGCAGACTACCAACCGGGACACGCACGCGGCGCGGTCGAAGACCGCCTTCCGCCCTCCGGAGCGGGTAGTCTTCGCGCCCGTGAGAAGTGGACTTCAGAGGCTCGCGGCGCTGGCCGCCGTCGCCGCGCTGGTCGCGACCGCCGCGACCGGCTGCGGGCGTGACGATCCGGACCTCGTGAACGGGAAGACGCTGTTCGTCGAGCGGTGTGGCTCCTGCCACCAGCTCGCCCGCGCCGGCACGACCGGCGTCGCCGGGCCGGACCTCGATGGGGCGTTTGGGCCGGCCCGACGCGACGGGCTCGGCCAGGCCACGATCGCGGGCGTGGTCAACGACCAGATATCGAACGTCCTGCGCAGCAGCCAGATGCCTGCCGACCTCGTCACCGGCGACGATGCGCGCGACGTCGCCGCCTACGTCGCGAAGGTCGCCGGCAAGCCCGGCGAGGACGAGGGCCAGCTCGCGTCCGCCGGCGCATCCGAGGTGTCCGACGAGCCGATCGAGGCCGACGGCGGCACGCTCGAGATCCCGGCCGCCCCCAGTGGCGCGCTCGCCTACGTCACCACGCGGGCGACCGCTCCGTTGGGACCGCTGGAGATCCTCAGCCCGAACGAGTCGCCGATACCGCACAACATCGCGGTCCGCGACGACGGCGAGTTGATCGAGGGCGAGGTCGTGCAGACGGGGGGCGTCTCCCGTCTGCGGATCACGCTCACCCCGGGTGAGTACGAGTTCCTATGCACGGTGCCGGGTCATGCCGAGGGCGGCATGCGCGGCACGCTGACGGTCCAGTAGGGCGCCGCTGCCGGCGTCGTCGGCCGCTCGCGGGCTGTGGCGCCTAGCGCGGGGCCTACTCTAAGCGGCGCCGCTCTGTCGAACGGCCAGGGTGGGGGCGCGCGGCTACCTCGGCGTCCCCTGCAGGCTGATCGTCAGTGGTGGTTCGTTCGTGGCTGGCGCAGCCTGAGCGGGGGGTGGCGCCACCGCCTTGAACGGCCGGCTGGGTGGGGAGGGGAGAGGTGCGGGCGCCGGGGATCACCTGCATAACGTCACCCAGGTGCCACCGTCTTCGACGTGGGCGGTCTTACGCGTGCCCAGCGTGAAAGACAGCACCCACGTCCGATCGGATTCGACGTGGGTGGTCCTATGCATGTTGAACGCGCATAACGTCGTTCACGTCCCTAGGGAGCCGACGTGGGCGGTGTTATGCATGCCCGGACGGCTCGATATCGCCGCCAGCGGTCCACCGCCCGACCGACGGAGCCATGACCCGGCCGGCCCGCTTCCCTCCCCACCCAGCCGGCAGTTGGCATGGCCCGCAGGGGCGGCCGGCGGAGATCAGTCCGTCCACATCAGCCTGCAGGGGCGGACCGCGGAGACCTGCGCGGCCCCCCGGCCGCTGCGTCAGCCGACCAGCGCGGCCAGCTCGTCCGCGACCGCAGGCGAGGCGGCGAGCAGGCCCGCGGGGTCGCCGGGGAGGGGACGGACGGTGGCGCCGGCCTCGGCGGCGATCAGGGCGCCGGCGGCCCAGTCCCAGTGGTTGAGGCCGCGCTCGTAGTAGCCGTCGAGGCGGCCGCAGGCGACCATGCAGAGGTCGAGGGCCGCTGCGCCGGCGCGGCGGATGTCGCGGACGCGGGGGAGGACGCGCAGGAGCACGTCGGCCTGCGAGGCACGGCGGTCGGCGTCGTAGCCGAACCCGGTGCCGACGAGGGCGCTGTCGAGCGCCTGGGCGCCGCTGACGGCGATCTGGGCGCCGTCGAGGGCGGCACCCGCGCCACGGACGGCGGTGAAGGTCTCGTCGCGCACCGGCTCGTGGACGACGCCGACGACCGCGCCCTCGGCATCCTCGAGCGCGATGCTCACGACCCAGGCGGGGAAGCGGTAGAGGTAGTTCGTGGTCCCGTCGAGCGGGTCGACGACCCAGCGCCGCCCGCTCGTCGCGTCCGCGTGGGATCCCTCCTCGGCGAGCAGCCCGTCGGCCGGCCGCTCGGTGGCGAGCAGGTCGCGGATCAGCGCCTCGGCGTCGCGGTCCGCGTCCGAGACCATGTCGGTGCGGCTCGACTTGCTCAGCACCCCGCGCGCCGGTCCGCGGTAGCGCTCCATCAGCAGCGCGCCGGCCTCTCGTGCGGCGCGCTCCGCGAGCGCGAGATCGTGGTTCGGCGCGATCAGAGCGCCCGCACCACGACGACCACGAGCACGACCGCGAGCGCTGCCGCGCCGACGTAGAGCAGGAGGCGAAAGGCGTCCTGCTCCGACCGGAACGGGTTGAGCACAGCTAGATGACGTAGATCGTCGTGTAGACGACGATCCACATCACGTCCACGAAGTGCCAGTAGATCCCCGGGATCTCGACGCCCATGTGCTTCTCAGGCGAGAAGTGGCCGCGGAAGGCGCGCGTCGTCGCGAACGTCAGCAGCGTCAGGCCGACGAAGACGTGGGCGCCGTGCAGGCCGGTGAGCCCGTAGAAGATCGACGTCTGCGCGTTCTCGGAGACCGCGAAGCCGATGTTGACGTACTCGTTGATCTGGATCGCCAGGAAGGTCGCGCCGAGCAGCAGCGTCGTCAGCAGGCCGATGCGCAGCGCGCGGCGGTTGCCGCGGCGCGCGCCCTCGAGCGCCCAGTGCATTGTGAAGCTCGAGGAGACGAGGATCGCCGTGTTGACGCCGGCGACGGCGACGGGCAGGTGGTCGCCCTCGGCAGGCCACGCCTCGCCGTTCACGACCCGGATGAAGAAGTAGGCCGTGAAGAACGCTCCGAAGAGCATGATCTCCGAGATGATGAAGAGCAGCATCCCGAGGAACTGCGGGTCCATCCGCGACGACTGGTGCGCGGCGGGCGGGCCATGATGGGCGTGCTCGTCGTGGACGGGCGCGCCGACCGGCGCGGTGTGGGCTGGGGCCGACGTGGACTCCATCAGGCGCTCGCCTCCTCGACGTCGGTGACCACGTGGTGGACCGGCTTGCTCGTCGACGCCTCGACGCGTCCGACGAGGTCGCTGCGCAGCCAGCCCGAGCGCGTTGCCGGGAACGTCGAGATGACGATCTCGTCGATCCCGTAGAAGCGCAGCGCCTGCTGGATTGCCGTGTACGGGTCCGGGTGCGTGACCTGCCCGATCGCCTCGAGGCCCTCGTCCTGCAGCCGCTTGAGCGTCTGCGCGAGGCGCCGGTGCGCGTCGTCCTCGCCGTCGCCGCCTTGCGGGCAGACCACGATGAAGCGGTGCGGCCCCTCGGCTGCGAGCTCCTTCAGCTGGTCGGTGAGCGCCTGGCCCCCGATCGTCCGGTTCGCCACGACCAGGGTGCGGACCGCCTCGTCGCCGTCGGTCGGCCCGAGGTCGACCACGACGTGTTCGACCGGGCGGCGCGTTGTCTGCCCGACGCGCGCGACGAGGTCCTGCCGCAGCCAGCCCGAGCGCGTGTCGGGGTGGGTGGAGATGATGATCTCGTCGTAGTCGCGGTCGCCGAGCGCGTCCATGATCGCGGAGTAGGGGTCCGGGTCCATGACCTCGCCGGTCGCCTCGATGCCGATCTCGCGCAGCTGCGCGAGCGTCATCTGGAGGCGGTTCTCGGCGGCGCCGCGGATCGTCTCGTCGTAGATGACGTAGCCGTGCTTGGGCTGGTTCTGCGGGCAGATGACGTGCACGGCGACCGGTCCGCCGTCGACCCGGCGCCTGATCGCGTCGATCAGCGCGGGACCGGTGACGGTCTCGTTGGCGACGACGAGGATGTCGGTGGCCTCGCTCATCGATCGCTCGGGGGAGGTGCGCCGCCGCCGGCCGGGGCCGGTGCAGGCGCCGGCTCGGCTGGGGCCTTGCCGTCGGCCAGCACGGCGTGCACGGCACCGGGAACGCCGTACTCGTACGGACCGCCGACGACCGTCGGCACCTCGTCGAAGTTGAAGATCGGCGGCGGTGAGGACACCTGCCACTCGATCGAGTGGGCGCGCCACGGGTTGGCGTCCGCCTTCGGGCCGTGGCGCCAGCTCGTGACCATGTTGTAGAGGAAGATCAGGAACGAGAGGCCGAACAGGAAGCTCGACACCGAGATGATGGCGTTGAGGGTGGCGAACTGGTCGGCGTAGTCGGCGACGCGGCGCGGCATGCCGTCGACGCCGACGAAGTGCATCGGCCCGAACGTGAGGTTGAAGAACACGAACGAGAGCCAGAAGTGGATCTTGCCGAGGCCCTCGTCGTACATCCGGCCGGTCATCTTCGGGAACCAGTGGTAGATGCCGGCGAAGATCGTGAAGACGCTGCCGCCGAACAGCACGTAGTGGATGTGGGCGACGACGAAGTAGGTGTCCGAGACGTGGATCACGACCGGGATGACGGCGAGCATGATGCCGCTGATCCCGCCGAGCGTGAACATCGTGATGAAGCCGAGCGCGAACAGCATCGGCGTCGTCAGGTGGATCGCCCCACGCCAGAGGGTGCCGAGCCAGCTGAAGATCTTCACGCCGGTCGGGACGGCGATCAGCATCGTCGTGATCATCATCGGCACGCGCAGCCATCCGAACATGCCCGAGACGAACATGTGGTGCGCCCAGACGGTGAAGCCGAGGATCACGATCGCGACGAGCGAGAACGCCATCATCCGGTAGCCGAAGACCGGCTTGCGCGCGTGGGTGGAGATGACCTCGCTGACGATCCCGAAGCCCGGCAGCATCATGATGTAGACGGCCGGGTGCGAGTAGAACCAGAAGACGTGCTGGTACATCAGCACGTCGCCGCCGGCGGTCGCCGTGAAGAACTGCGTGCCGAGCGCGCGGTCGAGCAGGATGAAGAACTGCGAGCCGGCGATGAACGGCGTCGCGATCACGACCAGCAGCGAGGTCGTGAACTGCGCCCAGACCATCAGCGGCATGCGCCAGAACGTCATCCCCGGCGCACGCATGGTGATGATCGTGACCAGGAAGTTGAGCGCGGTCGCGATCGACGACGCGCCCGCGAACTGGACGCCGACCGTGAAGAACTGCTGGCCCATCGGCGTCTCGGTCGAGAGCGGCGCATACGCCGTCCAGCCGGTCGCGAACGCGCCGCCGTCGGCGAAGAAGCTGGCCACCATCATCACGCCGGCCGTCGGCAGCAGCCAGAACGACAGCGCGTTCAGGCGCGGGAAGGCCATGTCGGGCGCGCCGATCATCAGCGGCACGACGTAGTTCGCGATCCCCGCGAAGACGGGGATGATGAACAGGAAGATCATCAGCGTCGCGTGGACCGAGAACAGGCCGTTGTAGGTGTTCGGATCGACGAACTGCGTGCCCGGTTGCGTCAGCTCGGCGCGGATCAGCATCGCCATCAGGCCGCCCAGCACGAAGAAGAAGAACGTCGTGACGATGTACTGGATCCCGATGACCTTGTGGTCGGTGTTGACGTGGAAGTAGCTCCTCCACGACTTGGCACCGTGGCTCGAGTGGTCCTCGGGCTTGGTCGGCTTGCCGATCGCCCACTCGAACCAGTAGTCGAAGCAGCCGATGCCGACGATGAACGCGAGCGGCATCGTGATCAGCGAGACCGTGGTCACCGCATCCCAGTTGACGACTGGATCCCAGCCGTAGAGCGCGCGCAGGAGCGCGACGAGGGCGACCGAGAACGCGAACGCGAGCGGGATGCTGAGTGCCGCGCGGTACCAGCCGGGCGCGGCCAGCTTTGCCGTCGCGGTCACTGCTCCGCCCCACCCTCGCTCACGCCGAGAAGGTACTCCACGAGCGTGTCGATCTCGGCGTCCGAGAGCTGGTCGGAGTAGCCGCCGGGCATCAGGCCCGCCTGGAAGCCGGGCACGACGAATGCGTCGGGCTCGACGATCGCGGTGCGCACGTACTCCTGCGGGCTCTGGTCCTGCTGGCGGCCGAAGCGGGCCGCGCTCGCGGCGAGGTCGTCGAGATCGGGGCCGACGGTCCCGGTCGCGTCCGCGTCGGCCAGCGTGTGGCAGGCCTCGCAGCCGGTCGCGGTGAAGATCTGCCGCCCGGCGGCCGTCTCGTCGCCGCCGTTCTCGCCGGCGCCGCCGTCCTCGGCCGCCCGCTGACGGCGTGCGACCCACGACTCGAACGCCGCCGGCTGCACGACCCGCACCGTCTGGCGCATCGTCGAGTGCCCGATGCCACAGAGCTCGGCGCAGACGACGGGGTAGCTGCCGAGGCGGTTCGGAGTGAGCCGGATCTCGGTCGTGATCCCCGGCACGGCGTCTGACTTGAGGCGGAAGTCGGGCACCCAGAAGTCGTGCAGCACATCGGCCGTGTTGATGCGGAAGCGGACCGGCCGGTCCTTCGGCAGCACGAGCTCGTTCGAGCGCACGCCGCCCTGGTCGGGGTACTCGAAGCTCCAGGCGAACTGCTGGCCCGTCACGTCGACCACCAGCGTGTCCGGCTTCTTCGCCTCGATGTCGTCGAGCACGATCCAGCCGTAGCCGGCGAGGACGCTGACGATGATGAACGGGATCGTCACCCAGATGATCTCGAGCTTGGTGTTGCCGTGGATCGGCTCGCCGTCGCGGTCGTCGCCGGGGCGCACGCGGAACGCCCAGACGGAGTACAGCGCGACCGCCATGACGAGCACGAAGATCGGCACGGAGACGACGAGCAGGACGTCGTAGAGCGTGTCGATGTCCGCCGCGGCGGTCGACGCCTGCGACGGGAACCAGTCCAGCAGCAGGACGATCGCGATCCCGATCGCGGTCGCGGCGACGGACAGGAGGGCCACGCCCAGGAGGGGGTGGCGCCTACGCATCGCTTCCTTTGCAGCTCCTCACGGCGCGCGAGTCTATGCGACCGCGACGACGAGAGGAAGGTCGACCGGAACGTGTTTGGCTAGCGGGGGTTCGAGGGGTAGGATCGAGACGATCGTCACGACGTTTCAGGAGGCGCATTCGATGCAGGTTCGAGACGGGATGAGCAGCGTGGTCCTCACGGTAGGGCCCCAGCACACGCTGCGCGATGCCGCGCGGGCGATGGCCGAGCGGGCGGTCGGGGCGGCTGTCGTCGTCGATCCGGACGCGCCCGGTCCCGGCATCTTCACAGAGCGCGACGTGCTCGAGTCGCTCGGCCGCGGGCAGGACCCGTCGGCCGAGCGCGTCGCCGATCACCTCTCCTCGGGCCTCACGTTCGCCGCCCCCGACTGGTCGCTCGAGCGCGCCGCCGAGGAGATGGTCCGCGGCGGCTTCCGCCATCTCATCGTCGTCGACGGCGGCGAGCTCGCCGGCATCGTCTCGATGCGCGACATCGTCCGCTGCTGGGTCACCGACGGCGCGACGTCGGAGATGCCGGCGGCCTAGTGCCGGTGCTGTAGCGGCAAGTCCGCGATGTCCTGGCGGACGTCGCGGATCCAGCGGGCGATGGCGACCGCGGCGACGGCGAGGCCGGCGCCGAGCACGAACCAGTTCAGGACGATGCCGACGAGCGCGATCGCGAGCCCGGCGGCGACGATCACCGGCAGGTAGGACGGTCCGGGAAGGTGGATCGCCTCGCCGGCCGGCGGGACGCTTCCGGAGGCCTGGATCTCCTCGGCCATCGCTAGTAGACCAGCCCCACGACCCAGGAGGCGGCGAAGATCGACGCCGAGATCGCGCCGGCGATCAGCGCGGTGCGCAGGTTGCGGGAGGCGAGTCGACGGTCCACGGCCGCTTCTTGTACCAGATCGGAGGGCTCTCGCCCCCCGCGCCCCCCCGTGTTGCCATGGCCGGCCGAGGAGGGGTCCGGGGCTGTGGCGGGCGTCCCTCTGACGGCCGTGCGAGTATCGCCGCCGCGGAGATGCTGATCGGGATCGACATCGGCGGGACGAAGGTCGCTGCCGCGGTCGTCGACGGCGTCGAGGTGCGCCACCGCGTCGAGCGCCCGACCGAGCTCGCGAGCGCGAGCGCGCTGCTCGACTCGGTCGCCGAGATCGCGCGCGAGGTCGCGCGGTCGGCGGGGCGCGAGCCGGTCGTGGTCGGCGCGGGCGTGCCGTCGCAGATCGACGCAGCGACCGGGACGGCGCTCGCGAGCGTCAACATCCCGTTCGCGGGCGTTCCGTTGCGGGCTGAGCTGGGCAACCGGCTGGGAGTGCCCGTGTTCGTCGACAACGACGCCAACTGCGCTGCCCTGGGCGAGGCCCAGCTCGCGCCCGACCCGCCGGCGCGCGACCTGGCGATGCTCACGCTCGGCACCGGCGTCGGCGGCGGGCTCGTGATCGGGGGTCGCGTCTTCCACGGGGCGACGGGCCTCGGCGGCGAGCTCGGGCACATGGTCGTCGATGGCCGGGCTGCCGACGATGCGCCGCGAGGCGCCTTCCCGCGCCCGGGCTCGCTCGAGTGGCACTGCAGCGGTCGCGGGCTCGAGCGCGAGGCGACGCGCGCGGCGGCGGAGAGCCCGGGCAGCGCCCTCTCGCGCCTGCGCGATGCCACCGGCCGCGTCTCGGGCCGCGACGCCGTCGCGGCCGCGCGCGACGGCGACGGGCCGGCGACCGCGGTCCTCGAGCGCTTCGGGCGCTGGCTGGGGATCGGCGTCGCGACCGTCGTCAACGCGTTCGAGCCCCAGCGCGTGGTCGTCGGCGGCGGGATCTCGCAGGCGGCGGAGCTGTTCCTGGAGACGGCGCGCGCGGAGGCGGCGCGCTGGGCGCTGCCGGCGCTCTGGGAGCGGACGACGCTCGCGCTCGCGCGCGGGGGCCCCGACGCGGGTCTGATCGGCGCGGCCGTGCTCGCCGCCCAGGAGCTCGAGGACAGCGGACATACTGCGGGAGGAACGTGAACCAAACAGCGATCGACACGGGAGCGCGATGACAGCCACGACCACGGACGCCGACGCACTCGACAAGCTCTGCGTGGACACGATCCGGACGCTGTCGATCGACGCCGTCCAGAAGGCCAACTCTGGGCACCCCGGCGCGCCGATGGCGCTCGCGCCGGTCGCGTACCAGCTCTACACGCGCACGATGAAGCACAACCCGGCGAACCCGGACTGGTTCGACCGTGACCGCTTCGTGCTGTCGGCGGGGCACGCCTCGATGCTGCTCTACTCGATCCTGCACCTCACCGGCTACGGCATCAGCCTCGACGACATCGAGCGCTTCCGCCAGATCCTCAGCCCGACCGCCGGCCACCCCGAGTACGAGGCCGAGGGCACGCCCGGCGTCGAGGTCACGACCGGGCCGCTCGGCCAGGGGGTCTCGAACGCTGTCGGGTTCGCGCTCGCCGAGCGGATGCTCGCCGCGCGCTTCAACCGCGACGGCCACGAGATCGTCGACCACCGCACCTACGCGATCGCCAGCGACGGCGACATCCAGGAGGGCATCTCGGCCGAGGCGAGCTCACTCGCGGGCCACCTCGGCCTCGGCCGGCTGACCGTCTTCTACGACGCCAACCAGATCCAGCTCGCCGGCCCGACGTCGATGTCGTTCAGCGAGGACGTCCCGGCGCGCTACCAGGCGTACGGCTGGCACGTGGTCGACCTCGGCGAGGACATCGAGCTCGCGAGCCTCGGGCGGGCGATCGACGCGGCCGCGCTGGTCGAGGACCGGCCGTCGCTGATCGTGCTGCGCACCCACATCGGCTACGGCTCGCCGAACAAGCAGGACACCTACAAGGCACACGGCTCGCCGCTCGGCGAGGACGAGGTCCGCCTGACGAAGGAGGCCTACGGCTGGGACCCCGACGCGCAGTTCCTCATCCCCCAGGAGGCGCTCGCCCACTTCCGCGAGAGCGTCGACCGCGGCCGCGAGGCCGAGGCCGAGTGGAGCGATCGCCTCGACGCCTACCGCTCCGCGCATCCGGAGCTGGCCGAGCAGCTGCGGCTCGTCATGGAGCGCCGGCTGCCGCCCGGTTGGGACTCGGACGTGCCGCGCTTCGAGGCCGGCGGCGACCCGATCGCGACGCGCAAGGCGTCGGCGCAGGTGATCCAGTGGGCGGCGGCGCGCGTGCCGCAGCTCGTCAGCGGGTCCGCCGACCTCGAGCCGTCGACGCTGACCGAGATCGACGGCGGCGGCTCGGTGACACGCGACGAGTACTCCGCCCGCAACGTCCACTACGGCGTCCGCGAGCACGCGATGGCGGGCATCGTCAACGGCCTCAACCTGCACGGCTTGCGCGCGTTCGGGTCGACCTTCTTCAACTTCCTCGACTACCAGAAGGCCTCGCTGCGGCTCGCCGCGCTGATGCGGCTGCCGGCGATCGAGGTCTACACGCACGACTCGATCGGGCTCGGCGAGGACGGCCCGACCCACCAGCCGATCGAGCAGCTCGCGCACCTGCGCGCGACGCCGTTCGTCTACGCCGTGCGGCCGGCCGACGCCAACGAGACCGCGCTCGCATGGCGGTTCGCGCTGCGCGAGGACCAGGGGCCGTGCGCGCTGGTGCTGACGCGCCAGGGGCTGCCGATCATCGACCCGGACCTGATCCCCGACGACGCGATCGAGCGCGGCGCGTACGTGCTGCGCGACGCCGACGACGGCGCCGAGCCGCAGATCGTCCTGATCGGGACCGGCTCGGAGGTGTCGATCTGCCTCGAGGCGGCGGAGGCGCTCGAGCGCGACGGCATCCCGACGCGCGTGGTCAGCATGCCCTGCTTCGACCGCTTCGGCGAGCAGGACCGGGACTACCGCGACTCGGTGCTGCCGCCCTCGTGTCGCGCGCGCGTCTCGGTCGAGGCCGGCTCCACGCTCGGCTGGGAGCGCTGGATCGGCGAGCACGGCGAGGCGATCGGCATGCACGGGTTCGGCGCCTCCGGCCCCTACAAGGAGCTGTTCGAGCACTTCGGCTTCACGTCGGAGCGGGTGGCGGAGGTGGGTCGCGCCGTCGTCGAGCGGGCCGCCGCGCGAGCGGTGTGAGCGAGAGCGAGCGAGAGGAGAGCGAGATGGGCGCCACGGCAGGAGTGAACGAGCGGCTCGCGCGGCTCACCGAGGCCGGCGTCAGCGTCTGGCTCGACCAGATCCGCCGCTCGCTGATCGAGTCCGGCGAGCTCGAGCGCCTGCGCGTCGAGAGCAGCCTGCGCGGCGTCACCTCGAATCCGGCGATCTTCGAGAAGGCGATCCTCGGCTCCGACGAGTACGACGACGAGATCGAGCGGCTCGCGGGCGAGGGGCTCGACGCGACCGGGATCTACCTGGCGATCGCCGTCTGCGACGTCCAGGGCGCCTGCGACGTGCTGCGGCCGGTGTGGGAGGAGGCGGGCGGCGCCGACGGCTTCGTCTCGCTCGAGGTCGAGCCGTCGCTGGCGCACGACACCGAGGCGACGCTCGAGCAGGCGCGCGACCTCTGGCGGCGCGTCGACCGGCCGAACGTGATGATCAAGATCCCCGGCACCGAGGCCGGCGTCCCCGCGATCGAGTCGGCGATCGCCGACGGCGTCAACGTCAACGTGACGCTGCTGTTCAAGGTCGAGTCCTACGAGGCGATCGCCGAGGCGTACGTGCGCGGGATGGAGCGCCGCCACGAGGCCGGCGAGTCGCTCGACGTGCACTCGGTGGCGAGCTTCTTCGTCTCGCGCGTCGACACCGAGGTCGACAAGCGGCTCGAGCAGCTCGGGCGCGAGGACCTGCGCGGGATCGCGGCGATCGCGAACGCGCAGGCCGCCTACCAGAGCTTCAAGCGGATCTTCCACGGCGAGCGCTTCGCCGCCCTGCGCGAGGCGGGCGCGCCGGTCCAGCGCCCGCTGTGGGCCTCGACGGGCGTCAAGGACCCGCGCTATCCCGAGACCAAGTACGTCGACGGCCTCGTCGCGCCGCAGACGGTCAACACGATGCCGATGAGCACCCTGCTGGCCGTTGGCGAGCGCTCGGAGCCGGACATCGGCTCGGCGGACCGCGACCCCTTCGATTCGCTGCGCACGCTCGCCGACGCCGGGATCGACATGTCGGACGTCACCGACACGCTGCTGCGCGAGGGGATCGAGAAGTTCGTCGAGCCGTTCGACAAGCTGATCGCCGGCGTCGAGTCGAGCCGCGCGGCGGCGATCACCGGGCGCCCGCCGGCGATCGAGGCTTCGCTGCCCGCGGACCTCGTCGACGCGGTCTCCGCGTGCGCCCGCCGCGCCGAGCGCGAGGACGTCGCCCGCCGGCTCTGGAGCAGGGACGAGTCGCTGTGGGGCGGTCCCGGCAGGCCCGAGATCGCCGACCGGCTCGGCTGGCTGACGGTCAGCGAGGCGATGCTCGAGCACGTCGCCGACGTGAGCGAGCTCGTCGAGGACGTCCGGGCGGACGGCTTCACCGACGCGGTGCTGCTCGGCATGGGCGGCTCGAGCCTCGGCCCGGAGGTGATCCGGCGCAGCTTCGGCGAGATCGCCGGCGCCCTGCGGCTGCACGTGCTCGACACGACCGACCCCGCCGCGATCCTCGCGCTCGAGCGCCGGCTCGACCTTGCCACGACGCTCTTCGTCGTCTCGTCGAAGTCGGGCGGGACGGTCGAGACGCTGTCGCAGATGCGGTACTTCTACGAGCGGGCCGGTCGCGACGGCGCCCGCTTCGTCGCCATCACCGATCCCGGCAGCGCGCTAGTGGACGAGGCGCGGCGGCGCGGCTTCCGGCGCGTGTTCGAGAACGACCCCAACATCGGCGGGCGCTACTCGGTGCTCTCGCACTTCGGGGTCGTGCCCGCGGCGCTGATGGGCGTCGACGTCGAGGCGATGCTGCAGTCGGCGCAGGAGGCGGAGGCGGCGTGCAACAGCTTCGGCTCGACGGCGGACAATCCCGGCCTGTGGCTCGGCGCCGCCCTCGGCGAGCTCGCGCTGCGCGGCCGCGACAAGCTGACGTTCGTCGTCTCGCCGCGAATCGCGAGCTTCGGGCTCTGGGTCGAGCAGCTCGTCGCCGAGTCGACCGGCAAGGAGGGGCGCGGCATCCTGCCCGTCGTCGCCGAGCCGCTCGGGGATCCCGGCGCCTACGGCGACGACCGGGCCTTCGTCTACCTGCGCGACGCCGACGAGCCGGACGCGGCGCTCGACGCGAGCGTCGAGGCGCTCGTGGACGCCGGACTGCCCGTGATCACGGTCGTCACGCACGGCGCCGGCGACCTCGGGCGGGTCTTCTTCTTCGCCGAGCTCGCGGTCGCGGTCGCCGGCTGGGCGCTCGGCATCAACCCGTTCGACCAGCCGGACGTCCAGGAGGCGAAGGACAACACCGCCAAGGTGCTCGGCGCGGAGGAGCCACCCGCCGTCGAGCCGGCCGGCGACGACGAGCTGCGGGCGCTCCTCCGGGGCGCCGAGCCACCCCGCTACGTCGCCGTCATGGGCTATCTGCCGCCGTCGGACGAGCTCGACGCCGCGGTCGACGACCTGCGCGCGACGATCCGCGACGCCACGCGGGCGGCGACGACGTTCGGCTACGGCCCGCGGTTCCTGCACTCGACCGGCCAGTACCACAAGGGCGGTCCCCCGACGGGCGTCTTCCTGCAGCTCGTCCGCGAGGCGGACGAGGACGTCGAGGTCCCCGGCGCCGGCCACACGTTCGGGCAGCTCGAGGCGGCGCAGGCGACCGGCGACATCCTCACCCTGCGCGACCACGGATTGCCGGCGGAGCGGGTGCGCCTCGAGGGCGACCCGGCCGCCGCTGTGCGCGCCCTGACCGCACGGATTGCGGAGATGACGTGAGCGGCGGGCTGTCGGGACTCCGGAGCACGGCGGACATCCACCGAGCGCACCCGGCCGAGCCGGGCGCTTCCGGGAAGACCGTCCGAGCGCACCCGGCCGAGCCGGGCGCTTCCGGGAAGACCGTCCGAGCGCACCCGGCCGAGCCGGGCGCTTCCGGCTAGGCATGGCGAGGGCGCCGGCGCGCACGGAGGAGCAGAACCCGCTCACCGACGGGCTCGAGCGGGTGCCGATCCGGCCGACGACGCTGACGATCTTCGGCGCCACCGGCGACCTCTCGCGGCGCAAGTTGCTGCCGGCGCTCTACAACCTCGCCCACGACGGCGCGCTGCCCGAGCGCTTCAACCTGATCGGCTCCTCGCGCAGCGACATGCCTCACGGCGACTTTCGCGACATGGCGCGCGAGTCGATCGTCAGCTACTCGCGCCGGAAGCCCGACGAGCAGGTCCTCTCGAAGCTGCTCGAGGACGCGCGCTTCGTTCCCGGCAGCTTCGACGACCCGGCGGTCTACGAGCAGGTGGCAGCGGTCCAGCGCGAGCTCGACGACCAGGCGGGGATCGTCTTCAACCGCGTCTTCTACCTGTCGACCGCACCAGGGTTCTTCGCGCCGATCGTCAGCAGGCTCGGCGAGCACGGGCTCGACCGCTGCGACGGCGCGGAGGTGCGCGTGGTGATCGAGAAGCCGATCGGGACGAACCTCTCCGAGGCGTGCGAGCTCAACCGCTCGGTGCTCGACGTGCTCGACGAGAGCCAGGTGTTCCGGATCGACCACTACCTCGGCAAGGAGACGGTCCAGAACATCCTCGCCTTCCGGTTCGCCAACGGCCTGTTCGAGCCGATCTGGAGTCGCAACTACATCGACTACGTCCAGGTTACGGCCGCCGAGGACCTCGGCATCGGCAGTCGCGCCGGCTACTACGACCGTGCCGGCGCGCTGCGCGACCTCGTCCAGAACCACATGTTGCAGCTGCTGACGCTGCTCTGCATGGAGCCGCCGACGTCGTTCTCGGCCGACGACGTGCGCGACGAGAAGGTCAAGGTGCTGCATGCGATCGACCCGCCCGACCCGGGTGAGGTCGGCGACATGGCGGTGCGCGCGCAGTACGGCCCGGGCGTCGTCGGCGGCGGCGACCGCGTGCCCGGCTACCTCGAGGAGGAGGGCGTGCCGCCCGACTCGACCACGTCCACCTACGTCGCGCTGCGGCTGGAGGTCGACAACTGGCGCTGGGCCGGCGTGCCGATCTACCTGCGGACCGGCAAGCGCCTGGCGCGCAAGGTGACCGAGATCGCGGTCACGCTCAAGCCCGTCCCGCACCTCGCCTTCGACCAGGAGGGCTCGGTCGGCGTCCAGCCGAACCAGATCGTGCTCGCGGTGCAGCCGAACGAGGGCGTGTCGATCTCGCTCGGCGCGAAGATCCCCGGCAGCCGGATGCGGATCCGGCCGGTCAACATGGAGTTCCTCTACGGGACCTCGTTCCTGTCCGAGTCGCCCGAGGCCTACGAGCGCCTGATCACCGACGCGATGCGCGGCGACGCGACGCTCTTCACGCGCGACGACGAGGTCGAGGCGCAGTGGGCCGTCTGCGATCCGATCCTTGCCGCCTGGGCGGCCGACGACGGTTCGCTGCCGACGTACGAGGCTGGTTCCAGCGGTCCAGCCGAGGCCGAGCGGTTGCTGCGCCCGGGCGAGCGCTGGCGCGCGATATGAGCGAGAGCGCGGCGGTCTGGTCGGAGCGGGACACGACGCCCGCGGAGATCGAGCAGGCGCTGCGCGAGCTGCTCAAGGAGCGCCGGGCGCAGGGCCAGGCGTATGCGCCCGCGCGCGTGATCAACCTGATCGTCATCGCCGACCGCGAGTGGCGCGGAGAGATCCTCAACCGGCTCGAGCGCGTCGGCCGCTACCACGCGTCACGCACGATCCTGTGTGCGGTCGAGGACGGCCGTGAGGAGATCGACGCCTGGGCGACGATGGAGGCCGAGGCCGAGAACCTGGCGGCCGGCAGGCTGGCGATCGCGCGCGAGGAGGTCGTGCTCGACATCGGCCCGCGCCACCTCGAGCATCTCGACCGGATCGTCGACCCGCTCGTCGTGACGGACCTGCCGACGGTCGTATGGGCCCCGCACGGGCACCGCGACGCCGTCGACGCGCTGATCGGCATCTGCCAGGTCGTCCTGGTCGACTCGATCGCCGAGCCGAGCGCGCGGCGGGCGGTCGCGCGCGCGGTCGAGCTGACGCGGCGCGCCTACGTCGTCGACCTCGCATGGCTGCGCTCGACGCCGTGGCGCGAGCGCGTCGCGGCGACGTTCGACCCGCCGGAGTGGCGCGCCGAGCTCGCGCGCGTCGCGGCCGTCGACGTGCGTTGCGCGCCGGGCTCCGAGGTCGCCGCGACGCTGCTGCTCGGCTGGCTCGCACGCCGGCTGGCGTGGGCCCCCGGCCCGCTGACGGACGGCGGTGGGTGGAGCGGCACGGCCGCCGCCGCCGACGGCGACGTCGAGCTCTCGATCGAGCCGGATGCGACGATGCCGATCCCTGGCCTCGCCGGGCTGACCGTCGAGAGCAGGCACGGGATGCGCGTGTCGCTCGACCGCGGCGAGGGCGGGCTGACCGCCAGGCGGCGGACGCCCGACGGGCACGAGTCCTCGTGGACGGTGCTGGGAGCATCGCGCGGCGAGGCGGGCATCCTCGGCGAGGGAATCAGGCAGGCGCTCCTGCGCGATCCCACCTATCACCCGGCGCTGTCGGCAGCGGAGGACATGATCTGCCCATGAGCAGGGAGATCGCGGTGGTCGAGGACCCGGCGAGCGAGGCGGCGGAGCGGATCGCGGCTGCGGTCCGGCGCGGCGGCCATGTCGCGCTCGCCGGCGGGTCGACGCCGCGGGCGGCGTACGAGCGGCTGGCGGAGATGGACCTCGACTGGGGTGGGGTGGAGCTCTGGCTCGGCGACGACCGCTGCGTGCCGCCGGACCATGAGCACTCCAGCTACGGGATGGTCCAGCGCACGCTCGTCGACCGCATCCCGGAGGGCAGGCGCCCGGGCGCGTGGCATCGCGTTCCGAGCGAGCTCGGTCCCGAGCGGGCCGCCGATGCGTTCGAGGAGCTGCTGCGGGCGGCCTTCGGCGCCCACGCGCTCGTTCCCGCCTTCGACCTGATCGTGCTCGGCATCGGTCCGGACGCCCACACGGCATCGCTGTTCCCCGGCGCCGCGGAGCTCGCCGAGCGCGAGCGCTGGGCCGTCGGCGTGCAGACGCCGGGGATGGCGCCACTCGTTCCGCGCGTGACCCTTACCCTTCCCGTTCTCGATGCTGGGCGCGAGGTTCTCTTCCTGATCTCCGGGGCCGACAAGGCCGAGGCGGTCGCGCGTGCGTTCGGCGATGCGCCGGGGCCCGACGCTCCCGCGAGCCTCGTCCGCCCGGGCGACGGCACCGTGACCGTGCTGCTCGACGACCCGGCCGCCGCGCGGCTCGGCGCCGCCGGATGACCAACGGCTTCTCGCTCGACGGCGCGGTCGGATCGAGTCCGTTCCCGCCGATCGCCGACTACGGCTTCCTGTCCGACTGCGAGACGACGGCGCTCGTCGCGCCGAACGGGGCGATCGAGTGGATGTGCCTGCCGCGGATGGACTCGGCGAGCGTGTTCGGAGCGATCCTCGACCGCGACGCCGGCAGCTTCCGCCTCGGCCCCGCCGACGTCACCGTGCCCGCCGCGCGCCGCTACCTGCCGGGGACGATGGTGCTCGAGACGAGCTGGGGCACGCGCGGTGGCTGGATCATCGTCCGCGACGTGCTGCTGATCGGCCCGTGGCACCACGAGGACGAGCGCTCGCACAGCCACCGGCGCTCGCCCACCGACTACGACGCCGACCACGTGCTGCTGCGGATCGTCCGCTGCGTCAACGGCGAGGTGCAGGTGCGGCTCGACT
Organism: Thermoleophilaceae bacterium; assembly: GCA_040881635.1. Classification (GTDB taxonomy): domain Bacteria; phylum Actinomycetota; class Thermoleophilia; order Solirubrobacterales; family Thermoleophilaceae; genus JAAYBF01. The sequence continues at coordinate 80,200 of JBBECV010000017.1, forward strand.
GCGAGCCGGTGTTCGACTACGGGCGCCGCTTCGCCGACTGGGAGTACACCGGCTCGGGCTACCGCGAGGCGGTCGCGAGCGCCGCGGGCTCGGACGTAAGGCTGAAGCTGACGACCGACATGAACCTCGGCTTCGAGGGCCCGCGCGCGACGGCCCGCACGCTGATGAAGGCGGGCGACACGCTGTTCGCGGCGCTGTCGTGGTCCGAGCACGAGCCGCCCCAAACCTACGACGAGGCCTACGACCGCCTCGTCTGGACCGCGCACCACTGGCAGCACTGGCTCGACCACGGCGAGTTCCCCGACCATCCCTGGCGCACGTACCTGCAGCGCTCCGCGCTGACGCTCAAGGGGCTGTCGTACGCGCCGACGGGCGCGATGGTCGCCGCCGCGACGACGTCGCTGCCCGAGTCGCCCGGCGGCGAGCGCAACTGGGACTACCGCTACACCTGGATCCGCGACTCGACGTTCATGCTCTGGGGCCTCTACACGCTCGGCTTCGACTGGGAGGCGAACGACTTCTTCTACTTCGTCGCCGACGTCGCCGAGGGCGAGGAGCGCCAACTCCAGATCATGTACGGCATCGACGGTCAGGCAAAGCTAAAGGAGGAGGAGCTCGACCACCTCTCCGGCTACGAGGGCGCCAAGCCGGTGCGGGTCGGCAACGCCGCCTACAGCCAGAATCAGCACGACGTCTGGGGGGCGGTGCTCGACTCGGTCTACCTGCACACCAAGTCGCGCGATCACCTGCCCGAGCGGATCTGGCCGATCATGGTCAAGCAGGTCGAGGACGCGATCGCGCACTGGCGCGAGCCCGATCGCGGCCTCTGGGAGGTCCGTGGCGCGCCGCGCCACTTCACCTCGTCGAAGCTGATGTGCTGGGTCGCGCTCGACCGCGGCGCGCGCCTCGCGGAGATCCGCCACGACCGCGAGCGCGCGGAGGAGTGGCAGCGCGTCGCCGACGAGATCAAGGACGACATCTGCGCCAACGCGCTCGACGAGCGCGGCGTCTTCACCCAGCACTACGACACCGACTCGCTCGACGCATCGGTGCTGCTGATGCCGCTCGTTCGCTTCCTCGAGCCCGACGACGACCGGATCCGCAAGACGGTCCTCGCGATCGCCGACGAGCTGACCGAGGAGGGCCTCGTCCTGCGCTACCGCACCGACGAGACCGACGACGGCCTCCACGGCAGCGAGGGCAGCTTCACGATCTGCTCGTTCTGGCTCGTCTCGGCGCTGGCGGAGATCGGCGAGATCGCCCGCGCCCGTGCCCTCTGCGAGAAGCTGCTCTCGTACGCCAGCCCGCTCCAGCTCTACGCCGAGGAGATCGACCCGCACACCGGCCGACACCTCGGCAACTTCCCCCAGGCGTTCACCCATCTCGCCCTGATCAACGCCGTCATGCACGTCATCCGCGCCGACGAGCAGTACGAGCAGGCCGGCTTCGACCGCGAGCTCAAGCGCACCCGCTACGGCCGCTGACCGGCGCGCCTGCTCGCGTCAGGCTGCGGGCGGCGCCGGCCGCGCCGGTCGCGCCGGCCGCAGGCGGCCGAGGAGCGCGGCGGCGGTGGAGGACTCCAGGTGGGCGACGGCGCCGGAGGCGACGGTGACGCCGAGGCTGGCGAGACGGGCACGGCGCTGGAGCGGCGACTGGGCGACGCTCTCGTCCTGGAGGCGGTCGGCGCGGGCGATCAGCGTCCGGCGCAGCAGCGCGCCGCGGCGCAGCGCCAGGCGCTCGCCGGACAGGAGCCAGCCGGCGTTGCGGTAGCGGAGCGCGCCGTCGAGCGCTCCGAGGGCGGCGAGCAGCGGGATGGCGGGCCATGCGGAGGGCCATAGGACCGTGAGTGCGATGCCGGCCGCGATGCTCGCGAGCGTCCCGCGCAGGGCGTAGCGGCGCAGGGCCCGGATCGGCGGGCGCTCGAGCCGATCGAGGCCGCCCGCGAGGGCCGGGACGAGCTCGGCCAGCCGCGCGTCGACCTCCGCGATCCGCAGCAGCGGGAAGAGGGTGCGTGCGGCGGCGGGCTCGCGGCCGTAGCCGGCGGTCTCCAGCCGGACGCTGCAGAGGCCGAGCGGCTGGCGCAGCGGGCCCTCGATCACCGTCGCGGCGTGCACGCGGCGCAGCGGCACGGCCGCGACCCGGCGCTGGAGGATGCCTCGCCGGATCAGCAGGCGGTCGCCGTCGCGGGCGACGGCGAAGCC
>JBBECV010000017.1:82410-88363 GCA_040881635.1 Thermoleophilaceae bacterium
GGGGGGGGCGGTGGGGGGCTAGGGGGAAGCGGCCGAAGGCGATCAGGGCGCCGGCGCAGGAGAGCAGCCAGACGCCCGCGGCCAGTGCGGCGACCAGCATGGCGACCGCCGCCGGCTCGGTGGGCAGCCGCGCGAGCAGCCCCTCGCGCGCCTCGTCGCCGAGCGCCCTGTCGACCAGCGCGACGGCGCCGGCCACCAGCGGCAGCAGCACGCCGATCTGAGGCGCCGTCAGGGCCGCGAGCAGCAGCCTGCGCGGCGACAGCCGCCACTCGGGCAGATCGGTCGCGGCCGGCTCGGGCAGGCCGGCGGCGACCCTCAGCTCGCTGGCCGCCTCCTCGGAGACCGCGCGCAGGACGATCTCGCCGCGCGCGCCCCCGCCCGCCGTCTGGACGTGCAGCTCGCGGACGCCGAACAGGCGCTGCACGGGCCCCTCGCTGGTGTCGATCGAGTGCAGGCGCGCGAGCGGCACGACGGTCTCGTCGGGGGAGATCACGCCCCGGCGGTGCCGGATCGCCCCGTCCACGATCTCGTAGCGCTCGCGGCGCCAGCTCACGTATCCGGTTGCCAGCGCGACGAGCGCGCCGCCGACCGCGAGGACGATCGCCCCCCGCGGTCCGAGATCGCTCGCGCGTGAGCCGATCACGAACACGACGACGAGCGTGATCAGCGCCTCGCGCACGTTGTCGAGCGCCGACAGGATGGCTCCGGCCGGATGCAGGCGCCTGGGCGGGAGCGCGTCGGCGTCACGCGCTCCGCCGCCGGCCGGATCGAAGGCACCCCCGGCGTGCTCGCCGGGGCGGTCGGCGGGAGCGTCAGACATCGTCTGGCGCTCGCGCCAGCGTCGCGATGCGGTCGCGGATCGCGGCGGCCTCGTCCGCGCCAAGGGCCGGGATCGCGTGGGCGCCGCCGGCCGTGTGGACGATCACCGCGCGCAGCCCGAAGCGGTCCGACAGCCACGTGCGGCGGGTGTCGACGTGCTGCACTCTGGCGGTCGGGATCAGCGTGCGGGTGACGACGACCGCGCCGCGCAGCAGGTCGAGCTCCTCGTCGCGCAGCTCGTAGCGCCAGCGTCGCCAGCGCACCAGCGGCAGCGCGATGCCCGCCGCGACGGCGCCGGCGACGCCGAGCGCCTGCACGGCGACGGCGATCCACACGGGCGTGCCCGCGTCGGCGAGCGCCGCGCCCGCGATCAGCGCGATCAGCGCGACGGGCGCCGCGCCGCCGAGGCCCTGGACGACGAACAGCCCGCGTGCGGCCGCCGGGAGCCGCTGCGTCGGCTCTCCGGCCGCGGATGTCACCTGCTCGGGGGCGCCGGTCGTGCTCGGCTCTGGGTTGCCGGCCCCCATCGGCGGAGCCGCCCCGCTAGAGGTGCGCGTCGACGACCATCGCGCCGAACAGCAGCGCCAGGTACGCGAGCGAGTAGAGGTAGAGCCGCAGCGCGGAACGGCGGTCGGCGCGCCGCTGCAGCGTGACGGCGCCGGCGATGAAGAGGCCGCCGAGCGTCACCGAGGCGGCCAGGTACGGCAGGCCGAACCCGCCCGCGCAGAACGGGAGCTGGGTGACGGCGTAGAGCAGCAGCGAGTAGAGGACGATCTGGCGCCGCGTCTCGCGCTCGCCGCGGACGACGGGCATCATCGGCACGCCGACCTTCGCGTACTCGTCCTTCATCAGCAGCGACAGCGCCCAGAAGTGCGGCGGCGTCCAGTAGAAGACGATCGCGAACAGGTAGAGGGCGGTCCAGTCGAGGCCGCCGGTCACAGCCGCCCAGCCGACCAGCGGCGGCACCGCGCCCGCCGCGCCGCCGATGACGATGTTCTGCGGAGTCGTGCGCTTGAGCCAGGCCGTGTAGACGAGCGTGTAGCCGAGGAAGCCCGAGAGCGAGAGCGACGCGGCGAGCAGGTTGACCCCGAGCGCGAGCACGACGAAGGCGATCGCCGCCAGCGACAGGCCGTAGGCGAGCGCGGCGGCCGGAGCGACCCGTCCCGACGCCACCGGGCGGTCCGCGGTGCGCGCCATCCTGGCGTCGATGTCGCGGTCGAACCAGTGGTTGACGGCGCCGGCACCGCCGGCGGAGAGGTAGCCGCCGAGGCAGGTGAGCGCGACGAGCTCGAGCGACGGGTCGCCCGCCACGTACATCGTCGTCACGGTCGTGAAGAGCAGCAGCGACTGCACCTTCGGCTTGGTCATCTCGACGTAGTCGGAGACGACCTGGCGCAGGCCGAGGGCGCCCGCGGGTGCGGACGCGACGGTGGAGGTGCTGGCTCCCTCGGGCATGGTCTCCGGCTAGGCGGTCAGCGCCTCGCGCTCGGGCGGCGCGTCGCCGGTCCGGGACTGTACGGGCTCGGGGATGCGGAAGAGCTGCAGGGCGATCCCCACGAGCGTCGCCCACAGCAGCGTGCCGAGCGCTAGATGGAGCACGATCAGCGCCTCGTACTCGTCGAGCCAGACGTTGAGCGCGCCGACGACGAGCTGGGCGGCGAGCACTCCGGCCGCGAGCCATGCGCCGCGCACGACGCCCGCACCCGGCCGTCGCCGCAGCGCCATGACGATCAGCGCCACGACGGCGATCGTGGTGAGATAGACGAAGGCACGGTGCGTGAGGTGGATGTCGACCAGGCGCGTCTGGCCGAACGGCATGAAGTCGCCGTTGCAGGTCGGGAACTCCTTGCCGCAGGCGTGGTGGGCGCCGTCGCCGAGCTGGTAGTCGGCGCGGCCGTAGTTCTGCGTCCCGGCCATGTAGCCGCCGGCGACGATCGTGCAGAAGGCGAGCCCGCCCGACAGGACCGCGAGCGGGCGAAAGCGCGGGCCGCCGTCGGCGGGGTCGCTGCCGACGTTCTCGGGCCTGGCGGCGCGCCAGACGTAGATCAGCAGCCCGAGCAGCGCCATCGCGAGCCCGAGGTGGGCGGCGACCAGCCCCTCGTGGAGGTCCTGCTCGACGGTGGCGGCGCCGAGCAGCGCCTGGGCGACCACGAGCACCGTGGCGGCGACCGAGGCGCGCACGAGCGCGCGGTGGGCGCGGTGGCGCCGCCAGGCGAGCAGCGCAAGCGAGGCCATCATCAGGCCGACGACGCCGGCCAGCGCGCGGTGCGAGTACTCGGTGATCGAGTTGAGGTCGACGCCGGGGACGATGTCGCCGTTGCAGAACGGCCAGCCGTGCAGGCCCGAGCCGGCGGGCCCGCAGCCGAGCCCGGACTCCGAGACCCGCACGATGCCCCCGACGACCACGAGCACGAACGTCGCGGCGATGGTGGCGAGGGCCAGCCGGCGGAAGGCGCGGTCGTCCGCGCCCGCGGCGCCCTGTCGGGGGCCCGCTTGGGGGGAGGTCACGTGCCCGAGGCTACCGGCTGCGCGACGGTTCCGGCGGGCTCGCTCGCCTTGGCGACCTCGCGGCGGATGTCCTTCATCGGCTCGACCGAGCGGATGCGCGGGACGACGTCGAAGTTGTTGACTGGCGGCGGCGACTGGACGAACCACTCGAGCGTGTTGCCATGCCACGGATCGTTGCCCGCGACCCTGCCCCGGCGGTAGCCATGGAGGAAGTTGACGACGCTGATCAGGATGCCGAACCCGAGCAGGAACGAGCCGATCGTCGAGATCAGGTTGTAGTCGGTCACCGCCAGGTCCTCGCCGTAGTCGTAGATCCGGCGCGGCATGCCCGACAGGCCGGCGGAGTGCTGGACCAGGAAGGTGAGGTTGAAGCCGACGAACATGACCCAGAACGACAGCTTGCCGGCGCCCTCGCTGAGCATCCGTCCGGTCATCTTCGGGAACCAGTAGTAGATGCCGGCGAAGATGCCGAAGACAGCTCCGCCGAAGAGCACGTAGTGCAGGTGGGCGACGACGAAGTAGGAGTCGTGCAGCTGCCAGTCGATCGGGAAGATGGCGAGCATCACGCCGGAGATCCCGCCGATCACGAACAGCGCGGGCAGCGCGGCCGCGAAGTACAGCGGCGTCTTGAAGACGATCGAGCCACGCCACAGCGTCGCGATCCAGTTGAAGATCTTGATGCCGGTCGGCACCGCGATCGCGAACGAGGACAGCATGAAGAAGATCAGCACGACGGTCGAGGTCGGCGTCGTGAACATGTGGTGCGCCCAGACGAGCAGGCCGAGGAACGCGATCGCGACCGTCGACGCCGCGATCGCCTTGTAGCCGAAGATCGGCTTGCGCGCGAACACGGGCAGGACCTCCGAGATGATCCCGAATGCCGGCAGGACCATGATGTAGACCTCGGGGTGGCCGAAGAACCAGAAGAGGTGCTGCCAGAGCATCGGGTCGCCGCCTGCGGTTGGATCGAAGAACGCCGTTCCGAAGTGGCGGTCGGTCAGCAGCATCGTCACCGCCGCGCCGATCGCGGGCAGCGCGGCGATCAGCAGGTAGCTGTAGACGAGGATCGACCAGACGAACAGCGGCATGCGGCCCCAGCTCATGCCGGGCGCGCGCATGTTGTGGATCGTCGCGACGAAGTTGATCGCGCCGACCAGCGACGACAGGCCGGTCAGGTGGACGAGGAAGATCCACGCGTCGATGCCGCCGCTCGGCAGGTAGGCGTCGTCGGACAGCGGCGTGTAGGAGGTCCAGCCGGCCTGCGGCGGCTCGAAGAAGATGCTCGCGTAGAAGGCGACGCCGCCGAAGGCCAGCAGCCAGAAGGAGAGCGCGTTCAGGCGCGGGAAGGCCATGTCGCGCGCGCCGATCATCAGCGGCACCATGTAGTTGCCGAACGCCGCCATCACGGGGACGACGAACAGGAAGATCATCGTCGTGCCGTGCATCGACACGAGCCCGTTGTAGGTCTCCGGCGAGACGAGCGTGCCGCTCGGCTGAGCGAGCTGCAGGCGCATGATCAACGCCTCGACGCCACCGAGGATGAAGAACACGAAGGTGGCGACGAAGTACATGATCCCGATCCGCTTGTGATCGGTGGTCGTCAGCCAGGCCAGCCAGCCCTTCGGCTCCTGCGCGGGGCCGTGCATGACGACCTCGGGACGGAGGCCCCTCGCGGCGGCGTGATCGGTGGTGGCCACGGTCGGTTCAGGTCCTCCTACTGGATCTCGCTCTGGCTCTGCTCACGCTGCTCGCGCTGCTCGGCGAGCCCCTCGCGCGATTGCTCGAGCTCACGCTCGTGGCGCTCAAGGTAGGCGGTGTACTGCTCCGGCTGCACGGCGCGCACGCGGGCGCGCATGTCGGCATGGCCCGACCCGCACAGCTCGGCGCACTGGCCCTGGAAGACGCCCGGCTCGGTGACCTTGAACCACGTCTTGTTGACGTAGCCCGGGACGGCGTCCATCTTCCCGCCCAGCTTCGGGATCCACCAGGAGTGGATGACGTCGGAAGCCGTCAGGCTCAGGACGACCGTCGTGTCGATCGGGACGACGAGCTCGTGGTAGTCGAACATCCCGTTCGGATAGTCGTAGCGCCAGACGAACTGCTGGCCGTTGACGTCGATCTCGAGCGCCGCGTCGCGCCCGCCGGGCGGATCGGGCTGGTCGATCGTCGCGACCTCGACGCTCTCCGCCACTCCGCCCGGGCCGGAGTCCGGCGGGTTCTGGACGTCGCCGAGGTAGATGAACGTCACGGCGGTCAGTACGACGAGGATCAGCGCGGCGCCGACCGTCCATCCCAGCTCGAGCGGCGTGTTGCCGTGGATCTGCGCCGCCTCCGGCCCGCCGCGGCGGGCGCGGTACTTGACCAGCGACCACAGCAGCGTCCCCTCGACGACCACGAAGATCGCGATCGCGACGTAGAGGACGATCTTGTAGAGCGAGTCGATCGCGTTCGCGTTCGGCGAGGGACCCGACTCGGGGGTCAGCAGGTCCGCCGTCGCCAGCGGGGCGGCGAGCAGCATCAGCGCCAGCGCCGCCGCAAGGGCGATCAGCGCCGTGCGGCGACGGGAGTCGGACCGGGGAGGGTGCAAAGCGCGCGGAATCATAACTCCGAGGGGATCGGGGCGCAC
>JBBECV010000017.1:88463-114285 GCA_040881635.1 Thermoleophilaceae bacterium
CCGGCAGAGCCGGGCGCTTGATCCGACCGGGCGCACCCGGCAGAGCCGGGCGCTTGATCCGACCGGGCGCACCCGGCAGAGCCGGGCGCTTCCGGCTAGCGCCCGGTGAACTCCGGCGCGCGCTTCTCGACGAAGGCGATGCCGCCCTCCATGAAGTCCTTCGAGCGCCCCAGGGCGTGCTGCAGCTCGGCCTCCAGGTCGAGCTGCTCGTGCAGGTGCGGGTAGAGCGTCGCGTTGAGCGCCCGCTTGGAGCTGCCGTAGGCGCGCGTGGGGCCGTCGGCGAGCCGCTCGACGAGCGCGTTCGCCGCGTCCAGCAGCTCCGCGTCGGGGTAGACGCGGTTGACGAGCCCCCACTCGAGCGCCTGGGTCGCGGGGATCCGCTCGGCGAGCAGCGCCATCTCGAACGCCCGCGCCTTGCCCACGCGCGCCGGCACGAACAGCGTCGAGCCGCCGTCGGGCATCAATCCGATCTTCGCGAACGCGAGCTGGAAGAACGCCGACTCGGCGGCGAGGATCAGGTCGCAGGCGAAGGCGAGCGAGGCGCCGATGCCGGCCGCCGGTCCGTTCACGGCCGCGACGACCGGCTTCTCCATCGTCCGCAGCCCCACGATGATCGGGTGGTAGACCTCGTCGAGGCGGCCGCGGATGTCGGGCATGCCGTCCTCGGCGGTCTCCTCGAAGCCGGCCTTGAGGTCGGCGCCGGACGAGAAGGCGCGCCCCGCACCGGTGACGAGCACCGCGCGCACCGACTCGTCGGCCGCCCGCTCGACCGCCGCGCGCAGGTCGACGCCGAGCTGCGCGTTCCACGCGTTCAGCGTGTCGGGGCGATCGAGCACGATGCGTCCGACGCCGCCGTCCTGCTCCCATTTGACCGTCTCGTAGCTCACGCGCTCCTCCTGTCGTTCGTGGGCGGCGAGCGCCGCGGCGGCAACCGTATCCTGGCCGCATGTTGATCGACTCCGTCGCCTGGCTCGGCCACGCCGGCTTCCGCATCGGCGTCGAGGGCGCGACGATCTACATCGACCCCTACCGCGTGTCGCCGGACGCCCCGAAGGCCGACGCGATCCTGGTCACGCACGGCCACTACGACCACTTCTCGCCCCAGGACGTCGAGCGGCTGTCTGACGACCGCACGTGGGTCGTCGCGCCGCCGGCCGTCGCCGAGCGGGTGCGCGGGCGCGTCGTGTCGATCGCTCCCGGAGACGTGCTCGAGCTCGACCACCTGCGCGGCATCGACGTCGCCGCCGTGGCGGCCTACAACACCTCCAAGCGCGACAGCGACGGGCGCGTCTTCCACCCGCGTGAGGCCGGCGGGGTCGGCTTCGACCTCAACGTGCGCGGCGAGCGGCTCTACCACTCCGGCGACACCGACGTCATCCCCGAGATGGACGCGGTCGTGGGCGTCGACGTGGCGCTGTTCCCGGTCAGCGGCACCTACGTGATGACGGCGGTCGAGGCGGTCGAGGCGGCGCGGCGGATCCAACCGCGGCTCGCCGTGCCGATGCACTGGGGCGGCCATCTCGGCACGCGCGCCGACGCCGACGCGTTCGCCGAGCGCGCGCCGGTCGAGGTCCGCATTCTCGATCCCAGTCGCTGACGCCGCCTGGCGCGCACCTATACTGCCGCCGGTTTGCGATCCTCGCGCGCCCTCCGTGCCCTCGCGTGGGGCGCCGTCGCAGTCGGCGTAGCGGCCCCGCTCGCACGACGGCGGCTGCGCCTGCCGCCCCCGGCCGTCACCGTCTTGAGCTTCCAGGCGCCCGTCGCGCTGGCGCTAGCGACGCCGCGCACGCGCCTGCGCGACAGCGCGATGTACGCGCTGCAGATGTGGGCCTACTTCGCCCACTACGACATGCCCGACGACGATCCCGAGGCGCTGCTGGCGCGCACGCGCGTCGACTACCCGATCGCCGTCGACCGCGCGATCGGGTGCGGCGAGACCCCGACGACGCGCCTCCAGCGGGCGCTCAGCCGCCCCGGCGAGGTGCACTGGGTCGATGTCGGGCTGTCGTGCGTGCACTGGGCATGGTTCGCGATCCCGCACGGCACGGTCGCCTACCTGCTGCTGCGCCACCCGGAGCGCTTTCCGCGCGGCGCGGCGCTGATGGCCGCGACGTTCGACCTCGGGCTCGTCGTCTACTGGACGGTCCCGACCGCGCCGCCGTGGTACGCCGCCGAGACGGGGCGGATGGAGCCCGTCCGGCGGATCATGGTCGAGTGCGGCGAGCAGTGCTGGAAGGGCCTCTGGCGGCCGCTCTACAGTTCACTCGAGGGCAATCCCTTCGCGGCTATGCCATCCCTCCACTTCGGCACATCCGTCATGGCGGCCCGCTTGCTGTCCGAAGTCGGACGCGCGCCGGGCGCGCTCGGGTGGTCGTACGCGATGGCGCTCGGGTTCGGCCTCGTCTATCTCGGCGAGCACTACCTCGTCGACCTGCTCGCCGGCTACGCGCTGGCCGAGGTCGTGAGCCGCGGCGCGCCGCTCGCGACCCCGGCGATCGCGCGTGCGGCACGGGCCGTCGGCCGACTGGAGCCGGGAGCCGCCTGATGCGGTCGAGCCGCCAGCGCCGCGCCGGGGTGGAGCCCCGCAGCGAGGCCGGCGTGCGCGACGAGGTACACCCGGAGGCGTTCGAGGAGGATCTGGAGGAGGACCGGCGCGTCTCGGGCATGAGCGCGGCGCTCACCGACCGCCGCCGGCTCGCGCTGTGGGTCCTGCTGTTCGCCGCGCTCGTCGCGGCGATCTACGTGCTCGTGCCGCGGATCGTCGGCCTCGACGACGAGGTCGCGCAGATCCAGGACGCGGCGTGGTACTGGGTGGCGATCGCGATCGCGTTCAACGTCGCGGCCTTCGCCTCCTACGTCGCGCTCTTTCGCGGCGTCCTGGGCGGCAGCGCGGCGGAGGAGGTGCGCACGCGCCTGGACGTGCGCGCCAGCTACCAGATCACGATGGCCGGCCTGGCCGCCACGCGGATCTTCTCCGCCGCGGGCGCGGGCGGCGTGCTGTTGACGTACTGGACGCTGCGCAAGGCGGGCATGCCGCGCAGGCGCTCGGCGTGCCGGATGGTGGCGTTCCTGGTGCTGATGTACTCGGTCTACGCCCTCGCGCTGGTCGTCTTCGGCGTCCTGCTGCGCACCGGGGTGCTGCCCGGGGACGCCCCGGTGGCGGCGACGATCGTGCCGGCCTCGCTCGCCGGCGTCGCGCTCGTCGTCGCCGGCCTGGTCGCGCTCGTGCCCGGGGACCTCGAGCGACGGCTCGCGGGGCTGCGTGACGGCGGCCGCGCGGGCAGGGTCGCGGCGCGGCTCGCGCCGGTTCCGACGACGGCCGCCACGGGGATCCGGACGGCGATCGCCTACCTGCGCCATCCGCGCCGTGGCGCGCTCGGGATCGCCGGGGCCGTCGGCTTCTGGGCCGCGAACATCGGCGTGCTCTGGGCCAGCTTCGAGGCGTTCGGTGGCGACGTGCCGTTCGGCGTGCTCGTCCAGGGGTACTTCCTCGGCATGGCGGCGAACCTGCTGCCGTCGCCGGCCGGCGGGGTCGGATCGGTCGACGCCGGCATGATCGGCGCGTTCGTCGTGCTCGGCATCTCGGGCGGCATCGTCTTCCCCGCCGTGCTCACCTACCGCGTGATCGCCTTCTGGCTGCCGATCGTGCCCGGGTTCCTCGCGTTCTTCCAGCTGCGCCGCACCGTGGCCCGCTGGGAGCACGAGCGCCAGCCCTATACTTCAGAAAGTAAAGTGCGAGCTGCGGAGGCCACATGAGCGCAACGGCGTCGGAGAAGCGAATCGAGAACGTGATCGTGGTCGGCAGCGGCCCGGCGGGCTACACGGCTGCGCTCTACACGGCGCGCGCCGACCTCGAGCCGCTGGTGATCGAGGGCTTCCAGTGGGGCGGCCTGCTGCAGCAGACGACCGACGTCGAGAACTACCCCGGCTATCCCGAGGGCGTCATGGGCCCGGAGATGATGCAGCAGTTCCGGGCCCAGGCGGAGCGCTTCGGCACCCGCTTCGTGACCGACGACGCGACGCGGATCGAGCTCTCCGACGGCGGCGTGCACCGGGTCCACGTCGGCGACGACGTGTACCTCACGCGCAGCGTCGTCCTCGCGATGGGCGCGGAGCCGAGCAAGCTCGGCGTGCCGGGCGAGGACGAGCTGGCGGCGCGCGGCGTCTCGTACTGCGCGACGTGCGACGCAGCCTTCTTCCGCGACAAGCCGACGATCGTCGTCGGCGGCGGCGACACGGCGATGGAGGACGCGACCTTCCTCGCGAAGTTCGCGTCGGAGGTCAAGGTCGTCCACCGACGCGACGAGTTCCGCGCGTCGGCGATCATGCTCGACCGCGCGCGCGAGACCGACAACATCGAGCTGGTCACGCCGTATGTCGTCGACCGCTTCGAGGCGGGCGAGAACGGCTCGCTCGCCAGGGCGGTGCTGTCCCACGCCGGCGGCGGCGACGACCGCGTGCTCGAGATCGACGGCGCCTTCGTCGCGGTCGGCCACCGCCCGAACTCGCAGCTGGTCGAGGATCAGGTGGACGTCGACGAGAACGGCTACGTGCTGGTGGAGGGCCGCTCGAGCCGCACCAAGCTCGCCGGCGTCTTCGCCGCCGGAGACCTGGTCGACCACACCTACCGCCAGGCGATCACCGCGGCCGGCTCCGGCTGCGCCGCGGCGCTCGACGCCGAGGCGTACCTGCGTGACGCGCCGCCCGACGCCGAGGCCCACTGGACGCCCGACCCGGACAAGGTCGAGGCGGCGGCCGAGTCGCTGTCAGGCCGCTGAGGCGACGGCCGGCGCGTCCTTGGCTGGCACGTGGGCCATGGCGTGCTCGGCGAGCGCGGTGATGGTGAGCGACGGGTTCACGCCCGGGTTGGCGGGGACGGCGGAGCCGTCGCAGACCAGCAGGTTCTCGTAGCCGAACACGCGCTGGTCGCGGTCGACGACGCCCTGCTCGGGATCGGCGCCGATCACGGCCCCGCCGAGGATGTGCGCGGTGCTCGGGATGTTCCACAGCGCCTCGCCGGTCGAGCTCTGGGCGATGCCGCCGATGCGGTCGGCGAACCACTCCGCCGCCTGGTTGGCGACCGGGATGAAGGTAGGGATCGGCCGCTCGGGATCCTGCTCGGTCTGCAGCCGGACGCCGCCGCCGCGCTTGGGCTTGGGCCGCAGCGCGATCGCGTTGTCGAGCGTCTGCATGACGAGCAGGATGATCGTGCGCCGTGACCAGCCGGGGCTGAGCAAAAGCCGCATCAGCCGGCGCGGGTGGCGGGCGAGCGTCGCGAGCAGCTTGAGCGGCCGCGTGACGCGCGTGCCGTCGCCGACGAGCAGCGTGTACAGGTTCTTGATCGCCCCGCCCTCGTGGCCGTAGATGCAGGTCTCGATGTGGGTGTCGGGGTCGGGGTAGACGCTCGAGGTGATCGCGACGCGCTTGGTGTAGTCGACGCTGTCGTCGGGCGCGGTGACCGCGAGGATCGCCTCGCTGTTGGTGCGCACCAGCTCGCCGAGGCGCGGCGACAGGGCAGGCAGCGAGCCGCTGTGGCGGCAGTTCGCGAGCAGGCCGTTGGTGCCGAGGGCGCCGGCCGCCACCACGACGCCGCGTGCGCTGTGCACCTGCCGCCGCGTGCGCACCCACGCGCCGGGGCGCTCGGTCGTGACGAGGTAGCCGTCGGACCCGCCGGCCGCTCCACGCGGGCGCACGTCGACGACCTGGCGCTCGGGCATGACGTCCACGCCGCGGCGCTCGGCGAGCCAGAGGTAGTTCTTGACGAGCGAGTTCTTCGCGCCGTGGGGGCAGCCCACCATGCAGCGCCCGCAGCTGATGCAGCCGGTCCGCGGTGGCCCCTCGCCGCCGAAGTAGGGGTCAGGGACGGTCTTGCCGGGCTCGCCGAGGAAGACGCCGACCCGCGTCGGCGAGTAGGTGTCGCCCACGCCGAGCTCCTCGCCGAACTGGCGCAGCAGGTCGGCCGCCGGGTCGCCGCTGTCGTCGCAGTCCACGACCCCGAGCATCCGCTGCGCCTCGTCGTAGTGGGGCGCGAGATCGTCCTGCCAGTCGCCGAGGCCGCTCCACTGCGGGTCCTCGAAGAAGCGGCTCGGCGGGACGTAGAGGGTGTTCGCGTAGCCGAGGCTGCCGCCGCCGACGCCGCAGCCCGACACGATCGAGACGTCGCGGAAGTAGGTCAGGCGGAAGATCCCGCGCAGGCCGATCCGCGGGCTCCAGAAGTAGCGCCGCAGGTCCCACGTCGAGCGCGGCAGCTCGTCGTCGGCGAAGCGCCGGCCGCACTCGAGCACGCCGACCGAGTAGCCCTTCTCCGCCAGCCGCAGGGCGGACACGCTGCCGCCGAAGCCGGACCCGATGACGAGCCAGTCGAAGTCGAGGTCGGAGTCGTTGGCTTTCACGGCGCGGGCGCCGCTCGGTCGGCGACGCGCGCCGAGTCTAACGCCCGACTGGCTGGCTGGCCAGGGCCGTCCTCGAAGCCCGGTCAGCGCCGGCAGGTGCGGATCCGGCGGTCGTACGTCGCGCGCCGCCCGTCGACCGTCGTCACGAGCGCGCGCAGCGTCAGCCGCCGGCCGCGCGGCAGCGCCCGGCGGCGCAGGCGGACGACGAACGGCGGACGCCGCGTGCCGCGCAGGCGGCGGGCGCCGCGGTGGTAGACGACGCGCTCGACACGGTGGCGGTCGCGGCCCCGGATCCCGAGCCGCAGGTCGCGGCCGACGCATCTCTGCGTCGCACGCGTGCGCCCGCGCCGGCGCCCGCGGGGCGGGGGCGGCTGCTGGCGCGCCGCGAGCCGCAGCCGCGGCCGGCTGGCGCCGCACTGGCGCTCGCCCCGACAGCGCTGGAGCCTGCGCAGGCGGCTCGCCAGCGCCCGGCGGACGTCCGCATGGCTGTCGAGATCCTCGAGGTTGTCGAGCTCGTAGGGGTCTTCGCGCAGGTCGTACAGCTCGTACTCGCCGGTCGCCTTGTGCTCGACCCAGAGGTAGCGCTGGTTGCGCAGCGCCCGGTACATCGACACGCCGTTGGCGCCGTAGCCGTTCTCGATCACCAGCTCGCGACCGAGCTCGCGGCGCGGATCGGCGAGCGCCTCGAGCAGCGAGCGGCCGTCCATCTCGAGCGTGGGGATCGCGCCGGCGGCGTCGACGATCGTCGGCGCCCAGTCGATGTTGCCCACGAGCTGTCCCAGCCGGCGTCCGCGCGGCACGCCGGGCCCGCGCATGATCAGCGGGATGTGCGACGACGCCTCGTAGGGCAGCATCTTCTCGTTCGGCAGGCGGTGCTCGCCGTGGAAGAAGCCGTTGTCCGACGTGTAGACGATCAGCGTGCTCTCGAGCTCGCCGTTGCGCCTCAGCGCGGCGAGGACCGCACCGACGGCCTCGTCGACTCCGAGCAGCGACTCCAGCTCCTGCTGATAATTCTCGCGGATCGCGGCCTGCATCTCCGCCGACAGCCGCGGCCGGTCGGCGACGATCTGCGGCTTGTTGCGCACGTCGGCCTCGTCGAAGCTCGGCGGGCGCGGCAGCGGCAGGTGCGCGAAGGCGTCGCGGTGGCGCGGGGCGGGGGACGGCGTGCCGAGCAGCCCGACCGGGTCGTCGGGATCGCGCGGCTGGCCCAGGTGCGGCGCCGGGAACGTCAGCGAGAGGAAGAACGGTTGCGGCGACGGCGCCGCCGCGTCGATCAGCTCGGCGGCCCGGCGGCCGAAGAAGTCCGTCTGGTGCTCGCCGGGGCGATCGGGGCCGGGCCGCCACTGGATCGCGCCGTTCTCGTTGGTCTGCCAGCGCTCGAAGTTGAAGACGGTCGTGCCGACGGCGGAGATCCAGTCGTTCCAGCCGGGCGGCATCTCCGTGAGGTCCTCGTTCTGGACGCCGTAGCCGTTGAAGTAGCGGCCGACGTGCATCGTGCGGTAGCCGGCGGACTGGAGCCAGAGCGGCAGCGAGCTCGAGTGGTCGAACGCCAGGTACCCGCCGAACGGCCCGGCGTTGTGCAGCACGCGGTGGTTGTGCGAGTACTGGCCGGTGAGGTAGGTCCCGCGCGAGGGACAGCAGAGCGGGTACGTCGCGTACGCCTCGGTGAAGGTCGTCCCCTGGCGCTGGAGCAGACCGACGTTGCGCTGGAAGGACACCGACTCGTCCGTCTGGTCGTCGGTCATGACGAAGACCACGTTCGGCCGCTCGGGAGCCTGCGCGGCCGCCGGCCCGATGGGGACGAGCGAGCCGATCAGCGCCGCGGCGAGCGCGGCGAGCGCGGTGTGGGATCGGCGGCGCATCGTCTGCTGGAGGAAGGTAACCCGCCTGAGCGGGCGTCGTTGCGCTACTGGGCGCGGAGCTGGCGCAGGACGAAGTGGAGGATGCCGCCGTTGCGGTAGTAGAGCCACTCGTTCGGCGTGTCGATCCGGACGCGGGCGTCGATCTCGATCGGGTCGCCGTCGTCGGGGGTGGCCGTGACCCGCAGCGTCCGCGCGCCGTCCTCGAGCGGGGCGAGGTCGAACGTCTCGAAGCCGGTCAGCCCGAGCGACTCGACCGACTCGCCGTCAGGGAACTGCAGCGGCAGGACGCCCATCCCGACGAGGTTGGAGCGATGGATGCGCTCGTAGCTCTCGGCGAGCACGAAGTGCACGCCCTGCAGGCGCGGTCCCTTCGCCGCCCAGTCGCGCGACGACCCCGATCCGTACTCCTTGCCGGCGAGCACGCACAGCGGCACGCCATCGGCCTGGTAGGCCATCGCCGCGTCGTAGATCGTCGTCTGCTCGCCGTCCTTGACGGTCACGCCGCCCTCGGTGCCCGGGGCGAGCCGGTTGCGCAGGCGCACGTTGGCGAACGTGCCGCGCATCATCACCTCGTGGTTGCCGCGGCGCGAGCCGTAGGAGTTGAACTGGCGCTGCTCGACGCCGTGCTCGATCAGGTAGCTGCCCGCGGGACCGTCGCGCTTGATCGCGCCGGCGGGCGAGATGTGGTCGGTCGTGACGCTGTCGCCGAGCAGCGCGAGCACGCGCGCCCCGCGAATCTCGTCGAATCCCGAGGGCGCATCGGCCGGCATCCCCTCGAAGTACGGGGGCCGCTTGACGTAGGTGGAGCCGTCGTCCCAGACGTAGCGGTCGCCCTCCGGCACCTCGAGCCCGTTCCAGTTCTCGTCGCCCTCGAAGACCTCGCCGTAGCTCTTGCGGAACATGTCCGACTCGACCGCCGACTCGATCGCCGCGGCGACCTCCGCCTGCGACGGCCACAGGTCGCGCAGGTAGACGGGCTCGCCGTCCGCGTCCTCGCCGAGCGGGTCGTTCAGGAGGTCGAGGTCCATCCGACCTGCGAGCGCGTACGCCACGCAGAGAGGCGGCGAGGCGAGGTAGTTCATCCTGACCTCGGGGTGGATGCGCCCCTCGAAGTTGCGGTTGCCCGACAGGACCGAGCAGACCGTCAGGTCCTCGGCCTCGATCGCGGCGGAGATCTCCGGGGCGAGCGGGCCCGAGTTGCCGATGCAGGTCGTGCAGCCGTAGCCGACGAGGTTGAAGCCGAGCTGCTCCAGCGGCTCGGTCAGGCCGGCGCGGTCGAGGTAGTTGGTGACGACCTTGGATCCCGGCGCGAGGCTCGTCTTGACCCACGGCTTGCGCCGCAGCCCTCGCTCGACGGCCTTCTGCGCGAGCAGGCCGGCGCCGAGCATCACCGACGGGTTGGAGGTGTTCGTGCAGCTCGTGATCGCGGCGATCACGACGGCGCCGTCCTCGAGCTCGAAGTCCTGGCCGCCGATCGTGACGGGGGCGCTCGCCTTGACGGGCGTCGCGACGGCGCCGCGGTCGTGCTGGTGCATGGCGCCGCCACCGCCCTGGTCGGTCTGGCCGGCCATCGCCGCGGGCGGATCGCTGGCCGGGAACGACAGTCGCGAGCCGTTGCGGGCGTCGTCGGTTTCCTCGCCGCCGTCGGCGCGCTGGTCCGCCAGCTCTTCGAGGAACCCGGCGGCCGCGTCGGACAGGGCGATCCGGTCCTGCGGGCGCTTGGGACCGGCGAGGCTGGGCTCGACGGTGGCGAGGTCGAGCGCGAGCGTGTCGGAGTACGTCGCGTCGTCGCTGCTCGGGTCGTGGAACATGCCCTGCTCGCGGGCATAGGCCTCGACCAGCTCGATTTGCTCGGTCGGGCGGCCGGTGAACTCGAGGTAGCGCAGCGTCTCGGCGTCGACCGGGAAGATCGCGCACGTCGAGCCGAACTCCGGCGACATGTTGCCGATCGTCGCGCGGTCGGCGAGCGGCAGGGTCGCCAGGCCGGGGCCGAAGAACTCGACGAAGCGGCCGACGACGCCGCGCTCGCGCAGCGCCTCGGTCACCGTCAGCACGAGGTCGGTCGCCGTCGAGCCCTCGGGCAGCTCGCCATCGAGGCGGAAGCCGACGACCTGCGGCAGCAGCATCGAGACGGGCTGGCCGAGCATCGCGGCCTCGGCCTCGATCCCCCCGACGCCCCAGCCGAGCACGCCGAGGCCGTTGACCATCGTCGTGTGCGAGTCCGTGCCGACGAGCGTGTCGGGGTAGGCCTGGCCGTCGCGGGCCGTCACGACGCGCGAGAGGTACTCGAGGTTGACCTGGTGGCAGATGCCGGTGTTGGGCGGGACGACGGAGAAGTTGTCGAACGCCTCCTGCCCCCAGCGCAGGAACGCGTAGCGCTCGCGGTTGCGCTCGAACTCGAGCTCGGCGTTCTTCTGGAACGCCAGCCGCTCGGCGAAGCTGTCGACCTGGATCGAGTGGTCGATCACCAGCTCGACCGGGACGAGCGGGTTGATCCGCTTCGGGTCGCCGCCGAGCTCCTCCATCGCGTCGCGCATCGCGGCGAGGTCGACGATCGCCGGCACGCCGGTGAAGTCCTGCATCAGCACCCGGCTCGGCGAGTAGGCGATCTCCTTCGAGGGCTCGTCGGAGGCGGCCCAGGTGGCGACGTTCTCGATGTCCTGAGCGGTGACGGACTCGCCGTCCTCGTTGCGCAGCAGGTTCTCGAGCAGGACCTTCAGCGAGTAGGGCAGGCGCGCCACGTCGAAGCGCTGCTGGAGGGCGTCGAGGCGGAAGATCTCGTGGGTCTGGCCGCCTACTTGGAGGGTGGCGCGGGCGCCAAAGCTGTTGGGGTGGCTCACACCCGAACCGTACCTGTAGCTTGGCCCCATGCGTCCGTCGCCGAGCCCCGCCGCGGCCGCCGCCGCGGGGGCGCCGGGGCGCTGGGAGGCGTACGAGCGCGCCTGCGCCGCGCTCGACGCGCCGTTCGCGATCGTCGACCTCGACGCGCTCTGGGCCAACGCCGACGCGATGCTCGCCCGCGCGCACGGCAAGCCGATCCGAGTGGCGAGCAAGTCACTGCGCTGTCGCGCACTGCTGGAGGCGATCCTGGCGCGCGACGAGCGCTTCCGGGGCCTGATGACGTTCACGCTCGCCGAGACGCTGTGGCTGCACGAGCACGGCTTCCGCGACCTGCTGCTCGCCTATCCGACGGCCGACCGCGCGGCGCTGGCGCAGCTGGGGCGGCTGGAGGGGGAGGGACGGCCGATCGTGATGGTCGACTCGGTCGAGCACCTGGACTTCATCGCGGCTGCGGCGCCCGACCCGGCGGCGCCGGTGCGAGTCTGCATCGAGGTCGACGCCGGCTATCGGCTGCCCGGCGGCGTGGCGACGATCGGACCGAAGCGCTCGCCGATCCGCACCCCGGCCCAGGCGGCGGCGCTGGCGCGCGAGATCGTGGGGCGGCCGGGCTTCGAGCTGGCTGGGCTGATGGCGTACGAGGGGCACATCGCCGGCGTCGGCGATCGGCCGCTCGGCAAGCCGCTGCTAGGGCCGGCGCTCCGTCGCATGCAGCGCGCCTCCGCCGCCGAGCTCGCCGAGCGCCGCGCCGCCGTGGTGGAGGCCGTCCGCGCCGTCGCGCCCGTCGAGATCGTCAACGGCGGCGGCACCGGCAGCCTCCACACCACCGCCGCCGAGCCCGCCGTCACCGAGGTCACCGCCGGCTCCGGCTTCTACGCCCCGACCCTCTTCGACCGCTACTCCGCCTTCGACCAGCGCCCCGCCGCCATGTTCGCCCTCCCCGTCGTCCGCCGCCCCCGCGCCGACACCGTCACCCTCCTCGGCGGCGGCTACATCGCCTCCGGCGCCCCCGGCCGCGACCGCCTGCCCGAGCCGTACCTGCCCGAGGGCCTGCGCCTCGATCCACTCGAGGGCGCCGGCGAGGTCCAGACCCCCGTCCGCGGTGCGGCTGCCCGGCGGCTCCAGTTCGGCGACAACGTCTACCTCCGGCACGCGAAGGCGGGGGAGCTCTGCGAGCACTTCGACCGGCTGCATCTGGTCGGGGACGATGAGGTCGTCGATGTCATGTCGACGTATAGGGGGGAGGGGCGGACGCTTCTGTGACGCTCAGGCGTCGTCGATGCGGGCGACGAGTGCTTCGATCGACCGGGCGGCGGCGTCGAGAGTGGCGGCCACGTGGGGACTGGCGAGCTCGTCGGTGAGGCGAGCGTAGGCCTCGGGCCACCTTGTAGGAGTCGTCAGCCTTGGAGGCCACGGGTGGGTGGCGCGCTCGTCGAACACGGCTATGCAGGCGTCGCGGATGACGTGGAGGCCACCATCGGCGAGCAGTGGTTGGACCAGCTGGAGGTCTATGAGGTCGCGAACGCGCGGATTCTCACGGCCAGGGAGCGGCTCGGTGCAGGCATGAAGCTTCTGGGCTACCAGGTAAGGCAGCCCTACGACCGGGACTCGCTCAGGCCGCGGCAGACCGAACAGGCTGAGATCGAAGCCGTCGACCTCGTCCACGTCAAGGACATGCCCGGCCTCCGCTTGCGCCACCTCGAGCGTGACGGTCCCCCAGCGGCGGCCACGGTAGGCGAGCCGAACGGCGACTCGCGCGGCGCCCGTCGTCCCGATCGGCTCCGGCTCGCCGCGTGTGAGCGAGAAGCCGGCGATGGGCGCGGCCAGCGCGTCGTCGAGCGTCTCGAGCCAGCCGTCGAACGCTCCGAGAAAGACCGCATCGAGGTCCCGTGTGGCGCGGGCGTCGAGCCGCAGGCGAAGCTCCATGGCGACGCCGCCCTTGATCGCGAAGGCCGGGCTGCCGGCGTGACGAGCCCGCTCGAGCGCCGAGATCACGATCGCGCGATCGATCGCGTGCTTGACTCGCCCCTCCGGCAGACCATGCTCGCGTGCGTACTCCCGCAGCCACCCGTGCAGCACGCGAATGTTGTGCGGGGGCCTGGGTTTCGGGAAGCCCATCTCGCCTACGCGTCGCGGGCGCGGCGGTCCAGGTCGGCGAGATCCCTGCCGCGTATGAGCCCACGCCGCCGTGCCGTGTCGATGGCCTGGTCGACGAGCTTCGGATCGACGTGGGTGTCGATCCCGTCCTTGATGGCCCGCAGAGGCGTCACGGTCGGGATGCCCTCGACGACGGCTCGGTCGACGGGCGATAGGTCTCGGTGGTGGATCGCGTAGCCGGATGGGATCGTGCGGTTGATCCGGTAGGCGCGCGGGACGGTGATGTGGACCTTCGAAGGGTCGATGTCGCAGAGGTCATGCAGATGAAGGGCCGTGTCGTGCGAGACGACCCCCCTCGTCCTTCGTGGCCACAGCACTGCCTCCATCAGGTGCTCGCGCCCCGTGTAGGGGATCACCCGGAACCTGTAGAGCCCACGCGCTACCCGCTCGAGCGTCCCCCGACGCTCCATGTCGACCAGGCGCTGGTGGTTGATCCCCAGCGAGCGGGCGTCATCGGCCGTGACGAAGCCGTACTGGTCGAAGGCGCGATCGAAAAGGATGCGAGCGACGTCGCGGGGCATGCACAAAGTATTGCGTAGTGCAATAGTTTGTGCGCGCCGCGCGTGGGTCGAGGTGCGCTATGTCAGAAGAAGCTCAAGCTCGGCTGTACCGACGGCTGACAGCGTCCTCAGGCAGGTCGCCTCGTGCCGCGGCTCTCACGTCATCGCGTTCACGCCCGTCGTCAGCCGCCCGATGATCAGCTTCTGGATCTGGGAGGTGCCCTCGTAGAGGGTGGTGACGCGGGCGTCGCGGAGGTAGCGCTCGACGGGGTGGTCGTCGACGTAGCCGGAGCCGCCGTGGACCTGGATGGCGGTGTTGGCGCTGCGGATGGCGGCCTCGGTGGAGAAGAGCTTGGCGACCGAGGTCTCGAGGGTGTTGGGCTGGCCGGTGTCCTTCAGCCAGGCGGCCTTCCAGACGAGGCCGCGGGCGGCGTGGGTGTCGACGACCATGTCGGCGATCATCGCCTGGACGAGCTGGAAGGCGGCGATCGGGCGGCCGAACTGCTGGCGCTCCTTGGCGTAGGCGGTCGAGGCGTCGACGCAGCCCTGGCAGATCCCGACGCAGCCGGCGGAGACGCTGAAGCGGCCCGAGTCGAGCGCGCTCATCGCGACCTTGAAGCCGTCGCCGACCTCGCCGAGCAGCGCGTCGTCGCCGACCTCGACGCCGTCCAGCGCCAGCTCCGCGGTATCTGAGGCGTGGAGGCCGAGCTTGCCGTGGATCTCGGACGACGAGAAGCCGGCCGAGTCGGTCGGGATGAGGAAGGCGCCGAGGCCGCGGTGCTCCCTCGCGGGGTCGGTCTGGGCGAAGATCAGCGCGAACTTCGCGTGGTTGCCGAGCGAGATCCACTGCTTCTGCCCGGTGATCCGCCAGCCGCCGTCGATCCGCTCGGCGCGCGTGCTGAGGTTCGCCGCGTCGGATCCCGTGTCCGGCTCGGTCAGGCCGAAGCAGCCGAGCGCCTCGCCCGAGCAGATGCCGGGGATGTAGCGCTGCTTTTGGTCCTCACTGCCCCACTTCGCGATCGCCGAGCCGACGAGCGAGGTGTTGACCGAGACGACCGTGCGCGCCGACGAGTCGGCGCGGCCGATCTCCTCGACGATCAGCCCGTAGGTGCGGTAGTCGATCCCGCGGCCGCCGTACTCCTCGGGCAGGATCGGGCCGATGAACCCGATCTCGCCGAGCTTGGCGACGAGCTCGGTGTCGAAGCGCCCGGCGCGGTCGTTCTCGCGCGCTCGCGGCGCGATCTCGTTGTCGGCGAACTCACGCGCGGTGTCGCGGATCAGCCGCTGCTCGTCGGTCAGCTCGAAGTCGATCACGGCGCGCAGGCTACCCCGCCCGCCGCGCCCGCGCGGCAACGCAAACGGGCGCGTACCCATATGCCTGCTAGACCTGGGTATGAAACCCACTCGGGTTTACGGGCTTTTCCAACCGGCGACCAAGGAGGACCGCAGTGGCCGACTACGCCAAGGACGTGCTGGTTGACACGCAATGGGTCGAGGACCACCTCGACGACGACTCGATCCGGATCGTCGAGGTCGACGAGAATCCGGCGCTGTACGCGGAGGCGCACATCCCGGGGGCGATCGGCTTCGACTGGAAGACGGACCTCCAGGACCAGGTCAAGCGCGACTTCCTCGGCCCAGAGGAGTTCGGCGCGCTGTTCGGCGGCCGCGGCATCTCCAACGACCACACGATCGTGCTCTACGGCGACCGCAACAACTGGTTCGCCGCCTACACCTACTGGTACCTGCGCTACTACGGCCACGGCGACGTCAAGCTGATGAACGGGCCGCGCGAGAAGTGGATCGCCGAGGGCCGGCCGACCACGTCCGACGCGCCGAGCTACCCGGGCGCCAGCTTCGTCGCCCAGCCCGGCGACGACACGATCCGCGCCAAGCGCGACGAGGTGCTCGCCGCGCTCGGCACGGGCACCAAGCTCGTCGACGTCCGCTCGCCGCAGGAGTACTCCGGCGAGCTGATCGCGATGGCCGGCTACGAGCAGGAGGGCGCCCAGCGCGCCGGCCACATCCCCGGCGCCGCGTCGATCCCGTGGGCGCAGGCCGTCAAGGAGGACGGCACGTTCAAGTCGGCCGACGAGCTGCGCGACCTCTACGGCGGCAAGGGCGTCCTCGAGGGCGACGTGATCGCCTACTGCCGCATCGGCGAGCGCTCCGCGCACACCTGGTTCGTGCTCCACGAGCTGCTCGGCGAGGACGACGTCAAGAACTACGACGGCTCCTGGACCGAGTGGGGGAACATGGTCAACGTTCCGGTGGAGAAGGACGTCTAAAGCAGGGGTTCGACCCGCGCCAGCAGCTGCTGCACGATCCGCGCCGTGGCGCCCCAGACGAGGTGGCCGTCGACCGTGTAGGTGGGGGTCCTGATCGGGACGCCGCGGCGCACGAGGCGCTTGAGCTCGTGGCCGCGGACGAGGTCGGGGAGCGAGAGCTCGAGCACCTGCGCCACCTCGGTCTCCTGGGGGACCCATGTGCGGCCGGGCTCGATCAGGCCGACGAACGGATGGATGCGGTAGCCGGTCGCGAAGGTGCCGACCGGCGGCAGCGCCCCGACGAGCTCGACGTCGGCCGGAGCGAGACCGACCTCCTCGTCGGCCTCGCGCAGGGCGGTCATGCGCAGATCCTCGTCGGGCTCGTCCTGGCGCCCGCCCGGAAACGAGATCTCACCGGCGTGGCGGCGCATGTCCGCACGGCGCACGGTGAACACGGTCACGAGCTCGCCGTCGCGGACGAACAGCGGCGCGAGCACCGCCGCGTCGACGCGGCCGGGAGCGTCCAGCTCCGTCGCCTCCTCGGGCGTCATGAGCAGCTCGCGCAGCTGGGCGGCGGTCGGCACGGGCCGTATGATCGCGCGCATGGCCCGAGTCGACGACGCCGAGGGGTGGCGGCGCCTGATCGCGAGCCTCGCGCAGTGGTCGCGCAACATCGACGGCGCGTCGGCGGGGATGCGCACGATCGAGCGCGACGGGGCCATCGCAACGGTCGCCCCGGCGGCGCCCGAGCGGGCGGTCGTCAACGACGTCGTCTACTGGGACGCCGCCGGGCTCGAGTCCGCCTACGACGAGATCGCTGCCGCCTACGACGAGGCCGGCATCCAGGCGTGGACCGTCTGGGTGCCCGAGACCGAGCCAGGGGTCGCCGACATGCTCGCTGCGCGCGGCCACGTGCTCGACTCAGACCCCGAGGCGATGATCCTCGACCTCGACGCCGTGGAGCGCCCGCCGCTTCCGCCCGGCTTCACCACCGACGTCGACGCCAGCACCATCGCCCGCATCAACGACGTCGCCTACGGCCTGCCCGGCTCGTTCGAGCGCGCGCTGAGCGGCATGCGCCGCGGCGAGGACGTCCACCTCTACGCCGCCGGCGACGGCGACGAGCCGTCGTCCTGCCTGATGGCCTTCGACCACGGCGGCGACTGCAGCATCTGGCTCGTCGCCACGCTGCCGCAGGCGCGCGGCAACGGCCTCGCCCGCGCCCTGATGGGACACGCCCTCGCCGACGGGCGAGAGCGCGGCTGCACGACCTCGACGCTGGAGGCCACCGACCTCGGCCGTCCCGTCTACGAGCGCCTTGGCTACCGCTCGCTCGGAGAGATCCAGATGTGGGAGAAGCGGGCCGCCTAACCTAGGGATCCTCGGGCGAGAAATCCAAGGTTATGGCGTAACCTTGGATTTATCGTCGACGCCTAGCTCAGGCCGCGACCGGCTCGGCGGCCCGCTCGCGGGTGCTCCGCAGCTCGTACGCCGCGGCGTCGAAGCGGCGGTTCTCGAGCCGGAAGCGCCAGGTGAAGTCGGGCCAGATGGTGGTGTTGTTGCCGTTGGCGTCGATGTACCAGCTCGAGCAGCCGCCGGAGTTCCAGACGGTCTGCGGCAGGCGGGCCTGCAGGCGGGCGTTGTAGGCGTCCTGGGCGTCCTGGCGGACCTCGATCCGGTTGGCGCCTGCAACCTCCATCGTCCGCAGGCCGTCCATCACGTAGGCGAGCTGGGACTCGAGCATGAAGACGATCGAGTTGTGCCCCAGCCCGGTGTTCGGGCCGCCGAGCCAGAACAGGTTCGGGAACCCGGCGGTCGCGGTCCCGTGGTAGGCCTGCGGGCTGCCCTGCCACAGGTCCGACAGGGCGACGCCGTCACGGCCGTGGATCACGTCGCCGAGCGGCATCTCGGTGACATGGAAGCCGGTCGCGAAGACGATCGCGTCGACCTCGGCGACCTCGCCGCCGGGGAGCACGACGCCCTCCGGGCGCACCTCCTCGAGCCCGCTGAACGCGATGTCGACGTTCGGCTGGGTGAGCGCGGGATACCAGCGGTCGGACGGCAGGATGCGCTTGCAGCCGATCGTGTAGTCGGGCGTCAGCTTGGCGCGCAGCTCGGCGTCCGGCACCTGCTTCTCCATGTGGCGGCGGGCGACGCGCTCGGCGATTCGCAGCAGCCGCGGCCGGTAGATCAGCGCGGGGACGAGCAGCTCGTTGCGCCAGTAGATCGCGCCGCGCATGAGTCGCTGCAGCGCCGGGAAGCGGCGGTAGACGGCGCGCTCGAGCCTGCTGATCGGCCGGTCGCGATGGGGCACGACCCAGGGCGGGGTGCGCTGGAAGACCGTCAGCCGGTCGACGATCGGCTGGAGCTCGGGGACAGCCTGGATCGCCGAGGCGCCCGTGCCGACGACCGCGACGCGCTTGCCGGCGAAGTCGTAGTCGGAGTCCCAGCGGGCGGTGTGCAGGACCTTGCCCTCGAAGCGGTCGAGTCCCTCGACCGCCGGCACCGACGGGTCGCTGAGCCCGCCCGGCGCGACGATCAGCACGTCGGCCGTTAGCGAGCCGCTCGTCGTGTCGACCAGCCAGCGGTTGGCGTCCTCGTCCCAGCTGGCGCCCGTGACCTCGGAGTCGAAGCGCACGCGGTCGCGCACGCCGTAGCGCTCGGAGACCTCGCGCAGGTAGCGCCAGATCTCCGGCTGCGTCGCGTACGTGCGGCTCCAGTCGGGGTTCGGCGCGAACGAGAAGGAGTAGAGGTGCGACGGGATGTCGCACTGGCAGCCGGGGTAGGTGTTCGCGTGCCAGGTGCCGCCGACGTCGCTGTCGCGGTCCAGGATTACAAAGTCCTCGACGCCCGCCTCGAGCAGCTTGATCGCCATGCCGAGGCCGCCGAAGCCGGCGCCGACGATCGCGAAGCGGAAGTGGGAGGGCCCCGCGCCGTTGCCGCCAGCGCTGGTGTGGATGGAGGTGTCGAGCATCTCGGTCACGGAAGCATTCCAGTTCGAGTCGTGGCGGCGGGGCGGGGAGTGCCGACTGCGAGGCGGTGCAGCCCCCAGGCGAGCAGCGCAAGCAGCGCCAGCGCGATGCCTCCCACCGTGGCGTAGCCCGCGGCGGTCAGGACGCCTGCCGCGGCCCGCTGCTCGCGCTGCAGGATGACGCTGTCCGGCTGGAACGCTCGCGTGAAGCGCGCGGTGGCCGGCACGAGCGGTGCCGGGATCGCCTCGTCGCGGGGCAGGAAGATCGGCACGGCGTCCACGGCGTTGCCGTAGTGCAGGCGGAGCATCGACTTCCACGTCCCGTGGACGGGGATCGGCTCGGTCGTCCGGTAGACGCCGTCGCCGACGCGCTCGAGACGGTCGACGACGAGCCCGCCGCCCTGCCAGGCCGTCGCTGTCAGCCAGGCGGCGTCGTCGGCGGCGTCGGGCGGGTCGAGCGTGACGCGTGCGGAGACGGTCCGCTGGGCGCCCGGGTCGACGTCGCTGAGCGCGACCGTCGCGGTCACGCCGGGCTGCGCCGGGGTGTGCAGCGCGAAGACGAGCATCGCGGCGACCGCGGCCGAGGCGCCCACGGCCACCCGCCGCAGCGGAGCGCTCCGGGGCAGGTGCTCCGCATCGAGGTGGACGCCGATCCAGGCGCCGATCAGCGACCCGGCGACCGCCATCGCGAAGCCGAGCAGCGCGGCCTCGGGCAGCAGCGCCTGCGGCCAGGGCAGCGGCATCCAGACGGACGTGAACGCCCACTCGCTCGCGAGCCCGACGGTACCGATCAGTGCGCCGCAGACAGCGCCGAAGGCGATCGGCCGCCGACGTCCGATCGCCAGCGCCGCGAGCTCGACGACCGCGGCCTCGCCGAGGTAGAGCGGGAAGTACGGGGTCGTCTCGCCGAGCACCGGCCCGACGAGCAGCGCGAGCAGGCCGCGGATGGCGAGGAAGAACAGCGCGGCGCCGATCGCGGCGCCCGCGCCGAGCCACAGCCGCGCCGCGACCAGCACGACGCCGGCGGCGAGCATGATCAGCATCGGCTGCAGGACGAGCCGGAACTGCGCGACGCCGAAGTCGTACTCGGCCTGGAAGGTCGACATGCCGAGCAGCAGGCCGCCGGTCAGCGCCACCAGGCGCAGCTTGCGCATCCAGTTCGCCTCGTGCGGAGCGGCAGCCGCCGCGAGCTGCGCACGCCGGCCCTCGGTCTGCAGGACGGCGATGCCGACGAGCGTCATCGAGGCGCCGCCGATCAGCATCAGGTGCGTCGGCCCCCAGAGCGTCACGTCCTGGCCGAAGAGCCGGTGCCAGAGGTCGTCGAGCGGGAAGCCCGCGAGCGCGAACGCGCCGCAGGCGCAGATCAGCAGGCCCCCGAGCGGAGCGTGCCAGTCGTCCGAGATTCGCACCGCGGTCGCGCTCGGCCGCTCGTCCGGCAGCACCATCGCGACGAAGCCGGAGGCGAAGATCCCGTAGAGGCCGGCCAGGATCAGGTAGTGGGCGGGGTTCGCGAGCGGCCCCTCGTCACGGCCGACGTCGATGTGGAGGGCGATGTCCCAGTACATCCCGACGACCGCGACCAGCAGCGACACGCCGCTGATCGCCGACGGCAGCGCGCTCCAGCCGGGCTGGCCGGAGAGGCGGCTCGCGAACGCGGACAGGCGTGCGAGCACCTGGACGGTTCCGCGCCGGTGGCCGGCACCGAGCCACAGCAGCCCGGCCGTCACGAGCGAGGCGCTGACCGTCGCGATCAGGATCTCGCCGGTCGCGGCGCCTCCGGCCGGCGGCGCCGCGGCTGCGAGCTGGGCAATGCGAGCGTCGACCATCGGGACACCGTACCATGTGACATCAGTCGGTGTAACACCGTTCGTGGTATCATCGCTCCGTGGCTCGAAGCAAGACGTCCCCCGGCGCCCGCAACGGCAGCTCCGCCGCCGCCGACCCCGGCGGTCGCGAGGACTGGCTGACGATCGACGAGCTCGGTCGCGAGACGAGCATGACCGTGCGCACGATCCGCTCGCACCAGGCGCGCGGGCTGCTGCCGCCGCCCGACGTGCGCGAGCGCGTCGGCTACTACGGCCCCGAGCACGTTGCGCGGCTGAAGCTGATCCAGGAGCTGCAGGCGGAGGGCTTCAATTTGCGCGGAATCAAGCGCCTGCTCGACGAGACCGGCAGCCCGGCGCAGAAGCTGATCGGGTTCGGCGAGCGCGTGCGCGCGCCGTTCGCCGCCGAGGAGCCGCAGATCTTCAGCGCCCAGGAGCTGCTCGACCGCTTCGGCATCGACGACGGCGAGCAGCTGCTCGCGCAGGCGCGCAAGAGCGGCGCGCTCGTCCCCGTCGGCGGCGACCGCTACGAGGTGCCCGTCCCGTCGCTGCTCGACGTCGCCGAGGAGGTGATGTCGAACGGCGTCTCGCTCGGCGCGGCGCTGACCGCGATCGCCAAGGTGCGCGAGCACTCGGAGTCGATCGCGCGCGCGTTCGTCCAGCTCTACCTCGAGGAGGTGTGGAAGCCGTTCGCCAACGCCGGCTACCCCGAGGAGCGCTGGCCCGAGGTGATGCAGTCGATCGAGACGCTGCGGCCGGTCGCCTCGAGGGCGATGCAGCCGATCTTCGAGCTGGCGATGACGCGCGAGGCCGACGCCGCGTTCGGCAAGGAGCTGAGCCGCCTGACCAAGGGCAAGGGCAAGGGCTCGTAGTCGATCCGTCCCGGCCGCGGCCGGGCGGCGCGGGCTAGACGAGCTCGAGCCGCTCCTCGAACATGACCTCGCCCTCGAGCGTCCGGTGCACCGGGCACTTGGCGACGATCTGCATCAGCCGCTCGCGCTGATCCTCCGGCATCTCCTTCGGCAGCTGCACGGACATCTGGAAGCGGGTCGGCGAGCCGCGCTGTGCGGGCTCGTAGTCGACGTCGACGGTCACGTCACCGACGTCCCAGCCCTTGCGCTTGGCGTACATCTCGAGCGTGATCGCGCTGCAGGAGGCGAGGCTCGCGGCGAGCAGCTCCTCGGGACTGGGGCCGGTCTCGGTGCCTCCCGAGTCGGCCGGCTCGTCGGCCGTCACCCGGTGGCTGCCGATCTCGATCCGGTGCTCGAGGCCGTCGCCGACCCGGCGCGCGACTGCCTTCACGACGCGTCCCTGCCCTTGAACAGCTCAGGGTCGGGCCGGTCGGCGAAGCGGGCGAGCGCGAAGACGGCATCGGCCAGGCGGTTGAGGTAGCGCAGGACGGTGTCGTCGGGCAGGTCGCCGGAGGCGGCGAGCGTGCTGACGCGGCGCTCGGCACGGCGCACGGCCGCGCGTGCGACGTCGAGGCGGGCGGAGAGCTCGCTGCCGCCGGGGATGACGAACTTCGGCGGCAGGTCGACGCGGTCCATGTAGCGGTCGATGTCGCGCTCGAGCCGCTCGACCATCGCCTGCGTCACCTTCGAGACGCCGGCCTCGAGGCGGTCGGCGGCACTCGGCGCGGTGGCGAGCTCGGCGCCGGCCACGAACATCTCGTTCTGCATCCTCAGCACGTCGTCGTGCAGCTCCGACCCCGGCTCGGCCGCCGCGCGGGCGAGCCCCAGCGCCGATGCGGCCTCGTCGATCGAGCCGTAGGCCTCGGGCCGTGCGGACGACTTCTCGACCCGGCCGCCGTACCAGAGGCCGGTGGTGCCGTCGTCGCCCTTGCGCGTATAGATCTTCACGTTTCCTATTGGAGCAGGTTGAAGACGAGCCCCGTGGGGATCTTCGGGTAGAAGTAGGTCGACTTGGGCGGCATCGACTCGCCCGCCTCCGCGACCTCGCGCACCTGCTCGACCGGCGTGGCGCGCATGAAGAAGCCGGCGTCGCAGCGGCCGGTCTCGACCGCGTCGACGGCGTCGTCGAAGCTCTTCGAGTAGGCCAGCCCGCGCAGGTGCGAGATGTCGTCCTCGCTCATGCCGAGCGCGCCCTTGAGCACGATCGCCTCGAGCACGGCGGTGTCGAGCCGTCGGTACGGCTCCGGCATCCCCTCGAGCGCCCGGTCGGCGATCGACTGGTCCTTCAGCGTCAGCAGGTAGGGCTGGCGGTGGAAGGCGTCCATGTAGCCCATCTGGACGCCCGCCGCGGGTGCGCTCGGCTCGAGCGCGTCGCGGGAGGCCTGCTCCAGGTCGAAGTCGCGCATCAGCGCGTCGCGGAGCGCCTGCTGCGCGGCGGGATCGTCCTTCAGGCCGGTCAGCAGGCGGTGCGTCGGGAAGACCGTCAGGCCGGGGTCGCTCAGCGAGCAGAGGAACATCAGCACGTAGCGGTGCGGCCCCTCGCCGCCGACCTCGTCCGCGTACGCGCGCGCCGTCTCGTAGCGGTGGTGCCCGTCGGCGATCAGCAGCTCGGCGTCGGCGAGCGCCTCGCGCAGCGCCCCGATTCCGTCGCCGTCCGCCACCCGCCAGAGCGCGTTGCGCGTGCCCTCGTGGTCGGTCGCCGTCGCGAACGGCTCGCCGGCGACGCCGGCGGCCAGCGCGTCGGCCGCGGCCCCGGACGGGTCCGGGAACAGGCTGAAAATGGGGGAGAGGTTCGCCCGCGTTGCGCGCGTGAGGTCGAGGCGGTCCTGCTTTGGGCCGGGATGGGTGCGCTCGTGCGGGCGGATCCGCCCGGGGCCGTAGTCCTCGACGCGGACGCGCGCGAAGAAGCCGCGCCGGCGCCGCTGCGACCCGTCGGGCGCCACGTACTCCTGGTCGAGCGCCCAGAACGCCGACTCGTCCTCCTGGACGACGGCTCCGCGCTCGCGCCAGCCGGACAGCGTCGCCGCGGCGTGCGCGTAGCGGTCCCCGCCGGCCGGGTCTACGGGCAGGTCGATCTCGACGACGTTGTACGGCGATCGTGCCACCAGCGCCGCTCGCAGCTCGTCGTCGATCACGTCGTACGGGGGCGCGATCACGTCGTCGAGCGGCCCGACCACCGCCTGCTCATAGCGGAGGGTCTGTAGGGGTTGGACCTCGGCCACGGCGCGGCACCCTATCGCTCGCCGCGCCGACGGATTGCCCGATGGCCCTCCGCGCCCTAGACTGGCACGGCTACGGGACGTAGCTCAGCCTGGTAGAGCACACGGTTTGGGGCCGTGGGGCCGCTGGTTCGAATCCAGTCGTCCCGATGCAGCACCCGGTCGCACGAGCCCCCGTAGCTCAGCTGGATAGAGCGACGGACTTCTAATCCGTAGGTCGCTGGTTCGAATCCAGCCGGGGGTGCTGCAAAAGCCCTGCATAGAGCGATTTCTCTGGGCATGGGAGCGGTGCTCGACAGGCCAGTCAGCGACCATGTCCTTCGGGTCGAGCGCAAGCGGGGACCCGATGCCTGGTACGCCAAGTACCGGCTGCCCGATGGCCATCAGGTCAGAAGAAGTTGGGGCCGGCGTGGACCAAGCGAGGCCGACCAGAGGCGGGGTACTTCACGAAGTCGACGGCGCAGGCATGGCTCGACGAGACGTTGGCGAGCGCTCGTCGCGGCGATCTGGCGGGTGCGGTTCGGACAGGAGCGACCGTCGCCGAGGCGGCGGCGGAGTGGCTGCGCTACGCCGAGCAGGAGCGTGCCTGCAAGCCAACCACGCTCACCGACTACGGCAACATGGTCCGCGTCCTCAATCGGACGTTCGGCAACGAGTCGGTCGAGAGCATCACCGCCGATTCGATCGAGCGCTGGAAGGCGGCGTTCATGGCCGAGCGCGAGCGCTCGAACCGCACGTTGCAGAAGTACCTCGTCGTCCTGCACTCGATCTTCAAGCGGGCCATGAAGGTTTACGGGCTACCACGCAACCCGACCGAGACGGTCGAGCGACCGCGGCTTGCGCGCCGTGCCGGGATCGACGTGTTCTCAGGCGAGGAGGTCTTGGCGCTGATCAGGGCCGCCGCCAACGATCAGGACGGCGTGCTGTACCTGACCGCCGCCTTCACGGGTCTTCGGATGGGCGAGCTGCTCGCGCTGCGCTGGGAGGACGTGGACTTCGAGGCCGAGGCGATCCGCGTCCGCCATAGCTGGACAGCCGGCCGCGAGGGCACGCCGAAGAGCGGGCGGGGGAGAGCCGTGCCCATGATGGACGACGTTGCGCAGGCCCTCGCGCGGCTGGGGCAACGGGAGCGTTCGACCGGCGAGCAGGATCTCGTCTTCTGCGATCCCCTCGGTCGGCACCTTGGCTACAAGTCCCTGAGCAGGCGCTACAAGGAGGCGCTGGCCGCCGCCGGCTTGCGCCAGCTCCGCTTCCACGACCTCCGCCACACATTCGGCACTCACGCCATCCGCGCCGCCGACCCCGCGAGGTCATGGAGTGGATGGGCCACGCCGACATCCAGACGACCCAGAAGTACCTCGCCTACAAGCCGCGCAAGGACGCCGCGAAGCGGTTGGCGAGCACGTTCCACGCTGAGGCACAGACGCGAGTCACGGCTCCAACCCCATAGGCATCCGCTCGGCACCGTATGTTGAGAACACCAACGTACGGTGGCTCAAGGAGGACTAGTGGCTGACAGGGTTCGCATCCAGTGCATCAACAAGACCGACCGGCAGGCGGCCGATGAGCGTATTGCCAATGTCGGTGGCCAGAACCCAGGCGGAGGCCGGTGGCGGCTGTCGCTCGACGAGGCGATCGCCGGCATCGAGGAGGGGAAATGGTCCTTCTACGTCGAGCAGCCCGCAGGCGATGCTGTGGATGTCGTCGTCGCGATCAGCGCTGCCGGCAACAAGTACTTGAAGACGGTTGGGGACGGCGATCAGCCGAACAACCTCTTGTCGCTCCCCGAGTGTCCGTAGCGGACTGGTCGCTACCGGCCCTCGAGCTTGGCTAGCTGTCGGGCCCGAGGACGTCCCGAACGCGGTGTCGGGGTGGGTGGTTG
>JBBECV010000018.1:0-26817 GCA_040881635.1 Thermoleophilaceae bacterium
ATCAAGACCGAAACGACCTAACAACCCCGTGTCCACCGAACCGGGGGAAGACCACCGGCCCCCAGATGCATGTCCTGTCTTGCCCTCACAACCCCTCCGTCATAAGAGCGCAACAAAATTCCCCCCCGTACCCAGCAAACCCAGGCCCAAGAGCTACAAGCAGCAAGATCCAATACATCCATCAAGCAGGCAGACGCAAACCCCATTCAGAAGTGGCAATGCCGCTTCAAATCAATAAATCCGAAGCGGCTCAACGTCAGCTCCACCCACGTCTGCCAACCATCCACCATCCCTCCGCACCTCTACAGACCCCGGCCCTACCGCCCGCCCAAGACCACCCTCACGACCACATCAACCACCCCAGCACGCCACGCCCGATCCGACCCCGGCCTCCCAACCCAAGTAGTTCACGATGGGAGGGCGGGGTCGGATCGGGCGTGGCGTGCCCCACCGCTCGCTAGAGCGGCTTCTCGCTCACAAACCCACCAGGGCGGGCGGTAGGGCCAGGGGTGGGGGATCTACAGAAGAACCGGTTGACTGGAGCCCTGAGTTACTATCGCTCGGCCGTGAGCGGAGAGCCGACAAACACGACTGCAGCTGACGTGGCCCGCTGGATGGTGTCTGAGTTGGATCGCCAGGCACACCTCTACCAAGAGGAGGTCGTCTGGGGGATCCAGGAGAAGTTTGGTGGTGACTTTGTCTACTACAACGAGGGTGGCAACCTCGCGATCTCTAAGAAGGTTCTGACCGAGTTTCACAAGCTCACGCCGGATGTTGTTTGGGAGCGGGGCGAGCGCCTATGGCGGAAGCGCGGGGGCGACGACCTACCGGGGCGAGCCGCTGAGTAGGTCGCGGTAGGGACCTAGACGCGGATCTCGCGAAACTCATGGGAGGGGCTGTGACTGGGGACGACGGGGCGGCTGGTGGCCTCGCGGGCTGGCGGACCTATCTAGTCGAAGCGCTTCGTCGCGAAGGGCTGAGGCGACTCTGTGCGGGCGAGCGGGTTGAGGATGCTTCACGCGCGACTCAGATCAGTCAATGGCTCACGTGCTCGATGTTCGTCTGCCTGGTGGTTTGGCTGGTCGTAGTTCTCCACCTATCGATTTGGCAAGCTGGCGGCGCAGTAGGAGTACTCGTGGTGTCGCTGGTGCTCTTGCTGATGAGGACCGGAAGCCTTCATCTGGTCCTCGTCGGGATAGTGGGGCTTTGGCTCGCGACCGGTGTGGCCTCGTTGGTCCTTGGGGGTTTGGGTCTGGCAGCCGGTACCCACGTTCTTGCCTTTGTCCTGATTGCGCTCGTTGCTGTGATGTGGCGCACGATCTCGTTAGCCCGTCGTATCCCGTTCCTTCTTCCGGTTGCGTTATTGGTCGTCTTCCTGCCCTTGCTGACTGAGGATCTATGGGCCATTGGTGCGGAGATCGGGGTTCAGCTTGCCGCTGTCGGGATCGTCGCCGTGGGGCCTCCGCTTGTACTGCTGATCGTGCGCTACTGGCGGGTGGACGTAGCGGCGGAGCTAGCAGAAGCGTCGGAGTCCATTGGGGGCGACTCGGATAGTGCGCAGGCAGATCTAGTCGAGGTACTGGCCGGTCTGGCATCCAACGATTCCGAGGCGCCCCCGCTTAAGACGGATGATCTACGCGAGTTCGTGCGCGACGCCTACGAGGCGGACAGCGTGCGAAGGGCCGTGGTGGCACTAGGCCAGTTTCGGAGGGTCTTTCGAAGGCGAGTGGTCGTGCGGCTAGTGGCGCTCGTGGGCGGCGTGGGAGTGTCCCTCGCTTCATTCATCTTCGTGTTGGCTTGGGCGGCGATCCCAATCGCAGTGAGTAGTGATTGGTCCGGCGTAAACGTGCAAACGACCACTTTGGCGTTTGCTGGCCTGGAGGCCGAGATGCCGACTTCCCCCTATGTCGAGGTGGCCGTACTGCTGGCGATCGTAGCCACGGCCGCTTTCCTCGCCTTTGCTTTGACCGAGGATCACTATTCGGCTGTGATGTCCAGGGTGTTGGTCAGTGACCCGGCGCGACTCTGGGTTCTTCTTGCTGCCCCGTACTTGATGGCGCTCGGAACAGACGCTGAGGTCGAAGCCTACCCGGATGTGCACGTAGGACAGGTTTGATAGTCTGGCTGGCATGAAGACGCTGCAAGTCGATCCGAAGGCAGGCGAGCCGATGGCTCCGGTGGCGGCTGAGGTGGAGCGGTTGCTCGCCGAGGGCAAGAACGTGACGGTGACGGTCGCTGAGGAGCGGGAGCTTCTTTCGCCGCAGCAGGTCGCGGCCCGGTTGGGGTTCTCGCGCCAGCATGTGGTGCGGTTGATCAACGCGGGGAGGATCGAGGCGGAGCGGATGGAGGGGTCGAGCTACTGGCGGGTCCCGCTCTCGTCGGTGTTGGCGTTCGAGGAGCGGAGGGCCGACGCTGACCGTTCGGCAGCCGAGTGGTCCCGCTCGCTGGACGAGCTGGGCGCACCACTTGAGTGATACGGAGCGCGTATCGCGCGCGGTGCTCGACGCCGACATCCTCTTCTCTCGGGTTCTGCACGACCTGTTCGGTCGTATCGCCCTGAGCCTGGAGCTGTTCGATCTGTTGTGGAGCGACGAGCTGCTGGCTGAGGCGAGGCGCAAGGTGATCGAGGAGAAGGCGCTCAGCGCCGAGGCCGCCGAGCGCTGGGTCGGCTATCTCGCCGAAAGCTTCCCGGCGGGGCGCATCGAGATCGCGGACGCGCCGGCCGGACTCAACTTCGCCGAGTTGACCGCCGATCCCGACGACCATCACGTGTGCGCGCTCGCGGTGGCCGGCAACGCCGACTATCTGATCACGCGCGACCAGGGCTATTCCCTCGACGGGCTGCGCCGGCATGGTGTGGAGGTCGTCGCTCCTGACGACCTTTTGTGCCGTGTCTTCGTCGATCAGGCGCAGGCAGTCCTCGACGTTCTCGAACTTCAGGCTGGCGAGTGGGGCGGCGGTCGTCCGGTAGGCGTTTTGCTCGAAGCGTTCGAGCGGGCCGGTGCTGCCGACTTCGCGGGACGCGCTCGCACCGAACTCGCCGGCTCCTGACCAGCCGCGCGGGACAAACGGGTCCCGAACCGGGTCCCCAAGTCGGCCGTGGGAACCAACTGGCGACACGGCTCGATGCGGGACCGTCGGCAGTGCTGCCTAGAGTCCCTGGCGATGGTGCGCTACGACGATGAGCAGGTCCGATGGGACCAGCATGAGGTCGAGTGGACCGGACGCGGGTTCGTACTGCGCGTCCCGGTCGATGATCTGGAGCCGGCAGTCGCGGTCGTGCTGGATAGCAGCCTCGCAGACCGCCTGCGAGAGGTACCAGGCCTCGGTCCCTTCACCGTGAGCGTCGATGCCAGGTATGGGATCGCGCTGGGCACGACCGAGCTTGAGAACATCGACTTGGACGCGCTGCGGGCATACGTCGCGTCGGCGCTCTCGGCTGCCGGCGAGGCGACGCGGCAAGCTCGTAGCGCGGCGGACACCTTCAGCCGCCGGCTGCACTTGACGCTTGAGTAGTTCGCAACGGCACCGGTTCCCGCACAGTGGTCCGTCGTCGTGGAATGGCCGGGCGACGAGGATCTGGTCTTCCTGTCGCTGATGGGCACGGCGCTGAACCCGGCCGGGGAGGAGGCGGAGCACCGTGGGCGGGCTTCCACACGCTCCGTCACGCGCGGGTGTCGCTGCTGTTCGCGCGCGGCGAGAATGTGGTCGCGGTGCAACGTGCCTCGGGCACCACTCACTCTCATTCGCCTTGGACGCTTACGTCCACCTGCTGCCCGGGGACGCTGCGGCGCCGGCCGACCTGAACGCCGAGCTAGTCGGGGCGCTCGAAGACATCTCGGATGCGGGTGGGCTCGGAGTAGACGCGGTCGCCGGTCGCCAACTCGACCCACGCGGCTAGCGGCTGCTTGAGGTCCAGCCCGGCCGTCTCGGCCATGCCGCGACTGAAGCGTGTCACCGCGCCGTTGCCCGGTGGGACGACTGGCGGCAGATCGTGTGCCGTGGTACCGAACACGGCGTCACCGCCGGGCTTGCGGGCGAGCCCGACAGTGCTCCCCAACCCGACGGGTACGTGCCCACGATTCAAGACGGTGATGGCGAGCAGGTCCTTGTCGCGTCCGGAGCCGTCGTCGCCCCACGCCCACCGGATGTTCACCGCAACGTCGTCCCGTCGCGCACGGACCGCCTGCGCGACGTTCCATCCGAGTGCGCCGGTCGCCACCACCGCTGCGTAGATCGCCACGTAGTCCCCTGCCGCCACGCCGCGAGTATGTACGACGGGTCGGGTGGCAACGCGAGTGAGAACGTCGCGGCGCGTAGATGTCGGACCCGACATCTAGACCTGCTGGCGATCTAGCAGCGCTCGCGCCGTTCCGACCGCGCACGAGCGTATGTTCGTGTGCCCAACTACTGCTGAGGAGGCAGGCGATGAGCACCAATGACGCTCCAGGAATGCGTGGCGAGAGATCGAGAACGGAGAGTGGCCGCCTGCGGGCCAAGCGTGGCGATACGCGCATGGGCACGATCGAGGACCAGTACAGGCGTGACTTTGGTGTCCGATCCGATATGCGGCTCGACACCTATCTCAAACGTACGGGCAAGGCCTCGCTGAATGACGTCATCCACGACGAGTAGGCGTCGCTCGTGGCTACGGACAAGCGGATCCGCTAAGTGTTGACGACCGCCTTCTCGATTCTCGCGACGATTGCCCTGCTGATGCCGGGGTTCATCATCGCCGAGCTGAGCCTGGCTCGGTCCGCGAGGGCTTCTCGAAGCGACTTGGAGCTAGCTCTTCGAGCAGTTGCCTATGCCCTGGTCGTTCATCTTGCGTTCGGTTGGTGGACGGTGGACTTCGTCGGCGAGGTCGAGTCCGCTAACGATCTAGCAGACCATTGGCTGGGGATCACGGCCTATGTCGGAGTGGTGCTTGTAGGTGTGCCAGTCGTTCTCGGCATGCTCCTTAACCGCTTCCTTGCCCGCGCGGAGTTGGAGGACGGGCCACCGGGGGTGCTCGCGGCAGGGTTCGGGGCGGGCGAGGCGCGGGACGCCTTCGACTACGCCTTCCAACGCCGGAGGCAAAGCGGAGCGTGGCTGATCGTCGAGCTGGTCGGCCACACCCCCGAGTGCCCGCGACTGGTCGGCGGGATCTACGGGAAGCGGTCAGCGATTGGCCAAACGCCGTCTCCTCACGACGTGTATCTACAGTCGCTCTGCACGGTGCATGAGGATGAGAACGGTCTACGAACGCTCAGGGAGAGGTTGGATCCCGAGCGCGGCGTGTACTTGGCCGCGGCTCAAATCGCCCGAATCGATGTGCTCCTAGACGGTTCCGAGACCGTGCCCGACGGGCCGGCTACTATTGGCTCATGAGCAATCAGGGGTCCAACCAGCGGCTTCAAGAGGGTGCGCTGAGCGCACTCAAGACGCCGACGAATCCTCCAGCGGCGCCTAAGCTCGTGCCGCTCACCCCACTGAAGCCGGCAGCAGGGTCGGGCAAGAAGTGAGCCGCGACAAGAAGCCGCCGCCTTCTAAGCCGGCTCCCGGTCAACGCGACATTCGCGGGTCTCAGACACCTAGCAGCACCCCGGCTACTCCTCCTCAGCCGACCAACCTTGTGCCGCTGAACCCTCCGCCGGCCCCACCGAAGTCCTCCGAGAAGTCGTAGGTTGCGCGCCGTCGTTAACGGCGACTTGCAGCATCGAAACTCCGGTTGCGGGTTAACGGGTCCCGAACCGGGTCCCCAACTCGGCAATAACAGCCCGTACCAGCCTGGCCGTACCCCGCGAGCTAGAGCCAACTCAGCGCAGCTTCGCGTCTTCCAGGCCCACTTCTAATCCGTAGGTCGCTGGTTCGAATCCAGCCGGGGGTGCTGCGGGGGCTTCCCAATCCCGGCGGGGCGCACCGTCGCATGGAGGTCGGGACTCGGGCTAGCTCACGCCGAGTCGACGAAGTCCAGGTCGCCCTCGATCCGGCAGACCTCGAAGACCCGCCACGCGGGGCCCGTGGGGCGGACGATCGAGAAGTGGATGCCGTCCTGGGCGGCGCGCTCGTTCGTCTCCACGACCAGGTGGATGCCCGAGGAGTCGCAGAACTCGAGCCCGCTCAGATCGAGCACCAGCTCCTCCGGGCGCTCGGCGATGGCGTCGTCGAGCGCCTGCCGGATGCGGGCGACAGACGAGATGTCGAGCTCGCCCGCGACGGCGACCACCCTGGCGGCCCCCCGCAGCGTCGACTCCACTCTGATGACCGGCGACAACGGCATGGCACCTCCTCGAAGATCGATTCAAGTCTCCAAGGGACATGCGCACCACGAGCAGTGCGTTGCCTTCCTCGTTCGCTGGATGACTCCGGCGAATCGCAACCGCCCGAGTCGGCACCCACCTTAGCTGCGCCCGGCAGCCCCGGTCAAGACCGTGCTTGCGTGCCCGGGCGCCTGCTCGGCCGGGCAGCGGACACGCGGCCCGGGCGGCGTCGCCGGTAGCCTGCGGGCGCCGCCATGGACCGGATCCGCCTTCAGCGCTCGGAGGGGCTCGCCGAGCTGGTGATCGACAGCCCGCCGCTCAACCTGTTCGACAGGCCGCTGATCGACGGGCTGGTCGCCGCGATCGGCGAGGTTCGGGACGATCCGCCGCGGGCGCTGTTGATCCGGGCCGAGGGCAGGGTCGTGTCCGGCGGCGTGAACGTCGAGATGTTCGACGGGCTGACCCCCGCGCAGGCCGGCGAGCTTTGGACCGAGCTGCTCGGCGAGATCGTCGAGCCGATCGAGCGGCTGCCCGCCCCGGTGGTGTTCGCCGCCCACGGCCTGACGCTGACCGCCGCCTTCGAGATCGCGCTCGCGTGCGACCTGATCGTCGCGGCGCGCTCCGCGCGGTTCGGCCTCGTCGAGACGGTCGTCGGGCTGACGCCGTCGATGGGCGGCACCCAGCGGCTCGCCGAGCGCGCCGGCAGCGGACGGGCGCGCGAGCTCGTGATGACCGGCGAGCTGTTCGGCGCGGAGGCGCTCGAGCGCTGGGACGTCGTCAACCGCGTCTTCGACGACGACTCGTTCGAGCGCGAGGCGACCGCGCTTGCGCGGGGGCTCGCGGCCGGTCCGACGCGCGCGCACGCGATGACCAAGCACGTCCTACGCCGCTACGTCGAGGGCGGCGTGCCGGCGGCGGACGAGGCGATTCGCCGTGACGCCGGGGAGCTGTTCGCGACCGAGGACCTGCGGGGAGCGGTGCGGACGTTCCTCGAGCGTGGTCCCGGCAACGCCGAGTTCCACAACCGCTAGTTGCAGGGGCCCGGATCGACCGGGCGCGAGCGGGCGCTAATCGCGCAGGTCGACCGGCACGTCGAAGCAGATCGTGCTCCCGAGCCCGGCGGCGCTGGCGCAGTCCATCCGCCCGTCCATCCGGTCGACCAGGCTGCGCGAGCGAGCGAGGCCGCCGGTGGCGGAGCCGTCGAGCGCCTCCGCCGGGACGCCGGGGCCCGTGTCCGAGATCTCGAAGTGGACGACCGCGCGACCGCTCCCGGTCGGGCGCGATGTCACGGACGCGACCACCTCGCCGCGCTCGGTGAACGTGACGGCGTTCTCGAGCAGCGCCGCGAGCACCGTGCGGATGCCGTCGGCGTCGCCGACGACCTCGCGTGGGACGTCGTCGGTCGTCTTGACCTCGATCGCCAGCTCCTTGGCGGTTGCGGCCGCCGTCAACGGGTCGGCCGTGTCCGCGATCAGCTGACGTAGGTCGAACTTCCGGCCGGCGCCGTCCTTCACCGGCTCGCGAAGCGCCTTCTCGTCCCCACCAGCCTTCGGTCGCCTCACTGAACCCTCCTCTCGAGCCGACCGTACCACGGTTGACGCCACCGGGTAAAGGGCAAGGTAGCCTCCGCTCGATGCCCACCTCACTCGTCACCGGCGGCGCCGGCTTCCTCGGCTCGAATCTCTGCGACCACCTGCTCGAGCGCGGGCATCGGGTCATCTGCGTCGACAACCTCGAGACGGGCAGCCTGCGCAACATCGACCACATACGCAGGGACGAGTTCGACTTCCGGATGGTCGACATCACCGAGCACTACGAGATCGACGAGCCGGTCGACCTCGTCTTCCACATGGCATCGCCCGCGAGCCCGATCGACTATGCGCGGCTGCCGCTGCACACGCTCAAGGTCGGCGCCTACGGAACGCACAACTCGCTCGGGCTGGCGAAGGTCAAGCGCGCGCGCTTCCTGCTCGCGTCGACGTCGGAGGTCTACGGCGACCCGCTCGTCCATCCGCAGCCCGAGAGCTACTGGGGCAACGTCAACCCGATCGGCCCGCGCGGCGTCTACGACGAGGCCAAGCGCTACGCCGAGGCGCTGACGATGGCCTACCTGCGCCAGCAGGGCGTCAACACCTGCATCGCAAGGATCTTCAATACCTTCGGCCCGAAAAT
The DNA here is from genome assembly GCA_040881635.1 of Thermoleophilaceae bacterium. GTDB lineage: Bacteria > Actinomycetota > Thermoleophilia > Solirubrobacterales > Thermoleophilaceae > JAAYBF01. Next base: position 8,415 of record JBBECV010000018.1, read on the forward strand.
GAGGCCCAACGACGGGCGCGCCGTGCCGACGTTCCTCAAGCAGGCGATGAGCGACCGGCCGCTGACCGTCTTCGGCGACGGCAGCCAGACGCGCAGCTTCTGCTACGTCGACGACCTGATCCGGGGCCTGGTCGCGCTCGCCGAGTCGGACGTGCACGAGCCGGTGAACATCGGCAACCCGAGCGAGATGTCGCTGCTCGACATGGCGAAGCTGGTCGTCGAGCTCACCGGGGCGCGGTCGGAGATCGTCTTCGAGGCGCTGCCGGTTGACGATCCGCAGGTCCGCCAGCCCGACATCGGCCGCGCCCGCGACCTGCTCGGCTGGGAGCCGCAGGTCGATCTGCGCGACGGCCTGCGGCAGACGATCGAGCACTACACGCGCACGCTCGGCGTGCCCGCCTCCGGCTGAGCGGGGCCCCGTCGGTCACTCGCGCGTGGGGGTGACGATGCCCGCCAGACGCGTGTTGCGACCGAACGCGTCCGCCCGCCGGGCGGCGCGGGCGAGGGCCTCTGGCTGACCGACGAGGACGCACGCCCGCCGCGCGCGCGTGATCGCCGTGTAGAGCAGGTTGCGCGACAGCATCCCGCCGTACGCGACGTGGACCGGAATCACGACGACCGGCATCTCGCAGCCCTGCGAGCGGTGGACCGAGATCGCGTAGGCGTGGCGCAGCCAGCGCACCGAGCGCGCCGGGACGTCCACGCGCCGTCCGTCGTCGACGTCGACGCGCAGCACCTCCTCGTCGTCGTCGGCCCCGACCGCGATCGCGATCTGCCCGTTCATCAGCCCGGTGTCGTAGTCGTTGCGGGTCTGGATCAGCTTGTCGCCGGCGCGTATGTCCGCGTCGAGCAGCTCCGCGCCGGACGGGTTCAGCGTCGCGCGGATGCGCTCGTTGAGCGCGTCGATTCCGAGTGCCCCGCGGTAGACCGGGGACAGCACCTGGATCTCGCGCACGGCGTCGACGTCGTAGTGGCTCGCGAGGCGGGTGGTCGCGAGCTCGACGACCGTGTCGGCGGCGCTCGCCTCGCCGCCCTCCTCGATCAGGAAGAAGTCGCGGACCTGGTCGTCGGCGGGACGCGTCGGCGGCCGGCGCCCGGTCCTGATGGCATGGGCGGCACCGACGATCATCGATCTGGCGGACTGCCTGAAGACGTGCGTCAGCCGCGCGACCGGCACGCTGCCCGAGTCGATCAGGTCCGCGAACGGCTTGCCGGCGCCGATCGGCGGCAGCTGGTCGGCATCGCCGACCATCACGACGCTCGTCTCGTCGCCGACGGCGTCGAAGAGCATGCGCGCGACCTCGAGGCTGAGCATGCTCGACTCGTCCACGACGAGCAGGTCCCGCTCGAGTGGATTGCCCGGCCCGCGCAGCGGCCCCTCGTCGGGCAGCCACTCGAGCAGCCGGTGGATCGTCGTCGCCGGCTGGCCGGTCGCCTCCACCAGTCGCCGCGCCGCCCGGCCGGTCGGCGCGCAGAGCGCGAGCGACAGCTCGGCCCGTTCGGCGAGGCGGGCGATCGTGCTCACGAGCGTCGTCTTGCCGGTGCCCGGACCGCCGGTGACGACCGACAGCCGGCGCTCGAAGGCGGCCTCGACCGCGCTGCGCTGCTCGGCGGTCAAGGTCTCGACCTCGTCGGCGAGCCAGGCTGGGACCGGCCCGGGCCGACCGGCTGCGAGCCGCGTGAGCCGGTCCCCGAGCCGCTCCTCCGCCTGCCAGGTGGCGGGCAGCGCGACGCGACCGTCCTCGAGCACGACGACTCGCGCCGCGGCGAAGTCCTCGAGCATCCCGGGAGCCAGCTCGCCGACGAGCGGCTCGAGCTGGCGCCGGAGGTCCGCGAGGGGGAGGTAGGTGTGGCCGCCGCGTGCCTCGGCCTGCGCGAGCACGTGGACCGCGGCGGCGCGGTAGCGGCTCGGCGAGTCGGGCGGCACGCCGTGCGCGCGTGCGATCGCGTCCGCCGTCGCGAAGCCGACGCGGTGCTCCTCGGTCAGCCGGTAGGCGTCGGTCGTCACGAGCCCGAGCGCGTCGGTGCCATGGCGCTCGTGCAGCGGCCCGGCGAGCCAGCCGAGGCCGTGCGGAGCGAGGCGCACGTAGAGGTCGCGCAGCGCGCGGCGCTCGCGCCAGGACTCGGCCGCGGCGGCGGCCGCCCGGGCGCCCATGCCGGGCAGGTCGCCGAACGCGCGCTCGGGGTCGACGTCGATCGCGGTCAGCACCTCGGGCCCATGGCGGTCGACCAGCTGCCGCGCGCGCTTCTTGCCGATCCGGCTGATCGTCGTGAGGTACTTGAGCGCGCCGTCGACGTCGTCGGGGTCGAGCTCGTAGCCCGCGTCGGCCTCCACCTGGCGCCCGTATTGCGGATGCTCCGTCCAGCGGCCGACCACCCGCGCGCGGGTCCCGGGGGCCAGCCCGGCGACGGCTCCCGCGACCGAGATCGACGAGCCGTCGGCGGCATCGGCCAGCAGGACGGCGAAGTCGCCGTCGGGCGCCTCGTAGCGGACGTGGCGCACGCGCACCTCGGCGTCGAAGCCGTCGCCGTCCGCGCCGGCGGTGCGCCTGTCGTCCGCTCGCATCGGGCTCGCGAGGCTACCGCCGCGGCCGGCGTGCCCTCACGCACGTCATTGGGCATACTCGGGACAGCATGAGCTCGACGGAGGCGAAGAACCTCGAGGCGATCTCGAAGGCGATCGACCGCCACGAGCGCGCCTGCGAGTACCCGACGCTCGCGATCCTGATGAACCCGTTCGAGGTCGAGCGGCTCGGATGGGAGGACATCCGCGGCGTCCCGGTGCGACCGGATTCGAAGATCTCGACCGGCCGCTTCGAGATCCTCTGCGCCGGCGACGGCGAGGAGCCGGGGCTCGAGGAGTCGGTCGAGGCGGTCGCCGAGGACGCAGTTCCGATCGTCGTTCCGGTCGGTAGCCCCAACTAGCCAGAGGCCCACCTGCCACGGAAGCGCGACGGGTCCGGGGGGCGTGAGCCCTCCGATCCACATCCGGGGGGCGACGCGCGGCGTCGCGCCCTCCGGCTACTCTCCCCGGCCGTGATCAGGGAGCGCGTCAACCCGCCGGCGGAGCAGCTCTACGCCAAGAAGAACAAGATCTTCGCGGTGATGATGATCGGGTGGGCGATGAGCCTGCTCGACGTCTCGATCGTCAACGTATCGGTGCCCGAGCTCCAGGACGAGCTCGACGCGGACGTCAACTCGATCACCTGGGTCGTCAACGCCTACAACCTCTCGTTCGCGGCGCTGCTCGTGGTCTCCGGCAAGCTCGCTGACCAGTTCGGCCGCCGGTTGGTCTTCATGGTCGGCATGGCGGTCTTCACCTTCGGCTCGCTGCTGTGCGCGCTCGCGCCGTCGATCGACCTGCTGATCGCCTTCCGCGTGATCCAGGGCCTCGGCGCCGGCATCCTGGCGCCGATCGGCTTCGCGATCACCGCCGTCGCCTTCCCGCCGCAGGAGCGCGGCAAGGCGCTCGCGACGATCGCGATCGTCGCGCTGGCCGCCTCGGCGACCGGCCCGGCGCTCGGCGGCGCGATCGTCGAGGTCGCGAGCTGGCACTGGATCTTCCTCGTCAACATCCCGTTCGGCATCCTCGGCATCGTCCTCGCGCGCCGCATCTGGCCCGAGACCTACGACCTCACCGCCGACCGCCGCATCGACTATCTCGGCATGTCGCTGCTTGCGCTCGCCGTCTTCTTCCTGACGTTCGGCCTCGTCGAGGCCAACCACCGCGGCTGGGACGACGGCCTGATCCTCTTCCTGCTGCAGGGCGCGGTGCTGCTGACCGTCGCGTTCGTGCTCTCGCAGCGGCGCGACGGCGCGATGATCACCCGCGCGCTCCAACGCAACCGCCAGTTCGTCGGCGCGAACATCGCGATGGCCCTGTTCGGCGGCGCGGCGCTCGGCACGCTGCTGCTGCTCGCGCTCCTGTTCGTGAACCTATGGGGCTTCACGATCTTCGAGGCGGCGCTCGCGCTGACGCCGGTTCCCATCTTCGGCCTGCTGATCTGGCCGAAGATCGCGAAGGCCGCCGACACCCGCCCGCCGCGCGAGCTGGCCGTTCCGGCGCTCGGGGCGATGGGCCTCGGGCTGCTGTGGGTCTCGTTCGCCCCGTCGCTGTGGGAGGGCCCGCTTCAGTACGCGATCGTGTTCCCCGGCCTGGCACTGATCGGCGTCGGCATGGGGACGTGCTTCCCGACGATCAACGTCGGCGCCATGGGCGCCGTGCAGGGTCAGGAGCTGGGGCTCGCCTCGGGGATCCTCAACACGGCGCGGCAGCTCGGCGCCGCGGTCGGGATCGCGCTGTTGATCGCCGCCTTCTCGGCGACGCTCGAGCTCCATGCCGGCTCCGCGGAGGACGACGTCGCCGACATCGCCCAGGAGTTCCAGATCCCGGCGCCCGTCTACGGCGGGCTGATGCACCAGGGAATGGTCAACTTCGTCGGCGGCTCGAGCGACCGGCCCGACCCGGGGCCGGGCTTCGACGAGCAGATCTTCCGGCGGACCGCCGGTGCCGCGCGCAACGCGTTCGGCTGGGCGTTCCGGGTGGCGATGCTGCTCGCGCTGCTTGCGATCCCGTTCGCCCTGACGATGCGCCGCTATCCCGCACAGGTCCGTGCGGAGGCCATGGCTGCGATGCAGGCACAGGGCGGGGAGGCGGGCCCCGGTCCGCCAGCGCGGGCCGAGCCGGCGACAACGCCGCCAGCGGGCTAGGATGCTCCCCCTCAGCACCAGGGGGACCATCATGTCGCACAAGCGTCAATACCTCACAAGGAGGACAGGATGAAGCTGATCGGAGTCGGATTCGGTCGCTCGGGCACGATGTCGCTCAAGGGCGCCATCGAGCAGCTCGGCGCCAAGCCGTGCTTCCACATGATCGACCTGATCATGGGGGAGAGCAAGGAGCGTGACCTCGCCTACTGGGAGCGGATCGCCAACGGCGAGCAGGTCGACTGGCACGAGGTATTCGACGGCTGGCAGGCCACCGTCGACTGGCCGGCGTGCAGGTACTGGCGCGAGCTGGCCGAGGCTTTCCCGGACGCGCCGATCCTGCTCAACCACCGTGACTTCGACGGCTTCTACAAGAGCTGTCAGAACACCATCCTCGCGATCAAGAAGGCGGCGCAGGCCGGCGAGCTGACCCCGGACCCCAACCGCGAGCCGCCGTCGCCGAAGCTGTTCGGCGTGATCGAGAAGCTGATCTGGCAGGGCGACTTCCAGGGCCGCTTCGAGGACAGGGAGTGGGTGCGGCAGATGTACCACGACCGCATCGAGACGATCAAGCGCGAGATCCCGTCCGATCGCCTCATCCTGTGGGAGCTCGGCAAGGACGGCTGGGGGCCGATCGCCGACGCGCTCGGCGTGGCCGCGCCCGACGAGCCGTTCCCGCACCTGCACGACACGAACGAGTTCCGCACCGAGTTCGGGCTGGAGCCCCTCCCGGCGTAGAGAGCTACTGAGCGAGACCGGGGATCGGGCCCAAGTTGGGCTCGATCCCGTGCGTCTCGTGGGCGCGGAAGCTGCTGAAGAGCTTGTGGTCCGGGCCGTGGTAGTCGGATGAGCCGGTCGAGAGCAGGCCCAGCTCGGCGCAGCGCCCGGCCACCAGCTCGACCTGCGCCTTGGTGTGGGTCACGTAGAACGCCTCGACGCCCTCCAGGCCCGCCTCGCGGAAGCGGTCGATCAGTGCGAGCACCTCGCCGTCGTCCTTGACGTCCCAGAAGGGGTGCGCCCAGACGGCGATGCCGCCCGCGTCGTGGATCCAGCCGATCGCCTCGGCGACGGTCGGATGGCTGCGCGCGACGTAGCCGGGCGTGCCCTGGATCAGGTACGCGGGGATGAAGGACGAGACGTCGCCGTGGCCCTCGTCGGCGAGCCGCTCGGCGTTCGCCGGATGCGCGAGCACCCCGGCGGCCAGGTGCGGTCGGCCGACCGGCTTGCCGGCGTCGCGGCGCGCCTGGACGGGCGCCGGATCGATCTCGAAGCCGAGCTCCTTCAGGCGGGTCGCCATCGCCTCGGCCCTGCGCTCGCGGTCGCTGCGGGCGTCGAGCAGCCGCTCGGCGAGCGTCGCGTCGCCCTGGTCGACGCCGTAGCCGAGCACGTGCATGTCCTCGTAGGCGCCGTCGACCGCGGAGATCTCGGTCGCGGTCACGATCGCGACGCCGTGCTCGCGCCCTGCGGCGAGCGCCTCGTCGATGCCGTCGATGGTGTCGTGGTCGGAGAGGGCGAGCAGCTCGACGCCGGCGGTCGCCGCGCGGGCGACGACCTCCGCGGCCGGGAGCTCGCCGTCGGAGTGGACGGAGTGCGATTGGAGATCGAAGCTGGGAGCGGACACGGCGCGCGAGCATACAGACGGCGCTCGGACGCGCCGCCCACATGGCCGCCCGATCGAGGCCGCGCGGGGCCGACCGCTGCCTCCGGCGGGCGGGACGGCTAATCTGCGCCGTCGCATCATGGCCCTCCGAGGACGAGTCACGCGCCGTCAGGCGCTGCAGGCCGGTGGCGCGGGCGCGCTCGCGCTCGGCCTCGGCGCCTGCAACGACGAGCTCGAGGCGCAGGTCAGCCACGCCGAGGACGCGCCGAACACGCTGCTGATCGTCACCGACAGCACGCGCCGGGACTTCGTCAGCGCCTACGACGGCCACGACCCGCTCGCGGACACGCCGAACATCGACGCGCTGGCGAAGGACTCGCTGCTGTTCGACGCCGCGGTGCCGGAGGCGATGCCGACAGGCACCGTTCGCCGCGCGCTCATCACCGGCATGCGCTCGTTCCCGTTCCGCAACTGGACGGTCACGCCGAGCCTTCCCGCGGAGCCCGGCTGGAACGACATCTACCCGTACCAGCCGATGTTCACCGAGACGATGTCGGAGGCCGGGATCGAGACCGCCTACGTCACCGACAACCCGTTCCTGATCGGGCCGCGCTTCGTCAACTTCCGCCGCACGCTCGACATGGCGCGCCCCGACTACTCGCAGGCGTCCTACCGTGGCTTCAACCGCCCGTTCAAGCGCCCCGCGCCGCGCAGCGCGATCGAGCGCTACCTGTTCCCCAAGCTGTCCGACTCGGTCGAGGTCCAGCGCCTGCGCGAGTACGTCGGCTGGAACAACCTCTACCGCCGGCGCGAGAGCGACTACGCCGCGGCGCGCGTCGTGCGCAGCGGGATGGACCTGCTCGACGACCTCAAGGACAAGCGGCCGTTCTTCCTCGGCGTCGACGTCTTCGATCCGCACGAGGCGCTCGACCCGCCGCGCGTCTACATGTCGAAGTTCGACCGCATCAAGGGCAGCGAGAAGCAGGGGATCATCCCGATCCAGCCGTGGGACACGCCCTACAGCCGGGTGCAGAACCTCGGCATCGACGAGGAGACCGTCGAGCGCGTGCGCGAGCTCTACGCCGCCGAGCTGACGTTCGCCGACCGCTGGATCGGCCGCCTGCTCAACAAGATGGACGACCTCAAGCTGCTCGACAACACCGCGGTGATCTACCTCAGCGACCATGGGTTGACGCTCGGCGAGTACGGGATCCTGGGCAAGCACGCCGCCTACCCGAACTGGCCGATCTACAAGGTGCCCTACATGGTCCGCCACCCCGAGGGCAAGCGGGCGGGGGAGACCAGCGACTACTTCGCGTCGACCCACGACGTCGCCTCGACGCTGCTCGGCTTCATGGGCGTGCGCAAGCCCGGGCTGATGGACGGCGAGGACCTCTCGCGCCTCTTCGACGGCAAGGAGCCGCACGAGGAGAGGCCGTACTTCACCGCCGCCTACGGGCGCTACCTGATCTGCGGCGACGGCCGTTGGCTGCTCGTCACCCACAGCGAGCGGGTGCGCCTGCGGCTCTTCGACACCCAGAGCGATCCCGAGGAGCGGCGCAACGTCGCCGACCAGAACCCGGAGATCGTCGACCGCCTCTGGCGCGTCCTCGAGGAGGAGGCGGGCGGCACGCTGCCTCAGTTCGGCGACGACTTCGTGATGGGCGGATGAGCGACGCGCTGACTCGCAGGCGGCTGCTCCGCAGGGGCGGGGCCGCCGCAGGGGCGGCCGCGCTCGGCGGCGGCCTGGCCGGCGCGGCCCTTCGGCCGGCGAGCGCCGCGGCGCAGGAGGGGCGCGAGCTCAACGTCCTCGTGATCGTCGTCAACGGCATCAGGGCCGACAGCGTCGGCGCGTTCGACGGCGCCTTCGACGACAACCGCGTCGCCAAGACCCCCAACATCGACAAGCTCGCCGGCGACTCGCTGCGCTTCGAGCGCGCGGTCGCGGAGTCGACGCCTGCCGTGCCGGCGCGCCGGGCCCTGATCACCGGCAGGCACGCCTTCCCGTACCGGGAGTGGCGGCGGATGGACCGCTTCGCCCCCGAGCCCGGCTGGAACCCCGTCTACGTGCGCCAGCCGCTCGTCACCGAGGCGCTCGTCGACGCCGGCGTAGAGACGGTCTGGATCACCGACAACCCGTTCTTCTCGGGTCCGCGCTACGACGACGTCGTGCGCCGCACGATCGAGGTCGACCCCGACGACTACCCGGCGCCCGATCCGGTCGACGCCGGGGGCACGATGGGCCGCGAGCAGACCCACCGCGACGTCGAGCGCCACCTCGTCGGCGGCATCGAGCGCTGCGCGGAGGCGACCGAGCGCGCCGTCGCACAAGGGATCCGCGAGCTCGACCGCCTCCGCGACAAGCGGTTCTTCCTCGCGGTCGATGGCTTCGACTCGGCCGAGGCGTACGCCGTGCCGCGGACGTGGACGCGCTCGCTCGACCTCGATCCGAGCCTCGACGCGATCGTCCGCCAGCCGGCCTGGATCGTCGCGGCGGACATCGGCGACGAGACGGTGGCGATGGCCCGCGACGCCTACATGGAGGGCGTCCGCACCGTGGACCGGGCGGTCGGCGACCTGATGCGCAAGGTCGAGGATCTCGATCTGCTCGAGGACACGGCCGTCTTCCTCGTCGGCGACGGCCACACGATGCTCGGCGAGCACGGCTGGCTCGGACGCGGCGCTCCCGGCAGCTACAAGCACGCGTACTTCACGCCGTACCTGATTCGCGACCCGCGCGGCCGGCGCTCGGGCAACTACAGCTACTACTACGCCTCGACCCACGACGTGGCGCCCACGGCCCTGTCGCTGATGGGCGTCGACATACCGGGGCGGATGGACGGCGAGGATCTCACCGCGCTGCTCGACGACGAGGACCCGCCCAAGCGCAAGGCCTTCATGGCGGCGACGATCACCAAGATCGCGGCCGGGGATCCGCGTTGGCTGATGCTGACCGACATGGACAAGGCCGGCATCCAGCTGCACGACTTCGACGAGGACAACGACAAGGACGACGACGAGCGCGAGAACGTGGTGCGCAAGTACCCGCAGGTCGTCGAGGAGCTCTGGAAGGTGCCGCTCGCCGTCGGCCAGGGGACGCTGCCGGACTTCGACGCCAACGGCGCCGTCCGCCCGCTGCCCGAGGACGACGACCTCGACGACGACGGCATCGAGGACCGCGACGAGACCAACGACGAGACCTCCGGCGGCACGCGCGACTCCGACGCCGACGACCTCGAGTTCGACCAGAGCGGCAGGCCGATCGACAACCGCGAGCCCATCCCCACCCGGACGACCGAGATCGAGCCACCCCCCGCGCCCCCCGAGCCGAGCGCGGCTCCGAGCCCCTAGCATCCCGCGAATCTCGCGGGATCGACTGACACGGAGGCAGCTGCTCGGAGCGGCCGGCGCAGGCGCGGCCGGCGCCGCCGCGCTCGGAGCCGGCTGGAAGGGCCTGGCGACGAACCTCGACGGGCGCCGCAACGTCGTCCTGATCGTCATCGACACGCTGCGCGCCGACCACCTCGGCTGCTACGGCAACGCCGCGATGCACACGCCCAACATCGACGCGCTTGCGGACGGGGGCGTGCGCTTCACGCGCGTGTTCCCGGAGGCGATGCCGACGGTGCCGACCCGGCGCTCGATCATGACCGGCCGCAGGGTCTTCCCCTTCCACGACTGGCAGCCGTGGGTGGGCCTCGGGACGACGCCCGGCTGGGAGCCGATCGAGCCGGGCACGCCGACGCTCGCGACCGAGCTGGGCGACCGGGGCTACCGGACGGCGTGCGTAACCGACAACCCCTTCCTCGGCTTCTCGTGGACCTACCGCCCCTTCCGCCGGTCGTTCGACCGGTTCATCCCCGTTCCCGGCCAGATCCCTCGCGGGCGGCCGGACGGCATCGGCGTGCGCGAGGCGCGCCGGCTGATCCCGCGCAACCGCTGGGACGAGCTGCGCCACGTCGAGGACATGCGCCAGTACCTCGCCGCGAACGGCGGCCGCGACGGCGAGATCCGCGAGGCCGAGACCGCCACGGGGCGCACCTTCGCGGCGGCCCAGTGGGTGGCGCGCAAGATGCTGACCCAGCGCCCGTTCCTGCTCGTCGTCGACGGCTTCGACCCGCACGAGCCGTGGGCGGTGCCCTCACGCTACCTCGACCTCTACCGCGAGCCGGGCGACGAGACGCTGCCGATGGGCGACATCGGCTACACGCCAAAGGACGAGCTGACCCCCGACGAGCTTCGGCGCGTGCGGATGACGTACTCGGCGACGCTGTCGATGGTCGACAACCAGGTCGGCATGCTGCTCGACTCGCTCGAGCACCTGGGCTTGGCCGAGAGCACCGTCGTGATGCTCGTCAGCGACCACGGCTTCCACCTCGGCGAGCGCGACTGGATCGGCAAGTCGGCCTGGCGCCTGACGCCTGAGCTGACGCAGGTGCCGCTGATCGTGCGCGACCCCGACGGGCGTGGAGCCGGCACCGCGAGCGACTGGTTCGCGAACACGCACGATCTGGCGCCGACCCTGCTCTCCCTCTCGGGCGCACGCCCGTCGAGCGCGTTCCAGGGCGCCGACCTCTCGCCGATCGCGGACGGCGGCGTGCCGGACGAGCACCGTCCGATCACCTACGGCGGCTACTCGAACCACTCGTTCGTGCGCAGCGATCGCTGGGCGATGGTGACCAACAACCGCCGCACCGGCGCGATGCTGTTCGACCTCGAGCGCGACCCGGGCGAGCGCGACGACATCTCCAAGCGGCGCCCGGGCGTCGTCGCGGACCTCTACCGCCAGATGGTCGAGCATGTCGGCAGCGAGCCGCCTTTCTACTCCCAGGACGACCTGGTCAGGAAGCCGCGCGCCGTTCCCTCGGGTTGGTGACGGTCAGCGGTCGACCGCCGCGAAGGCCGCGGCGACCGCCCGTGGAGGACGTGCATCGCGTTGTTGAGCGCCCATCCGCTCCTCGGGGACATCGTGCTGCAGGACGCCCTCGACGATCCGCCTCGGGCCAAACCGGCGCCGGCTCGCGCGTCAGGAGACTGCGCTAGCTTGTCGCGCTCCACGACTCGCCCTCCGCGTGTGCCGACGGCCCTTCAGCGGCGCTGCCGGTGTTCGGTCCCGAGGGCGTGGTCAGCGGTTGAGGCCGCCGGGCAACGTATGAGCGAGAGCAACCACCGCATCAGCCGCAGGAAGCTGCTCGGCGCCACCGGCGCCGGTGCCGCCGGCGTGGCGATCGGCGGCGCGGCGTGGAAGGGCCTCGGCGGGAGCTCGGAGGCCGGCGAGCAGGGCGCCGCCGCCGAGGCGCGACCCAAGCGCAACGTGATCCTGATCGTGATCGACAGCCTGCGCGCGGACCGGATCGGCTGCTACGGCAATGGCGAGATGCACACGCCGGCGCTCGACCGCCTCGCCCGCGAGAGCACGCGCTTCACGCGCGTCTTCCCGGAGGCGATGCCGACGGTCCCGGCGCGTCGCTCGATCCTCACCGGCCAGCGCAGCTTCCCGTTCCACGACTGGCAGCCGTGGTGGGGGATGGCCAAGCGGCCCGGCTGGGAGCCGATCCTGCCGCGCACGCGCACGCTCGTCGAGGACATGCGCGATGCGGGGTACTGGACGAGCTACGTGTCGGACAACCCCTTCCTGACCGTCGCCGAGACGTTCGAGCCCTTCCGCGCGAAGCTCGACAGCTACGTCTCCGTCCTCGGGCAGCGCGGCGAGCATCGTCCGCCGTCGACGGTGCCGCTGTCCGAGGCGCGCAACTGGCTCCCCGCGGCGATGCGCGACGACGAGGCCGAGGTCTACGCCGTCCAGCGCTACCTCGCCAACAACGGCCGCGGCGAGAACGCCGGCCAGACCGCGGCGGCACGGGTGTTCCAGGCCGCCGCCCAGCAGCTCGACGAGGCCCCGGACGACAGGCCGTTCTTCCTCGGCGTCGACGCCTTCGATCCGCACGAGCCGTGGGCGCCGCCGCCCGAGTACATGAGCATGTACGGCGACCCCGACTACGAGGGCCCGGAGGTCGCCAACCTCGAGTACCGCAGCGCCAGCTACCTCACCTCGGCAGAGCTCGAGCGGCTGCAGGTCATCTACAAGGCGTCCGTGACGATGGTCGACGACTGGCTCGGCCGCTTCCTCGACCGCGTCCGCGATCGCGGGCTCGCCGAGTCGACCGTGATCGGCCTCGTCAGCGATCACGGCGTCCTGCTCGGCGAGCACGACTGGTCGGGGAAGGGCGACTACCGCCTGCACCCGGAGCTGATTCACGTGCCGCTGATGATCCGCGACCCCGACGGCCGCGGCGCCGGCAAGGCGAGCGACTACTTCGCCAACACCGTCGACCTCGCGCCGACGCTGATGTCGCTCGCCGGCCTCCATCCGGCCGAGCGCTTCCACGGCACGGACCTGACGCCGATCCTCGAGGGCGAGCCCCCGCACGTCTCGCGACCCTTCACCTACGGGGGCTACGGCAACTTCTGCTTCGCGGTCGACGACCGCTGGAAGCTGATCAGCGCCAACGACCGGCACAAGCACAAGCTCTATGACATCGAGGCCGACCCCGGCGAGCTCCGCGACGTCGCCGCCCGGCATTCGAAGGTCGTCGACGAGCTGTACGAGCAGATCGTCGGCGAAATCGGCGGACCGCCGCCGACCTACAGCGACGCGGAGTTCGCCGCGCCGGCGCGGCGGCTGCCGCGACACCTGAGGCCGCCCGACGAGCAGCCGGCCTGACGGGCCCGCGGGGGGTGCAGCAATGTCAGCCCGACCGCCCGACGGCCAGGGACCCGGACCTCGTCTGAGCCGCAGGCGCCTGCTCGGCGCGGCGGGCGTCGGGGTGGTGGGAGTCGCGGCCGGTGGGGCGGGTTGGCAGCGAGTGACCGGAGGCGTTCCCGACCGCAAGAACCTCGTACTCGTGGTCGTCGACACGCTCCGCGCGGACCATCTCGGCTGCTACGGCAACCCGATCGTGCGGACACCGAACATCGACGCGCTCGCGCGCGACGGCGCGCGCTTCACACGCGTCTATCCCGAGGCGATGCCGACGATGCCGATGCGCCGCACGATCATGACCGGCCGGCGCGCGTTCCCGTTCCGCGGCTGGCAGCCGTGGGAGGGGCTCGGCAAGTCGCCGGGCTGGAGCCCGATCATGCCCGGCACGCGCACGGTCGTCGACGAGCTGCGAGACGCCGGCTACTGGACCGCGTACGTCACCGACAACCCCTTCATCGGCTACGCCGAGGCGCTCGGTCCGTTCAGGCGGTCGCTCGACCGGGTCGTGCGGGTGCCCGGCCACGCGGCGCACACCCGCCCGAAGTCCGCGATCTCCGACCGCGACGCCCGCCGCGTGCTGCCCGAGTACATGCACGGGTGGCCCCACGAGGTTGCGAAGATGCGCGACTTCCTCGCCGAGAACGGCGGCGCCGGGGGCCTCGACGTCGACGAGGCGCAGACCCCGCCGGCGCGCGTCTTCGGCGCGGCGATCGAGACCCTGCGCGAGGCCAACCCGCGCCGGCGCCTCGCGCTGCGGCGCAAGCCGCTGCTCATGGTCGTCGACGGCTTCGACCCGCATGAGCCGTGGGCGGTGCCGCGCAGATACCGCGCGCTCTACGGCGACCCCGACGTGCCGTTCATCGGCAACGTCACCTACCGCCCGACCGATCGGATAACCGAGCACGAGCTCGAGCGCCTGCAGCTCACGTACAAGGCCTGCGTCTCGCTCGTCGACGGCCAGATCGGCCGTCTGCTCGACGAGATCTCGGCGCTCGGCCTTGAGGACGAGACGACCGTCATGCTCGTCAGCGACCACGGCATCCTGCTGGGCGAGCGCAACTGGACCGGGAAGTCGGCCTGGCTGCTCAACCCGGAGCTGATCCACGTCCCGCTGATCGTCAGGGACCCGGACGCGCGCCGAGGCGTGGAGAGCCACTGGTTCGCGTCCACGCACGACATCCCGCCCACCCTGATGGCGCTGGCGGGCCTGCGTCCTCCAGCACGCTTCGAGGGCAGCGACCTGTCGTCGATCGTGCGCGGCGGCGCCCCGCCCGGCCGCCGCGACTTCGCCTACGGCGGCTACGCCAACGACTTCTTCGTCCGCGACGACCGCTGGGCGCTGATCTCCGACAACCGCCGCGCCGGCCAGAAGCTCTTCGACCTCGCGGCGGACCCCGGCGAGCACCGCGACGTCTCCGACCGCCACCCCGAGGTCGTCGATCGCCTCTATGGGCGGATGCTCGCCGAGATCGGCCGGCCGCCGACGTTCTACCGGCCGGAGCGCTTCGAGTTGAAGCCGCGCACGCTCGACGACGTGTGAGCCGCTTCCCCGTGGTGCTAGGCTCAGCCCGTCCTGGCGGACGTAGCTCAGCAGGTAGAGCTCCTGGTTGTGGTCCAGGCGGTCGCGGGTTCGAGTCCCGTCGTTCGCCCTCGCAAGCCCGCTCCTAGAGAGGGCATCGCCGCCGCGCACGTTTTGCCCCGCCCGGCCTGTGGTATGTACCGACTACCGTGCCATTTCGGCGGCGCGGGAAAAGTCTGGGCGCCCGTGTCGAGCCGGGACCGCTTGCAAGTGGTGCCGGGTCCTCATGTCGGCAGTGTCGACAGAGAGGACCGACCTTGGCCCGAGCCAATAATCCGATCGCTGACCGAATCGCCGAGCGGGCGGCCGACGAGCCGCTCGCGCAAGCTCCGTCGCACGCGCTTGCGCCAGACGCGGCGCTTGAGTTGCAGGGCACCGATCGCGCCCGTGGACTGACGCAGGACGAGGCGCGCCTGCGGCTCGAGCGCCTGGGCCCGAACGAGCTGCCCGAGCAACGGCGCCCGGGTCCGCTGTTGCGCTTCGCATTCCAGTTTCACCACCCGCTGATCTACATCCTCCTCGCCGCCTCGGCGATCACGCTGGCGATCGGCGAGGTCGTGGACAGTGGGGTGATCTTCGCGGTCGTGCTCGTCAACGCCGCGGTGGGCTTCATCCAGGAGTCGCGGGCCGAGCGGGCGATGGAGGCCCTGGCCACGATGCTCACGGTCACTGTGTGCGTGGTGCGCGACGGGGAGCGCCAGCGCCTCCCCTCGCAGGAGCTGGTGCCCGGCGACCTGCTCGTGATCGAGGCAGGCGACATGGTCGGGGCGGACGCCCGCCTGGTCGAGCAGCGCGAGCTGGAGGTGGACGAGTCGGCGCTCACGGGCGAGTCGGTGCCCGCGCGCAAGGCGGTCGAGGAGCTGCCGGCCGACACCGGCGTGGGCGACCGCGCGAACATGGCCTTCTCCGGCACGCTCGTGTCTCGCGGCTACGGAATCGGGGTGGTGGTGGCTACGGGCGCCGCCACGGAGGTGGGCCGCATCCACCAGCTCATGGGCGAGGCGGTGGAGATCGCCACGCCGCTCACTCGGAAGATCACGCGCTTCGCCAAGGCCCTCACCGTGGCGATCCTCGCCCTGGCGGTGGTCACCTACGTCGCCGGCGTGTCCCGTGGCGAGGATTCGCACGAGATCTTCCTGGCTGCGGTGGCGCTCGCGGTCGGCGCCATCCCGGAGGGGCTGCCCGCGGCGATCACCATCACGCTCGCCATCGGCGTCTACCGCATGGCCCGCCGTCACGCGATCGTGCGAAAGCCGCCGGCGGTCGAGGCGCTTGGCAGCACCACCGTCGTCTGCAGCGACAAGACAGGCACGCTCACCGCCAACGAGATGACCGTGAAGGCGATTGTGGCCGGTGGCGCGCGTTATGACGTATCGGGCACCGGCTATGCCCTGGACGGCGCGATCAGCGGCGACGGCCGGCCGCTGGCGTCCGCGGAGTCCGTCGCGCTGCGGGAGTGCCTGCTCGCGGGGGCCCTGTGCAACGACAGCCGGCTGGCGCAGCGCTCCGGCGAAGGTCGCGGCCTGGAGGTGGTGGGCGACCCTACCGAGGCGGCGCTGCTGGTAAGCGCGCACAAGGGTGGCCTGGATCCGGACGCGTCGCGCCGCGAACGCGAGCGGCTGTCGGCGATCCCGTTCGAGTCCGAGCGCCGCTTCATGGCCACACTGCACGCAGAGCCGCGCAGTCGCAGCACCACCGTCTACGTCAAAGGGGCGGTCGAGAGCGTGCTCGGGATGTGCGCGCACGCGCTCGCCGCCGACGGCGGGACGGCACGGCTCGACAGCGTCGCGGTCGAGCGCGAAGCCGAGGCGCTCGCGAGCGACGGTCTGCGCGTCCTCGCACTGGCGCGCGGGAGCATGCCGGTTGGCGCCGAGCTCGAGCCGGAGGCGCCTCCACGCGACATCGTCTTCGTGGGCCTGCAGGCAATGATGGACCCGCCGCGGGCAGAGGCCATCGAGGCCGTCGCGGCGTGCCGACGGGCCGGGGTGGCGGTGAAGATGATCACCGGCGACCACGCGGCCACAGCCGCGGCCATCTCAGAGCTCATCGGTCTGGCGGGCGAGGCCCCGGACGGCGCGCCGCACGTGGTGACCGGCGCCGACATCGCGGCCTGTCCGCCCGAGCGCCTGGCCGAGGCGGCCGAGGACTCGAGCGTCTTCGCGCGCGTGTCCCCCGAGCAGAAGCTGCGGCTGGTGGAGGCCTTGCAGCAGAAGGGCCACATCGTGGCGATGACCGGCGACGGCGTGAACGACGCACCGGCGCTCAAGCGCGCCGACATCGGCGTGGCCATGGGACGGACGGGCACCGAGGTGGCGCGCGAGGCCAGTGACATCGTCCTCACCGACGACAACTTCGCTTCCATCCGCGCGGCCGTCGAGGAGGGGCGGCGGATCTTCGACAACCTCACGAAGTTCATCGTCTGGACGCTGCCCACGAACATGGGCGAGGGGATGCTGATCCTCACCGCGATCGTCATCGGCGCGGCGCTGCCGATCCTTCCCGTGCAGATCCTCTGGATCAACATGACCACCGCGGTCACGCTCGGCCTGATGCTGGCGTTCGAGCGCCATGAGCCCGGCGTCATGTCGCGCCCGCCACGCGACCCGGGGCGTCCCATCCTCACCGCCGAGCTCGTCGGGCGGATGCTGCTCGTGTCCAGCGTCCTGCTCGCCGGGTCCTATGGCCTCTTCGAGTGGCAGCTCTCGCGCGGCGCGTCGCTGGACGAGGCGCGCACCGTCGCCGTCAACGTGTTCGTGGCGGGTGAGCTCTTCTACCTCTTCAACTGCCGATCGCTGACCGGCTCGATCCTGTCTATCGGGCCGGTTAGCAACCGCCCCCTGCTCATCGGCGTGGCGACGATGATCGCGCTGCAGGCCGTGTTCACCTATGCGCCGCCCATGCACAGCGTGCTGCACTCGTCGCCGATCGAGGCGGCGGCCTGGCTCCCAGTGGTGGCCGTCGGCGTGGTCGTCTCGGCGGTCGTGGGACTGGAGAAGCGGATTCGGACCAGGAGGAAGACGAGCCATGCCTGACAGGATCGCCAGGCAGGTGCTGCGGCGCCCCGCGCCGGTGGTGCGCGCGGAAGATCTAGTGGCGCCAGCGGTGCGCAAGGTGCTCGACGCCGGCCTCCCTGGGCTACCGGTCGTCGACGCCGACGGCGGCTACGCGGGCGTCTTCGGCACGCGCGAGCTGATCGGCGCGGTCTTCCCTCGCTACCTCGAGCAGCTGCGCGGCACGACGATGATCTCGCCGGCCTTGGACGAGGTGCTGGAGCGCCGTCTCGAGTGCGCGGGACAGCCCGTCCGCGAGCACCTCGACTCCGAGCACCCCGTCGTCGACGAGGGCTTCAGCGACACGCAGCTGGCGGAGCTGTTCCTCCACCACCGCGTGCAGATCGTTCCGGTGCTCTCCGGCGGCCGAGCACAGGCGGTGGTGCCGGCGGAGGGCTTCTTCCGCGAGCTGGGACGGCTGCTGCTCGGCGACGCCGCGTGACGCACCGATGCCGCCGGCGCGGAGGTCGCTCGCGCCAGCCGCCGGGCCGATCTGCTCCACCGCACCGACGACACGCTGCTGGCGCTGTCCACGAGCGAGGTGATGCTCGACCATTTCACGCGCGACAACCCCGGCGTCAAGCTCGAGCGGCTGCTGACGAGGTGACTGCGCGCGGCAGCCGGCGGCGGTTACGCTGCGCGGCCGTGGCTGACGCTTTGCGCATTCTTCCGCTTGGCGGTCTTGGTGAGATCGGTAAGAACAT
>JBBECV010000019.1:0-23122 GCA_040881635.1 Thermoleophilaceae bacterium
ACCTGGGAGCGCACCGACAAGGCCGACGCCCTCCGCGACGCCGCCGGCCTCGCCGAGGCACCCGCGGCCGTCTGAGCCGCACCGCCGCGCCCGACCGCCAAAGTCCAGCGATGGGCCGCTTTCGGCCGCACTCCGGCCGGAACCGGCCCGTCGCTTCCAGCGCCTCGACGCCGGGCCGATGTCACCCGCACAAGCGGCTTCGGCCGTGAACGGGATAGCTTCTCGCCGTGGTGGAGAGCGTGGGCGGCGATGCGAGTTGGAATCTGGCCATGCGGCTCGAGGGCGAGGTCGTCGTGCTGGAGCCGCTCGAGGCCAGCCATGGCCAAGGGCTGCATGCGGCGGGACAGGCGGAGGAGATCTGGACGTGGTGGCCGCTCGATCCCACCGAGTCGCGGGCGACGACGCGCCGGTGGATCGACGGCTGCCTGGCGGCGGCCGAGCGGGGCGAGCGCCAGCACTACGCGACGCTCGATGCCGGGACCGGGGCGGTGATCGGCAGCACGAGCTACTGCCTGATCCAGCCGGAGCACAAGGTCGTCGAGATCGGGTGGACGTGGCTCGCCCCGTCGTACTGGGGCACGGGCGCCAATGTCGAGGCGAAGCTGCTGATGCTGCGCCACGCCTTCGACGTCCTGGGTTGCCAGCGCGTCCAGCTAGTCACCGATGCGCGCAACGAGCGGTCCCGGGCGGCCATCGAGGCCCTTCCCGCGCAGTTCGAGGGAGTTCACCGCGACGATCGCATCGTTCGAGACGGCGTCCGTCGCAGCTCCGCCTACTACTCGATCCTCGACTCCGAGTGGCCTGATGTTCGCCGTTGCCTGGTGAATCGCCTCGAAAGGAGCAGATTGTCCGGCTCGTCGCCGCCGCAGGCGTAGGCCGTGGTCGCCTGACGGAGCGACCTCGGCACTTCGTGTCAGCTCGGCGCTGCAGCAGCCTTGCCGCTGATGAGTGCCAGGGCCTCATCCGGTGCGTCCCACTGAACCATGTGGCCGCAGCTCGGAAGCGAGACCCAACGCGTGTGCCGTGGGAGCTCGTCCGCGTGTTGGGACTTCTTCCGGATGGCGATCCGCTCGCGGTCCCCGAACGCGACCGTGACTGGAACGGAGATGTCCTGTCCTCCTTGAAAGCGCAGGGTGCGCGCAGCCCGGAAATGGGCGGGCCACCCGACTGCCTCGGCCGTGTCCCTGGCGGCGCTCAACGCCAGCTCGGCCGGTACGTCCCCAGGACGGGCGCTGGCATCACGTAGGGCGATCGCCCGGCTGAGCCGATAGCGAAGCAGTCGTTGCGCCGGGCGACGGAAGCGCTTGCCGAGCTGGAGGCCGACGTTCAGGCGCAGATCCGTCAGGCGTGGGGACTCGTGTCGCCAGAGGCCCGCCGGGGCAAGCGCGACGACCGCGCTCGCCCTGCCGCGCTTCGCCAACTCGAGGGCGACCCATCCGCCCATCGAGTGGCCGGCGATCTTCGCGTTGTGCCACCCCAGGGCATCGAGCACCCCTTCGACCTCGTCGGCGAATGCCTGCGGTGTCGGAGGCCGGTCGCGGAGCGGCGGCGACTGACCAAAGCCAGGGAAGTCCGGTCGCACGACATCGAAGTGACGTGCGAGCTGCGGCATGAGCGGGTCCCAGGCGCGTGCTGAGCTCGGCGTGCCGTGGAGGAGCAGCAGAGGCCGACCAGCACCCTCGCGAGCATGGGCGAGCATTGGGGCAGCGTATGGCTCGATCGTCCGACGCGCTAATAAGACGGGATGAGCGAGCTCGAGAAGCCGGATGTGCTGGTGCTCGGTGGGGGAGGGATCCTCGGCGAGGCCTGGATGAGCGCGCTGCTGGCGGGGCTGGAGGAGGCGACGGGCTTCGACGCGCGTGGCTGCGAGGCGTATGTGGGCACGTCGGCGGGGTCGATCGTGGCGGCGGCGTTGGTGGCGGGCGTCGATCCGCGTGACCGCCTCGGCGAGCTGCCGGAGCAGCCGGAGGTGCCGGACGCGGCGGTGGGGGCGGAGGCGCCGACGCCGCTGGCCCGGATCGTGGCGGCGGGGGGAGAGGCGCTGGGGCCGCTGGCGGCGATCGGGTTGCCGTACATCGAGCCGGGCGGTGCGCTGGTGCGCAGGCAGGCGCTCGCGCGAGTGCGGCCGGGCGAGCGGTCGTTGGCGGATCTGGGCGCGGCGCTGGAGCGCTGGGGGGCTCGTTGGGACGGGCGGCTGCTGATCTCGGCGGTGGACTTCGAGACCGGTCGGCGCGTGATGTTCGGGGCTCCCGGGGCGCCCGAGGCCTCGGTTCCCGACGCCGTCGAGGCGTCGTGTGCGATCCCGGGGTTCTTCCGGCCGATCGCCGTCGACGGGCGCAGCTACGTCGACGGAGGGGTCTGGAGCCCGACGAACATGGACGCGGCGCCAGTCGAGCGCGGCACGCGCGTGCTCTGCCTGAATCCGACGGCGACGCTGCGATGGAGCCGCGAGAACCCGTACGGGGGCCTCGGCATCGTGTCGCGCTCGCTCGCCGGCGTTGAGGGCCACTATCTCGAACGGCGGGGCGCGAAGGTGGAGATCGTCGCGCCGGACGTCACGGCGACGGCGGTCATGGCGGGCCGTCTGATGGATCCCAAGCTGCGCTCGCGGACGGTCGCCGCCGGGCTGGCGCAGGGCCGGGCGCTCGCGGGCTGACCGGCCGGGCGCGCGCGTTCGCGGCCGCGGGCGGCCGTAGATTGGCGGGGTGATCGTGAAGGTCGAGCCGCTGACGACCGCCCGGGCGCTGCGCGGGCCGTTCGACTACCTGCTGGGGGACTCGCTGGCCGGAGCCGGCGTGGGCAGCGTGCTGGTCGTGCCGTTCGGACGGCGGCGGATGCTGGGCGTGGTGGTGGAGGTCGCGGACTCGAGCGATCTGCCTCCGGAGCGGCTCGTGGAGCCGATCGAGGCGTTGGAGGCGGACGTGCCGGCGGAGATGGTGCGCCTTGGGCTGTGGGTGGCTCAGGAGTACGTGTCGACGCCGGCGCGCGGCCTGGCGCTGGTCCTCCCGCCCGGGACGGGCACCGGGTCGGGGCGGCGCGTGTCAGCCCGGCGATCGCTGAGCGCGACGCTGACCGACGCCGGGCGCGCGGCGCTCGCCGATGGGACGCGGCTGAGCTCGCGCCAGCGCGCGGCGCTGGAGGCGCTGAGCGATGGGCCTGTGCGGGTGACCGATCTCGCGCGCCTGACCGGTTGCGACCACGCCGGCGTGCGGCGCCTCGAGCAGCGCGGGCTGGCGGCAGTCGAGCAGGCCGTCGAGGCGCCGCGGCGCCCGGTGCTGAGGGGCGTGGGCGCGCGCGGGGCGGTGGAGCGGCTCACGGCAGCGCAGGAGGCGGCGGTGGCCGAGATCGTCGGCCGCCTCGACGACGCGCCTGAGCCGCTGCTGCTGCACGGCGTCACCGGCAGCGGCAAGACGGAGGTCTACCTCCGCGCCGTCGAGGCGGTGCTCGCGCGCGGGCGCACGGCAATCGTGCTCGTCCCGGAGATCGGCCTTACGCCGCAGACCGCGGGCAGGTTCGTCGAGCGGTTCGGCGACACGGTGGCGATCCTGCACTCGCAGCTGTCGGTGCGCGAGCGCTACGACGAGTGGGCGCGGCTGCGCAGCGGGGCGGCGCGCGTCGCGGTCGGGCCGCGGTCGGCCGTCTTCGCGCCGCTCGAGGACGTCGGGTTGATCGTGGTCGACGAGGAGCACGACGGCTCCTACAAGCAGGAGGGAGACCCTCGCTACGACGCGCGCGTGGTCGCCGAGCGGCGGGCGCGCGACTGCGGGGCGCTGCTGGTCGCCGGCAGCGCCACGCCGCGCCCCGAGACCGTGCTGCGCCACGAGCGCGTGCGGCTGCCCGAGCGTGTCGACGGGCGCGGGATGCCGCCCGTCGAGGTGGTGGGCATGGCTGGCGTCCAGGGGCCGCTGCACCAGCGCACGCGCGACGCGCTCGACGAGGTCCGGCGCCGCCGAGAGAAGGCGATCGTGTTGCTCAACCGGCGCGGCTGGTCGAACTTCCTCACATGCGGATCGTGCGGACGCGTCTGGGAGTGCCCCAACTGCGACGTGACGCTGGTCCTCCACCGGGCGGCGAGGCGAATCTCGTGCCACCACTGCGGCCACCGCGAGGCGATGCCGCAGCGCTGCCCGGACTGCGCGTCGGTGTCGCTCGCCCGGCACGGCGTCGGCACCGAGCAGCTGGGCGAGGAGCTGACGCGGCTGATGGCCCCGCTGCCGGTCGTGCGACTGGACGCCGACACGGCCGGCGGCGGCGGCGCGGCCGAGGCGCTCGAGCGCTTCGACGCGGCCGAGGCCGGCGTGCTGGTCGGGACCCAGATGGTGGCGAAGGGCCACGACTTCCCGGACGTGACGCTCGGCGTCGTGCTCGACGCCGACGCGACGCTGCGCTTCCCCGACTTCCGCGCCGAGGAGCGCACGTTCGCGCTCGTCGCCCAGCTCGCGGGTCGCAGCGGACGCGGCGGACGCGGCGGACGCGTCGTCGTCCAGGCGCTCGACCCCGAGGCGCCGGTGCTCGCGTACGCGGCCACGCATGACGCCGACGGCTTCCTCGGTGGCGAGCTGGCCCGGCGCGAGGCGCTCTCCTACCCACCGTACGGCTCTCTGATCCGAGTGGTGTGCTCGTCCGAGCGACCGGAGCCGGCCGCGTCGGCGGCCGAGGCGATCCTCGCCAGCGTGCGCGGTGCCGGGGTCCCCGTCCTCGGGCCGGCGCCCCTGTTCCGCATGAAGGGGCGCGAGCGGATGCAGCTCGTCGTGAAGGCGACCGATCGCGCGGCGGCGATCGTGGCGGTGCGAGCGGCCGTCGAGGCTGCGGCGGCCGATCGCGCGCACGGCCAGGTGACGTACGCGGTCGACGTCGACCCGCAGTGACGGCGCCCTCCCGAGCCACATGGCACGACGCTCGCGGGTCCGCCCGCGCGGTCTAGAATCGGGTCCCCATGGCCGACGATCGCACCGAGACCCAGGAGCCGGACGAGCTCGCCGAGGAGCGCGAGGTCGCGCTCGACCCGGAGGTCGCCGCCCGCCGCGCCGCGGCGATGTCGTTCATCCGGCGGCTCGGCGACCCGGTCCTCAAGAGCCGCGCGACCGAGGTCGACCGCTTCGACGCGGCCCTGCGCAGCCAGGTCTCGCGGATGGCCGGGCTGATGAGCGACGCGTTCGGCGTCGGCCTCGCCGCGCCCCAGCTGGGGATCTCCCAGCGCCTGCTGGTCTACCGCGTCGAGCCTGACGCGCCGGTGATCGCGCTCGCGAACCCGGAGATCGAGTGGCGCAGCGACGACGAGGAGACGCTCGAGGAGGGCTGCCTCTCGATCCCCGGCATCAACGTGGACGTCGACCGCGCGGTCCACGTCCGCGTTCGCGCTCGCGACGAGGAGGGCGAGACGCGCGTGGTCGAGGCGTCGGGGCTCGAGGCGCGCGTGATCCAGCACGAGCTCGACCACCTCGACGGCGTGCTGATCCTCGACCGCACGAGCCGTGCCGAGCGGCGCGAGGCGATGCGAGCGCTGCGCGACCGCGAGCAGCGCGAGCGTGCCGAGCAGGCCGCCTGACCGGCTGCGCGGTGCGGACCGTCTACCTCGGCACCTCCGACTTCGCCGCGGTCGTGCTCGACCGGCTCGCCGAGTCCGATCACCGCCCGCAGCTCGTCGTCAGCCGTCCCGACCGCCGTCGCGGGCGAGGGCGCAAGCTGTCGCCGCCGCCGGTCGTCGAGCGTGCGCGCGAGCTGGGACTCGACGTCTTCCAGCCCGAGCGGCTGAACGACTCCGACGCGCGCGAGCGGATCGCGGCCGCCGAGCCCGAGGCCGCCTGCGTCTGCGCATACGGGGCGATCATCGGCGACGAGCTGCTGGCCGCCCATCGCTGGCTCAACGTCCATCCGTCGCTGTTGCCTCGCTGGCGCGGCGCCGCGCCGATCGAGCGCGCGATCGAGGCCGGCGACGAGCGGACCGGCGTGGCGATCATGCGGCCGGTCGCCGAGCTCGACGCCGGACCGGTGCACCTGATGCGCCCCGAGCCGATCCGCCCGGACGACGACTACGGCACGCTCGCGCCGCGGCTGGCGGACCTCGGCGGCCGGCTGCTGGTCGAGGCGCTCGACACGCTTCCCGAGCCGTCGCCCCAGCCTGACGAGGGCGTCACCTACGCCGCGAAGATCGAGCGCTACGAGCGCCACCTCGATGCCGGCCTCCCGGTGGAGGCGATGGAGCGGCGCCTGCGCGCGCTGACGCCCCACGTGGGCGCATACGTCGAAGTGGCGGACGGAGAGCGCCTCGGCGTTCGTCGCGCGGCCGTGCTTGGCGAGCGCGCCGGCGCGGGCGCGGACGGATCGGGGAAGGGCGAGGACAGACTGCCCCCGCCGGGCGCGCTCGCCGCCCGCGACGGCAGCCTGCTCTACGGCGCGCCCGACGGCGCGCTCGAGCTGCTCGAGGTCCAGCCCGCCGGCGGCCGCCCGATGGACCCGGCCGCGTGGCTGCGCGGCCACCCCGATGCCGTCGCGGGCGCCTGACCGGCGACCGGTCCGCGCGACCAGCCAGAATCAGGCGATGGCGGACGAGCCCGAGCAGGCGATCGACCTCGGCCCGGAGTGCCCGAAGTGCGGCGAGCCCTGGTTGCGCGCGACGACGCTGCCCGGGCGCTTCCGCTGCGTCTACTGCCTGACCCGCTTCGAGCTGCGCTCGCACTGCCCCGACTGCGGCTCGCACTCGACGATCGCGCGCATGTCCGACACCGCGAACGTCCGCTGCCGCACCTGCGGCGGCTCGATGCTCACCCCGGTGTGAGCGACTCCAGCGCCGCGCGGATCTCGTCCGCCGTCTGGAAGTCGAGCCCGAGCGCGTGGTCGTGGCGGTGGCGCACGATGCCTCGCTCGTCGACGATCACGACCGCTCGCCGCGTGCCGCGCAGGCGTGACCAGGCCCCATAGGCCCGCGCGACGGCCTGGTCGCGGTCGGCGAGGAGGGGCAGCGTCAGCCCGTGCTTGCCGGCGAACGCGCGCTTGGAGCCGACGCCGCCGCGTGAGATCCCGACGACCGTCGCGTCGAGCGCGGCGAAGACGTCCGCGTCGTCGCGGTACGAGCAGAACTGGCGCGTGCATACCGGCGTGTCGTCGGCGGGGTAGAACAGCAGCACGACGCGCTCGCCGCGGTGGTCGGAGAGCGTGAACGGTCCGTCGGTGCCCTCCAGGGCGAAGTCCGGCGCCTGCTCGCCGATCCTGGGTCCCCTGCTCATCGGCAGCTCCTGCGTCGCACGAGGGCGAACGGTATTCGCTCGTTGGCCGTTCGGTAACGCTCGTCGGCCTGCCGTCGGTCGCGCCCTCCTACGGTGACCCGCATGACATCCATCCTCGTCCCAGTCGCGGGTCCGCCCCCGCTTCTCCCTCCGGCCCCGAAGCCCCGCGGCCCGGGCCGTCCGGACGGCAGTGCTACGGTGTGCCACATGGACGTCTCGGTACGAGAGCTGCGCAACCACACCGCACGCGTGATCGCGGCGGTCGAGGCCGGCGAGCCGGTAACCCTCACCGTCCACGGCCGGCCGATGGCCGACATCGTCCCGCACGTCCAGCGCGCGGAGCGGCGCCCGACGGCGGTCCTCACCCGTGAGCTCGCCGCCGTGACCGCCCTTGCCCGCGAGCTGGGAGCCCGCTCCGACGCGGCCGACTTCGACACCGGCCTCACCACCGACGACATGCTCGGCCCGGGCGCATGAGCGGCTACCTGATGGACACGAGCGTCTTCGTGGCGGCCGAGCAGGGACGGCCGCTCGGCGACGCGCCCGAGGGCGAGGCGCGCATCTCGGTCGCGACGCTGACCGAGCTGCTGGTCGGCGTAGGGCGCGCGGGCGACGGCGCGCTGCGGATCGTGCGCAAGGCGACGCTCGACAGCGCCGGCAAGTTCATAGCGCTGCCCTACGACGAGGCGGTCGCCCGCCGCCTGGCTGGTCTGCTCGTCGCCGCCCGCGAGCAGCGGCGGCGCGCCGGGGCGATGGACGCCATCATCGCCGCCACCGCACTCGCCCATGGCCTGACCGTGTGGACCCAGGATGGCGACTTCGAGGTCCTGGCCGAGCTCGATCCGGATCTGCGCGTGAAGGGCACGCGGGTCTGAGCGGGCGCGCGCACGCTCAGGCGTGCGAGCGGCGGTACATCGCGTAGAGCAGCGTGCAGAGGACCAGGGCGGCGCCGGCGTAGCCGACCTCGACCTGCAGCACCGGGTCGTCGAACACGGAGGGCAGCAGGAAGGCGACGAAGGCGGCCGCGGCCGCCAGCCAGCAGATGGCCGCCGCGCGCGCGTGCCCACGCGCGAGCAGCGCCTGGTTGAGCGTCGCCGCCGCGAGGTAGAGGCCCATGCCGAGCGAGATCAGGACGAGTCCGCCGCGCTGGTAGTCGCGCTCGCCGCCGAAGACGAGATCCATGATCTCGGGCCCGAGGGCGAGCATCGCGAGCGCGACCAGGCCGGCGAAGCCAGCGATCGCCGCCAGCGTGACGTTGACGCTGCGCCGGAACGGGTCGTGGTCGCCGCCCGCGCGCAGACGCGTGAGGTGGGGGAGGATCGACGTCTGGACGGCCTGGAACAGCTGCAGCGGGGCCCGGGCGATCAGCAGGACGTTGAAGGTGAACCCGGCCAGTGCCGCGCCGGCGGCACCCTCGGTCGCCTTGACCAGCAGCGGCCCGGCGTTGAGGAAGGTCTGCTCGGCGAGCATGATCGCCACCACGGCGACTGCGAAGCCGCTGCCGTGCGCCAGGGTGAGCTCCGGCTCGCCGCCAGGCTCCCCTGCCGATGCCTCGTCGAGCAGCCGCGCCTCGGCCGCCTCATCGGCTGCCTCGTCGTCGCCGGCCGTGGCGGGCGGGTCGGCCACCGCCGCCGGCTCGGCATCTGGCAGCTGGCGCCGCAGCGCCCACGGCACCACCGCCAGCGACACGATCGGCGCCGCCAGGATCCCCAGCGCCACGACCGACTGGCCCGTGGCGATCCCGACCGCGGCCGCCAGCGCGAACAGCACGCGCGACGTCGCCTCCATCAGGACCAGCCCGCCGTAGAGCCCGAAGCGGTGCGAGCCGGCGAGGAAGCCGCGCGCGAAGTAGCTGGCCGCGTAGGCGAGCACCGTGACGACCAGCACCCAGTAGAGCGTCGCCGACCCGCCGAAGAGGTCGTCCTGCAGCAGGTCGCGGGCGAGCAGCGCGAAGGCGGCGAACGCGGCGCCCAACGCGAGCTGGATCGTCGCCGCCACGCGCAGGTGGCTGCGGCCGGTGGCGCCGCGCGCGGCGCGGTCGGCGATCGTCCGCGACAGGAGCTGCTCCACCGGCCGGTACAGCACCGATACCGTCACGAACACCGACGACCACAGCAGCGTGATGCGTCCGTAGTCCGCCTCGGAGAGCGAGTGGCTCGCGAGCGCGAAGTAGGCGTACGTGACCAGGCCGGTGATGCCGATCCCGATCGACAGCACCGTGGCGCCCCGGCGATAGCTCGGCGCGCCGCCCCCGGCGGACGCCATCAGCGCCGGGCGCCGTCCAACCGCACGAGCAGCATCGTCCAGGGGAACGGCGACCGCGCCTCGACGACGTCGCCGTGGCGGGAGAGGAGCTCGACGAACGCGCGCTTGGACCAGTGGTTGACGTGCCCAGGGGTGTTGCCGAGGTCGCGCCAGTAGGCGCCGCGAGCCATGTTCAGTCCCCGCCAGAGCGGCTCGCGCGGCACCGAGACCAGCAGGTGCCGGTGTGCCACGCGGGCCATCTCGGCGACGGTCGCCTCGGGCTTGGGCACGTGCTCGAGCACCTCGATGGCGGTCGCCAGGTCGAACTCGCCGTCGCCGAAGGAAAGCTGCGTCGCCTCCTCGCAGCGGTACTCGAGGTTCGCGCGCGAGCGCTTGTCCCACTCCGAGCGCAGCTTGGCGTCGTCGAGGTCGATCCCGACGATCCGCCCGCTGCCGAGGCGCTCGGCCCACTCGTACGTGAGCACGCCCTCGCCGCAGCCCACGTCGAGCACCGACGTCGGTGCGGCCTGCGTCCAGAGCTCGTCGAGCGTGCGGTGGAAAGCGGCCATCAGCCACCGCACGACCGGGTTGCTCGAGTCGTACTTGTCGAAGGTGTTGCCGGTCGGGACATCGCCGGCGCCCGTCGAGCCCGGCGTGGCGACGCCGGTCACGCCTGCACCGCCTCGCGGTCGTCGCCGCCGGCGCCCGCGGACGGCGGTGCGGCAGCGCCCGGCTTCCCGGTCGCCCGCCCGGCTGCCGCGCCGGTCGTGGCCTGCCGCCCGCGGGCGCCCGTGCCCGCGCCCGGCTCGTAGTGCGACGGCTCGACGCCGAGCGTCAGCTCGACGCGCCGCACGCGCTCGAGCGTGCGCTGGGACAGCGTGCGGCTGGCGGCCAGGATGTCGGCCACGACGCCGAGCGCCACGAGCTGAACGGCGATGATCATCAGCGTCGAGCCGAGGATCAGCGACTGGATGTGGCCGTCGCCCTCACCGGCGAAGAAGAACCACAGGAAGCGTGCCCAGATCACCGCCGCGGGGACCGCGACGATCGCCGCGGCCGTCATGAACACGCGCAGCGGCTCGTAGAGCGCGTACACGCGGAAGATCGACACGGCGTTGCGGCGCACGTACGAGGTCATCGACGGGAACAGGCGCGACTCGCGCGTCTTCGAGTTCGTCCGGATCGGCACATGGTCGACCGCGACGAGCACCTTGCCGGCCTGGATGATGGTCTCGAGCGTGTAGGTGAACTTGGAGATCACCTGCATCTGCAGCGCCGCCTCGCGGTTGTAGGCGCGGAAGCCCGACGTGGTGTCGGGGACGTCGGTGCCCGACGCGCGCCTGACGACGGCGCTGCCGAGTCGCTGCAGCCGCTTCTTGAGCGGCGAGAAGTGCTCGATCTTGTCGGTCTCGCGATCGCCGACGACCATGTCGGCGTTCCCGGCCAGGATCGGCGCGACCAGCTTGGGGATGTCGCCGCCGTGGTACTGGTTGTCGGCGTCGGTGTTGACGATTACGTCCGCGCCCAGCTTGAGGCAGGCGTCGAGCCCCGCCTGGAACGCGGCGGCCAGCCCCTTGTTGTTGGTCAGCCGCACGACATGGTCGACCCCGTTCGCACGCGCCACCTCGACGGTCGCGTCGGTCGAGCCGTCGTCGATGATCAGCCACTCGACCTCGTCGATGCCCGGCACCTTGCGCGGAAGGTCCGCGAGCGTTGCCGGCAGCTGCTCGGCCTCGTCGAAGCACGGGATCTGGATGATGAGCTTCATCTGGGATGGGGAGGGTAGTCGCCAGTAGGGTCGAATTGGCCTCAGGGCCTTGCTAGCCTGCGCCGTTCGCAGTTCCCACCCTCTTCCACCGGAGCCCGCGACATGCACCTCCTCGCATACCTAGATCCCGGCAGCGGGAGCATGATCCTGCAGATCCTCGCCGGCGGCCTCGCCGCGGTCGCCGTGACGGCCAAGCTCTACTGGAACCGCATCCTCAAGCTGCTGCGGATTCGCAAGCCCGAGGAGAGCTCTGAGCACTGAGGTCGCCCGGCTCGAGCCGGGCTCGTTCCGCGATCCCGAGAGCCGGGTCTTCTACGCGGGCGACGGCGTCTACCGCGCGCTCTCCCGCGAGGGGCTGGAGGACTTCGAGGCGCTGCGCGCGACGCAGCTGTTCGAGCGCTTCGGCGCCGACGGCCGGCTGGTCGCCACCGAGCTGGTCGACAGCGCCTCGGCGCCGCCGGGGCTGCTCGCCAAGGACTGCGCCGGCGTCCTGCGTCATGAGCGGATCCCGTTCGTCTCGTACCCGTACGAGTGGACGTTCTCGATGCTCAAGGACGCGGCGCTGCTCCAGCTCGACCTCACGCTCGCGGCGCTCGAAGAGGACCTGATCCTCAAGGACTCGACGCCCTACAACGTCCAGTTCAAGGGCGCCAAGCCTGTCTTCGTGGACATCGGATCGTTCGAGCGCCTGCGCCCCGGCGAGCCGTGGGTCGGCTACCGCCAGTTCTGCATGCTCTACCTCTACCCGCTGCTGCTGCAGGCGGTGAAGGGCTGCGACTTCCATCCGTGGCTGCGCGGCTCGATCGACGGCATTCGGCCGGGCCAGATGCGGGCGCTGTGCTCCTTTCGCGACCGCTTCCGTCGCGGCTTCCTGCTGAATGTCTTCATGCACGCCAGGCTCGAGGCGCGGCACGGCGACCGCGGCGAGCAGGTCAAGGAAGAGGTCCGCAGGGCCGGCTTCAAGAAGGAGCTGATCGTCGCGAACGTGCGGCGGATGCGCAAGCTCGTCGAGCGGCTGAGCTGGGAGCCGCCCGAGGGCGTCTGGGTCGCCTACGGCGAGCGCAACAGCTACTCCGACGCCGATGCCGCGCGCAAGGACGAGCTCGTGCGCGAGGTCGTCGCGTCGCGGCGGTGGGGCCTGACCTGGGACATCGGCGCCAACAACGGCCGCTACTCGACCATCGCGGCCGAGGGGTCGGACACGGTGCTCGCGGTCGACGCCGACCAGGGGCCGGTCGAGCTGCTCTACCGCAGCCTCCGGGAGGAGGGCGACGAGCGCATCCTGACACTGACGATGAACCTCGCCGACCCGTCGCCCGGCCTCGGCTGGCGTGGGCTCGAGCGCCGTGACCTCGCCGCGCGCGGCAAGCCCGACCTCGTGCTCGCGCTGGCGCTGGTCCACCACGTCACGATCGCCGCCAACGTCCCCGTCGCGGAGCTCGTCGACTGGCTCGCCTCGCTCGGGAGCTCGCTCGTGATCGAGTTCCCGACGCGCGAGGACCCGATGGTTCGGAAGCTGCTGGGCCCCAAGCGGGAGGGCCTGCACCCGGACTACGAGCGGGTCAACTTCGAGCGCGTGCTCGCGGAGAAGCTTGACGTCGAGCGGCGCGAGCGGCTCAGCTCGGGCACCCGGTTGCTCTACTTCGCGCGCCCCAAGGCGAGCGGCAGCCCGATCGATCTCACCGCGCCCGAGGACTGATGGCCGGGGACGAGCTGGCAGCGCAGCCCTCGCCGCCGGCGGCGGAGGGCGGCGACCATCGCCGGGCGCCCGGCCCGCTGCTGTCGTTCCTGCACCTCGCCGTCCTGTCGGCGTTCGCGCTCGCGCAGCCGCTGTTCGACCTGCTCTCCGACAACCCGGAGTTCTTCGCCGCGCGCGGGTCGACGGCGGCGGAGATCGTCACCTTCGCGTTGGTCGTCGTCCTCGTGCCCCCAGCGCTGCTGCTGGCCGTCGAGCTGCTGATCGGGCTCGCCGGGTCGGCGGCGCGGCGCGGGGCGCACCTGGTGCTGGTGGCGCTGGCGGCTGCGATCGTGTTCGTCCAGGCGCTCAAGGGCATCGGCGCCGGCGACTGGGTGCTGATCGCCCTCGCCGTCGCGCTCGGCGCGGGTGCGGCCGCGCTCTACGCGCGCGCGGAGCCGGTGCGGTCCTTCATGACCGTGCTCAGTCCGGCGCCGGTCGTGTTCCTCGCCCTGTTCCTGTTCATCTCGCCGGTGTCGAAGCTGACGCTCGCCGGCGAGGCGTCGGCCCAGTCGATCGGCGGCATCGAGCCGGTGCCCGTCGTCATGGTCGTCTTCGACGAGCTGCCGGCGATCTCGCTGCTCGACGACCGCGGCGACGTCGACGCGGTCCGCTATCCGGGCTTCGCACAGCTCGCCCGCGACGGCATCTGGTTCCGCAACACGCACACGATCTACGACGCGACGGCGAAGGCCGTTCCGGCGATCATGGACGGCGACTACGCCGAGAAGGGCCTGCTGCCGATCTCCTCGGACCATCCGAACAGCATCTTCGCGCTGCTCGGCAAGAGCCACGTGATGAACGTGTCCGAGGCGGCGACGACCGTCTGCCCGCGCGACCTCTGCGACGACGTGCGCCTCGACGAGCCGTTCCTCGACCGCCTCGGCTCGATCGGTGAGGATCTCGGCCTCGTCTACGCCCACGTCGCGCTGCCGCCCGACATGGAGGCCGACCTCCCGACGGTGTCGGAGACCTGGGGCGACTTCGGCGGCGACGGCGAGGCGGTCCCGGGCGCCGGCGAGGTCGAGGTCGTGGAGGAGGGACCGCCCACGCCGCAGGAGGGCAAGCGCGCGACGCTCGCCGCGCTGAAGGCCGACCGCGGCGCCGAGCTCGATGCCTGGATCGACTCGATCCGCAGGGGGCGCCGGCCCTCGCTGAACTTCAAGCACGCCCTGTTGCCTCACGTGCCGTGGAAGTACCTGCCCTCGGGACAGGTCTACAACACCGGTGCGAGCGACCCGATTCCCGGCCTCTCGCGCCAGAGCTACGTCGACGAGACGCAGGTCCAGCAGCTGCAGCTGCGCCACCTGCTGCAGCTCGGCTACGCCGACAGCAAGATCCAGCGGCTGATCGCGCACCTACGCGACATCGGGATGTACGACCGCGCGCTCGTCGTCGTCGCCGCCGATCACGGCGTCGCCTTCCGGCCCGTCTTCGACCGTCGCCGCGGCAAGCGGTCGACGCTCGAGGAGATCGCGCTCGTGCCGCTCTTCATGAAGCTGCCCGGCCAGGAGCGCGGCCGCGTCGACGACTCGATCGTCGAGACCACCGACATCGTGCCGACGATCGCCGACGTGCTCGGCGTCGACCTGCCCGAGCAGCCGGACGGTCGCTCGGCGCTCGGGCCGGCCGTGAAGCGGCGCAACGTCGTGAAGATGATGGCGCGCGACTTCTCGGGCTGGATTCGCATGAGCGCGGAGGAGCTCGACCGCCGCCGGCAAGAGCGCGTCGACCGCAAGCTGGCGCTGTTCGGCACCGGCGCGGACGGGCCCGACCGGATCTACCGCGTCGGCCCGAACCAGGAGCTGCTCGGTCGGTCGGTGGACTCGCTCGGCGTGACAGGGGAGAGCGCGGCCAAGGTGTCGCTGACCGACCCCGGCGCCTACGACGACGTCGACCCGGATGGACCCGTCGTGCCGATCTGGGTGACCGGGCGCGTCTCCGGCATCGAGGACCGGCGTGACCTCGCCATTGCCGTCAACGGCACGATCCGCGCCGTCTCCAACACGTTCGAGCTCGCGACCGGCGGCGGCCAGCTCCTCTCCGCCCTCGTCCCGCCCAGCTCCCTACGCCCGGGCGCCAACAGCATCGCCGTCTACGAGGTCACCCCCGCCGGCCTCGCCCTCATGGGGCGGTAGCCACCCCGACGGCATCACTTGGGGGGCGTGGGGTCGACGAAGCCGGTGCGCTCGCGCTCGCGCTCGAGCTTGCGCTCGAGCATCGCCTGGTCGTAGTAGGGCAGCGATCCGCCGACCTCGTCGAGCAGCTGCTCGTACATGTCGTCGGCGAGCTGGCGGTTCTCGCGGCTCTTGTCCCAGACGTCGTCATGCTCGTGCGGGTCGAGCGTCAGGTCGTAGAGCTTGCGGTTGCCGCCGAGGGTGTCGCCGAGCAGCACCCAGCGGTCGGTGCGCACGAAGTAGCGGTTGAACATCCCGCCGTAGTGGAAGTCGCGGGCGGGCGGCTGCTGGCCGTCGAGCAGCGCCGACAGGTCGGCGCCGTCCATCCAACCCGGCGTGTCGTGGCCGAGCATCGAGAGGATCGTCGGCGCGACGTCCTGGGTGGAGGCGAAGTAGTCGTCGGCCTCGCCGGCGCGGCTGCCGTCGGGGCGGACGATCACGAACGGCACCTGCGCCATCTCGGGGTGCAGCTCGCCGGGGATCTTCCCGACCCAGCCGCGCTCGCCGAGCAGCACGCCGTGGTCGGAGAGCAGCACGATCGCCGTGTTGTCCTGGAGTCCGAGATCGTGGAAGCGGTCGAGGAACTTGCCGAGCCAGTGGTCGGTCATCGTCACCGCGGCGCCGTAGTTGGCGTACAGCCGGCGCTGCTCGTCGATCGACATGTAGCCCTTGTTGCCGTACTCGACGACGGCGATCTCCGGGCCCTCGTACTCGGGATCGCCGTAGAGGTCGATGTACTCCGGCGGCGCGCTCCAGGGCTCGTGCGGGTCGAAGCAGTCGACCACCATCGCGAACGGCCGCCCGCGACGCACCGCGCCGGCGAGCTGGTCGCCCGCCTCGCTGAAGACCCGTGCCGCGTCGCTCTGAGAGTCGTCGCGGCCGTAGCCGGTGTTCGCCAGGTTCTTCTTCATCCCGGCGGTGTAGCGCTCGCTGTCCTGGAGCGCCTCCGGCAACCACCGGCGCACCTCGGCGTCGGAGACCGTCTCGGGCGGGTTGAGCGTGCCGGTGCGGCCCTTGATCGGCACGAACGTGTCCCAGCGCTCGCGGAACGGGCGGTACGACTGGGTGAAGCCGGTGTGCGGGTTGTCGGTGACCTGGACGGTGTAGTAGCCGGCGTCCTTGAGCGTGCGCATCAGCGTCTCGTCGAGGTTCTCGATTCCGGTCCAGCCGGGGCTGATGCCGAGGTCCGCGACGGGCTCGAAGTCGCGGTAGGGGAATATTCGCCGTCCGGTGAAGATCGAGCGGCGTGCCGGCACGGTTACCAGCGCCTCCGGAAAAGCGCGGTTGAAGCGCAGTCCCTTCGCCGCCAGGGCGTCGAGATTCGGGGTCTGCACGCGCGGGGCGCCGTAGGCGCCCACGTGGTCGGGGCGCAGGCTGTCGATCACGATCAGGACGACGTTCTCGACGCCGCCGTCGCCCTGCGCGTCGCCGGCGCAGCCCGCGGCGACGGGCAGCATCGCTCCGGCGCCGGCGACGCCGGCCGCCTGCAGCAGGCGGCGGCGGCTCAGCCGTGTGCCGCCGTCGGCGTGGCTACTGATCATTGAGGCAGTCCTCCAGGTCCTCTAGTAGCGACTCGGGCGCCTCGCGCACGTACAGGTGCGCGGCGCCGATCTGCTCCGCGCCCTCGGCGCGGCCCTCGAACTGCTCGCCCTCCGCCTCCAGCGACGACTGGAAGAACTCGATCCGCGGGTCCTCGCCGGGGGCGCCGATCTGGATCTCCTTCGCCCCGACGGGCTCGGCCTCGATGCCCTTCTCGTCGCGGATGCAGGCGAGCGCCTCCCCGCGCTTGTCCTGCGACGCGAGGGTCTCCGACGGTGCGGGCTCCGCGGTCGTCACGGTCTCGGTGGGCTGGCTGCTGGAGGGCGGGCCGTCGTCGTCGCCGCAGCCGGGGGCCGCGACGAGCGCGCACAGCACCGCGAGGAGGGTCGCGCGGGTCGTCATCGACGGCGCAGGGTAGTGAACGCTTGGCTGCTGCGGGCGGTTCGCCTGCTACCTTGACGCCTCTCGACGGGGCTGCGAGGCCCCGTTCCCCTGCCGGGTACAGTGCCCTTCTCGGGCGCGAAGGCCCTCGGCGCGCAGCCGGTGCGGCCGGTGCGTGGCGACCGTGGTCGACCGATGAACAGACGCTTCGCGCTATTTCAGGCACTCGTATCCGTCATAGCGCTGGCGGCCGTCGTCTGGTGGGCCTTACGCCAGGACGCTCCCGAGATCCCCTCGGGCGGCGACGCGATCGTCTGGCTGGCCGCCGCCATCGCCCTCTACGCCGTCGCGACGGTGGTCCGCGCCGAGCGCTGGCACGCGATCCTGGGCCTGACTCGGATCGAGGCCTCGCGCAAGGACTGCTACGCGCTCTCGACCGTCGGCTACATGGGCAACAACGTGCTGCCCGCGCGTGCCGGCGAGGCGCTGCGCGTGCTGCTGCTCGACGGGCGCACCGGCGCGGGCAAGCGCCGGCTGCTGGGGACGATCGTGGCCGAGCGGCTGCTCGACGCCATCGCGCTGGTCGTGATCTTCGTGCTGACGGTCTACCTGGTGCTCGAGGGCGACGTGGTGCCGACCGACGAGCCGCTGCTGATCGCCGGGATCGGCTTCGCCGCGGTCGCGCTCGGCTGCGTAGTGGCATGGGCGATCCACCGCCGGGGTGGCCTGCGCCGGCTGCTCGAGGTCGTGCGCCCGCTGGCGCACGCCCCGCGAGCGCTCGTCAACCGCCGTGGCGCTGTCCTGCTCGGCGTGACGTTCCTCCTGTGGATGCTCGAGGGCGGCGTCTACCTCGCCGCCGCCCGCGCGATCGACCTCGACATCAGCACCTCCGGCGCGCTCTACCTCGTCGCGCTGACCAACTTCGTGGCGGCACTGCCCGCGGCGCCGGGCTCGATCGGCACGTTCGACGCGGCCGTCGCGTTCGGTGCGAAGGCGCTCGGTGCCGCGGGGTCGGTCGCCGTCACCTACCTGCTGCTGCTGCGCTTCGTCCTCTACGTCCCGATCACGGTCGTCGGGCTCGTCGTCCTGGTGACCCGGTACGGCGGCTGGGCGCGGCTGCGCCAGGCTGCTCGCCTCGAGGCGAGCAGCGCCTGAGGGAGCGAGCGTGAGTCGCCTCGCATCACGGCCTCAGCTGGCGCGCCCGCGTGACGACGCGCCCGGCGGCGCGGCGCCGACGGGCGCTTCGGGGGCCGACGCCGAGGCGGCCGGCGCTCGCGGCTCCGCGCCGATGCTGCCGGTGATCGCCGCATGCCTGGCGCTGTCGGCGCTGACGCTGCTGTTCCCCTCGGCGCCGACCTACGACCCGTGGGCCTGGATCATGTGGGGACGCGAGATCGTCCATCTCGACCTGGTCACCACGGGCGGCCCGTCGTGGAAGCCGTTGCCCGTCCTCTTCACGACGCCGTTCGCGCTCCTCGGGGCCGACGTCGCGCCATACCTCTGGATCTGGATCGCCCGCGCGGGCGCGTTGCTGGCGCTCGCGATGTCGTTCCGGCTCGCTCACCGGCTCACCGGCGGCGGGATCGCCGGCGCCGTCGCGGGCGTGTTCGCCGCGCTGTTCCTCGCCACCACGTTCGAGTACATCCGCGACGCCGCGCTCGGCAACTCCGAGGCGCTGCTCGCCGGCCTCGGGCTGTGGGCGTTCGAGCGCCATCTCGACGGTCGCCGCGACCACGCCCTCTACCTGGCTGTCGCCGCCGCGCTGCTGCGTCCCGAGGCGTGGCCGTTCCTCGGGCTCTACGGCCTCTGGCTGTGGCTGCGCGAGCCCCGCCTGCGGCTGCGCATGGTCGGGTTCGCCGCGCTGATCCCCGCGCTGTGGTTCGGCCCGGAGCTGTGGGGCTCGGGCGACGCGCTGCGAGCGTCCAGCCGTGCCAACAATCCCAACCCGGGCAGCGCGGCGTACGCGGCCCATCCCGGCCTCGAGGTGATCGAGCGCTTCCACCGCCGGACGGTGTGGGCGCTCGAGGTGGCGGGGCTCGCCGGCCTGGCGGCCGCGGCGATCGCCTGGGCTCGTGCCCGCGCGCAGGGAGCGATCCTGTTCCTGGCCGGGATCGGGCTCGCGTGGCTGGCGCTCGTGGCGGCGATGACGGAGGGCGGCTACGCCGGCAACCAGCGCTATCTGATCGTCACCACCGCCGTGCTCTGCGTCCTCGGGGGGATCGGCGTCGCGCGCGCCCTCCAGGGCCTCCAGCTCGCGGGCGAGCGCTGGGCGGGCGGCCGCCGAGCCGGCCTCGCCGTGGCGGTAGCGGCCTTCCTCGCTGGACTGGCGATCGCCTGGCCTGTCGTGGAGGACAAGGCCGACAACGTCGCCGTGACGCTCGACGAGCTGCGCTACGAGGCGAGCCTCTGGCACACGCTCGACGACGCGATCGACGCGGCTGGGGGGCGCGATCGGCTGCTCGCCTGCGGCGCCGTCTACAGCGGCCCGTTCCAGACCCAAATGGTCGCCTACGAGCTCGGCATCCACGGCGTCGACGTGCGCGCGCTCGAGGGCACGCCACCGCCCGGCGTCGCCTTCCGCACGCACACGATCCCCGACGGGCCGCTCGTCATCCACGTCACCGACGACCGCTTCCGCCAGGTCGCCGCCGACGGCCGCTGGCTGGTCTGGACCGCGCCGCGTGCCGACGCCCGCGGCCGCCGCTGCCCGGCCGCGGCCCCCGGCGCGCCGCGGGTCGAGCCGGCCCCGACGACCCCCGCCCTGGCGTCCTCGCGCTGATTAGGCTTCCCGCGATGGCCACGGTCGCAGCTCGCACGCGCTCCCTCCCGCGCCTTGACTCGCTCCCGACGGGGCCGGTCGCGATCACGCTTCTGGTCGGGGCGCTGACGCTGCTGTCGCTCTACCTGCGCACGCGCTCGCTCGGCGCCTCGCTGTGGATGGACGAGGGGCTCTCGATCGGCATCGCCTCGCAGCCGTTCCTGGACATCCCCGGCGTCCTGCGCCAGGACGGCTCGCCGCCGCTCTACTACATGCTGCTCCACGGCTGGATGGAGCTCCTCGGCAACGGGCCGGCGGACACGCAGGGGCTGTCGGTGGCGATCGCGCTGCTCGCGATCCCGGGCGGGCTATGGGCCGGCTGGTCGCTGTTCGGCCGTCGTGCCGGACTGTTCTGCGCGGCGCTCGGGGCGGTCAACCCGTTCCTGACCGCGTACGCGCAGGAGACGCGGATGTACTCGCTGATGGTCGTCCTGAGCCTGGTCGCGACCGCTGCCTTCCTGCACGTCTACGCCTACCGCGACCGGCGCTACCTGCCGCTGTTCGCGGTGCTGCTGGCGGCCCTGCTGTACACGCACAGCTGGGGGATCTTCTTCACCGCGGGGGCGGTGCTGACGTTCGCGGCGCTGTGGAGT
Source organism: Thermoleophilaceae bacterium (assembly GCA_040881635.1). GTDB lineage: Bacteria > Actinomycetota > Thermoleophilia > Solirubrobacterales > Thermoleophilaceae > JAAYBF01. Next base: position 20,482 of record JBBECV010000019.1, read on the forward strand.
CAGAGCGACGACCGCGGCCCGCTGCTGAGGGACGGGGCGATCGGCTTCGGCGTCGCCTTCGTGCTCTACCTCCCGTGGATGCCGGCGCTGCTCTACCAGGCGGCGCACACCGGCGCCCCATGGCTGAACCCGCCGCGCTTCGGCGTCGCGATCCAGGTCTCGAAGGCGCTCCTGGGCGGTGGCACGGTGACCGTGGCGCTCGTGCTCGCCGCCGGCTCGGGCATCGCGGCGATCCTCGCTGGCCGCACGCAGGACCGCGAGCGCCGGGCGCTGCTGGTCGCCGCAGGGGTCGCCGTGTCGACGCTCGCCGTCGCCTGGCTCTTCTCGCAGATCTCGCCCGCCTGGACGACGCGCTACCTCGGCGTCGCGCTCGGGCCGATCCTGATCATCGCCGCGCTCGGGCTCGCCCGCGCCGGGACCCTGGGCCTCGCCGCGTTCGCGATCGTCTTCGTCGTCTGGGGGGTCACCCAGAGCGGCGGCCTCGACAACAAGTCGAACGCCGCCGAGCTCGCCGCGTCGCTACAGGGCCGCCTCCAGCCCGGGGACCTGGTGGTGACCCTGCAGCCCGAGCAGGCCCCGCTGATGCACTACCACCTTCCGGGCGGCCTCCAGGGCGACCTGGTCGAGGCGACGCAGCTCGGTGAGGTGCAGACCAAGGGCGTCATGGACTGGCGCGACGTCCAGGAGCGGCTGGAGCGTGCGACTCCCGAGAGGAACCTCAAGCCACTGCTTGATAGGCTGCCGCGCTCGCAGCGAGTGCTGCTCGTCTATCCGGTCACGACCAACATCGGCGATTGGGACGCGCCCTGGACGGAGCTGGTCCGCAGGCGGGCGGCTCAGTGGGGACGGGCGCTCGAGCTCGACAAGCGCTTCACATACGAGACCGCGGTGCCGCCCTTCTACAGGCGGTCGGGCCGGATCGGGGTGAGAGGCGTCCTCTACACGAAGACCTCCGACAAAGCGAGCGATACGAGTGAGCGATAGCCCCAACAGCGGCACCCCGGCGACCGAGCCGGCGACTCCAGGACTGCGTGAGACGCCGACGCTGATCATCGGCGGCGGCCCGGCCGGCCTGACCGCCGGCTACCTGCTTGCCAAGCGGGGATTGCCGGTGATCGTCTTCGAGGCCGAGGACCAGGTCGGCGGCATCGCCAAGACGGAGGTTCGCGAGGGCCCGGGGGGCGAGTACCGCTTCGATCTCGGCGGCCACCGCTTCTTCACGAAGGTGAAGGAGGTCGACGACCTCTGGCACGAGATCATGCGCGAGGAGTTCCTCAAGCGCCCGCGCATGTCGCGCATCTACTGGAACAAGAAGTTCCTCGACTACCCGCTGCGCGGCCCGGACGTGATCAAGAAGCTCGGCCCGATCGAGCTCACGCGCGCGACGCTGTCCTACTTCTGGGCTTGGCTGAAGCCGAAGGGCCGCGAGGACACCTTTGAGCAGTGGGTGTCGAACCGCTTCGGCCGGCGTCTGTTCGACCTCTTCTTCAAGTCCTACACCGAGAAGGTGTGGGGCGTGCCGACGTCGGAGATCCGTGCCGAGTGGGCCGCGCAGCGGATCAAGGGACTGTCGTTCTTCAGTGCCGCGAAGTCGGCCTTCTTCGGCAACAAGGACAACAAGATCAAGACGCTGATCTCCGAGTTCAACTACCCCCGCTACGGCCCCGGCCAGATGTGGGAGACGATGACCGACGACATCCGCAGGCTCGGCGGTCAGGTGTTGATGAGCACGCCGGTCGAGAAGCTGGTGGTCGAGGATGGCCGCGTCAGCAAGGTGATCGCCGCAGGCAAGGAGTACGAGGCCAACCAGGTGATCTCGTCGCTGCCGCTGCGCAACGTCGTCGGCATGGCCGACCCGCACCCCAAGCCCGAGGTCGTCGCCGCCGCCAAGGGCCTGCGCTACCGCGACTTCCTGACGATCTCGCTGGTGCTCGACGGCGAGGACCTGTTTCCGGACAACTGGATCTACATCCACGAGCCCGACGTCGAGGTCGGCCGCATCCAGAACTTCCGCTCCTGGAGCCCGTGGATGGTGCCCGACCCGAGCAAGGCGTGCATCGGCATGGAGTACTTCTGCTTCGCCGGCGACGAGCTCTGGGAGACCGACGACGACAAGCTCGTCGAGCTCGGGATGAAGGAGCTCGAGCAGCTCGGGCTCGCCACCCGCGACAAGCTCGAGTTCGGCTTCGCCACGCGCGTGCCGAAGGCCTACCCGATGTACGACATGGACTACTCCGACCGGATCGTCACGATCCGCGGCTGGCTCGACGGTGTCGAGAACCTGCAGCAGGTCGGCCGCAACGGCCTCCACCGCTACAACAACTCCGACCACTCGATGCTCACTGCCATGCGGGCCGTCGACAACCTCCTCAAGGGCTCCGACCACGACCTCTGGGCCGTCAACGCCGAGTCGGCGTACCACGAGGAGGAGAACCAGGACGAGCAGCAGCCCTACATCGAGGCCCCGGACACCAAGGCGCAGCAGGAGTCGCTCGCCAGCTGACGAGCGAGCGCTCAAGATCGGCGTTCGGATGTCGATAGTCGGGGCAGGGGGCGGCGCACGTTCCCGACCCTTCTCTCGATGCCCAGCCTCTTCGGCCACAGCCCGTTCCGGTCCCTCCTGTACGCCCCCCCCCAGGCG
>JBBECV010000019.1:23132-111218 GCA_040881635.1 Thermoleophilaceae bacterium
CGCGGCCGCCTGGGGGGGGGCGTGCGCGGTCCTGGCGGCTCCCGGCGCCTCGGCTCAGACGGTCGATCCGCGCGGGGTCGCCCCGCGGTCGCCGAACCCGCTCGAGGGGCTGAGCTGGTTCGTCGACAAGACCTGGAGCCACCAGTACCACCAGTACGAGAAGTACGTCCGGCGGGGCGAGCGTGGCAAGGCCGCGCTGATGGCGAAGGTCGCGCTGCAGCCGCAGTTCCGCTGGTTCGGGCGCTGGAACGACGACCAGCGGGGCGGCACGGCGGGCGCCGCACGCAGCTACGTCGAGCGCGCCCAGGCCGAGCAGCTCGGCTCGGTGCCCCAGATCGTCACGCTGCGCCACCTTGGCAAGGCGTGTCACAGCCGCTACATGGCGGGCGGTCGCCGCGAGGACGTGCGCACCATGCGCTGGTACGACGACTTCGCCCGCGGCATCGGTGACGCGCGCGTGGTGATCGGCTTCGAGCCGGACTCGCTCGGCACCGTCGACTGCCTCGCCAAGAGCCGCCGCCGCGCGCGCCTGAACGTGCTGCGCTACGGCGTCGACGTGCTCTCCAAGCTCCCGAACGCGACGATCTACCTCGAGGCCGGCGCCTCCGACTGGGAGCCAGCTCGCCGCACGGCCAAGCAGCTCCGTTACATCGGCATCCACAAGGTGCGCGGGTTCATGCTCAACGTCACCCACGACGACTGGACCGCTGCCAACGTCAGGCATGGTCGCGACATCTCGCGCCGCGTCGGCGGCAAGCCGTTCGTCGTCAACACCGCCACCAACGGCCGCGGCCCGGTGCACTACAAGCGCGTACTGAGCCGCGACCCGTACGTCTGGCGGCGCGTGACCGTCTTCTGCCACCCGCTGCGGCGCGGTCTCGGCCCGCCGCCGACCACCAGGACCGACCACCCGAAGGTCGACGCCTACCTCTACATCGGCCGTCCGGGCTACTCCGGTGGCTCCTGCAACGGCGGACCGCTGCCGATCGGCACCTGGTGGGAGCAGGGCGCGCTCATGCACGCCCGTTACGCGACCAGCTGGGTCCGCCAGCCGCGCGGCTACGTCAACGGCTGGCCGCGAGGGCGCTTCAGCGCCCGCCAGCTCGCGGGCGATCAGTTCCTGTCCTCGATGCGCTGAGCCTCAGCGGCGCAGCTCCGCCTCGAGTGCGGCGATGCTGCGCTCGAGCTGCTCGTTGGTGGCATTGCGGACCGAGCGGACGCCGACGGCGCGGTTGACGCGCGTGTTGACGACGCGGTGCTCCTCGCGCCTCGCGCGCGCGACCTCTGCGACGAGCATCGCCCGGCGCTCGCGCAGCCGCTCGCGGCGACGGTATGCGGGCTCGGGCTCGGGATCGGCCTCGTCCGCCACCGCATCGGGCACCGTGATCGTCGACGTGGCGAACGTCGGGCGGTCCTCGTCGGCGAAGAGGTGCAGCGCGTCGCCCGGGCGGGTGGTGGACAGGATCACGTCGTCGAGATGGGCGCTCGAAGACAGCGCCACGAACCCGTCGCCAGACGGCGATCGCTCGACCGGTGCGTCGCGCTCCTCGAGGTCGGGCTGCAGGGCGAGCGCATGGCGGCGCTCCGCCTCGATCTCGGCGGCTAGCCGCTTGAGCTGCGGGTCGGCCGGCAGCAGCAGGAAGCTCATCTGCCGCGCCGGCGTCGGCGTGCGGCGGACGAAGCGCCCGACGACCTGCCGGAAGAACAGCTCCGTGCGCGCGGCGGTGGCGTAGACGCCGACGCGCAGCCGTGGGATGTCGACGCCCTCGCTGACCATCAGCACCGACACCAGCCAGCGCTCGGATCCCGCCGCGAAGCGGTCGATCGCCGCCGAGGCGCCCGGGTCGTCGGACGTGACGATCGCCGGTGGCTCGCCGGCCACTGTCGCGAGCCGTCCCGCGAGCCGCCGCGCGTGCTCCTTGTCGGCGGCGACGACCAGCCCGCCCGCGTCGGGATGCCCGCCCGCACGGCAGTCGGACAGCCGCGCGTCGGCGTCGCGTAGCACCTCGCCGATCCAGTCGCCGTCGGGATCGAGTGCGGTTCGCAGGCGCCGCGCCTGCTCCTGGCGCGGCAGCACGACGTCGAAGTCGAACCGCCGCTCCTGGCCGTCGGACACCCACTCCATCTCGCCGCCGTAGGTGAGGAAGGTGATCGGCCGGCAGACGCCGTCGACGAGCGCATCGGTGTACGAGTAGGAGTAGTCGGCGGCGCTCAGCGAGTCGTCGTCGTAGCGCACCCACGGGATCGCCGCGTTGTCGGAGCGAAACGGCGTGCCCGACAGCAGCAGCCGCATGCCGGCGCGCGCGAACGCCAGCGTCGCGCTCTGTCCCCACGCCGCCAGCTCGCCCATGTGATGCGGCTCGTCGGCGATCAGCAGGGTCCGCCGCGCCACGCACGCGCTCCGGTGAGCGGCGGGCCCCGCCGCAACCGTCTGGTAGGTCACCGCCACGCCATGCCGATCGCCCGGCTCCGGCCCGTCCGCGTTCGGCCGGTTCGGCTCCAAGTCGATCCCATGCCGCCCCGCGTCCGCCGCCCACTGCCGGCAGATATGCGTCGTCGGCGCCACCACGCAAACCCGCCCGACCAAGCCCCGCCGCAGTAGCTCGTGCGCCACCTTCAACCCGAACGTCGTCTTCCCCGCCGCCGGCGTCGCCGAAGCCAGGAAATCGCCCTCCGGCGCCTCCAACACCCTCCCCAACGCCTCACCCTGCCACTCTCGCAGCGGCCGATCCCCCGGCCAATCCGGCAGCGAGCGAGCGGGGGTGGGGGTGACGCGAGCCTCCATCGAGCCGCGCCACGATAGGCGCCCCACCAGTCGGACCCCGCGCTCCCCCGCACCACCACCACCCACGCCGGCTCCCTCGCCGTCAACCGCCCACGCTCCTGCCGGGATGCGATGGATCGCAAGAGGAGCGTTAGGAACGGAGCTCCGTTTGCGATCCATCGCATCCCGGCCCACCACCGCCCCATTGGTAGAGTCGACTCGCGAGTCAGCACCGCTCGCCGGCACCCCCCAAATGGCTTCGACCACCGCCACCGAGCAAGACGCACGCCACCTCCGGCGAGCCGTCGAGCTTGCCGCCATGGCCCTCGGTACGACCAGCCCCAACCCGCTCGTCGGCGCCGTCGTCGTCAAGCAGGGGCGCACGCTCGGCGAGGGCTTCCACGTCCGCGCCGGCGAGCCCCACGCCGAGCGCGTCGCGCTCGCCGACTGCTCGGAGGACCCGGCCGGGGGGACGCTCTACGTCTCGCTTGAGCCGTGCTGCCACGAGGGCAGGACGCCGCCCTGCACCGACGCGATCGTGGCCGCGGGGATCGTGCGCGTCGTCGTCGCCTCCGACGACCCGACCGCCAAGGCTGCCGGGCGCGGCCTCGGCATCCTGCGCGACGAGGGCATCGCCGTCGACGTCATGGACGGCGAGGCGGCGCAGGCGGCGCGGCTGCTCAACCAGCCGTTTCGCAAGCACGCTCGCACCGGCCGGCCGCTGGTGATCTTCAAGTCGGCGATGACGCTCGACGGCAAGGTCGCGACCAGCAGCGGCGACTCGCAGTGGATCTCGGGCGAGTCGAGCCGCAGGCGCGCCCACCGCTGGCGCGCTGACTGCGACGCCGTCGCCGTCGGCATCCACACCGCGACTGCCGACGACCCGCTGCTGACGGCCCGCATAGACGGCGTCGCCCGCCAACCGCGGCGGGTCGTGTTCGACTCCGAGGCCAGCCTGCCGCTCGATTCGCAGCTCGTCCGCAGCGCGGCCGAGGTGCCCTTGGTCCTCGTCTGCTCGCGCGCGGCCAAGCGCACTTCGACGGACGCGCTGCGCAACGCGGGCGTCGAGGTGATCGTCACCACCGGGGAGAACGAGCCGGCGCGCGTGCGCAGCGCGCTCGACGAGCTCGGCGCCCGCGAGGTGCAGTCGCTGTTGCTCGAGGGCGGCCCGCATCTCGCGGGGTCCTTCCTCGAGGCGGGCGAGATCGACGAGGCGCGGATGTTCGTGGCGCCGATCTTGGCCGGGGGCAAGGAGGCGCGCGCGGCGATCGAGGGCGAGGGCGTCGAGCGGATCGGCGATGCCGTGCGCGCCGTCCACACCGACGTCGAGCGGATCGACGAGGACGTGCTGATCACGGCGCGGCTGCGCGAGTGGTGAGCTGATGTTCACGGGCCTCGTCGCGGCGATCGGCGCGGTTGTCGACGTGGAGCGCGATCCCGGCGGCGCGCGGATCGCGGTCGCGACGCCACTGGCGGCGGAGCTGTCCGACGGGGACTCCGTCGCGGTCAACGGCGTCTGCCTGACCGCTCGCGCCGTCGAGGCGGATCGCTTCCGTGCCGACGTGATGGCCGAGACCCTGCGCCGCTCGTCGCTCGGCCCGCTCGCGCCCGGTGACAGCGTCAACCTCGAGCTGCCGCTGCGTGTGGACGGCCGGCTTGGCGGCCATGTCGTCCAGGGTCACGTCGATGGCATCGGCAGCGTGGAATCCATGACCGACGACGGCTTCGCACGCGTCGTTCGCGTTCATGCGCCGGCGGACGTCCTGCGCTACGTCGTCGAGAAGGGCTCGATCGCGATCGACGGGGTCTCGCTGACGGTCGCGGCCGTCGACGAGGAGGCGCTCGAGGTCTCGCTGATACCGGAGACCCTCGAGCGCACCACGCTCGGCTCGCTCGCGCCGGGGCGGTCCGTCAATCTCGAGGTCGACGTGCTCGCGAAATACGTCGAGAAGCTCTTTCCCCATACCGTGGAGGCGCCGTGAACAGCACGCAGTTCAGCACGATCGAGGAGGCGCTCGAGGACGTCAGGGCCGGCCGGATGGTCGTCGTCGTCGACGCCGAGGACCGCGAGAACGAGGGCGACCTGGTCCTCGCCGCGCAGTTCGCCACCCCGGGCAGCGTCAACTTCATGGCGAAGGAGGGACGCGGGCTGATCTGCCTCGCGCTGACCCCCGAGCGCTGTGACGAGCTCGGCCTCGACCTGCTGCCGGCGAAGAACGAGTCCGGCCTCGGCACCGCGTTCACGACGACGATCGAGGCTCGCGACGGCGTGACCACCGGGATCTCCGCCGACGATCGCGCGCGGACGATCCAAGTCGCCGTCGACCCGCGCAGCAGGCCCGCGGACCTCGTCCAGCCCGGCCACATGTTCCCGCTCAAGGCTAAGCCGGGCGGAGTGCTCGAGCGCACCGGGCACACCGAGGCGGCGGTCGACCTCGCGCGCCTGGCAGGACTGAATCCCGCCGGCGTGATCTGCGAGATCCTCAACGACGACGGCACGATGGCGCGCGTCCCGGACCTGACGGGCTACTGCGAGCGCCACGGGCTGCGGATGGTGACGATCGCCGACCTGATCGCCTACCGCCGCCGCCACGACAAGCTCGTGGAGCGCGTGGTCGAAACCGGCCTGCCGACCTCGTTCGGCGAGTTCCGCGCCGTCGGCTTCCGGTCGCTCGTGGACGACAAGCACCACATGGCGATGGTCAAGGGCGAGGTCGCGGGCGCCGACGACGTGCTCGTCCGCGTCCACTCCGAGTGCTTGACCGGCGACGTCTTCCACTCCCTGCGCTGCGACTGCGGGCAGCAGCTCGAGGATGCGCTCGCGCGGATCGAGAAGGAGGGCAGCGGCGTGCTGCTGTACCTCTCGCAGGAGGGGCGCGGGATCGGCCTGCTCAACAAGCTGCGCGCCTACCGGCTCCAGGAGCAGGGTCGCGACACGGTCGAGGCCAACCTCGAGCTCGGGTTGCCCGCCGACCTGCGCGACTACGGCATCGGCGCGCAGATCCTCGTCGATCTCGGCCTCAGCTCGATCCGCCTGCTGACCAACAACCCGAAGAAGATCGTCGGCCTCGAGGGCTACGGGCTGCGCGTGACCGACCAGGTCCCGATCCAGCACGAGCCGAACCCGCACAACGAGGAGTACCTGCGCACGAAGGCGAGCAAGCTCGGGCACCTGCTCCACCACCAGGGCCTCGCGCTCGACGAGGAGATGATCGCCGCCGAGCGCCGCCACGATCGCGAGCGCGACGCGGGGCGCGGCGGGCGACCGGCCGATGGCTGACCGCTGGGCGATCGCCGTCGGCCGCTTCTACGGGGAGCTCGCCGAGCGCCTCGTGGACGGCGCGACGCGGACGTTCGCGGGGGTCGGCGGCGAGGTCGAGGTCTACGACGTCCCCGGCGCCTTCGAGCTGCCCCTAGCCGCCAAGTACCTGGCCGAGTCCGGTCGCTACAGCGGCGTCGCCTGCCTCGGCGCGGTCATCCGCGGCGAGACCGATCACTACGACTTCGTCTGCGCCCAGGCGGCCGCCGGCATCGCGCGCGTCTCGCTCGACACCGGCGTCCCCTGCGCCTTCGGCGTGCTCACCGTCGACGACATGCAGCAGGCTCTCGCGCGCACCGGCGGCGGCAAGCGCCACCAGGGCGAGGACGCCGCCCGCGCCGTGCTCGAGATGGCCCGCATGCGCGCCGACCTCGCCAGCTGACCGCCAGCCACCGGCCAGTCGCCACGGCGCGCGAGCCCCGGCCCGCCAGCCACCGGCCAGTCGTCGCGGGGGTCCAGGGGGCGCGAGCCCCCGGTTCCTATCCGCCCGGGGGTGCGGGGGGGGGGCGCCCCCCCCCCCCGGTGCTATACCCTTCCGCGCCGTGCCCAAGGTCTGTTATTCATGCGGCAAGGGTCCTGCCTTCGGGCATAGCCGGAGCCATTCGATGGTCGCGACCAAGCGGCGCTTCAACCCGAACCTCCAGAAGGTCCGGATCGACGCCGGTGGCCATCCGTCGCGTGAGTACGTCTGTACTCGCTGCCTCAAGGCCGGCAAAGTCACCAAGGCCGCCTGACGACGCACATGCCGGCGTCCTCGGGAGCCCATGGGCTGGCGCCCTATGGGCTCCCTGCGTCCTTGGCCTGCACGCCCTCAGGCGGCCTTGGGTGAAACGTAGCTGCCGGGCAGTGTAGAAATGGCCCGTGCCTGACGAGAGCTTGATGCGGTTTCGCCGCGTGGTGGCGGCGGCGCTGGCGGAGTTGGAGAGCCGGCGTGGCGAGGTCAACGACCTGAACGTGTTTCCGATCGCGGACGGGGACACGGGCGACAACATGGCGATGACGATGCGCGCCGTGATGGAGGAGCTGAACGTGATGAACGGTCAGCCGCTCGACGACATCGGGCGCGAGCAGGTCGTCTCGGCGGTGGCGCGGGCGGCGCTGCTGGGGGCGCGCGGCAACAGCGGCGTGATCCTGTCGCAGATCGTGCGCGGGGCGGCCGAGGAGCTCGCCTCACGTCCCGGGGAGCTCGTCGACCCGGTCCTCGTCGCGGCCGCGTTCGCGCGTGCCGCCGACGCCGCCTACGACTCGGTGCGCGACCCCGCCGAGGGGACGATGCTGAGCGCGGTGCGCGCGATGGCCCACCGCGTCGCGCACGACATCGCGCACATGGAGACGACGAGGCTGGGGGCCAACGCGACCGCCGAGGAGCAGGATGCGCTGCTGGCGGAGGTGCTCGAGCGCGCGCTGGAGGCGGCGCAGGACGCGGTCGAGCGCGGGCCCGATCAGCTCGCGGCGCTCAAGGAGGCGGGCGTCGTCGACGCCGGGGCCTACGGGCTCACGGTCATCGTCGCCGGCGTGGTCGCCGCTTTGCGCGGGCGCGAGAGCATCGATCTGCCCCACCAGGAGGCCGCGCCGCAGTCGATGCACGAGGTTCAGCACGAGTCCTCGACATACCGCTATTGCACCAACTTCGCCGTCATTGGCGCGGACCTCGACGGGCAGTCGCTCGTCCCGGCGCTCGAGCGGATCGGCGACAGCGTGCTCGTCGTCGGCGATCGCGAGGCGCTGCGGGTGCACGTCCACACCGACGAGCCCGACGCTGCGATCGCCCTATTCGCCGAGCACGGCGAGGTCTCCCGGCGCGAGGTCGCCGACATGCGCGAGCAGGTCGACGAGCGCAACGCCCGCCTGACGGAGCGGTCGGCGCCGCGTGCCGCGTGCGCAATCGTCGCGGTCGCGACGGGCGCGGGAATGCGAGCGCTCTACGAGGAGCTGGGCGCCGAGGTGCTCGAGGGCGGCCGGACGATGAACCCGTCGACCAGCGAGCTGCTGGCGGCGATCGAGCGGGCCGACGGCCATGAGGTGCTCGTGCTGCCGAACAGCCCGAACGTGATCATGGCCGCCGAGGAGGCCGCGAAGCTCGCCGACCGCCCGGTTCGAGTCGTGCCGACGCGTGCGCCGCAGGAGGGCCTCGCCGCCCTGGTCGCCTTCGCCGCCGACGGCGACTCCGCAACGAACGCCGACGCGGTTGCGCAGGCGACGGCCGCGCTCGCCGTCGGTGGGGTCGCCGAGGCGGCGAAGGACGACCCGGAGGGGCGCTTCCGCGTCGGCGACGCGATCGGCTATCGCGGCGACGAGCTGATCGCCTGGGGCGACCCGGCGCAGACGCTGCGCGCGACGCTCGCCGAGATCGCGGACGGGGCGGAGCTGCTCACGTGCATCGCCGGCGCGGGCGCGCCGCTGGACGGCGACGGCGTCGCGGCGGCCGTCCCGGACGGGGTCGAGCTCGAGCTGCACGACGGCGGCCAGCCGACGTGGTGGTGGCTGCTGTGCGCCGAGTGATGCGACCGTCACCTCCCGCTCTCCGGCCCGGGCTTGCGCGCGGTCGCCGTCCGCCTCGCCGGCTATGACCTCGCCATAGCGACGACCTTCGCCAGCACCGAGGAGCTCACGATCGAGGCCGCGCTGGCGGCCGGCGTGCGCTCGATCCCGCGCCCGAGCGTGCTCGCGCAGCGCCTCGACGCCCCGCCTCACCTGGCGAAGGGCCTCGCCGCGCTCGGCATCGAGACGCGCGGCGACCTGATCGAGCACCTGCCCCACACGCACCGCGACCGCCGCGAGGTGCGAGCCGTCGCGGCCGTCGGCGTGGGGGAGGCGGCAACCGTCGCGGTCGCGGTCCGCGACGTCAAGGTGCGGCCGATGCGCGACCGCCGCCGCAAGCGCGTCGAGGCGCGGGTGTTCGACGACACGGGACCGATGCTCGCCATCTGGTGGAACCAGCCCTGGATCGCCCAGCGGCTCGGCGTGGGCGCCGCCGTCCTCCTCCATGGCACCAAGCGCAAGCGCAACGAGTTCTGGGTCGACGAGTACGAGCCGCTCGGCGAGGGCGCGGTGCCGGTGCACACGGTCGGGCTCGTGCCCGTGCATCCCGCCACGTACGGCCTGACGCCGGCCGCTCTCCGAAACCTCGTTTGGGAGCACTACGGGGCGATCCGCCACGTCGTCGAGCCGCTGCCCGCATGGCTGCGCGTCGCCGAGCGCCTGCCGGACCGATCCGCCGCGGTCGCTGCGGCCCACTTCCCCGACAGTGAGGAGGACGCCGAGGGCGGGCGTCGCCGACTGGCGTTCGAGGAGCTGTTGCTGCTGCAGGTCGCGATCGCGGGAAGGCGGCGAGCGCACCGCGGCGAGCGGCGGGCGGAGCCGCTCGCGCCGACGGGCGGCCTCGTCGAGCGCTGGCGCGAGTCGCTTCCGTTCGAGCTCACCGGCGACCAGCGCGCCGCATGCGCCGAGATCGACGCAGATCTCGCCGCGCCGCGCCCGATGCAGCGGCTGCTGATGGGCGAGGTCGGCAGTGGCAAGACCGCGGTGGCCCTGCACGCGATGCTGCGTGCGGTCGAGAACGGCCGCCAGGCGGCGCTGATGGCCCCGACCGAGACGCTCGCCGAGCAGCATCTCGCCACCCTCGACGAGCTCGTCGGCGGGATGCTGCCGGTCGAGCTGCTGACCGGCTCGACTCCCGCCGCGCGGCGTCGCGAGCTGCTCGGGCGGCTCGCCTCCGGCGAGCTGGCGCTCGTCGTCGGAACCCACGCGCTGATCGAGGAGGCGGTCGCGTTTCGCGACCTCGCCGTCTGCGTCGTCGACGAGCAGCACCGCTTCGGCGTCCGCCAGCGCGTCGCGCTCGACGCCAAGGCGGCGGCGGGCCGGGCTCCGCACGTGCTGCACATGACCGCCACGCCGATCCCGCGCACGCTGGCGCTCACCGCCTACGGCGACCTCGACACGACCGTCCTGCGCGAGCTGCCCGCGGGCCGGCTGCCGGTCGACACGTATGTCGTCGACGGGACCCGCGCCCGCGCCCGCGCCTACGAGCGGATCCGCGAGGAGATCGTCGCCGGACGCCAGTGCTTCGTCGTCTGTCCGCTCGTCGAGGAGTCGGAGGCGCTGCAGGCGAAGGCCGCGACGGCGGAGGCCGAGCGGCTGCGGTCGACCGAGCTGAGCGACCACAGGGTCGTGCTGATCCACGGCCAGATGCCCGCCGCCCGCAAGCAGGAGGCGATGCGGCGGTTCGCGGGCGGCGAGGCCGACGTGCTCGTCGCGACGAGCGTGATCGAGGTCGGCATCGACGTGCCGAACGCGACCGTGATGCTGATCGAGGCGGCCGAGCGCTACGGCCTGTCCCAGCTCCATCAGCTCCGCGGCCGCGTCGGCCGTGGCGGGCACCCGTCCCTTTGCATCCTGTTCGGCGACCCGCGGCTGCCGCGCCTGGAGGCGATCGCCAACGAGCGCGACGGATTCCGGCTCGCCGAGACGGACCTGGAGCTCCGGGGCGCCGGCGAGGTGCTCGGGACGCGCCAGTCCGGGCTGCCCGAGCTGCGCGTCGCACGGCTCCCAGAGGACGTCGAGCTGCTCGAGCGCGCGCGCATGCGCGCCGGCGAGATCGCGGACGCCGACCCACGGCTCGAGCAGCCCGAGCACGGGCTGCTGCGCGCCGCGATCGTCGAGCGCTTCGGTCCCGACCACGATCCGATTCCAGCTTGAGGATGGTGATGGGGGGGGGGGGGGGGGCCCCCCCCCCCCGGGCCCCCCGGTGTCGCCTGGCCGGTCGGCGGAGGGATGGCGCGGTAATGAGGGTCGTGGCGGGGGAGTTGCGGGGGCGCAGGATCGGCGCACCGAAAGGCGCGGCGACCCGGCCGACCGCCGACCGCGTTCGCGAGGCGGTGTTCTCGATCCTCGGCGACGTCTCGGGCGCGCGCGTGCTCGACCTCTACGCCGGCTCGGGAGCGCTCGCCATCGAGGCGCTCTCGCGCGGCGCGGCCGAGGCCGATCTCGTCGACAGCTCACCCGCCGCGATCGCGGCGATCCGCCGCAACCTCGACCAGCTCGGGATCGAGGCCGGCGTCCACCGCCGCGACGCGCTCGCATGGCTCGCCGACGCGGAAGGGGGGCGACCGTACGACCTCGTCTTCGCCGACCCCCCTTATGATGCCGCCGTCCGGATCGGCCCCCTGCTCGCCGAGCGGTTGCCCGCCGTGCTCCAGCCCGACGCCGTCATCGTGACCGAGTCCAACAAGCGCGCCCCGCTCGAGCTGCCGTTCGCCCTCCTGCGCGAGCGGACCTACGGCGACACGCGCATCGCCGTCCATCGCCATGGCTGAGCGTACGAGCGGAACCGCCGTCTGCCCGGGGTCGTACGACCCGGTCACGCTCGGGCACCTCGACATCATCGGGCGCGCGGCCGCCGTCTTCGATCGCGTGATCGTCGGCGTCGTGAACCTGCCCGTGCGCAAGCAAGAGACGCTCTTCACCGCCGAGGAGCGCGTCGCCTTCATCGAGGAGCAGGTCGCCGACCTCGGCAACGTCGAGGTGCTGGCATTCGACAACCTGCTCGTCGACTTCGCGCGCCAGAACGGCGCCAAGACGGTCGTCAAGGGCCTGCGCGCGATATCCGACTTCGAGTACGAGTTCGAGATGAACCAGCTCAACCGCAAGCTGGCGCCGGACATCGAGAGCACCTACCTGATGGCCGCGCCCCAGTTCAGCTTCCTCAGCTCCAGCGGCGTCAAGGAGCTGGCCATGTTCGGGGGGGACCTGACCGGATTGGTGCCCGCGCCGGTAGCCTCCCGCTTGAAGGAAGCGCTGGAGCGCTGACGAACTGAGGCTTTCATGGACGTCCTGGTACTGATCGACAAGCTGGACGACACCGTCCACAACGCCAAGCCCGTGCCGCTCACGGACCAGGTGCGCGTGGACAAGGAGGAGATCTACGACATCCTCGACCAGATGCGCGCGACGATCCCGGAGGAGATCAAGCAGGCGCGCTGGATCGTCAAGGAGCGTCAGGAGATGCTGGCCGAGGCCAAGCGCGAGGCCGAGCGGATCCTCAAGGAGGCGCGCGAGGAGCAGTCGCAGCTGATCTCCGACGAGGAGGTCGTCAAGCAGGCCGAGCGTCAGGCCGAGGAGATCATCGAGGACGCCCGCGCCCGCGAGCGCGAGATCCGGCTCGGCGCCGAGGACTACGCCGACGACATCCTGAACACGCTCGAGGTCAACCTCGAGAAGTTCATCGCCGCCGTCCAGCGCGGCCGCGACAGGTTGCAGGGCCGCGAGGAGGCCGAGGTCTCCTAGGCCCGTCCCGCCGCTAGCCTCGTGGGCATGGCGCAGCGGGTCGAGAGCTTCGACATCGGGACGCTCGGGCTCTCGTCCGGCGAGGGCCGGTCGATCGATCTCGAGGTGCCGGTCGAGGAGCTGCGGTTCGCAGGCGAGACGTATGGCGCCGGCGATTGGGTCGGCGCGCGGCTGGACCTCTTGCACACGACCACCGGCCACGCGCTGCGGCTGCGCTTCGACGTGCGCCTGCACGGCCCGTGCACGCGCTGCCTCGACGACGCGAACGCACCGGTCGAGGTCGATGCGCGCGAGATCGACCAGCTCGGCGGGTACGACGAGCTGCGCTCCCCGTACGTCGACGAGGACGTCGTCGACCTGCGCTCGTGGGCGCGCGACGCGCTCGCGCTGGCGCTTCCGCCGCGGGTGCTGTGCAGCGACGAGTGCCGCGGCCTCTGTCCCGCATGCGGCGCGAACCTCAACCAGGATCCGGAGCACGAGCACGAGCCCGCGCCCGATCCGCGCTGGGCGAAGCTCTCCGAGCTGCGCTTCGACTAGACTCCACGCGCTCATGGCCGTCCCGAAGCAGCGACAGTCGCACGCGCGCACCAACAAGCGCCGCTCGCAGCACAAGATCGTGCCGCCGAGCGTCTCCGCCTGTCCGCAGTGCGGCGAGCCGCGGTTGCCGCATCGCGTCTGCAACAGCTGCGGGAGCTACGCCGGCCGCCAGGTCGTCGTTCAGGCCGTCGAGACCGACGACGAGTAGCGCCCGCCGTGATCGCGGTCGACGCTAACGGCGCCGACGCGGGCCCCGCCGCGGTCGCCGAGGCCGCGCGCCGCTCGGGCGAGCCGGTCCTGCTGTTCGGCCCCGCGGCCGAGATCGGGCAGGTCGGTGGCGCCGTCGAGGTGGTCGACGCGCCGGAGCGGATCGGCGGCGACGAGGAGCCGGTGCGCGCCGTGCGCTCGCGGCCCGAGGCGTCGATCGTCCAGGCCGCGCGCGCGGTCGCGGAGGGGCGTGCCGAGGCGCTCGTCAGCGCCGGCGCGACCGGCCCGACGCTCGCCGCCGCCACGCTCGCGTTGAAGCGGATCCGGGGCGTCCACCGCCCGGCGATCGCGGCGCTGCTGCCGCTCCCGGGCGGGCGCGTGCTGCTGCTCGACGCCGGCGCCAACGTCGAGGTGCGTCCCGAGCACCTCGTGCAGTTCGCCTACATGGGGGCCGCGTTCATGGAGCACGTCGAGGGCGTCGAGCGGCCGCGTGTCGGACTGCTGTCGGTCGGGACCGAGCCCGGCAAGGGAACGCCGGACGTCGTCGCCGCCCACGAGCGGCTCGTCGCCGGGCCGCTCGAGTTCGCGGGCAACGTGGAGGGCTTCGACCTGCCGAGCGCAACCGTCGACGTCGTCGTGACCGACGGCTTCGCCGGCAACGTTGCGCTCAAGACGATGGAGGCGACCGCGCGCGTGACGCGTGAGGCGATCCGCGAGGCGGTCCGCTCCGGTGCCGTGTCGACCGTCGGGGGACTGCTGATCCGGGGCGCTGTGGGGAGGTTGCGTGAGCGGCTCGACCCTGAGGTCGTCGGCGGCGCGATCCTGCTCGGCCTCAGACGGCCGGTCGTCGTCGGGCATGGCAGCTTCGGGCCCGACGGGCTCGCCGCCGCCATCTCGCTCGCGCGTCGTGCGGTCGACGAGCGCATGGTGGAACGGACCGCCGCGGCGCTCGAGGCCGCCGGCGCGATGCGGTCCGCGCCCGCTGGTAGCGTCAGCGCCGGATGACGGGAGGGACCGACAACGGCCCACAGCGGTCGGAGAGAGGCCCGAGGTGGAACGCGCAGAGGTGCTGAGCAGGATCCGCGCGCACCTCGCCGAGGAGCTCGAGATCGAGCCCGGCCGGATCGGCGAGGAGACGCGCTTCAAGGAGGACCTCGAGGCGGACTCGCTCGATCTCGTCGAGCTGACCGTCGAGCTCGAGGACGCCTACGGCATTCGCATCCCCGACGACGAGGCCTCGAGGATCCGCACCGTCGGCCAGGCGGCCGACTTCGTATTCGCCCATGTCGAGCGCGCAGACACCTAGACCCGGAGAGACGCTTGCCGACCTGCTCGACGAGCTGCCGGCGGACCTGGCGCGACAGGCGTTCACCCACGCCTCGTGGGTCGACGACCGCGGGCAGTCGTACGAGCGGCTGGCGTTTCTGGGAGACGTCGTCCTGAGCCTCGCGGTCTCCACGCACCTGTATCCGACGCTGGCGGAGAAGGGTGCCGGCCCGCTGACGAAGGTGCGCGCCCAGGCGGTCAGTGGCGCAGCGTGCGCCGAGGTCGCGCTCGAGATCGGCGTGCCCGAGCGGCTGCGAGCGGAGGCGCCCGAGCACGGGACGCGCAGCTTCGAGATGATCACGCGCAGCGAGCGGGTGCTCGCGTCCGTCTGCGAGGCGGTCATCGGCGCGGCCTACCTCTCCTTCGGCTTCCCCCGCGTCGCGCCCGTGGTGGTCGACGCGTTCACCGAGCAGATCGACGCCGCGCTCGAGCACCCCGTCGACTACAAGTCCGTACTCCAGGAGCGCCTGGCGCGGCGGGCGAAGGTCGTCGACTACAAGATCGTCGAGGAGGCGGGCCCCGCGCACGCGCGCCACTTCGTCGTCGTCGCGGCCGTCGACGGCGACGAGGTCGGCCGCGGCTCCGGCCGGACCAAGAAGAGCGCCCAGCAGGAGGCGGCGTCGCAGGCGCTCGACGACCTCGGAGCGGAGAGCTGATGCACCTGCGCTCGATATCGATGAAGGGCTTCAAGTCCTTCCCGACCCGTACCAAGCTCGACTTCGGCCCCGGCGTGTCGGTGGTTGTCGGGCCCAACGGCTCGGGCAAGTCGAACATCACCGACGCGGTGCTCTGGGCGCTCGGCGAGCAGAGCCCGCTCGCGGTCCGCGGCCAGTCGATGAAGGACGTGATCTTCGCCGGCGGCCACGGGGTGAAGGGGTCGAGCGCGGCCGAGGTCGAGGTGGTGATCGACAACTCCGGCGAGCCGGCCGCGGGCGAGTTCTCCGAGCTGTCGATCGTGCGCCGGCTCAGCCGCGACGGCGACGGCGAGTACCGCCTCAACGGGGCTCGCTGCCGCCTGTCGGACGTCGCCGAGGCGCTGTCCGAGACGGGGCTCGGCAAGGAGATGCACTCGGTCGTCTCCCAGGGCCGCGTCGAGCAGATCGTGCTCTCGCGCCCGCGCGACCGGCGCATGCTGATCGAGGAGGCCGCCGGCCTCGGCAAGCACCGCCAGCGCCGCCGCCGCGCCCAGCTCAAGCTCGAGCGCACTGAGGAGAACCTCTCGCGCGCGCTGGACGTCGAGCGCGAGGCGCGCTCGCGGCTGCGTCCGCTCAAGCGCCAGGCCGAGGCCGCCGAGCTGCACGAGCGCCTCGAGCGCCAGACCGCCGAGGCGCGCTACGAGCTCGCGCGCGACGCGGTGCGCGGCGCGACCGCGCGGCTCGCCGAGGTCGCGGCCGCCGCCACGGCCGCCCGCGGCGAGCGCGACGAGGCCCAGGGCGAGCTCGCCGACGTCGCCTCGCGGCGCGAGCAGGCGGAGGAGGCGTTCGCCGAGCACAGCCGGCTGCGCGAGGCGCTCCAGGCGCGGCTGTACACCGCCCGGTCGGCCGCCGAGCGGATCGCGATGCGCCTCGACCGGGCACGGGAGCACGCGAGCGCTGCGACCGAGGGCGCCGAGCGCCGCTCGTCAGAGCTCGAGCTGCTCGACCGTGAGATCGCCGAGGCCGGTGACCCCGAGGCCGGCACGGCCGAGCGGATCGCCGAGATCGAGCGCGAGCTCGAGGCGCTCGAGGGGCGCCGCGCCGAGCGGCTCGAGCATGAGCTCGCCGACCTGCGCGCCGAGCGCGACGCGACGGCGCAGCGGCGCGCCGAGCTCGAGCGAGCCGCCGAGGCTCACCGCGAGGCGGTCGCTGCCGCGGCGCAGGCCGCCGACGCGGCGCGCGACGAGCGCCGTGCCGCGGAGCGGGCCGCCGAGGCCGCGCGTACGGCCACCGCGTCCGCGGGCGCGGACCTGGCGGCCGTCAACCAGTTCCTGCGCGCCGCCGCCGGTGCGCCCGGCGGGGCGCCGGCGCTCTCCGAGGCTCTGCGCGTCGAGCCCGGCTACGAGCTTGCGCTCGCGGCCGCGCTCGGACCTCGCCTCGGCGCGGGCGTCGTGGCGAGCGTCCCCGACGGCGAGCGGATGCTCGACGGCGCCGGCGACGAGGGCGGCCACGTGCTCGTCGCCTGCGCCGGCGACAGCGTGGGCGCAGGGTCGCCGCCGGTCGCGGGCGCCGAGCGGCTGCTCGACCGCGTCGACGCCGACGCCGAGAGCGCGCAGCTCGCCGAGCGCCTGCTCGCCGACGTCTGGGTGGTCGAGTCGCTCGCCGCCGTCCCGAGCGCCTTCGCGGGGGTTGCCGTAACCCGCTCCGGCCGCGTCTGGCGGCCCGGCTCAGGAGAGCTGCGCCAGGCGCCCGCCGGAGGCGCGGAGCGAGTGCTCGAGCAGCGCAACCGCCGCGCCGAGCTCGTCGCCGCATCGGAGCGCGCCGTCCAGGCCGAGGCCGACGCCCGCGCCGAGCTCGAGCGCGCGGCCGAGCGGGTGGCGGCCGCCGATCGCGGACGCGACGAGGCCGAGACCGTGCTGCGCGACGCCGTCCGCGAAGTCGAGGCGGCGGCCGAGGCGGTGCGGCGCGCCGAGTGGCTGATCGGCCAGCGCAGCGAGAGCCCGGACGAGGGGCCCGACGCCGTCCGCCGCGCCGAGCTCGCCGCCGAGCTGCGCGCCGAGCGCCGGATGGCCGAGGGCGCCCGCCGCGAGCACGCCGAGCGGTTGGGCCGCGCCGAGCGGCTGCGCGGCCGGATCGTGCACGACCGCGCGCTCGCCGCCGCCGCCGAGCGCGCCGCCGTCGCGCTCGACGCCGCCGGCCAGGTCGTCGCCGCGCGCGTGACCGTCCTCGAGGCCGAGCACGCCGCCGGCGCCGAGGCCGGCGAGCGCACCGCCGCCGAGCTGCGCGCCTGCGCTCACCGCGAGGCGGAGATCCAGGCCGCGCTGCGCGAGGCCAGCGACCGCGTCACGAACGCCGAGGTCGTCGCCCAGCAGGCGCGCGACCAGGCCGCCGACGCCGGCTCGGAGCTCGCCGAGGTAGCCGAGCGGCTCGGGCTCGAGGCCGAGCCGGCCGCCGAGCCGCTCGACGACGAGCGCCGCGCCGAGCTCGACACGCGGATCGAGCGGCTCGCCCGCCGGCGCGAGCAGCTGGGCCCCGTCAACCCGCTAGCCGCGCAGGAGTACGAGGAGGCGATCGCCCACGTCGAGGAGCTGGAGGGCCAGCGCAGCGACCTCGAGGGGGCGCTGTCCGAGCTCCAGGGGCTGATCAAGGACACCGACCGGCGGATCCGCGAGAGCTTCGAGGAGACCTTCGAGGCGGCGGCGCGCAACTTCGAGGAGGTCGTCGCGCACCTGTTCCCCGGCGGGCGCGGACGGCTGCGGCTCGTCCAGCCAGACCAGGGGCCGCGGCCGGTGCTCGGCGGGCTGGAGGCAGAGGGGGAGGACGCCCAGCCAGACGGGGAGGCGGCCGACGGCGACGGCGACGAGGCGGCGAAGCCGGTGGCGGTCGAGCCGGGCGTCGAGGTCGAGGTGACCCCGGCCGGCAAGTCGACCAAGCGGCTGTCGCTGCTCTCGGGCGGCGAGAAGTCGCTCGTCGCGCTCGCGTTCATGTTCGCCGTCTTCCTCGCGCGGCCGTGCCCGTTCTACGTGCTCGACGAGGTCGAGGCGGCGCTCGACGACCTCAACGTCGACCGGTTCCTGCAGCTCGTGCGGCGGTACTCGGACCGGGCGCAGTTCATCGTCGTGACGCACCAGAAGCGGACGATGGATGCGGCCGACCGGATCTACGGGGTCAGCATGGGCGGCGACGGGGTATCGCGCGTGGTGTCGCGGCAGCTGCGGGGGACGGCGGGGGAGAACCTGTTCGATCAGGCGCAGCCGATGGCTGTCGTGGACGCTGCGGAGGGTGCGGCCTAGGGCCTGACGCTGCTGCGCGCGGCCCGTCTCCGGTGGCGCCACCGTCGCCACCCGCGCGATCGGCCTCGGATGTAGACCCCTCTCTATGCTGCCGTCGCTGTGGCGCGTGAGTGGAATGAGCTGTTCGTCGTTGGGGGTGAGCCGATCGAGGTGGGGTCAGACGGTGGTGGGGGGGCTGAGGCGGGTGAGGAGCCGAAGCGGGGGTTCTTTCGGAAGCTGAGGGAGAACCTGTCTAAGACGCGGGAGGCGTTGGGGGCGGAGATTCAGGCGACTGTGTTCGAGCGGTTGGACGAGGAAACGTTCGAGCGGCTCGAGGAGGCCTTGATCTATGCCGACGTGGGGGCGCCGACGACGGCGGCGATCGTGGAGCGGTTGGAGGGGGAGGCGGCGTCGGGCGAGCTGGAGAGCGGGGAGGACCTGACGCGGCGGTTGCGCGAGCTGCTGGCGGCGACGGCGCGGGTGGACGGTGAGACGATCGAGTTGGCGGCGAAGCCGACGGTGATCCTGATGGTGGGGGTCAACGGGACGGGGAAGACGACGACGATCGGCAAGATCGCGTGGCATCTGGAGCGGGAGCTGGGCCTGTCGGTCCTGCTGGCGGCAGGCGACACGTTCCGCGCGGCGGCGGCCGAGCAGCTCGAGGTGTGGGCCGAGCGGGCGGGATGCGACGTCGTGCGGGGGGCGCAGGGGTCCGATCCGGGCGCCGTCGTCTACGACGCGATCGAGGCTGCGAGTGCGCGCGGGCACGACGTGGTGCTGATCGACACGGCGGGCCGGCTGCACACCCAGCAGCACCTGATGGACGAGCTGGCGAAGGTGCGCAAGGTGATCGGGTCGAGGCTCGACGGGGCGCCGCACCACACGCTGCTGACGATCGACGCGACGACCGGTCAGAACGGACTGCGTCAGGCGCTGCTGTTCCGCGAGGCGGTCAGCCTGGACGGGATCGTGCTGACCAAGCTCGACGGGACGGCGAAGGGCGGGATCGCGCTCGCGATCGCCCAGGAGCTCGGCCTGCCCGTGCAGATGATCGGCATCGGCGAGGGGATCGAGGACCTGCGGCCGTTCGACCCCGACGACTTCGCCTCGGCAATCCTGGGCTAGCGATCTGAGGGGCTACCGCCCCCCAGGCCCCTCTCTGGCTCCTTTGGCTGGTGCGGATGCCGTGACTGCTATCTGACGGCGCGCAGGGCGTAGGATCAGGGGCATGCCCGACTGGGTCATCTGGATGATCGCCTCGGGCGCCCTTGCGGTCGGCGAGATGCTGTCGCTGTCGTTCTTCCTCGGGCCGATCGCGGTCGCGGCGGCGCTGGCGGCGTTGGCGGCCGTGGCGGGGGCCGGCGTGGCGTTGCAGCTGGTGGTGTTCATCGTCGCCTCGGCGGCGTCGCTGGTCGTCCTGCGGCCGATCGCGCAGCGTCATACCCGGATGCCGGCGCAGATCCGGACGGGGACGGCGGCCCTGATCGGGGCGCCGGCGGTCGTGCTCGAGCGCGTCGACGGCAACGGCGGAGCCGTCAAGCTGGCGGGCGAGGTCTGGTCGGCGCGTGCCTACGACGGCGACGAGGTGCTCGAGCCCGGTAGGCGGGTGCAGGTCTTGCAGATCGAGGGCGCCACGGCGCTCGTATCCAACGGAGTGGACTAGGACTAGGAGGCGGACGTGGCGACCCTGATCGTTCTCGGAGTGGTGGCGGTGGTGGTGCTGATCACGATCGCGCAGGGCGTGCGGATCGTGCCGCAGGCGCGTGCGGGCGTGGTGGAGCGGCTCGGCCGCTACCAGCGAACGCTGGATCCCGGGCTGGCGCTGATCGTGCCCTACGTCGACCGCGTCAAGCCGCTGATCGACCTGCGCGAGCAGGTCGTCTCGTTCCCGCCGCAACCGGTGATCACCGAGGACAACCTCGTGATCAACATCGACACGGTCATCTACTTCCAGGTCACCGACGCCAAGGCCGCGACCTACGAGATCGCCGACTACATCGCCGCGATCGAGCAGCTGACCGTTACGACGCTGCGCAACGTGATCGGCGGGATGACGCTCGAGGACACGCTGACCTCGCGCGACGAGATCTCGTCGGCGCTGCGGGCCGTGCTCGACGAGGCGACCGGTCGCTGGGGCATCCGGGTGAACCGCGTCGAGCTCAAGGCGGTCGACCCGCCCGCGTCGATCCAGGAGGCGATGGAGAAGCAGATGCGGGCCGAGCGCGACCGCCGCGCCGCGATCCTGACCGCCGAGGGCGTCAAGCAGTCGCAGATCCTCACCGCCGAGGGCGAGAAGCAGAGCGCGATCCTGCGCGCGCAGGGCGAGCGCGAGGCGTCGATCCTCGAGGCCGAGGGCGAGGCGAAGGCGATCGAGACCGTCTTCGAGGCGATCCACCGCGGCGACGCCGACTCGAAGCTGCTCGCCTACCAGTACCTGCAGAAGCTGCCCGAGATCGCCGACGGCGAGGCGAGCAAGGTCTGGATCATCCCGAGCGAGTTCACGGAGGCGCTCGGCCGGATGGGCTCGGTGCTCAGCACGGCCGACCGGCTGTCCGAGCGATCGGGCGAGAGCACGGACGGCGCGCCGCCGCAGCGCTAGCCTGGCTGCGTGCTCGACTCCCTCTCAGAGCGGCTCCAGGGCGCGCTCGGCGACGTCCGCTCGCGCGGCGCGCTGAGCGAGGATGACGTCGCCAAGGCGATGCGCCAGGTTCGCCTGGCGCTGCTCGAGGCGGACGTCAACTTCAAGGTCGTCAAGCAGTTCACGACCGCGGTCCGCGAGCGCGCGACGGGCCGGGACGTGCTCGAGTCGCTCAATCCCGGCCAGCAGGTCGTCAAGATCGTCGGCGACGAGCTGACGCAGCTGATGGGCGGCTCCGGGCGCGATCTCGCGTTCGCCAAGGGTGGCCCGACGGTGATCCTGATGGCCGGCCTCCAGGGCTCGGGCAAGACGACCGCGTGCGGCAAGCTCGCCCGCCACCTGCGCGAGGAGCGCAAGCTCGACGTGGCGCTCGCGGCCTGCGACCTCCAGCGCCCCGCAGCCGTCGACCAGCTCGTGAAGGTCGGCTCGGACGCCGGTGCGACCGTCTACGAGCAGGGAACCGGGCGCGATCCGGTCGACGTCGCCGAGTGGGCGCTCGGCCAGTCGAAGGCCGACCGCCGCGACGTCCTGATCGTCGACACCGCCGGCCGACTGCACGTCGACGCCGAGCTGATGGAGCAGCTCGGCCAGATCAAGCAGCGCACCAAGCCGCACGACGTCCTGCTCGTCGTCGACGCGATGACCGGCCAGGACGCCGTCAACGTCGCCGAGAGCTTCGCCGAGGCGACCGACTTCGACGGCGTCGTGCTGAGCAAGCTCGACGGCGACGCCCGCGGCGGCGCCGCGCTGTCGGTCAAGGCGATCACCGGCAAGCCGATCCTCTACGCGTCGACCGGCGAGAAGCTCGACGCCTTCGAGCGCTTCCACCCCGACCGGATGGCCCAGCGGATCCTCGGCATGGGCGACGTGATGACGCTGATCGAGAAGGCCGAGCAGCGCATCGACGAGCGCCAGGCCGAGGAGCTCGAGCGCAAGATCCGCAAGAACCAGTTCACGCTCGACGACTTCCTCGAGCAGATGAAGCAGGTCCGCAGCATGGGCCCGCTGCAGAACCTGCTCAAGATGATCCCCGGCGTGGGCCAGCAGCTCGGCGCGCTGAAGGTCGACGACCGCGAGCTCGACCGCCTCCAGGCGATCATCACGTCGATGACGCCGGCCGAGCGCGCGAACCCGAAGCTGATCGACGGCTCGCGCCGGCGGCGGATCGCGGCGGGGTCGGGCACCAGCGTCCAGGCGGTGTCCCAGCTGGTCAAGCAGTTCGCCCAGATGCAGAAGCTGATGCGCCAGATGGCGCGTGGCAAGATGCCCTCGCTGGCGCAAATCGCCTCGGGCCGATAACGTTCCCGGCCCGATCTTTCCCGAATAGAGACGAGACCTTGGCAGTAAGAGTCAGGCTGACCCGCGTCGGCTCCAAGAAGAACCCAATTTGGCGTGTCGTCGTCGCGGACGGCCGCTCGCCGCGCGACGGCCGCGTGATCGAGACGATCGGTCAATACAACCCGCAGACGCAGCCGTCGCGGATCGTGATCGATCGCGAGCGCCTGCGGCACTGGCTCGACAGGGGAGCGCAGCCGACGAACACGGTTCGCAAGCTGATGCGGGCCGAGAACACGGGGCTCGACAAGCCGCCGGCGCCCGCGCCGGCTGCGGCGGTCGCGGTCCCGCAGGCGGAGGTCCAGCCGGAGGCCGAGGGCGACGCCGCCGCCGCGCCGGAGGCGACCCCCGAGGCCGAGGCTCCCGCCGAGGGCGAGGGCGCTGCCGAGAACGAGGCCGGCGAGGCCGGCCCGGGCGAGGAGCCTCCGACCGAGGAGGCGCCCGCGGGCGAGGCAGAGGTGGCCGCGGACGAGTCCGCGGCGCCCGCCGACGCCGACGAGAGCCCCTGAGCCGACCGGCGTGGAGGAGCTGCTCGCCTACCTGGCTCGCGCGCTCGTCGACGACCCGGACGGCATCTCGGTCGACTCGTTCGAGGAGGAGGACGGCACGATCGTCCTCGAGCTGCATGCGCCGCCCGACGAGGCGGGCAGGTTGATCGGTCGTCGCGGCCGCACCATCTCCGCGCTCCGCACCGTCGTCAAGGCGAGCGCCACGCGCGCCAACAAGCGCGTGCTCGTCGACGTCGTCGACTCCTGAGCGACGTGGTGGCCGATACGCGCCTCGTCACGGCTGGGACGGTCGGGCGGCCACACGGGCTCGACGGGAGCTTCGCCGTCGAGCGCCCGAGCCACCCGCTCGAGCGCGGGACGACCGTGGTCGTCGGCGGGACGACGCGGCGCGTCGAGCGACGCGCCGGCACGGACAGACGACCGCTGGTGCGGCTCGACGGCGTCGGAGACCGCGAGGCCGCAGCGGCGCTGCGTGGCGAGCTGCTGCTCGTGCAGGACACGCTCACGGACGGCGAGTGGCTCGCCGAGGACCTCGTCGGCTGTCGTGTCGAGGGCCTCGGAGAGGTTTGGCGCGTGATCGACGCGCCGTCGTGCGACCTGCTCGAGCTCGAGGGCGGCGAGCTCGTCCCACTGATCTCCGACGCGATCGCGAGCGTCGACCTCGACGCCCGTCTGATCGCCGTCGACCGCCGCTTCCTGCGGCTCGAGGACACAGGCGGCGGCGCGTGAGGATCGACGTCTTCACGCTGTTCCCGGGCTGGTTCGACTGGTTCGCCGGTCAGCGGCACGTCCGCAACGCGCTCGAGCGCGGCCACCGGCTCGAGGCCGTCGACCTGCGCGCGACGACGCCGCTGAGCGCCGGCCAGGTCGACGACACGCCGTACGGCGGCGGCGCCGGCATGGTGCTGCGGGTCGACGTCGTCGAGGCAGCATTGCGCGCGCGCTGGAGCTCAGATCCGGTCGAGGGCCGCGGCGACCGTCGCGTGATCGCCTTCGCGGCCGGCGGGCGACAGTTCGACGACGCGCTCGCCGACGAGCTCGCCGCGGAGGACGAGCTGGCGCTCCTCTGCGGCCGCTACGAGGGCTTCGACGAGCGCGTGCACGAGCACCTCGCCACCGACGTCGTCTCGATCGGCCCCTACGTCCTGGCCGGCGGCGAGCTCGCGGCGATGGTCGTCTGCGATGCCGTGCTGCGCAAGCTGCCCGGTGCGCTCGGCCATGAGGACAGCGCCGTCGAGGAGTCGTTCTCGGCGGCCCTGGGCGGGGCGCCCGAGTATCCGCACTACACGCGACCGGCCGAGTGGCGCGGCCACGGGGTGCCCGACGTGCTGCTCTCCGGCGACCACGGGCGCGTACGCGAATGGCGGCTGGAGGAGAGCCGGCGCCGCCTTCGCTAGGATTCGCGTCGCGCGAGAAGGCCCAGACGGCTCTCGCGTATTTTCATGCCATGAGCCGAGTCATCGACACCATCGAGCGCAGCCAACTGCGCCGCATCCCGCGGTTCCAGGCCGGCGATCGCGTGCGCGTGCACTTCCAGGTCGTCGAGGGCACCCGCCGCCGCACCCAGGTCTTCGAGGGCGTCGTCATCAAGCGCCAGGGCAGCGGCGCACGCGAGACGTTCACCGTCCGCAAGCAGTCCTTCGGCGTCGGGGTCGAGCGGACGTTCCCCGTCCACTCGCCCAAGATCGAGCAGATCGAGGTCGCGGCGCGCGGCGACGTCCGCCGCGCGAAGCTGTACTACCTGCGCGACCGCGTCGGCCGCGCCGCGCGCGTGCGCGAGCGCCGCTTCACCGGCACGGAGGACCTCGAGGGAGTCATGCCGCCGCCTGAGGCCGATGCCGACGCCGAGGCCGGCGACGACGGCGAGACGCCCGTCGCCGGCGAGTCCGGCGACGAGTCGGACACCTAGCGCCGGCTGGGCCCGGAGGGACTTGGCTCGCAAGGCAGACCAGAGTGCCGGCGGCTCGCTGATCGAGCTCGTCGTGATCGTCGCGATCGCGCTCGGCGTCGCGCTCGGGATCCAGGCATTCCTGGTCAAGCCGTTCCGAATCCCGAGCGAGTCGATGGTGCCGACGCTCGAGGTCGGCCAGCGCGTGCTCGTCAACCGCGTCGGCCTGCGCCTCGGCGATCCCGAGCGCGGCGATGTCGTCGTCTTCAAGCCACCGGCGAACGCGGACCAGAACGCGTGCGCCGTCGACCATCCGGCCGACCAGGGCTGCCCGGGCTCGGCCGAGGCCAAGTCCGACACCAACTTCATCAAGCGGGTCGTCGCCGTCGAGGGCGACCGCATCTCGGTTCGGCGCGGACGCGTCTACATCGACGGCAAGCTCCAAGAGGAGCCCTACGTCCGCCCCGACGCGAGCTGCGGGATCTGCAATCTGCCCGAGCCCGTGGTCGTCCCCGAGGACCACTACTACATGATGGGCGACAACCGGGGCGCGAGCGCAGACAGCCGCCAGTGGGGGCCGGTTCCTGAGGAGAACCTGATCGGCACCGGCTTTGCGACCTACTGGCCGCCATCCCAATGGGGTGGCCTCTAAGGGCGTCGGACCACGGCCGTATGATCGCCGGCGAGGTGGGCGAGGCGACGACAGTTGAGCCGAAGCGCAGGAGGCGGAGAGGCTCTCGCACCGGGCGGCGGCTGTTTGCGTTCGACAGGGAGATCGGCGCGCGGTTGGTGGCGGGAGCGGACGAGGCGGGCCGGGGTTGCCTCGCGGGGCCGCTGGTGGCGGCGGCCGTCCTGTTCGACGTCGAGCGGCTGACGCTCTCCGATCGGCGCGCGCTGACGCGGCTCAACGACTCCAAGCAGCAGTCCGAGGCGACGCGCGAGGAGCTCTACCCGATCGTGCTGCGGGCCTGCGCGGCCAGCGCCGTCGTCTCGCGCTGCGTGCGCGGCATCGACGGGCGCGGCCTGCACGTCACCAACCTCGAGGCGCTGAGGTCGGCGCTGATGCGCGTCGCACGGCCCGGCACGGTCTGCCTCGTGGACGGCTTCCGGGTTCCGGCGTTCGGCCACGAGCAGCGCGCGATCGTCGACGGCGACTGCCGCAGCGCCGCGATCGCCGCCGCCTCCGTGCTCGCCAAGGTCACCCGCGACCGCTACATGCGCCGCGCGGCCGAGCGCCATCCCGAGTGGGACTTCTCAGCCCATGTCGGCTATTCCACGCCCGACCACAGGGCCGCGATCGCCACCCACGGCGTCTCCCCGCTCCACCGCATGTCCTTCAACTCCACCGCGTACCAGCAACTCGAACTGTGATGCGGTCTGGGGGAGGGCTACGGCCCTCCAGGCCCCTCTCTCGTTCCTTGGCTGGTCTGGCGCAGTGACCCGGGGGGTTAGAAGGCGTCCTCGACGTGCTCGAGTGAGAGCAGCGTGCCGCGGCGGTCGACGGTGATGCCGATGGCGTCGAAGCGGATCTCGGCGGCGCCGCCGTGCGATCTGGTCCGTAGCCACTCGGCTGCGAGGCGGCGGATGCGCTGGCGCTTGCGCGGACCGATCGCGTCGAGCGCGCCGTCGGGGCCGGCTCTCGTGCCGGCGACGCGCGTCTTGACCTCGCAGAAGACCAGGCAGCGGCCGCCGCGGGCGACGATGTCGAGCTCGCCGAGCCGCCCGCAGCGCGCGTTGCGGTCGAGCAGCCGGTAGCCGGCCCGCTCCAGGTGGTCGGCGGCCAGGCGCTCGCCGTGCGCGCCGAGCCGAACGCGCGTGTCGCCCGAGGCCATGGCGCCACGCTACGAGCGGCCGCACGACGGGTGGCGCATCTGCGCGACGACGCGGTGACGTGTCGCGGCACGACCGTCGCAGACGTGTAACCCACGGCTGCCCCAGGGTGCGACGGCCGGCCTAGCGTCCTCCCGGTGCTGGCGAGCGTTCCCACATTTGCCCTCGAGGGCGTCGATGCGCGGCAGGTGACGGTCGAGGTCGACGTCCGCCGCGGCCTGCCTGCGTTCACCATCGTCGGGCTGCCCGACGCGGCTGTTCGCGAGGCCCGCGAGCGCGTCCGGGCGGCGCTCCTGAACTCGGAGCTCGAGTTCCCGCTCCAGCGGCTGACAGCCAACCTCGCACCGGCCTGGGTGCGCAAGGCCGGCGCGAGCTTCGACCTCGCGCTCGCGGTCGGGGTGCTCGCCGCGAGCGGCCAGGTGCCGCCCGAGGCGCTCGCGGGCTGTGCCGTCTCGGGCGAGCTCTCGCTCGGCGGCGAGCTGCGCCCCGTGCGCGGAGCGCTCGCGATTGCGCTCGGCTGTCGCGCGGCGGGCGTCAGGCGCCTGGTGGTGGCGCCCGAGACGGCGGCGGAGGCGGCCCTGGTCGACGAGGTCGAGGTCTGCCCGGTGCCGAGCCTCGCGCGGCTCGTCGACCTGATGCACGGGCGCTGGGCGCCCGAGCCGCCACGGCCGGTGGCGCCGCGGCCTCGCGCCAGCGTGGCAGCGGCCGACCTCGCCGACGTCCGCGGCCAGGCCGATGCCCGGCGAGCGCTCGAGATCGCCGCCGCCGGCGGGCACAGCCTGCTGATGGTCGGGCCGCCGGGCACGGGCAAGACGATGCTCGCCCGCCGACTGCCGGGGATCCTGCCGGCCCCGACGCTCGCGGAGGCGCTCGACATCACGCGCATCCAGGGGGTGGCCGGCATCGGCGATGGGGGCCTTGCCCGCGAGCGGCCGTTCCGCGCCCCACATCACACGATCTCCGCGCCGGGGCTCGTCGGTGGTGGCGCCCGCCCGCGGCCAGGCGAGATCACGCTCGCCCACCGCGGCGTCCTGTTCCTCGACGAGCTGCCCGAGTTCGCGCGCCCGGCGCTCGAGGCGCTGCGCCAGCCGCTCGAGCGCGGCAGCGTCGAGGTCACGCGCGGTCAGGTGTGGCTGCGCTTCCCGGCGCGCACGCTGCTCGTGGCGGCGGCGAACCCGTGCGCCTGCGGCGTCGGTGGCGAGCGCTGCCAGTGCGCCGCGATCGCCCGCGAGCGCTACCGGGCACGCCTGAGCGGTCCCCTGATCGACCGCATCGATCTCGTTTGCCAGCTCGCGCCGGTGCCGGCGACCGCGCTGACGGGTGCCGGCACGTGCGGCGAGGGGTCGGCGGCCGTGCGCGAGCGGGTGCTCCTCGCGCGCGAGCGCCAGGCGGAGCGGCTCGATCGAGCGCCCGCGACCTGCAACGCGGAGCTGGGCGCGCACGAGACGCGCGCACTAGCCACGGCGGCGGACGCGCTGGAGCCGCTCGTCCACGCGCTCGACGCCGGCGTCCTGACCGGACGCGGACACGATCGCGTGCTGAAGGTGGCGCGCACGATCGCGGACCTCGCGGGACACGACCGGCTCGCGCGCGGGCACGTCGCGGAGGCGCTTGGCTATCGCGCCGTCGGCGTCGCTGGAGCGGCCGCATGAGCGGTGCATGCGATGCCTGCCTGCGGCGGGGGTATCTCGTCGGGCTCCTGGCGGGCAGGATCGCCGGGTTGCTCGGCCGCCGCGGCGGCCGGCGGCCGCCCGCGCTGTTGGCGCTCGACGACGCCGAGCTCGCGATGGCGGTCGGCGGCCCCGGCACTGCCGAGGCACTGGACTTCCTCGGGCGCTTCGAGCCTGGGCGCGCCCGCGCCGACCTCCGGCACACCGGCGTCGGCGCCACCTGCCGTCACTCCGATCGCTACCCGGCGATGCTGCGGGACCTCGCCGACCCGCCGGCGACGATCTTCTCTCGCGGCCGCCTCGAGCTGCTGGCCGCCGTCGACGAGGAGCCGGCCGTGACGATCGTCGGCACGCGCGACGCGTCGCCGTACGGGCTGGACGTGGCGCACGAGCTGGCGCGCGGGCTCGCGGTCGCGGGCATCACGACGATCAGCGGGATGGCGCTCGGGATCGACGGCGCGGCGCATCGCGGCGCGCTCGGGGCGCGCGGCGGCACGATCGCCGTGCTCGCGTGCGGGCCGGATGTCGCCTACCCGCGCAGCCACCGCGACATCCACCGCCAGATCTGCGAGAGCGGCCTCGTCGTCTCGGAGCTGCCGCCCGGCCAGCGGGCCTACCGCTGGAGCTTCCCGGCTCGCAACCGCCTGATGGCGGCGCTGGCGCGGCTGACCGTCGTCGTCGAGGCCGGAGAGTCGTCGGGGACCCTGATCACCGCCAACTTCGCGCAGGACCTCGGGCGCACCGTCGCGGCGGTCCCCGGGCGCGTGACCGCGCGCGTCGCGGCGGGCAGCAACCGGCTGCTGCGCGAGGGGGCGCCCGTGATCCGCGACGCCGGCGACGCGCTCGACGAGGTCTTCGGTGTCGGCGCACGGCCGGAGCTGACCCTGGCCCTGGAGGCGCCGGAGCTCGAGCCGCTCGAGCGACGCCTGCTCGACGCCGTCGAGGCGGGTCTCGACATGGACGCGCTCTGCGCGTTCGCGGACGTCGCGGTGGGGGAGGCCCGCGCGGCGCTGGCGGGCCTCGAGTCGCGTGGCCTCGTCCGCCGTGCCGGCCTCTCGGGCTGGGAGCGCACGGCCGCCGCCCGCTGACCGCCGCGGTCGCGCGCCGCGCCGACGCGACCGGCGGTCCTATCCTGCTGGGCGCGATGGCCGCCCCCACGCCACCCAGAGTGCTCTCGATCGCCGGGTCGGATTCGGGCGGCGGCGCGGGGATTCAGGCCGACCTCAAGGCCTTCGCCCACTGTGGCGCGCACGGGATGACGGCGATCACCGCCGTGACGGCCCAGAGCACGGTCGCCGTGACGGCCGTCTACCCGCTGCCGCCGGACGCGGTCGTGGAGCAGGTCAGAGCGGTGGTCGACGACATCGGCGTCGACGCCGTCAAGATCGGCATGCTCGGCGACGCCGAGACGATCGCCGCCGTCGCCCGCGCGCTCGACCTCGTCGGCGACGTGCCCGTCGTCGTAGACCCGGTGATGGTCGCCGAGAGCGGAGCGGTGCTGCTCGACCCTCGTGCGCGCGACGCGCTGCGGACGCAGATCCTGCCGCGCGCGACGGTCGCCACGCCCAACCTGCCCGAGGCGCGCGTGCTCGCGGGCCTCGGCGACGACGCTCCGGCCGAGGAGCTCGCGCGCGGGGTCGCCGCGCTCGGGGTCGGTGCGGTGGTCGTCACCGGCGGGCACGCGGAGCGGATCGTCGACGTCTTCTTCGACGGTGAGCGGATCGTCGAGATCCCCGGCCAGCGCCATCTCGACGGCGCGGCGCACGGCTCGGGCTGCACGCACTCGTCGGCGCTGGCGGTCCAGCTCGCGCGCGGCGTCGACCCGCTCGAGGCGGCGCGCCGGGCGCGGTCGATCGCCGCCGCCGCGGTCCGCGACGGCCTGCGCGGAATCGGTGCCGGCGCCGGGCCGGTCGACGTGCTCGGGCTGGCTTCGGCCGCGGCCGGCGGACAGCCGGCCCCCGCTGAGGGGTAGCGGGGCTCTGGCATAATCGAGGCGAGCCTGGGGTTCTGTCGACACCCACGGGCTCGAGATTCAGGAGATACGAGATCAAGTTCCTGCGCATGAAGCCCGGTCACGGCGAGGTCCTCTTGGCGGAGGGCGACCCCGGCCTGGGCGCCGACCTCGAGCTGCTCGTCGAGGAGTTCCGCCGCCAGCTCGACGCCGGGATGTGGGCGGCGGTCCCGACCGAGCGGCCGGGAAGCGGTCGCCGCGAGGCCCAGATGGTGCGCGACTACGCCGAGATCCCGCCCGGCGCCGACCGGGTCATCTTCTTCCCGCGCGCCTCCGGAGGCTGACCCGCCATGCTCGGTCTGCTCGTCCTCGGCCTGGTCGCGGCTGCGCTCGCGGCCTTCGTCGTCACCCGCGTCCTGCTTCGACTCGCCGCCGGCCGTCGCCGCGCCCGGCGTCCGGTCGCCGCCGCCCAGCCCTACGACCCCGGGCGCGCGCGACGGGCCGAGCAGCGCGCGCGCGCGCTGCTCCGCTCGTGCATCGACGAGCACGAGTGGGCGATGTACCGCGACCTCGGCTTCATCAGCCTCGCGGGCCGTGGCCTGCCGGACAGCGAGCCGTCGAGCGACGGCCTGCCGCCGTACGCCTACCTGATCTACCCCCACAGACCGATCGTCGCCTACGTGCCCGCGACCGGCCGCCTGCTGAGCGAGTACTGCGTCGCGTTCCCGGACGTGACCGCCGGGGGCCGCACCAGGCTGCCCGCGTCCGACGACGTGCTCGCCAAGTGGATGGCGCTGACGTCCGACGAGTCACGCGTGATCGGTCGGGCGAACATGCACCTCGTCGGCCGCCAGCACGATCCCGCCCGCCTGCGCCGGGACCTCTGGCGGCTGTCGGAGTGGGAGCGCTGCGGCGTCGGGGCGAGCGCCGCGTGAGCCGCGACCTCCGCGCACGCAGCCGGGTCCAGCTCGACGGCCCGGACCGGGCCCCCGCGCGTGCCTACCTGAAGGGCATCGGCTACGACGACGAGGCGCTGCGGCGGCCGATCGTCGGCATCGCAAACACCTGGACCGAGGCGATGCCGTGCAACTTCCACCTGCGCCGGCTCGCCGAGCGGGTCAAGGACGGCGTGCGCGCCGCGGGCGGCACGCCGATGGAGTTCAACACCATCGCGGTCTCGGACGGCATCACGATGGGCACCGAGGGGATGAGGGCCTCGCTCGTCTCGCGCGAGGTGATCGCCGATTCGATCGAGCTCGTCGCGCGCGGGCACCTCTTCGACGGCATCGTCGCGCTCTCCGGCTGCGACAAGACCATCCCCGGCTGCGTGATGGCGCTCGCGCGGCTCGATCTGCCGAGCGTCATGCTCTACGGCGGCTCGATCGCGCCGGGGCGCTTCCACGGCGAGGACGTGACGATCCAGGAGGTCTTCGAGGCCGTCGGCGCCCACGCCGCCGGCGACATGTCGGACGCGGATCTCGCCGAGCTCGAGTCGGTCGCCTCGCCGGGCGCCGGCGCCTGCGGCGGCCAGTTCACGGCGAACACGATGGCGCTCGCCTTCGAGACGCTCGGGATCTCCCCGATGGGCTCGTCGATGGTCCCCGCCGAGGAGGGCAAGAAGGGTCAGGTCGCCGAGGACTGCGGTCGCCTCGTCCTCGACCTGCTCGAGCGCGACCTGCGGCCGAGCCGGATCGTCACGCCCGAGTCGCTCGAGAACGCGATCGGCGCGGTCGCGATGACCGGCGGCTCGACCAACGCCGTGCTGCATCTGCTCGCCGTCGCGAACGAGGCCGGCGTCGAGCTCGACATCGACGACTTCGACCGCATCGCCGCCCGGACGCCGCTGCTCGCCGACCTCAAGCCGTTCGGCCGCTACGTCGCACCCGACCTCTGGCGCGCGGGCGGCGTGCCGCTCGTCGCGAGCCGGCTCGACGAGGCGGGGCTGCTCCGCCGCGACGCGATCACAGTCACCGGCCGCACCGTCGGCGAGGAGGCGGACGCGGTCGACGAGCCCGAGGGACAGCCGGTCGTCCGGCCGCTGTCCGACCCGCTCGCGCCCAGCGGCGGGTTCGCGATCTTGCGCGGCAACCTCGCCCCGGACGGCTGCGTCGTGAAGCTCGCCGGCCACGGCCGGCGCGAGCACCGCGGCCCGGCGCGCGTCTTCGAGTGCGAGGAGGACGCCTTCGCGGCCGTCAAGGCCGGCTCGATCGTGGCCGGCGACGTCGTCGTCATCCGCAACGAGGGCCCCTCCGGCGGTCCCGGGATGCGCGAGATGCTCGCCGTCACCGCCGCCTTGCAGGGCGAGGGCCTCGGCGACTCGGTTGCGCTGCTGACCGACGGCCGCTTCTCGGGCGCCACGCACGGGTTCATGGCCGGCCACGTTGCCCCCGAGGCGCCGCGCAGCGGCCCGATCGCCGCGATCCACGACGGCGACATGGTCGTCTTCGACGTCGACCGCCGCGAGCTGAACGTCGAGCTCGACGCGGACGAGATCGAGCGCCGGGTGGCCGCCTACCAGGCGCCGCCGCCGAAGTACGTGACGGGCGTGCTCGGCAAGTACGCGCGCCACGTCGGCTCCGCCGCCGACGGCGCCCTCACCAGCTAGCTGGTGAGGGCGCGGCCCGCGCCGCGCTACGCGACCTCGTCGGCCGCGCGCGACGTGGGCCAGCGCACGTGCTCGAGCTCGCCCTCGGCGACCTGGTAGTCGAGGAAGCGCTCGAGGTGGTCGTTGAACGTGACCGGGCGCTCGAGCATCGGCACGTGGCCCGTGTCGGCGAGGATCAGCTTGTGCGAGCCCGGCACGAGCTCGACGAACGTGTCCGCGTCGCGGACGGGGATCACCATGTCGTTCTCGCCCCAGACCACCAGCGTCGGGCAGCCGATCTCCGGCAGCCGGTCGACGAAGTCGTAGTCGAGGCAGGTGGTCAAGGCCGCGTGGAAGCCGGGCTTGCCAGAGCCCTTCATCAGCGCCTCGAACGCGGTGTCGGGCGCGATGCGCGTCGGGTGGCGGACGATCGTCGAGAGAACCCAGTGACGCAGCACCGGCCGGGCGGCGTAGCGGCGCCGCTGGGCGGTGGAGCTGCGGGTCGCGAACGTCATCAGGCGGGCGAGCCGCAGCGTCGGCGTGCGCGCGATGCGGCGCTGGGAGATGCCCGCCGACGACAGCAGCAGCATCCGCTCCACGATCTCCGGCGCCGAGATCGCCACCTCGGCGGAGACGTAGCCGCCCATCGAGTTGCCGACCAGGACGGCCGGCGCGAGATCGAGGCGGCGGCACAGCTCGGCGACCAAGCGGCCGTAGTACGCAATCGTGATCTCGGTGTCCGGCATCGGCGATCGTCCGAACCCGGGCAGGTCGAGGGCCACCACGCGGCGCCGCTGCGCGAAGCGGGGAATGTTCTCGAGCCAGTTCTGCCACTGGCCGCTGAGGCCGTGGACGAAGACGATCGGCCGCTGGCCGTCCGGCTCGCCGACGTCGACGTAGTTGACGGGCGTCCCGCCGATCTCGATCGTGCGCAGGTGGGACCGCCAGTCGACGCTGCGCCAGTCCGGGCTGTCGCTGACTCCGTAGTCGTCGCCGGCGCGTACCCCGTCCCTCCGCCGCGCGACTCCATTGGTGAGATTCACCATTTGCGAGCGCATCCGCGACACGGTATCCCACGAGCTCGGCGGCGCCCGCCACCGGTACGCGCACGCAAGGGCGGTTGCAGCGACGGGGCAACGCTCGCCGGCCGTCGAATCCGCCCGTACACTGAACCGGTCGCCGGCCTCGGCGGTCGGAGGGTCACGTAAATGAGAAGCAAGGCGCTCACGCTCGCAACCATCTTCGTGCTGCTGCTCGCGGCGGGATCGGTCGCGGGCTTCGCCTACGACTCGGCGCGCGGCGACCGGATCGCCGAGGGCGTGACGATCGGCGGCGTCGACGTCGGCGGCCTCAGCGCCACCGAGGCACGCGAGCTCGTGCGATCGCGCGTCGCCGCCCGGATCGAACGGCCGATTGCGGTGACGCACGGCAAGCTGCGCTTCAACCTGTCCGCCGAGGACGCGCGGGTGCGTGCCGACGTCGGCGGCATGGTCGACGAGGCGCTCGCCGCCTCGCGCGACGGCAACGTCGTCACGCGCCTCGTGCGCGACCTGACCGGGGGAGAGGAGCGCGTCGACGTCGACACCCGGGCGACGTTCTCGCGTGCCGCCGCCCGCAGCCTCGTCGCGCGCGTGCGCGACAGGCTCGATCGCGAGCCGCAGGACGCGACGCTCGACTTCCCGTCACTTGCCGCCGTCAAGGAGCAGGCCGGGATCCGGGTCAGGTCCGCCGAGCTCTCGCGGCTCGTCGCCACCGCGCTCACCTCGCCCGGCGACCGCGACGTCGAGGCGCCGGTGCAGGTCACCAAGCCCGACGTCACGCGCGCCGAGCTCGCACAGGAGTACCCGCTCGTGCTCGTTGCCGACCGCGCCAACTTCCAGCTGCGCGTCTACGAGGATCTGGAGCTCTCGAAGACCTACACCGTCGCCTTCGGCGCCGCCGGCTACGACACGCCGACCGGCCTCTACCACATCCAGAACAAGGCGATCGACCCCGCCTGGACCGTCCCGAACAGCGATTGGGCCGGCGACCTCGCGGGCACCGTCGTGCCCGGAGGCACCCCCGAGAACCCGCTCAAGGCGCGCTGGCTCGGCATCTACGACGGCGTCGGCGTGCACGGCACCGACGACGTCGGCTCGCTCGGCACCGCCGCCTCCCACGGCTGCATTCGCATGTCGATCCCAGACGTCACCGAGCTCTACGACCAGGTTCCGGTGCAAACGCCGATCTACATCGGCTGACCGCGCCCGGTCAGATGCGGATCTCGTCGACCGCTACTTCCTCCCAGCCGGCCGACTCCAAAGAGGCTTGGCGGCTGCTGTGCCGAATGCACAGAGTGCCGATGAAGACGCCCCGCTCCCGCTTGCGTAGCACCGCGTACCACATGGTCGACGCGTCGCGCGGGCCCTGGACCGGGTGCCATGGCCGCTCAGGATCGCGGCCCTCCTCGGCCAGTCCGGCGTCGACGAGCTGCGAGCGGGTCGCGACGCGACCGTCCTGAGTGTTGACGAAGAACACCGACACGGCGCCCAACCCTAGTTGGGCACGCGCACTGCGGGCGTTCGACACGTCGCTGCGAGCCCGCGGCACGGCCGAGCGCACGCGCCAGGCCTACGGCTCGGACGTCGGGCAGCTCGCCGAGTGGGCCGAGGGGCATGGCATGACGCCCGAGGCGGTCGACGCTCGTGCGCTGCGCCGCTTCGCCGGCGTGCTCTCCGAGCGTGGCTGCGCGCGGTCGACGGTCGCACGCAAGCTCGCCGCGATCCGAGGGTTCTACGGCGTCCTGGTCGAGCGCGGCGAGATCGGCGCCAGCCCGGCCGACCTCGTCGCGAGCCCGAAGCGGGACCGCCACCTGCCGACCGTCTTGAGCCGGACGGAGGTGGGTGGGCTGCTCGACGGGCTGCCCGCGGCGACGCCGCTCGACCTGCGCGACCGCGCGATGCTCGAGCTCGCCTACTCGTCAGGCCTGCGTGCCCAGGAGCTCGTCGACCTCGACGTCGAGAGCCTCGACCGCGACGGCGAGGAGCTGCGCGTCGAGGGCAAGGGATCGAAGACGCGGATCGTGCCCGCGGGGGAGCAGGCTTGGCGGGCGCTCGACGCGTACCTCGAGCGCGGGCGCCCCCAGCTCGTGCGCGACGGCGCTCCGCGCGAGCCGGCGCTGCTGCTCTCACGTACCGGGCGGCGGCTCGCCACCACCGACGTGCGGCGACGGCTGCGGATCGCGCTGCGCCGCGCGGGCGTCCAGTCGGCCGCGTCCCCGCACGCGCTCAGGCACTCGTTCGCGACCCACCTGCTCGACGGCGGCGCCGATCTGAGGGCGATCCAGGAGCTGCTTGGGCACGGCTCGCTGAGCACGACGCAAACGTACACTCGGGTAGAGTCGAAGCGGCTCAGAAGGGCTTATGCGCAGGCGCATCCGCGCGCCTGAGGGAGTGGTTACCGAGGGTGGAGACGAACCTCAAGGCGATCGAGCTGAAGGACCTGTGGCGCCGCTTCAAGGAAGACGGCGACCAGCGCGCGCGCGAGCGTCTGGTCGTCGCCTACTCGCCGCTGGTCAAGTACGTCGCTGGGCGGATGTCGAGCGGCCTCCCGGCGCACGTCGAGGAGTCCGACCTGATCTCGTACGGCCTGCTCGGCCTGATCTCGGCGATCGAGCGCTTCGACCTCGAGCGCGAGATCCGCTTCGAGACGTTCGCGGTCACCCGCATCAAGGGCTCGATCATCGACGAGCTGCGCTCGCTCGACTGGGTGCCGCGCTCGGTGCGCGCGAAGGCGCGCGAGATCGAGCAGATGAACGCCAAGCTCGAGCACAAGCTGCAGCGGGCCCCGACGGACGCGGAGATGGCGCGAGGCCTGGGGGTGACGCAGGAGGAGCTTCAGGAGTCCCTGATCAAGATCGCGAACTCGTCGGTCGTCGCGCTCGACGAGCTCTGGACGGTCTCCGACTCGTCGGGCGATCAGGTGTCGCTGCTCGACACGATCCCCGACCCGGGCGCGGTCGACCCGGCGCGCGAGATGGACCTGACCGACATGAAGGACAGCCTCGCCGACTCGATCGCGCGCCTGCCTGAGCGCGAGAAGCTGGTGATCGCCCTCTACTACTACGAGAACCTGACGCTGCGCGAGATCGGCGAGGTGCTCGGCGTGACGGAGTCGCGCGTCTCCCAGCTTCACACGAAGGCGGTCCTCAGGCTCAAGTCCAGGCTCCAGGGCGACGCTCTCAACGAGTAGTGGATCTGGGGGGGGCCCCCCCCCCCCAGGCCCCCTCTCCGGCTCCTTGGCTGGCCGCTCTTCCTTGGCTGGCTCGCGTGGCGCGCGGGGCGGCGGCGGCTGCCCACGGAGGCGCTCCGGCGGTCAGTACCATCGACCCGGTGAAGAAGGAGCTGCGCCCTTTCCATGACGCCGTGTCATGCGACGTCTGCGGTCGGACGATCCTCAAGGGCGAGCGCACCGAGGCCTACCTCGCGCCGGGCGGCCACCGCAACCACGTCTGCGAGCTCTGCTTCGTGCGCGCCGAGCATGCGGGCTGGATCCGCGAGTCGGCCGCCGACCAGCTGCCCACCCGCGCCCAGCGCCCGCAGGAGCGCCGTCCGCTGTTCGGGCGGCTGCGCCGCCGTCGCGAGGACGTCGCGGACGGCGGACCGGCCGGCGAGTCGCGCGAGTACGAGTTCGAGCCGATCGCCGGCGTGACCACCGGTGAGCGCGACGATCCCGCCGTGGCGCCTCCGCAGGAGCCTTCCCTCCGCCGCCACGAGCCGCCGCAGGACCCCCGTCACGTGCGCGCGGTGCCCACGACCGCGGAGGTGAAGGTCGAGCGGGCGCTCGAGCTGTTCAACAGCTCCGAGCACCAGCGCACAGTGGCCGGCCTCACGCGCACGCTGGGCTTCCCCTGGGCGACGGCTGTGCCGGACTCGTCGGCTCCCAGCGCCGTCACGGTGGTCGTCGCGTGGGAGCTGTCGTGGTACCGCTACCGGGTCGAGCTCGGCGACACGACGGAGCCGGTCGAGCTGCAGGAGAAGGGCGACGAGGTCAACGACATCGACGAGGCGCTCCGGCGCTGGAACGCCGGCGTCAGCGAGGACGGCCGGCTGGTCGTCGAAGGAGGAGCGGTCAAATGATCTATTGCGTAGTGCCACGCGCGCTCGAGGGCGAGCTCTACGACCGGCTGGTGGAGCACTACCGGGACGAGCCGAACGTCGAGGTGATCGTCGATCGGCGCGCCCAGGGCGGCGCGCCAGGTAGCCACGACCCGATGAAGGACCGCCGCCGCCAGCGGGTCAAGGGCACCTTCCCGCCGATCCACGCGCCCGAGGACTGAGCCGGTGGACAGGCTGGTCGTCAACGTCGACGGGGGCGCCCGCGGCAACCCGGGCCCTGCCGCCGTCGGCGCCGTCGCCACCGACGCGAGCGGCGCGGTCGTCGGCGAGCGCAACGCCTACATCGGCGAGACGACCAACAACGTCGCCGAGTACCGCGCCCTCCTGCTCGGTCTCGAGCTCGCACGGGATCTCGGCGCCAGCGAGGTCGAGGTCGTCAACGACTCCGAGCTGATCGCGAAGCAGATCTCGGGCGAGTACCGCGTCAAGCACGCGGGCCTCAAGCCGCTCTACCTCGAGGCGATGGAGTCGCTGCGCGGCTTCGACCGCTGGCAGGTCCGCAGCGTCCGCCGCGAGGCCAACGAGCGCGCCGACGCGCTCGTCAACGCCGCACTCGACGAAGCGCTGAAGACGCGGTAGGAAGGGGGGCGTGAGCCCCTGAGCCCCGCGACGGCCGGCCAGGCACCAGCGGGGGGTCCGGGGGGGCGATAGCCCCCTGGGGCTATCACAGCGGCATGAGCGCGCGGATGGCGACGAGGTACTCCTCGCGCTCGCCGAGCTGGATCAGGCCACGCTGCTCGAGCTCCTCGGCGCGCTCGCTGAGCAGTGGGCCGAGCTGGCCGCGACGGCGCTCGACGACCTCTGCGACGAGGTCATGGCCCTCGAGTGCCTGCAGGGTCCGGTCGACGCCGCAGATCGAGGACTGCACCAACAGAAGGACACCGCCCTGTCGCAGGTGGTCGACGGCGCCGGCGGCAACCCTGTCGAGCAGCGCGCGCCCATCCGATCCGGCATCCCAGGCGCGCTCGGGACCGTTCGACGGCGGATCGTCGTCATTCGACGGCAAGTACGGCGGGTTGCTGACGATGACGTCGTAGCGGCGGTCGCCGAGCGGCTCGAAGAGGTCCCCGCGGAGCGGTTGCACGCGCGCTCGGTTGAGCATCCCGTTGACGCGCGCCGCCATCGTCGAGCGTCGCGAGACGTCGACCGCGGTCACCGTCCTGGCACCCGCCCGGGCCGCCGCGACGGCCAGCGCGCCGCTGCCGCTGCATAGGTCGAGCACGTCCGCGCCGGGTATACGGTCCTCGCGATGGACGAGCTCGGCGAGCATCCAGGTGTCGCTGCGGGGGCGGAAGACGCCGGGCGGGACGACGAGTCGCATCTGCGCGACGTATCCCTCCTGACGCCGATCGAAACCGACGTGGCGTCGCTGCGACAAACGTTCGGCGGCACCGGTCATCTCACCGTCGGCGTGGAGGAGGAGCTGATGCTGCTCGACCCCGCGACGCTCGACCTCGCTCCGGTCGCCGCTGAGGTCGTCGGGGCGGCGGGCGCCGACGGCCGCGTGAAGTCCGAGCTGCCGGCGGCGCAGCTCGAGGCGATCACGACTCCGGTGGCGACGGTCGCCGAGGTCGTCGCGCAGCTCGCGGAGGGCCGCCGCCGGGTGGCGCGCGCCTGCGCCGGGACGGCGTTGCCGGCGGCGCTGGCGGTGCATCCGTTCACCGGTCCGCTCGGGCAGGTCGCCCACGAGCGCTCCCGCCGCGACCTGGTCGTCGAGCTCGGCGAGGTCGCGCGCCTGCAGCTCGTCTCCGGCCTGCATGTGCACGTCCGGGTGACCGGAGCCGAGCGCGCGCTCGCCGTCTACAACGCGCTCAGGTCGTACCTCCCGGAGATCGCCGCGCTCGCGGCGAGCGCGCCGTTCGTCGCCGGGCGGGACACCGGGATGGCGTCCGTGCGCCCCAAGATCTCGGAGCTGTTGCCGCGTCAGGGCGTGCCGCCCGCGCTCACGACCTGGGACGAGTACGCGCACGCGATCGCATGGGGCACCCGCTCGCAGGCGTTCGGACATCCGCGGCTGTGGTGGTGGGAGCTGCGCCCGCACCCCGGGTTCGGGACGATCGAGCTGCGCGTGCCCGACCAGCAGGCGACAGCCGGGGACAGCGCCGCGATCGCGGCGGTCGCGCACTCGCTCGCCGGCTGGCTCGCCGCCCGTCACGACGCCGGCGAGTCGCTGCCCGTCCAACCGACCTGGAGGATCGAGGAGAACCGCTGGTCGGCCGCGCGGCACGGGCTCGCCGGGACGATGGCCGACCTCGACAGCGGCGAGCGCCGGCCCACGCGCGAGCGGCTCGACGACCTGCTCGACCGGCTCGAGCCGTCAGCCGACGAGCTCGGCTGCGAGCGTCAGCTTGAGCGGGCGCGTGCGCTGGTGCGGCGCAACGGCTCCGAGCGCATGCGGGCGGCGGCGCACGGCGACCCGCGCTGCGCGACGGCGTCGGTCGCCGAGCGCTTCCTCGAAGGAACGTGATTGGGAGCGTTCGCAGGCGGGAAGAGAGGTGAGGTGCCGAGCCTGCCGGACCCGCGTGGAGAGCTGAGCGCGTACCTCCTCGACGCGTTGCGCCGGCCGGTGCCCGCAATGGCGCCGGCGCCGGTAGTGGACGTCGACGACCCGCTCGCGGACGACGACCTGCAGCTCGCCCTCTACTGCTGCTACGAGCTCCACTACCGCGGCTTCGACGGCATCGACGAGCGCTGGGAGTGGGAGCCGGCTTTGCTCGCCTTCCGCGCCCGGCTCGAGCAGCCGTTCGAGGCGGCGCTGCGCGAGGCGGTGCCGCCGCAGCCCGCGATCCCGGCCGGCGACTCCGACTGCGCGCTGCGCGCGATCGCCGACGGCGACGACGGTCCGTCGCTCTCGCTCCACCTCGCGCGCGACGGCACGATCGAGCAGCTGCTCGAGTTCGTCGTCCATCGCTCCGCCTACCAGTTGAAGGAGGCCGATCCCCACTCGTGGGCGCTGCCGCGCCTCGATGGCCCGCCGAAGGGAGCGCTGGTCGAGGTCCAGGCCGACGAGTACGGCGGCGGCCGGCCCGACCGCATCCATGCCCGGCTGTTCGCCGGCAGCATGGCCGCGCTCGGCCTCGACCCGGCCTACGGCGCCTACCTCGACCGCATCCCGGGAGTGACGCTCGCGACCGTCAACCTGATGTCGCTGCTCGGGCTCCACCGCCGGCTGCGAGGCGCGATCGTCGGCCACCTGGCGCTCTTCGAGATGACCTCCTCGATCCCGAACCGCCGCTATGGCGACGCCCTGCGCCGGCTCGGCTGCGACGGCGCGGCCACCGAGTTCTTCGACGAGCACGTGGAGGCGGACGCGGTCCACGAGAACATCGCCGCCGTCGATCTCGCCGGCGGCCTGATCCGCCAGGACGCCGCGCTCGCGCCTGACGTGCTCTTCGGGGCCGCGGCGCTGATGGAGCTCGACCGGCGCTGGTCGAGTTGGCTGCTAGGCCGCTGGGACGCCGGGCTCAGCTCGCTCCGCTCGGCCGCGCCCGCCGCCGCCTGATCCTCAGCCGCGCCCGGCCTCGCGCGCGCTCGGCGCGCGGAAGCCGGTCAGCTTGTGGCTGCCGTCGCAGAACGGTCGCATCCGCGACTTGCCGCAGCGGCAGAGCGCGACGATGCCGCGATCGTTGGGGATCTCGTTGCCGGCCTGGTCGACCAGCTCGAAGTCGCCGCGGACGAGC
The DNA here is from genome assembly GCA_040881635.1 of Thermoleophilaceae bacterium. Classification (GTDB taxonomy): domain Bacteria; phylum Actinomycetota; class Thermoleophilia; order Solirubrobacterales; family Thermoleophilaceae; genus JAAYBF01. The sequence goes on from JBBECV010000019.1 coordinate 64,719, forward strand.
AGCGGTCCGTCGCGGTAGGGCGTGATGGTCACGTCGGGTCGCGCGCCCATCTAGCGGCGCTCGGTGCGACCGGTGCCGTCGCGCCCGTCGGTCTCCCCGCGTGTCGAGACGCCCGTCTTCAGGTTCGGGCGGTCTGTGTGGGCACCGCGCGTCTCCCGGCCGGTCCCCTGGGTCCGCTCGGTCTTGCCGGTGCCGTCGCGCCCGTCGGTCTCCCCGCGCGTCGACTTGCCGGTGTTCTGGCCGCCGCGGTCCGTGTTGCCGCGGGTGTCGCGGCCGGTGCGGCTCTGCGACGCGGTATTGCCGCCTGTGGTTTGCGCGGAGCCGTCGGCGCTGCGCGATGCGCTGTCGGAGTCGTCGTCGTCGTCACCGTCGTCGTCCGCGCTCGTGGCGAGCTGCTTGGTCCCGACGGCCTTCGGCGTCTCGTCCGCGCCGCCCGTCGCGGTGGCCCAGAAGAGCGGCGTGGCGAGCGCGACCAGCACGGCGACGAACATCGTCAACGACCGACGGCTGATCGACCGCTGATCCGCCGCGTCCGCGCTGCCGTCGGCGGAGAGGGTGAGGAAGGCCATCGGTGCCGCATCGCGCCGTGCGCCAGCGGGCCGGCTCTCACTGCGCTTGCTCGTCAGCTTCATCGATGCCTCGCTTCTGCCATGGACGCTTGTGCCGCCATACCCGTTTCGCGGCGCGCAAACACCGCTTTTAGCGGGATCAGCGTGTGCGCGTGCCGCGACGGCCGAACAGCAGTCTGCGGGGCAGCTCCGCGATTGCGGGCTCGACGAGGGAGACGAGGTCCGCCGCGCTCGGGCGGTCCGCCGGTCGCTTGGCGAGGCAGCGGGATATCGCCTCGGCGAGCGTCTGCGGCAGGTCCCTCGGCAGCTCGGTCGGCGGCTCGCTGAGCTGCGGGAAGCGCACGGCAGGGTCGTGGCTCTCCCGCGCGTCGGCAGCGCGCGGGAACGGCACGTCGCCGGTGACCGCGTGGTGGAGCGTCGCTCCCAGGCCCCACACATCGGTCGCCGGGCCCAGCGGCGGGGCGCCGGGGGCGCGACACTGCTCCGGCGCCATGTAGGCGTCGGTGCCGATCGCGGCGCGCACGTTCGCCGCTCGCTCGATGCTGCGGGCGATGCTGAGATCGATCAACCGTGGCGGCACGCCCATCACGATGTTGTCCGGCTTGACGTCGAGATGCACCATCTCCTCGCCGGCCATGTAGTGCAGTCCCGCTGCGATGTGGGCCGCGAGCGGCAGCAGCTGCTCGAGCGGGACGCTGCCGTGCCTGCGGATCAAACGGCGCAGGTTCGGCCCCTCCAGGTGCTCGAGCAGCAGATGCGGCCGCGGACCGTCGAGGACCGCGTCGAACCCGCGGACGATCACCGGATGGGCGAGCCGCCCGACCGCGTCGGCCTCGTCGCGAAGCTCCCTCAGGGCACGGTCGTCCTGCGCCAGGTGCGGCCGCAGCGCCTTCGCTACGGCGAGCGCGTACAGCCGCTCGTCCCAAACGAGGAACGCCTCATAGCGGCTGCCGCCACCGAGCAGCCGCATCACCGTCCGTCCAGGAGCGAGCGCGTCGCCCTCGGCCAGCTCCCAGGACTCGTCAGCGTCGCCCACCGCGCCTCGCCGTCAGCTCGGCTCTCCCACGCCGGGCGGGTCTGGGGCGGGCGGCTCGGCGCCTCGGTGCCAGACGACCTGCTGCGGGAACGGGATCTCGATCCCGGCCGCGTCGAGGGCGCCCTTGATCCGCTCGCGCAGCTCGCGGCTGACGCGCCACTGCTCGGCCGGCGTGGTCTTGACCACGAGCCGGATGACGACGCTCGACGGGCCGAGCTGCTCGACGCCCCAGAGCTCGGGCTCCTCGAGCACGTCGCGGTCCTCGCGCCAGATCGCGTCGGCCGCCTCCTTGATCGTTCGCTTCGCCGCCTCGAGGTCGGTGTCGTAGGCGACCTCGACGTCGAGCAGCGCGCGCGACCAGTGCTGGCTCATGTTGCCGACGCGCCTGACCTCGCCGTTGGGCACGTGCCAGACCGTGCCGTCGACGCTGCGCACGCGCGTCGTCCGCAGGCTCACGGCCTCGACGACGCCGCTCGTCTGGCCGTCGAAGTCGACGATGTCGCCGACCCCGAACTGGTCCTCGACGAGGATGAACATCCCGGAGAGGAAGTCGCGCACCAGCGCCTGCGATCCGAAGCCGAGCGCGACGCCGAGGACGCCGGCGCCGGCGAGCAGCGGACCGAGGCTGATGCCGAGCTCCCCGAGGATCATGAAGCCGGCGATCAGCCAGACGACGAAGGTGACCGCGCTGCGCAGCACGCTCGTCAGCGCGTCGATCCGCTGCTCGGCGCGGAGGTTGGTCTCGCCGGTCTCGAGCAGCGCGTTCGGGCTGCGGCGGCGGACCGCGCCGATCCGCTCGCGCAGAGCGCCGTCGTGCAGCCGTCGCAGTCCGCGCTTGACCAGCCGGCGCAGCAGGTGCGCGGCGACGAGCGCGCCGACGACTATCAGCGCGATCTTCAGCGGGACGTCGAGCAGCCAGCGCGCCACCTCCGCCAGCGCCTCGCTCCCGGTCCAGTCGAGCACCTTGCGGCAGATCAGGCCGGGCTCGTCGCCGCAGCTGCGCTGGAGCTGCTGCGGGGTGGCGGCTGCGACGAGGTCGAGCACGGCGCGACGCTATCAGGGGCGTCGTGTCCGGCGGCGGCGCGGGGAGCGGTCTAGCGCCCGAGCCGTCGCACGAGGTCGCGTGCGTCGATCCGGATGCCGCCGAGCAGCTTGCGGACGTCTGCCAGCCCCGCGCGCAGCTGCAGGTCCCCGACGTCGACGAACGACGGCGCGTCCTGCAGCGTCGCGAGCGCCTGATCGGCCTCGCCGACCGCCTCGACGGCGGCGTCGATGAACCCCTTGGCGCCCGTCGACGGCAGGCCCGCCGCCTGTGCCTCGAAGCCGCGGGTCGTCAGGCCGTGGCGGCCGGCGAACTCCGCATAGGTGCGCTTCGCGCGCGCGAACGCCGTTTGCGACGGCCGGAACAGTGCCTGCTCGAGCTTGTCGGCGCTGTACTCGTCGAGCTGCTCGTAGGCGCTGCCGAGTGTCGCCAGCGCGTAGCCGACGTCGTCGATCGCGGCCGCGAGGCCGTCCAGCAGCTCTTGGCGCGCGTCCACGCTCGCGTAGGCCATGGCGCCACCATAGTGTTCTCGCCGGTCGCCTGTCTGGGGCCGCCTGGCCCTCGGTCGCCGATGGGGGATACTGCGTGCGTGCGCGAGCTCCTGACCGATCGACTCGAGTCGCCGGTCGTCCAGGCGGGGATGGGCGGCGGGCTGTCGGGGAGTCGCCTGGCGGCGGCCGTCTCGGCGGCGGGTGGCCTGGGCACGATCGGCTTCGCCGCCCCGGACGTGCTTGGACGCGAGATCGCGGCGGCACGCCGGCTCACCGACGCCCCGCTCGCCGTCAACCTGCTCCTCCCGTTCGCCCGCCGTGGCCACTTCGAGGCGGCCGCGGCGGCCGACGTGCTGGTCACCTTCTGGGGCAGGCCCAAGCGCAGGACAGCGGGGCCGTGGATGCACCAGTGCGGAAGCCTCCAAGAGGCGCTTGCGGCGCATGCCGCGGGTGCGGACGCCGTCATCGCCCAGGGTGTCGAGGCGGGCGGGCACGTGCGCGGGTCAGAGCCGGGGCTCGAGCTGCTCGACCGCTTGCTGTTGGCCCTGCCTGCGGGCTACCCGGTCCTGGCGGCCGGCGGCGTCGCCGATCGCGCCGACGTCGTCGCCCGCCTCGACGCGGGCGCCGCCGCGGTCGTGTGCGGCACCCGCTTCCTGATGACCGACGAGAGCGGCGCCCATCCGGCGTACAAGCAGCGCCTGCTCGGTGCGGGGGAGACGACGCTCACGGAGCTGTTCGGAGCCGGCTGGGCCGGCGCTCACCGCGTCGTCGCCAACGCCGCGACCGAGCGCTGGCTCGGCGGCGACCCACGTGGGCCGAGGCCGCTGCGGGCCTTCAACCGCGCCACCGCGCCGCTGCTCGCCCGCGCGCCGGCGGGACTTCGCCAGCGGATGGCCGGCCTCCAGCGCCCGCACAGCCCGCTGCTCGGGCCGATACCGCCGACGGCCGGCGCTCCGCCGAGCCTGCTCGACGCGGGACCGCTGTATGCCGGCGAGTCCGTCGCCCGCATCGGCGACATCCGCCCGGCGGCGGACGTCGTCCGAGACCTCACGCCATAGCGACCGCCCGCGGCGACTGGTCGCGTCCCGTGGCGGCCGGGGCGGCATGTACGCTGCCGCCGCGCGTGCCGAGTCGCTCGCGTCCCCCCACCGTTCCCGGCTACCACGGAGAGTCCCGATGCCCACTGACCGCAAGCTCGTCGTCGAGTTCATAGGAACCTTCTTCCTCGTGTTCACGATCGGACTGGCGGTCGTCAACGCCGGCCAGCTCGCGCCGCTCGCGATCGGTGCCGTGCTGACGGTGCTCGTCTACGCCGGCGGCCACGTCTCCGGCGCCCACTACAACCCGGCGGTCAGCGTCGCCGTCTTCCTGCGCGGCAAGATGGCGTCGCCCGGCGAGCTCGGCGCCTACGTCGTGACGCAGCTGATTGCCGGCGTCGTCGCCGGCCTCGTCCTGACCGTCTTCGACTTCGTCGACTTCCAGGCCGCGATCGAGACCGCCGGCGTCGGCAAGATGCTCGTCGCCGAGTTCCTCTTCACGTTCGCCCTCGTCTACGTGATCCTCAACGTCGCCACCGCCCGCGGCACCGAGGGCAACTCCTTCTACGGCCTCGCGATCGGCTTCACCGTCATGGCCGGCGCCTTCGCCGTCGGCGCGATCTCCGGCGCCGCCTTCAACCCCGCCGTCGCCGTCGGCGGCATGGTCATGGGCCTCCTCTCCTGGGGCGACATCTGGCTCTACGCCCTCGCCACATTCGCCGGCGGAGTCGCCGCCGCCACCGTCTTCCTCTACACCCAGCCGGCCGAGAAGCCCCGCGGCGACGAGCGCGCCGCGGAGGTGCCGGCGTAGCCTTGCGCCAAGGGGCGCCGCGGGTATAGGTTCGGCCGACGAAGGGCGGCACCGAGGACGCCGTCCGGCGACGGCGGAGCGATTTGCGGGAAGGCGAGCATGAGAGCGATCGATGTGGTGCGCCGGCCCCAGGGATCGGCGTACGCAGGCGCAACCGCGGTCGCCGCCTTCCTGGTCGCGCTCGTCCTGGCCCAGCCAAGCGATGCCGCGAAGCCGACGACGCACACCTACAAGGCCGTCGTAAAGGTGGATGTCGTCGAGGAGTACACGTTCTGGGATGGCGCGTATCGATCGACGAATCACGAGTGCGCGGACCTCGTCGGGTCCGGAATGCGCACCGTCCGTTGGACGGCGCGCATTCCGCGGGTGCGATACGTCCGCGCGCGCGGCGCGAAGGGCTCCCCTCGGGTCGAGGTGCTCTCCGCGAAGAAGCCGGGCAGAGCGCGGTTCGGCGTACACGACGCGCGTGTGGACGCCCAGCTTCGAGACGGAAGCCCGCGGTACTGGCCGCCCAGCTGCCAGGAGGTGCCCTTCGCGACCGCCGGCGCCCTCGAGGACATCGGCTGCTCCAAGTCCCTGCGCGGCAAGCGGCTCGCGGTCGAGCTCTTCTGGACGCCGACCACCAAGGTCTTCGGCGTCTACAACGCGGGTTCGGGCATCCCGGGTGCCGTAGATCAGTGCGGGCCGAGCTATCTCAACAACGGAGACTTACAGCCTTCGACCGCACGCACGCAGTTCGGTGCGGCGCAGGCGCTCTTCGACGGGTTTCAGGCCACGGCCTCGGCGGCCCACGTCCGCCGTCTGCGCGCCGGCCGTCCGCTCCACGTAAGGGGTGCCGTCCGCCTCGACGACGCGCTCCAGGACTGCTGCATCGGCATCGGCTTTGCCCGTAACGGCGCGATCTGGAACGTGCTCGCGAAGGCCGAGATCAGGCTCGAGCCTCGTCGCGGCGGCCAGCGCAGGCGCCGCGCGTGCGCCCGCCCGAGGCTGATCGCCCGCCCGTCCTCGATCGAGCGCGGCGACATCGTGGCCTTCACGGGCCGCTGCTTCAAGCCCAAGCGTGCGGTCGCTCTCTTCATGGGACGCGCGGGTAGGCCCGGCAGCAAGGTCGCCTCTGCACGGACGAACGGGACTGGCACCTTCCAGAAGCGCCACCGCGGCCTGGCGAGGGCCGGACCGGGACGGTACGTCGTGCGGGCGTGCCAGCAGCGGTGCCGGGTCGAGGCGAAGACCACGCTGCGAATCGAGGAGTAGCCGCAGGCGGCGTACGGCGGGCCGCCGCGGTGCGTCGGCACGAGCGGCGGCCCTTGCGCGGAGATCCGCCTACGGAGGCGGGCTCACGCGGGCGGTGTGATCGGCGGCTGCGGGCCGGTCAGTACCACTTGCCCTTGGCGAAGCCTCCGAAGGCGATGAGCCCGACGAGGGCGATGATCAGCCCGACCACGAAGCTCCACACGATCATCACGACGACCCCGACGATGACCAGAATGCCACCGAGGCCGATTCCGCCGGTGTTGCCGCCTGTCTTCTCTGCCGCCATACGCTTCCTCCTGTACGTCGTTGGTGTGCGGCCTCCCGCGCCGTCCAGGATAGGTTCGCCGGGAGAGGTCCTTCTCCCTCTGCCCTCGAAGCGCGCGGGTCCCGGGACCGCGGGAGCAGCGAGCGATCTAGGGGCGGCGGCGAAAGCCCGAGAAGGCGGCAGCCATCGACGAGGTCGGCGGCTGGGCGACGGACCATGTCGAGCGGCAGTCCGCCTGGGCGTCCCGTCGCAGGCCACAGCCCGCCGACGCTTCGCTCGACGCGTCGCGGCAGGCGCCGCGTCCTCTGCAGAAAGCCCACTTAGCGGGGCCTTCCGTGGAGGAGCGGCTGATGGGATTCGAACCCACGACCTTCTGCATGGCAAGCAGACGCTCTAGCCAACTGAGCTACAGCCGCACGGCGACGAATCATAGCCCCGCGCGCGGCGTGCCGTAGCCGGCCGGCGCGCCGCGCGCGGCGCAGCACCGCCGGTCAGCCGGCCAGCACCGCCTCGACCGTGATCTCGGGAACCGCGGCGAGCGCCCGGGAGATGGGGCAGCCGTCCTTCGCCTTCTCGGCCTGCTCGCGGAACGCATCGGCGTCGATGCCGGGCACGCGTCCCTCGGTGCGGAGGTGGATGCTGCGGATCGGCGGGCCGCCGTCGCCGGCGCGCAGCTCGACCGAGGCCACGGTGCGGATCGAGTCGGGCGCATGGCCCACGCCCTCGAGGTTGCCGGCGAGGGCCATCGAGAAGCAGGCGGCGTGCGCGGCCGCGATCAGCTCCTCCGGGTTCGTGTGCTCGCCCTCCTCGAAGCGCGACTGGAAGTCGTATGCGGCGCTGAAGACGCCGTCGCCGACCTCGAGCTGGCCGTCGCCGCCCTTGAGGCCGCCCTGCCACTCCGCGCTGCCGTTACGTGTCGCCATTGCCTGGACCTCCTGATCGCTTGGGGGACCCTCGAAGCTACCGGGCGCGTCGGGGAGGACCCCGGCGCGCCGCCGCCCCGAGAGCGCGCTTGAACGTCTTCGCGATCACGCGGTGGCCCTTGCGGTTGGCGTGCACGGCCGGCCCGCGCGGCTCGGGCGCGCACATCCACGTCAGCCGGCAGATCTCCCTCACAGCGACGGGCGGCGGCCCGGTCGGCTCGCCGTCCGCGGGCTGAAACGGCACGTAGGTCTTGAACGCCGTCGCCACGTCGGCGATGCGGAAGCCCCGGCTGCCGAACGCGTCGACGATCGCCGCGTTGACCTGCTCGCGCGCCACGTCCTGCGACAGGCGGGCGAGTATCTGACCGCCGGTGCCCTGGACCCAGAGCCCGAGGAGCGGGTCGTAGAGCGTCATCGCCGCCATCGGCACCCGTCGTCCCGCGGCCCGGCGCAGGCGCTTGGCGATCCTCGGCGCGTCGCGGCGGATGCGGGTCACGCCCTTCGAGAGGCACGGTAGGTCGACCTCGCCGTCGGCGTGGCAGCGGGTGATGTCCCGGGCCCCGATCCCGATCGTCACGAACGCGATCCGGCGGCGATGGCGGCGCAGGAACCGCTCGGCCGCCGCGAGCTGCGACGTCCTTCGCGACACGTTGCGGTAGCCGGGGTCGCGCGTCGGCTGGCAGGCGCCGCCCCGGACGAACGAACCGGTCGTCGCCGAGCCACAGCCGTAGTCGACGAGTCGCACGCCGCGCGCCATCCGGGCGAGATGGCGTGGATATCCGAGGCGGGTGTTGCGGGGAGCGCCGGCACGATCCGGCTGCACGCCGGCGGCCGAGGAGCCCCCAAGCGCCAGGTAGTACTGCTTCGCGGGCTTCGCCTCGGCGACAGAGACGACCGCCAACGCGCTCAGCGCGAAGACGAGCATGGCGATGGGCTTGCGACGGCTCACGGCGGGTGTCCTCCAAGCGGGTGGAGGCGCCTCCCACGCGAGACTGTATGCCGTTTGCCGGCCGATGCCCAGGGGTACCCGCCGGAGGCCGAGGCGCCGGACGGTCCGATACCGTGCCGCCTCCCGCACCCGGAATGTCAGCCACCGAGGAGCCAACCCGCGTCGTGAGCCAGATGACCGTGCCGACCCAGAACAAGAAGCTGCTGGCGTGGGTCGAGGAGATCGCCGCCCTCACCAAGCCGGACGCCGTCCACTGGTGTGACGGCACCGCCGAGGAGTACGACGAGCTCTGCCAGCGACTGATCGACGCCGGCACGTTCGAGCGCCTCTCCGACGCGAAGCGCCCCAACTCGTACCTCGGCCTCTCGGATCCGGACGACGTGGCGCGCGTCGAGGACCGCACCTTCATTTGCTCCGAGAGCGAGGCCGACGCCGGGCCGACCAACAACTGGCGCGCGCCCGACGAGATGCACGCGGAGCTGCGCGATCTCTTCGACGGCTGCATGGAGGGCCGCACGATGTACGTCGTGCCGTTCTCGATGGGCCCGATCGGCTCGCCGATCGCCCACGTCGGCGTCCAGCTGACCGACTCGCCGTACGTCGCCGTCTCGATGCGGATAATGACCCGCATGGGCCAGGGCGCGCTCGACGCGCTCGGCGAGGACGGCGAGTTCGTTCCCTGCGTGCACTCGGTCGGCATGCCACTGACCGCCGGCGTGGAGGACGTGCCGTGGCCGTGCAACTCCGACAACAAGTACATCGTCCACTACCCCGAGACGCGCGAGATCTGGTCGTACGGCTCGGGCTACGGCGGCAACGCGCTGCTGGGTAAGAAGTGCTTCGCGCTGCGGATCGCCTCGGTCATGGCCCGCGACGAGGGCTGGATGGCCGAGCACATGCTGATCCTCAAGCTCACGTCGCCCGAGGGCGAGGTCAAGTACGTCACCGGCGCCTTCCCGTCCGCCTGTGGCAAGACGAACCTCGCGATGCTGATCCCGACGATCGAGGGGTGGACCGTCGAGACGATCGGCGACGACATCGCCTGGATGAAGTTCGGCGACGACGGGCGCCTCTACGCGATCAACCCCGAGGCCGGCTTCTTTGGCGTCGCGCCGGGGACGAGCGCGAAGACGAACCCGAACGCGATGGCGACGATCGAGCGCAACACGATCTTCACCAACTGTGCGAAGACCGACGACGGTGACATCTGGTGGGAGGAGATGACGCCCGAGCCGCCGGCGCACCTGATCGACTGGAAGGGCAACGACTGGACGCCGGAGTCCGACGCTCCGGCCGCCCACCCGAACGCTCGCTTCACGACGCCCGCCGCGCAGGATCCGGCGATCGCCGACGAGTGGGAGGACCCCGCCGGCGTGCCGATCGACGCGATGCTCTTCGGCGGCCGTCGCTCGACCGTCGTCCCGCTGATCACCGAGGCGCGCGACTGGGAGCACGGCGTCTTCCTCGGCGCGACGATGTCGTCGGAGACCACCGCCGCCGCCGCCGGCCAGGTCGGCACGCTGCGCTTCGACCCGATGGCGATGCTGCCGTTCTGCGGCTACAACATGGCCGACTACTTTCGCCACTGGCTGAAGGTCGGCCGCCGCGACGGCGCCCAGCTGCCGAGGATCTTCTACGTCAACTGGTTCCGCAAGGACGAGGACGGCCGCTTCCTGTGGCCCGGCTTCGGCGAGAACAGCCGCGTGCTCGAGTGGGTCTTTCGCCGCTGCGACGGCCAGGGCCAGGTGGAGGACACGCCGCTCGGACTCGTCCCGGCGCCCGACGACCTCAACACCGCCGGGCTCGACATCGACTCCGATGCCCTCGCCGAGATCCTCCGCGTCGACGACGACGCCCTCCGCGCCCAGCTGCCCCAGGTCGAGGAGCACCTCGCCAAGTTCGGCGACGACCTCCCCGCCGAGATCCGCTCGCAGCTCGACGCCGTGAAGCAGCGCCTCGGCGCGTAGGGTGATGGCTCACGTTGGCCAGGGGCGGGGCAGCCTCTGGCCAACGTGTTAGACCAGAATCGAACCGGTTTGGCATCCGCCGTCGGGGGCGGTTCCCGTTTCCACGTCCGGTGCCCCGGTCGGGGTCTGACCCGGACTCCGCGGGCTTTCATCATGTCCGTGTGCCCCACGGTCATGTAGTAGACGCAGGCCCTCTCGTCGGAGGTTGAGGGCTGCGTTTAAGTCCCGGTCGTGGACTGCGTGGCAGTGCTCGCACCGCCAACTCCGTTGTCCAAGGCCGAGCGTCGGCGCCACCAACGAACAGCTGCTGCACCGCTTGGTCGAGGGAAAGAACCGATCGACCGTGACGGTCCGCTGCCCCGTCCAAAGCGCCCTGTAGCGAAGCTGGCGTTGCAGCTCGCCCAGCGCCGCATCCCCGAAGCTCTTGCCCAGCTTGGTTTTCGCGAGGGCGTGGAGCGACAGATCCTCGAGCACGACGACATCGTGCTCGGTGGTGATCTTCGTGGTGATCTTGTGAAGGAAGTCTTGGCGACGGTCTGCCACGCGCCCATGTCGTCGCGCCAGCCGACGCCGGGCGCGTTCCCGGCGGCGGCTGCCTGGCTGCGTTCTCGCATACCGGCGCTGCTCTCGTCGCACCTGGTTCTCGGCCGTACGGGCGAATCTCGGCGCTGAGACCCGCCTGCCGTCGCTGCAGACCAGTAGGTCGATCAGGCCAGCGTCGACTCCGACCACGTCCTCATCGCACGATCCGCGGCTCGATGGGAGCACGAAGCGTTCGTTGATCGAGACGAACCAGCGACCGTCGCATCCGCGCGAGACTGTCGCTGCTCCAAGGTCGATTCCGGGATCCCTGGAGACCCTGGCTCGGATCCATCCCAGCTTTGGAACGTAGACCCAGTGGTTGTCGATGCGCACGTGTTGGGGAAGCCGAAAACTCATCTTCGGGCCCTTCTTCCGTCTGAACCGCGGGTACCCGCCGCGTCCCCGCAAGAAGGCCTTGAAGGCTCGTTCGAGGTCGAGCAGCGCCTGTTGCGGTAGCTGCGCCGGCAGGTCATAGAGCCACGCGAGCGTGCCGTCGCGCTTCAGCCGCGTCAGCTCTGCGCTGAGGTAGCCGCGGGGCGGGCTGGTGCCTTCAGCGGAGTAGTACTCGCGCCACGCTGCGAGCCCCCAGTTGTAGACGAACCGTCGTGCGCCGCCGGCACGCTCGAGGAACTGAGCCTGCGCGGCCGTGGGTTCGAGGCGGAAGCGGTGAGCCCGGATTGCTGTGGCCGGCGGCATAGCCGAACGTATGTTCGCAACCCGGTCGGATGGTTTCTATCGCGGCGACACCCTGGAGTCAACGGCGGCAGCCGGTAGGCTGTCGTCTCACCTGGCGACGTGGCGGAGTGGCTACGCAGCGGCCTGCAAAGCCGTTTACAGGGGTTCGATTCCCCTCGTCGCCTTTCGGGGAGACCTCTCGGAAGGCATCTCGGTCGCTTCCGCGCACGCGCCGCTGGTCCGGGCGGCGGCCTGCGCGAGGCGGCCACGCGCTGGCGGTGCCACTGGTGGCGGGTAGCCTCTCCGCCATGGCTGACTGGACCGCCGAGCTCGACGTGTTCTGTGCCGACACGGGATCGCTCAAGCTCGGCAACTTCGCCTGGGCGCGTCGGATCCCCGACGCGGCCGTCGAGGTGCACCCGCACGCGGACATCGCCGCGCTCGTCGACGCTGTGGCCGAGGTGCTCGCTGCTGGCCGTCCGGTCGCGTTGGGCTTCGAGGCCCCGATGTTCGTGCCTGTTCCCGAGGACCCCGCACAGCTCGCCAAGGCGCGCCCGTGCGACGCAGGCGCAGCGGCCTGGTGCAGTCCCCCCGGCGGGGCGGTGCTCACGCAGGCGTTGGCGCAGGTGCCGTGGATCCTCGAGCGCACACACGACCGGGTCCCGGACACCGAAGTGCACTTCAGCTGGGAACCGTTCAGTGCGGCTCAGCGGGGGCTCCTGCTGTGGGAGGCGTTCGTTTCGGGCAACGCCAAGGGCGAGACGCACGTTGAGGACGCCGAGAACGCGATCACGGCCTTCTGTGCGCAGCTCCCTGAGGTTGGGGACGCGATCGCAAACGAGACCCAGCGCCCGTTCTCGTTCGTCGCCGCTGCCGCGCAGTGGGCGGGCTTCGACATTGTCGCCGACGAGCTCCGCGGGCCGTGCGTGCTCGTGCGGGCGCCAGATATCGACGCCGAGCCAGCCACCTCGTAGTCCTATTCCTGCTGCCCGAGCCATGGGACCTCGAGGTTGCCGACGAGCTGTGGGTACTTGACGGAGCGCCTCTTTACCCCGCCGCGACGCTGCGCTCGAAGCTGTCGACGAGCCCCAGCAGCTCGCCGCACTCCCACGTGCGGCCCCACCGTCGCTCGTCGAGGCCGCGGAGGATCCCTGCCTGCTCGAGTTGCCTCAGCGCCGCGCCGACGGCGACGTGCGACTTCCCGGTCAGGGCCTGGGCGGTGCGAACGTCGATGACCGGCTGGGCGGCGAGGACGGCCACGATCTGGCGCACCGTCGCGTCGCTGCGCGGACGACCGAGCCGCTCGAGCCACTCGGACTGCTGTCGCCCGATGAGGCCGGCCAGTTCCTCGGCCGCGCTCGCCGCCTCGATGGTGGCCTCGGCGAACAGCTCGCACCAACCGTCGACATCGCCTGCGCTGTAGGCGGCGAGGCCGGCGATGTACGCCTTCCGTCGCCTCGCCAGCACGAGGCTGACGGGGGGGATGTAGCTCTCGATCGCACGGCGACGGCGGAGAATCGCGTAGATGAGCGCGCGACCCGCGCGGCCGTTGCCGTCGGCGAACGGGTGGATGTTCTCGAACTGGGCGTGCGCGATCGCGGCTTGGGCGACCGGCGCGACGTCGTCGCGGCCGATGAATCCGCAGAGATCGCGCAGGAGCTCGGGAACCTGCTCCGGGGGAGGCGGCACGAACGCGGCGCCGATCGGCGTGAAGTCGTTGCCCCCGATCCAGTTCTGCTTGTCGCGGACGGTCCCGGCGATGCCGTGATCGTCCGCGAAGCGCAGCAGCGTGCAATGGATGTCCTGTATGTCCTCGACCGCGAGCTGCGTCGTGCCCGCCCCGATCTCGATGGCTCGCCGCATCGCGTGGACGTTGCCCAGGACCTCGGTTGCTCGCCGGTCGGCGCCCTGCGATCCGGCGCGCCCGCGATGCGCGGCGCGAGCGAGGCGCTTGTGCGAGACCGCGATGCCCTCGATCCGAGACGATGCCGCGCTCTCCGACCGCAGGAGATTGCTCGCGACGGCGTCGAGCGCGACGAGTTGCGGCACGGCGCTCAGGTCCGCCAGCGCCTTCGACGCCTCCGAGAGCGTGGCCACCGCGGAGTCGGCGAAGGAGAAGCGGCGCCCACGGATCTGGGCCGGGATGAACACGCTGTAACGGCCGCCGCGGCGCGCCCGGCGTCCGCCGTAGGCCCCGGGAGCGGCAGGCCAAATGCGGTCTTCGCGGTGTCCGAGGTGCGTGCCGGTCATGCGGATCCTTTCGAGCTCCCTTAGAGTTTGTAAGGATAGCGAGTCAACCTTACAAAGCTGGCCAACCTTCGTAAGGAACGCAACGGCCATGGCGGCCTGTGCGCTCGCCGTCCGCATCGGGTAGAAAGGCGCGAAGCTGAGCCAACCGAGGAGGATCGATGGAGACGAGCGCCGGGACGGACGTCGAGCGGAGGATCGAGGAGCTCCTCGAGCAGGAGACGTTCGAGCCGCCGCGCGAGTTCGTCGAGCGGGCGCTGCTGCGCGATCCGGCCGTCTACGAGGAGGCCGAGCGCGATCCCGAGGCTTGGTGGGCGAAGCAGGCCGAGGATCTGCACTGGTTCGAGCGCTGGGACACGGTGCTCGACGAGTCGCAGGCCCCGTTCTACAGGTGGTTCGGCGGCGGGAAGCTGAACGCGTCGTACAACTGCCTCGACCGTCACGTCGAGGCCGGAAACGGCGACCGCGTCGCGTTCCACTGGCGTGGGGAGGAGGGGGAGGAGCGCGACGTCACCTACGCCGACCTGCTGCGCGACACCCAGCGGCTCGCGAATGCGCTCAAGGATCGCGGCGTCCGGCCCGGCGACGTGGTCGGGATCTACCTGCCGATGATCCCCGAGGTCGTCGTGGCGATGCTGGCGTGCGCGCGGATCGGGGCGCCCCACAACGTCGTCTTCGGCGGCTTCGCGCCGGAGTCGGTGCGTGAGCGGATGGAGTTCTCGGAGGCGAAGGCGCTGATCACGGTCGACGGCGCGCGCCGCAAGGGCAAGGTGGCAGCGGTCAAGCCCGCGGTCGACGGGTTCCTCGGACAGCTGCCGGCGATCGAGACCGTCGTGGTCGTTCGCAACACGGGCGGCGAGGCGCCGATGCGCGAGGGGCGAGACGTCTGGTACCACGACGCGCTCGAGCAGGCGGACCCGGTCTGCCCGGCCGAGCCACTCGACGCCGAGCACCCGCTCTTCGTCCTCTACACCTCCGGCTCGACCGCCAAGCCGAAGGGGATCCTGCACACGACCGGCGGCTACCTGACCGGCGTCGCCTGGACGCACAGATACCTGTTCGACCTCAAGCCCGAGGAGGACGTCTACTGGTGCTCGGCCGACGTCGGCTGGGTCACCGGCCACTCCTACATCGTCTACGGGCCGCTGATCAACGGCGCCACGTCGGTGATGTACGAGGGGGCGCCCGACTACCCGGACAAGGACATCTGGTGGGAGCTGTGCGCCCGCTACGGCGTGACGCTCTTCTACACCGCCCCGACCGCGATCCGCGCCTGCATGAAGTGGGGCGTCGAGCACCCGGCCCGTCACGACCTGTCGAAGCTGCGCCTGCTCGGCACGGTCGGCGAGCCGATCAACCCGAAGGCATGGGTCTGGTACCGCGTCGTGATCGGCGGCGAGCGCTGTCCGATCATCGACACCTGGTGGCAGACCGAGACCGGTCACGCGATGATCAGCCCGTTGCCGGGCATCACCGCCGCCAAGCCGGGGTCGGCGACGCGGCCGCTGCCGGGCATCGACGCGGCGGTCGTCGACGAGGACGGCAACGAGGTCGAGGACCGCCAGGGGCTGCTCGTCCTGCGCCGCCCCTGGCCCGGCATGCTGCGCACGCTCTACAAGGACCCGGAGCGGTTCCAGGAGACCTACTTCTCGAAGTTCGGGCCGACGACCTACTTCGTCGGCGACGCAGCACGCAAGGACGCCGACGGCTACCTCTGGGTGATCGGCCGCGTCGACGACGTGATCAACGTCTCCGGTCACAGGCTCTCGACCGCCGAGGTCGAGTCCGCGATCGTCTCGCACGCCCACGTCGCCGAGGCGGCGGTCATCGGCCAGCACGACGAGGACACCGGCCAGGCCATCTGCGCGTTCGTCACCCTCGAGACTGGCTACGACGAGAGCGACGAGCTGGTCGCCGAGCTGCGCGAGCACGTCGCGACCCGGATCGGCAAGCTCGCCCGCCCCAGGCGCATCATCTGGTCCGAGGATCTGCCCAAGACCCGCTCGGGCAAGATCATGCGCCGCCTCCTGCGCGACATCGCCGAGGGCCGCGAGCTCGGCGACGTCACCACCCTGCGCGACCCCGACGTGATGGCCGAGCTCGAGCAGCGCATCCAACAGCGCCGCGACTCCGAAAACTGACAGCGGCTCGGGCGTGGCTGGCGAGGACGCAGGGAGGCCATAGGGCGCCAGCCCATGGCCGACCGAGGACGTCGCCAGGCGCGTCCCGAGTGGGCCGTGCTGGGCTCGAACCAGCGACCTCCGCCTTGTCGAGGCGGCGCTCTCCCAACTGAGCTAACGGCCCGTCGTGCGAGCCGAGGATAGCGGGACGGCGGCCGCGGCGAGGTGGTCGTCGCTCGAGCCTTTCCTCGGAGTTAGCGGGGGTGGGGCGTTCGCCGTCGAGCGCAACTGGTAGCTTGGCGCCGCCGTCGCAGCCAGCACCCGAAGCGGGGCTGCGCGACTCCCCTCGAATGCGATTCTCAGGCGTCACAGGCACCCGCGACCGCGAGTTCTTCGACCTGTTCGAGGAGGCGGGCGGCAACATCGTCCGCGCGGCCGATCTGCTCGACCGGATGCTGCGCAACTTCCCGGACCGCCGCGAGGACCTGGCGCGCGACGTCCTGATCTGCGAGCAGGACGGCGACCGGATCACGCACGACATCATCCGGCGGCTGAACGAGACGTTCGTCACGCCGATCGACCGCGAGGACATCTACGAGCTCGCGGGCGCGCTCGACGACGTCGTCGACTACACGGAGGAGACGGCCGACTACCTGCTCCTCTACAAGATCGAGGCGCCGATGGAGCAGGCCCAGCGGCTGGCGCACGTGTTGCTCGAGTCCGCGCGCCAGGTGGCGGAGGCGATGCCCCGCCTGCGCGGCTTCAAGGATCTCTCGCACTACACGGTCGAGATCAACCGGCTCGAGAACGACGGCGACCGGATCGTCCGCGAGGCGATTGCCGCGCTGTTCGACAACGGCATCGACCCGATGGTCGTGATCCGTTGGAAGGACATCTACGAGCGGCTCGAGTCCGCGATCGACGCGACCGAGCACGTGGCGAACATCCTCGAGAACATCACGATCAAGAACTCGTGACCTCCCCGTAGGAGGGCCGGCGTGGACACCGACCTGATCCTGATCATCGTCGTCGTCACGGCGCTCGTCTTCGACTTCACGAACGGGTTCCAGGACACCGCCAACGTCGTCGCGACGTCGATCTCGACGCGCGCGATGCCGCCGCGGGTCGCCGTCGCCTACGCGGCGATCTTCAACTTCATCGGCGCGTTCATCTCGCTCGAGGTCGCGGCGACGATCGCCAGCGGGATCGTCGACGCCGAGGTCGTCACGCCCCAGATGGTCTTCGGCGGGCTGATCGGCGCGATCGCCTGGAACCTGATCACGTGGTACTTCGGCCTGCCGTCGAGCGCGTCGCATGCGTTGATCGGCGGCATGGTGGGCGCGGCGTTCGTCGCGGCGGGGCCGGACGCGGTGCTCGGCGAGGGGGTGCTGGGCAAGGTGGCGATCCCCGCGCTGCTGGCGCCGACGCTCGCGCTCGTGGTCGCGGGCATCGGCATCCTGCTCATCTACCGGATCGTCGGGCGGCTCCGTCCCGGTCCGGTCGGGCGCGGGTTCAAGGCGGGCCAGATCGTCTCGGGCGGAATGCTGGCGCTCGCGCACGGGACCAACGACGCGCAGAAGACGATGGGCGTGATCACGCTCGCCCTGATCGCGGGCGGCGAGCTCGTGCCCGGATCGGACCCGCCGTTCTGGGTGATCGTCTCGGCCGCGAGCGCGATCGCCCTCGGCACGTACACCGGCGGCTGGCGGATCATCCGCACGCTGGGCAGCCGCATCCACAAGATGGATACCGCCCAGGGCTTCGCGGCGCAGGGCAGCGGCGCCGCGGTGATCCTCGCGTCCACGCACGTCGGCTTCCCGCTCTCGACGACGCACACGATCTCCGGCGCGGTGATCGGCTCGGGGGCCGCCAAGCGGCTGTCGGCCGTGCGCTGGGGCGTGGCGGGGAACATCGTCGTCGCCTGGGTCCTGACGCTCCCCGGGGCGGCGGGGATCGGCGCGATCACGTACGGCATCACACGCATGTTCGGAACCGGCGTCGTCGGCCCGATCGTCGTCTCGGTCGCGCTGCTGGCTACGTTGGCGTACGTGTTCGCGCGACGGTTGCAGCGGGGCTCCCCGATAACGGCGGCGGAGGGCTAGCGTGGCGCCGCTGGCCCAGATCGTCGACGTCGGCGGCCTGATCGAGGTGATCTGGGCATCGCTGCTCGCGGGCGTCGGGATCTGCGTCGTCTTTGCGCTGGTGATCGTCGGCTACGCGCGCGCCGTCGACATGAGCAGGGAGGACCGGCCCGTGGCCGCGCTCGCCTATCTCGCGGTGATGGTGATCGCCTTCGCCGGGGTCCTCGCGATGGCGGCCTTCGGCATCGCGGTCATGGCGTCGAAGTAGCGGCGACGTCCACGAGCCGCTCGATCTCGGCCTCGCTCGTCCAACCCCCGACGGATGCGCGGACGTAGGGAGTGCCGGGCAGGTCGCGGACCAGCAGGCCGGCGTCGAGCAGCCGGGCGGACTCTGCCGGCGGATCGGCCGCCTCCCAGGAGACGAGCGTGGAGGCGTCGCGCGGCGCCACGGCGATGCCGCGACCGGCGAGCGCCTCGGCGAGGCGAGCCGCCAGGCCGGCGGCGTGCTCGTGCAGCGCGGCGAGCCCGACGTCGCGCAGCAGGTCGAGCGCCGCGAGCGCCCAGGCGGCGTGGTGGGTGGGCGCCAGGCCCGCGTCGAACCGCGCCGCGCCGGCGACGAGCGGCAGCTCGAGCGCCCGGACCGGATCCGACAGCGTGCCGTAGCCGGGCGAGGCGGGGGAGAGCCCGTCGATCAGCTCCTCGCGCACGTAGAGGTAGCCGCTGCCGATCGGCCCGCAAAGCCACTTCTGGCCCGAGGCGGCGTAGTAGTCGCAGCCGAGCGCGCGGACGTCGACCGGGACGGCGCCGAGGCCCTGGGCGCCGTCGAGCAGCACCGGCGCGTCGGAGGCGGCGAGCGCCGCGGTGTCGGCGATGCGGCCGCTGGTCCAGGAGACATGCGAGCAGGCGACCAGCCGCGTTCGCGGCCCGACCGCTCCGGCCAGCTCGCCGAACGGCGCGCGGCGCAGCTCGACGCCGCGGCGGTCCCGCGCCATCGCCAGCGGCGCCAGCAGCCCCGGATGCTCCTCGTCGCTGGTGAGGACCTCGTCGCCGGGAGCGAGCTCCAGCCCGCTCAGCACGGCGTTGACGCCGTCGGTCGTCGCGCCGGTCAGCGCCACCTCCCAGGCGTCGCAGCCCAGCAGGCCGGCGATCCGCGCGCGCAGGCGGTCGGCGAGCGCCACCGCGTGCTCGAACTGCGCCCTGCCGCCGCGGCCCTCGTCCAGCTGTCGCCGCAGCTCGCCCTCGGCCGCCTCCAGCGCGGCCCGTGGCATCGGCCCGACCGATCCCGCGTTGAGGTAGGCGACGCGCTCGAGCACAGGGAGCTGATCGCGCAGGGCCGCCACGTCCATGTGGCGGGATGCTACGTCGCGGGTAGGCTGCCGGCACATGGCGCAGATAGTCGAGACCTCGATGCACTCCCAGTTCCTCTCGAACGCCTACCTCGTCGCCGACGAGCCGGGCGGCCGGGCGGTGATCGTCGACTCCGGCGCGCCGCCGGAGCCGCTGCTCGAGGCGATCGACCGCCTCGCGGTGACGCCGACGCACCTGCTGCTCACCCACCACCACCACGACCACGTCGAGCAGAACGCCGTCTACAAGCAGCGCTTCGGCGTCGAGATCCTCGCCCATCCGCTCGAGGCCGAGCGCCTGCCGGACGTCGATCGCACGATCGAGCCGGGGGAGGTGGTGCTCGAGACCGGCGGCCTCAGCGTCGGCGCGATCCACACGCCCGGCCATACCGACGGCATGCTCAGCTTCGTCGTCGGCGAGGACGTGTTCACGGGCGACACGCTCTTCAAGGGCTCGGTCGGCGGGGTCCACGCGCCGGGCTCGACCGGCTTCGCCGACATCAAGGCGTCGGTGATGGACAAGCTGATGAAGCTGTCGCCCCAGACGCGGCTGCGCCCGGGCCACACCGATCCGACGACCGTGGCGGACGAGTGGGAGCGCAACGCCTTCATCCGCGTCTGGCGTGGCCTCGACCCCGAGGGCGACGAGCGCTGCACGGTCTGGGACCGCGGCGCCACCCTCGTCCTATGGGCGCCCGACTACGACGGCGGCCACAAGGCCTGGATCCGCTGGGACGACACGGGCGACGACGACATCGTCCCCGGGTCTCAGGTCGTCAGGGCCTAGCTTCCGCAGACGGGCCACTGACCGGGACCGGACTGCTCATAGAGCAGGATCGCCCGGTGGTCCTGCTCGGCCTCCGGTGCGGCGGCTGGGTCGCCGCTGCCGCCGACGGCCTGCCAGGTCTCGACCGAGAACTGGTACTTGCCGCGGTAGAGCCCGCCGCCGCCGATCGCGGTTGGATCGCCGCCCGACTCGCACTGTGCGATCGCCTGCAGGTGCGCCGGCACGGCGACCGGCTCCGGCGCGGGCTCCGGCTCCGGGTCCGGCTGTGCGCGGCGCACCGCGGTGCGGACCTTGCGCTCCGCCTCGTGGACGGCAAGCGGGTCGGGTAGGCCCGCCGTCATGAGCGTCGCGCTCGCGCCACCGTCGAGCTCGGCGCGTATCGGCGCGGCCGTCGCAGGAGCGGCGGCGGTCAGGCAGAGGACAGGGACGAGTGTGAGCTTGCGAGTGCGCAAGCGGGCCACCCTAGGGCCGCGTGGCGGGCGATCTGTGAGGCGCGTCACACTTTGACCGCGCGTGTAGGTTCCAGTCGCATGACGGTCCTGCTCCCAGACGAGTCGCGGCTCGACGTCCCGGACGGCGCCACGGGGCGCGACGTGGCCCGCGCGATCGGCGAGGGGCTGGCGCGCGCGGCGCTCGGCATCCGCGTCGACGGCGAGCTGCGCGACCTCGACGCGCCGGTCGAGAACGGCGCGAAGGTCGAGATCGTCACCGCCAAGAGCGGCGACGACGCGCTCTGGCTGATCCGCCACGACTGCGCGCACGTGCTCGCCACCGCGGTCACCGAGCTGTACCCGGGCGTCAAGGTGTCGATCGGCCCGCCGGTCGCCGATGGCTTCTACTACGACTTCGACTTTCCGGAGGGCGTCAAGCTCTCCGACGCCGACTTCGAGCGCATCGAGCAGAGGATGCGCGAGCACATCAAGGTGGACGAGCCGTTCGAGCGCAGCGAGCTGCCGGTCGCCGAGGCGCTCGAGCGCTTCCGCGCCGAGGGCCAGGACTACAAGGTCGAGCTGATCGAGGATCTCGTCCGCGACCAGCGTGTAAAGACTGTCTCGCTCTACCGCAACGGCCCGTTCACGGACCTCTGCCGTGGGCCGCACGCTCCAACCACCGGCCGCATCAAGGCGTTCAAGCTGACCAGCGTCGCCGGCGCCTACTGGCGCGGCGACGCCTCACGCCAGATGCTCACGCGCGTCTACGGGACCGCGTTCCTGTCCAAGGACGACCTCGCCGCCCACCTCGAGCGGCTCGAGGAGGCGCGCCGACGCGACCACCGCAAGCTCGGCCGCGAGCTCGACCTGTTCATGTTCAGCGAGCTGTCGCCCGGCGCGCCGTTCTGGAAGCCGAAGGGCCAGCAGCTCTGGAACGAGCTGACCGACCTATGGCGAGCGGAGAACGCGGACCGCGGCTACAGCGAGGTCCACACGCCGATCCTCTACGACGCCGACCTCTGGAAGCGGTCGGGCCACTGGCACGTCTACCGGGAGAACATGTACTTCACCGAGGTCGAGGGCCGCACGATGGGCCTGAAGCCGATGAACTGCCCGGCGCACACGCAGATCTACTCGTCCGAGCGCCGCTCCTACCGCGACCTGCCGATCCGCTACTCCGAGGCCGGCCTCGTCCACCGCCACGAGCCGAGCGGCACGCTCCACGGCCTGCTGCGCGTCCGCCACATCACCCAGGACGACGCCCACATCTTCTGCACCGAGGACCAGGTTCCGGAGGAGGTCCAGCGCTGCCTGGACTTCGGCTTCGCGATCTACGACGTCTTCGGCTTCGAGCCGCGGCTCGAGCTCTCGACCCGCCCTGAGAAGAGCGTCGGCAGCGAGGAGATGTGGGACCGCGCCGAGGCCGCGCTCGAGCGGGCGCTCTCCGACCGCGGGCTCGACTACGAGCTCAATCCAGGCGACGGCGCCTTCTACGGCCCCAAGATCGACCTCCACATGACCGACTCGATCGGCCGCTCCTGGCAGCTCGGCACCGTCCAGCTCGACTACTACATGCCCGAGCAGTTCGAGCTGACCTACACCGGCGCCGACAACGCCGAGCACCGCCCGGTGATGATCCACCGCGCTCTGATGGGCAGCTTCGAGCGCTTCATCGGCATCCTGATCGAGCACTACGCTGGCGAGTTCCCGCTCTGGCTCGCGCCGGTCCAGGCGCTCGTGCTGCCGATCGCCGACCGCCACGTCGACTACGCCGACCGCGTCGCCGGCGAGCTGCGCGCCGCCGGCCTGCGCGTCGAGGTCGACGACCGCGCCGAGTCGGTCGGCCGCAAGATCCGCGAGGGCGAGCTGGCCAAGGCGCCCTACATGCTCGTCGTCGGGGACCAGGAGGCCGAGGACGGAACCGTCTCGGTGCGGCGCCACCGCGGGGGCGATCTCGGCGCCCTCCCGATCGCCGACTTCGCCGATCGGGCGACGACCGAGGCCAGCTCGCGCCGGCAGGCGTGAGCGGCGCTATACTCGCCATCTGCATGCCGGGCACCCACATCACGCGCACCCCTTGCCGCTGACCCACCTGTGCCCGCTCCCGACTTCCCTCTCGCCTTTGCCGTCTAGCCAAGCTTCCGCGTAGTGCCGATCCCGCGCAGGTTCGATCGGCGTCCGCCGGACCGGGACGACACCCGCATCAACGAGCGCATCCGCGTTCGCGAGGTGCGCCTGGTCGGCGAGGACGGCAACCAGATCGGGGTCATCCCGATCGAGAAGGCGCTCTCGTATGCGCGCGAGCGCGATCTCGACCTCGTCGAGGTCGCCGCCGACGCCAAGCCGCCCGTCTGTCGCGTGCTCGACTACTCGAAGTACAAGTACGAGCAGGAGCAGAAGGCGAAGGCGGCGCGCAAGCACCAGAAGCAGGTCAACGTCCGCGAGATCAAGCTGCGGCCGAAGATCGCGGACAACGACTACGAGACCAAGAAGAGCCACGTCGTCCGCTTCCTCGAAGGCGACGATCGCGTCAAGGTCACGATCATGTTCCGCGGCCGCGAGCAGACGCACCCCGAGCGCGGCGTCGCCCTGCTGATGCGCCTTGCCGAGGACGTCGCGGAGCTGGGCGTGATCGACCAGCGCCCGATCCAGGACGGCCGCAACATGACGATGCTGCTCTCGCCGATCCCCAAGAAGACGGCCGACGACGGCGACGACGGCGACGACGGCGCCGCCCAGCCCGCCCAGCCCGCCCAGGACTCCGCCGCCGCCGACGCCGGCTGACCCGGCTGCGCTGACCGGCGCCGGCCACGGTGCCTCCGGGGGCGCGGGGGCGCGAGCCCTCCGGTTTCAACCGCGGCCGGCCACGGTGTCGCGGGGGGCACGGGGGGCGCGAGCCCCCCGATCCATAACCCCGTCTGCTTCAATAACGCTTCGCCATGCCCAAGATGAAGACTCACTCCGGCGCCAAGAAGCGCTTTCGCAAGACCGGCAGCGGCAAGCTGCGGGCGCGGCATGCGATGACCAGCCACATCCTCGAGAAGAAGAGCCCGAAGCGCAAGCGGCGGCTCGCGCGGCCCGTGGAGATCGCCAAGGGCGACGAGAAGCGGGTCAAGGGGCTGTTGCGCGGATGAGCCGGGTCAAGCGGTCCGTTGCCGCGAAGAAGAAGCGCCGGGCGACGCTCGAGCGCACCAAGGGCTACCGCGGCCAGGCGCACTCGAGCTACAAGCGCGCCAAGGAGGCGCTGCTCAAGGCCGACAGCTACTCCTACCGCGACCGGCGCAACCGCAAGCGCGACTTCCGGCGGCTCTGGATCCAGCGGATCAACGCCGCCGCGCGCCGCGAGGGGATGACCTACGGCACCTTCATGCACGGCCTCAAGCTGGCCGGCGTCGAGCTCGACCGCAAGGTGCTCGCCGACATCGCCGTGCGCGACCCCGAGACGTTCCGACGCTTTGCCGACACCGCCCGGGAGGCGGCTGCTGCCTGATTCCAGGTCAGCAGCCGAACGAGCTTCCCGGGGCGCCCACAGTGGCGCCCCTTCTCGTTCCAGGACCGCTTCGAAGTGATCACCTCACGCGACAATCCACAGCTCAAGCAGATCCACAAGCTCCAGCGCAAGCGCGAGCGCGATGCCACGGGCCTGTTCGTGGCCGAGGGCGAGGACCTGATCGCCGCCGCCGACGCGGCCGGCTGGGCGCCGGAGATCCTGCTGCGGTCGGGAGACGACGTCGAGCCGGAGCTGCTCGACCGCGTCAGCGCGCTCGGGTCCGGCGCGCGGGTGATCGGCGTCTACCGGCAGCGGTGGTCGGATCCGCGCGGCGACGTCTCCGTGTACCTGCACGGGATGAGCGATCCCGGCAACGTCGGCACGGTGATCCGCGCGGCGCACGCGCTCTGCGACGGGCCGGTCGTGCTCGGGCCGGGTTGCGCCGATCCGTTCGGGCCCAAGGCCGTGAGGGCGAGCATGGGCTCGCTGTTCGCGCGGCCGCCCGCGCGCGCCGCGCTCGGCGAGCTGGCGGGCGCGAAGCTCGCCCTCGACGGTGGCGCCGAGCGGCTGCTGCCGGCGGTGGCGGGCGAGCTGGCCGCGCGGCCCGTCGTCCTCTGCGTCGGCGCGGAGCGCGAGGGACTTCCCGGGGATCTGCTCGCGGCGGCGGATGCCGTCGCGCGAATCCGCGTCCGGCCGGAGGGTCCCGACTCGCTCAACGCGGCGATGGCCGCGACGATCGGGCTGTACGAGCTCGCGAATAGGATGGCCGCCGATGCCTGACGCCCCGGCCCGCCTGCAGGAGATCCGCGCCGAGGCGGAGAGCGCGATCGCCGCCGCCGGCTCGACGGCCGAGCTCGAGGGCGTACGCGTGCGCTACCTCGGCCGCAAGGCCGAGCTGACGCAGATGCTGCGCTCGATCAAGGAGCTGCCGCCCGAGCAGCGCGGGCCGGTCGGCAAGGGCGGCAACGAGGTCAAGCAGGCGCTCGAGGCGCAGATCGAGCGGCAGGCCGCCGAGCTCGAGGCCGCGGAGCTCGACGAGCGGCTGCGCTCGGACGCGATCGACGTCACGCTCCCCGGCGATCCGCCGCGGCGGGCCGGCCACCTGCATCTGATCACCGAGACCCGGCGCGAGATCGAGGACGTCTTCCTCGGCCTCGGCTTCTCGATCGCCGAGGGCCCGGAGGTCGAGTTCGACTACTACAACTTCACGGCGCTCAACCATCCGCCCGGCCACCCGGCGCGGATGCTGCAGGACACGTTCTACCTCTCGGACGAGGTGCTGCTGCGCACCCACACGTCGCCGATGCAGATCCGGGCGATGGAGGAGCAGGAGCCGCCGATCTACGTGATCGTCCCCGGCAAGGTCTACCGGCGCGACAACGACGCCACCCACACGCCGATGTTCCACCAGATCGAGGGGCTGGCGATCGACGACGACATCACGCTCGCCGACCTCCAGGGCGTGCTGCTCGAGCTCGTGCGCGCGATCTTCGGCGCCGAGCGCGAGATCCGGCTGCGGCCGCACTACTTCCCGTTCACCGAGCCGAGCGTCGAGGTCGACGTCTCGTGCTTCGCGTGCGGCGGCGACGGATGGCTGCGGGACGGATCGCGCTGCGCCCTCTGCAAGGGGTCGGGCTGGATCGAGATCCTCGGCTCGGGAATGGTCGACCCGAACGTGCTCGGCTTCGTCGCCGACAACGGCTACGACCCCGAGCGCGTCCAGGGCTTCGCCTTCGGGATGGGGATCGAGCGGATCGCGATGCTGCGGCACGGCGTCCCCGACCTGCGGCTGTTCTTCGACAACGACGTCCGCTTCCTGGAGCAGTTCGGCTCATGAGGGTCCCGCTCGCATGGCTGCGCGCGTACTGCGATCCCGGCCTGACCGCCGCGCAGGTCGCCGACCGGCTCGACCTGACCGGCACCGAGCTCGAGCGGATCGAGCAGGTCGGCGTCGGCGCGCCCGACGGCTTCGTCGTCGGGCGGGTGCTCTCGGCCGAGCAGCACCCGAACGCCGACCGGCTGAAGGTCTGCGAGGTCGACGACGGCTCCGGCGAGCCGCGCACGATCGTCTGCGGCGCGCCCAACGTCGCCGCCGGGCAGGCGGTGCCGGTGGCGCTGCCGGGCGCCGCGATGCCGGATGGGACCAGGCTCGGCGAGGCGAAGCTGCGCGGGGTGGAGTCGAGCGGGATGATCCTCGCCGAGGACGAGCTTGGGATCGGCGAGCAGCACTCCGGCATCGTCGTACTCGATGGCGACCGGCTCGCGCCGGGCACACCGCTGGCCGAGGTGCTGCCGATCGCCGACGAGGTGCTCGAGCTCGAGATCACGCCGAACCGGCCGGACTGCCTGTCGGTCTACGGCATCGCGCGGGAGGTCCACGCGGCCACCGGCGCGCCGCTCGCCGAGGATCCGTCCGACGCGGACGCAGAGGCCGCCGGCGACGACGCGGTCGAGGACCACGCCGCCGTCGAGATCGCCGACCCGGACGTCTGCCTGCGCTTCACGGCCCGGGTCTTCGAGGACGTTACGATCGGCCCGTCGCCGCTGTGGCTCAAGCAGCGGCTGATCGCCGCCGGCCAGCGGCCGATCTCGAACGTCGTCGACGTCACCAACTACGTGATGCTGCTCACCGGCCAGCCGCTGCACGCCTTCGACCTCGACCGGGTCCGCGGCGCGCGGATCGTCGTGCGGCGGGCCGGCAACGGCGAGAAGATGACCACGCTCGACGACGTGGAGCGCATTTTCGACCCGTCGATGGCGCTCGTCTGCGACGCCGAGGGGCCGTCGGGGATCGCCGGGATCATGGGCGGCCAGGTGTCCGAGGTGTCGGACGGCACGACGCGCGTGCTGATGGAGGCGGCGACGTGGGTCGGCCCGAACGTGCTGAAGACCTCGAAGGCGCTCGGCCTGCGCTCGGAGGCGTCCACCCGGTTCGAGAAGCAGCTCCATCCCGAGCAGGCGATGGTGGCGCAGCGGCTCGCGGCGCGGCTGATGGTCGAGCTCTGCGGCGCGCGGCTCGTCCCCGGCACGATCGACGCCTACCCCGCGCCGGCCGAGCCGCGGACGATCGCGCTCGACCTCGGGCGGGTCGAGCGGCTGCTCGGCACGCGGATTCCCGACGAGGACGTCGCACGCATCCTCGCGACGCTCGGCTTCGAGACGAGCGCGCGGGCCGCCGACCGCGGCGCGCCGCACGTCGGGGCCGACGCCGCGGGCGCCGCCGGGGGCGAGCGCGCGCTGACGGTGACGGTCCCGTACTGGCGCGATGCCGACGTCCAGCGCGAGGCGGACCTGATCGAGGAGATCGCACGCGTGTACGGGCTCGACAAGCTGCCGACGACGCTGCCCGCGCGCGAGCGGGCCGTCGGCCGGCTGACGCACGGCCAGGCGCTGCGGCGGCGGCTCGAGGACGCGCTGCGCGACCGGGGGCTCGACGAGGTCGTCGGCTGGAGCTTCACGGCGCCGGAGGCGCTGGAGCGGCTGCGGCTGGGGGACGAGCCCGCGCTGAGGCTGACCAACCCGCTCAGCGAGGACCAGTCCGTCATGCGCCCGCTGCTGCTGCCCGGGCTGCTCGACGCGGCGCGCCACAACGCGGCGCACGGGGCACCCGGCGTCGCCCTGTTCGAGTCGGCGCACGTCTACAGGCCGGACGGCCCGCTCGACGCGCCCGAGGGCAGCCCGCGCGGGGCCACGCCGGCGGCCGAGCGGAGCCACGTCGCCGGATTGCTCACGCAGTCCGCTCCCGCGACGTGGCGCAGCCCCGCCGGCCCCGCCGACTTCTACGCCGGCAAGGGGCTGGTCGAGGCGTTGACGGCGGTCGCGGGCGTGGATCTCGTGGCGAAGCCCGGCTCGGAGCCGTTCCTGCACCCCGGGCGTGCGTGCCGGGTGCTGGTGGCGGCGCGTGGAGCGTCCGACCCGGTCGAGATCGGCTGGATCGGCGAGCTGCACCCGCTCGTCGCGCGGGCATGGGATCTCGCGGGCGCGGTGGCGTTCGAGCTCGATGCGGATGCTCTGGCGGAGGTGACGGCCGGCGACGTCGCGACGTTCGACGACGTGACGAGCTTCCCCGCGGTGCTGCAGGACATCGCCGTCGTCGCGCCGGTCGACGTCGCCGCCGCGGCGGTCGAGGCGGCGGTGCGCGAGGGCGGGGGAGAGCTGCTGACGTCGGTCGGCGTGTTCGACGTCTACGAGGGCGAGCAGGTGGGCGAGGGCAACCGGTCGCTGGCGCTGAGGCTGGAGTTCCAGGCGCCCGACCGGACGCTGACCGAGGACGAGGTCGCGGACCGGCGCGGAGCGATCGAGGCCGCCCTCGGCGAGATCGGAGGGCGGATCCGTGGCTGATCGGCGGGTGGCGGTCGTCGGCGCAGCCGGCTTCGGCGGTGCGGTGGCCGCGGCGATCCTGCGGCGGCATCCGTCGCTGGAGCTGACGGCACTGACCGCGCGCAGCGAGGCGGGCAGGACGCTGCGCGACGTCTACCCGCGCCACCGGGTCGACATGACGATGGACGAGCTCGACCCCGACCGCGTGGCGGAGGCGGCCGACGCGGCGATCGTCGGCTACCCGCACAAGGCCGCAGCGCCGGCGGTGAGGGCGCTGCGCGAGCGGGGGCTGAAGGTGGTCGACATGTCGGCCGACTTCCGGCTGTCGCGGGAGCTCTACGAGCGCGAGTACCAGCCGCACGAGGCGCCCGAGCTGCTCGGCGAGGCGGTCTACGGCCTCACCGAGCTGCACCGCGACGAGATCGCCGGGGCCGACCTCGTCGGCGCGCCCGGCTGCTACCCGACCGCGTCGCTGCTGGCGCTGTGGCCGCTCCGCGAGATCGCCAGCGACGCGATCGTCGACGCGAAATCGGGCGTGTCGGGCGCCGGCCGCGAGCCGACCGCGGGCACCCACTTCGTCTCGGTCGACGAGAACGTCACGCCCTACAAGGTCGAGGGGCACCGCCACCGGGCCGAGCTCGAGCAGGAGCTGCCGGGGCTGACCGTGACGTTCACGCCGCACCTGCTGCCGATCGACCAGGGCCTGATGGCGAGCTGCTACGTCACGCCGTCGCGCGCGGTGAGCGCGGGCGAGGTGCGCGACCTGTTCCGCGCGGCGTACGACGGCGAGCCGTTCGTCGAGCTGTCCGACGCGCCGCCGGGCGTTCGCGACGTGCGCGAGACCAACCTCTGCCGGATCCACGCGACGGTCGAGCCGGCGACCGGGCGGGTGCTCGTGTTCGCGGCGATCGACAATCTCTGGAAGGGCGCCGCGGGCCAGGCGGTGCAGGACCTCAACCTGATGCTGGGCCTGCCGGAGACGGCGGGACTGCTGCCATGAGCGGCGACGGCTTCTTCCGGTCGCGCTGGGTGGATCGGCCCGCGCACGTCACGGAGGCCGATCCGTGCGCGCTGCCGCGGGGCTTCCGGGCAGCGGGCGTCCACGCGGGGATCAAGGCCGACGGGCTCGACGTCGGGCTGCTCGTCTCGGATCGCGACGAGACGGTCTCCGCCGTTCGGTTCTGCGACAACGCGCTCGTCGGCGCCCCGATCGCGGTCACGAGCGAGGCGCGGACCGGGGCGCTGCGGGCGGTGCTGGCGAACTCCGGCAACTCGAACGTCGCCGACGGGGAGCGAGGGCTCGCGACCGCGCGCGCCTCCCAGTCCGCCGCGGCCGACGCGCTGGGCGTCGAGCCCGAGCGGATCGGGCTGGCGTCGACCGGCGTGATCGGGCGCGAGCTGCCGCGCGACGCGCTGACCGACGGAGCGCGGGCGTGCGCCGACGCGCTCGGGCAGTCCGCCAGGGAGCTCTCCGAGGCGATCCTGACCACCGACGCCGGCCCGAAGCGCGCCTGCCTCGACGTGGCGCTGCCCTCGGGAGCGACGGTGAGGCTGGCGGCGCAGGCGAAGGGCGCCGGGATGATCTCGCCGCGGTTCGCGACGATGCTCTGCTTCGTCGAGACGGACGCGGACGTCGGACAGGAGACGCTCGACCTGCTGACGGGCGTCTGCGTCAAGCGGTCGTTCGACCGCATCTCCGTCGACGGCCAGCTCTCGACCTCCGACACCGTCATCGTCTTCGCCAACGGCGCCGCCGGCGTGCGGATCGAGCCCCAGACGCCGGACGAGCTGGCGCTGGGGGAGGCCCTCGACGCGCTGATGCGCCAGCTCGCGCTCGAGATCGTCGCCGACGGCGAGGGAGCGACGCGCGTCGGCCGGGTCGTCGTCCGCGGCGCCGCCGACGCGGTCGGCCCGGTCGCTCGCGCGGTCGCCGACTCGCCGCTGGTGAAGTCGGCGCTGCTGGGCGCGGACCCCAACTTCGGACGCATCCTGCAGGCGACCGGTCAGGCGCTCGGACGCGGCGCGCCGTTCGTCGTCGACCTCGAGATCGAGGGAATCCAGGTCGCGTCGGCCGGCGCGGTGCTCGACCTCGACGGCGAGCGGTGGAGGAGCCTCGAGCGCGCGGTCGAAGCCAGCGAGGTGGAGATCGCGCTGACACTGCCCGGCGAGGGAGGGGAGACCGAGGTCTTCTTCAGCGACCTCACGCACGACTACGTCCGGATTAACTCGGAGTACTCGACATGAGCGAGCGCACGGCGGTGAGGGACGTCGAGACCCTCCTCGAGGCGCTGCCGTACATCCGCGACTTCCACGGCGAGACCGTGGTGATCAAGTACGGCGGCGCGGCGATGGTCGACCCCGCGCTGAAGGAGGAGTTCGCGCGCGACGTCGTGCTGCTCAAGTACGTCGGCATGAACCCGGTCGTCGTCCACGGCGGCGGCCCCGACATCACCGCCTACATGGAGCGGCTCGGCATGAAGGTCGAGTTCGTCGAGGGCCTGCGCGTCTCCGACGAGGCGACGGTCGAGGTCGCGAAGATGGTGCTCGTCGGCAAGCAGAACAAGGACATCGTCCTGCGGCTCGGTCGCCACGGGCAGCCCGCCGTCGGCCTCTGCGGCGACGACGGCCGCCTCTTCACCGTCCGCAAGCAGCTCGCCGGCAAGATCGACATCGGGCTCGTCGGCGACATCGAGCGCGTCGACGTCGGCGTGCTGCGCCACATCGCCCAGGACTACATCCCGGTGATCGCATCGGTCGGCGCCGACGACGCCGGGACCTCGTACAACGTCAACGCCGACACCGCCGCCGCCGCGGTCGCCGCCGCGCTCGGCGCCCGCAAGGCGATCTTCCTGACCGATGTCGTCGGCTGGCTCGCCGACCCGGCCGACGAGGGCTCGCTGATCGGCCAGGCGACGCTCGGGGAGGTCCGCGACCGGCTCGGGGACGTGCAGGGCGGGATGCGCCCCAAGCTCGAGGCGTGCGTGGCGGCGCTCGACGGCGGCGTGCCGAACGCGCACATCGTCGACGGCCGGCGGCCGCACTCGCTGCTGCTCGAGCTGTTCACCGACAGCGGCATCGGCACGAAGCTCAGCCGGTGACGGCGCCGTGAGCGTTGCCGACCTGCAGGCGGCCGAGCGTCGAGCGACGATGGGCACCTACGCCCGCGCGCCGGTCGAGTTCGTCCGCGGCGAGGGCACGCGCCTCTGGGACGGCGACGGCAACGAGTACCTCGACTTCCTGGCCGGCATATCGGTCGTCCAGATCGGTCACTGCCACCCGGCGCTGGTTGCGGCGATCGCCGAGCAGGCCAGCCGGCTGCTCCACGTCGGCAACCTCTTCTACACCGCGCCTGCCATCCGGCTCGCCGAGCGGCTGTCCGAGAGCTCGCTCGGCGGCAAGGCATTCCTCTGCAACTCCGGCGCAGAGGCGGTCGAGTGCGCGCTCAAGCTCGCCCGGCGCCGCCGCGCCGGCGGCGACTTCGTGGTGCTCGAGGGAGGCTTCCACGGCCGCACCATGGGCGCGCTCTCCGCGACTCCGCAGGAGGCCAAGCAGGCGCCGTTCGCGCCGCTCGTTCCCGGCTTCGAGGCGGTTGCGCGCCAGAGCGCCTCCGCGCTCGCCGACGCGGTCACCGATCGCACGGCGGCCGTGCTGATTGAGCCGATCCAGGGCGAGGGCGGCATCCATCCCGTCGATGCGGAGGTTCTCGCAGCGGCGCGCGCCGCCTGCGACGCGCACGGCGCGCTGCTGATCTTCGACGAGATCCAGTGCGGCATGGGGCGGACCGGCGAGCTGTGGGCGTGGCAGGAGACGGGCATCCGGCCCGACGTCATGACGGTCGCGAAGGGGCTCGGGGGCGGGCTGCCGATCGGTGCCTGCCTGACCTCGCCCGAGCAGGGCGACGTCCTCCAGGCGGGCGACCACGGCTCGACCTTCGCGGGCGGCCCGGTCGTCGCCGCGGCCGCGCACGCCGTCCTGGACGTGGTGGCCGACGAGGGCTTCCTGGCGGAGGTCGCGGCCAAGGGCGAGCGCCTGCAGGCCGCGCTCGCCGACCTCGGGCTCGCCGTCCGCGGTCGCGGGCTGATGGTCGGCATGCGGGTCGACCACGCGCCGGACCTGGCGCGCCGCCTGTTGCTCGACCACCGCCTCGTCGTCAACGCCACCGGACCCGACACCGTCCGCCTGCTGCCGCCGCTGACCGTCTCCGAGGCGGAGATCGACGAGGCCGTCGCCCGCGTCGGCGCGGCGCTGTGATGGGGATCGGGGGCTCGCGCCCCCCGCGCCTCTGGCGGCACCTGGCCGGCCGGGGGCGGGTCGCTGGTAGGTTGCCCGGCCGATGAGCGAGTACGCGTCACCGACGAGGCCCGGGTCCTACGAGGCCGCCCCCGGCGAGGTCGGCCGCGTGCTGCTGCTCTACTCCGGCGGCCTCGACACCTCGGTGATGCTGAAGTGGATCCAGGACCACTACGGCGCCGAGGTCGTCGCCCTGACCGTCAACCTCGGCCAGCCCGGCGAGGACTACGACGTCGTCCGCGGCAAGGCACTCGACCTCGGGGCGCTCGCCTGCGAGGTCGTCGACGCGCGCGAGGAGCTCGCCCGCGACTACGTGCTGCCCGCGATCAAGGCGAACGCCCTCTACGGCGGCGGCTATCCGCTCTTCACCGCGCTCGGCCGGCCGCTGATCGCGAAGCTGGCGGTCGAGAAGGCGCGCGAGCACGGCTGCGACGCCGTCGCGCACGGCTGCACCGGCAAGGGCAACGACCAGGTCCGGATCGACTCGACGGTCCTGGCGCTCGCGCCCGAGATGAAGATCGTCGCGCCGGTGCGCAACTGGCAGATGGGCCGCGAGGAGGAGATCGCCTACGCGCGCAAGCACGGCATCCCGGTCAAGGGCGGCACCGAGGCGCCGCCGTACTCGATCGACGACAACATCTGGGGCCGGTCGTCGGAGGGCGGGCCGATCGAGGACCTCGGCGAGCCGCCGCGCGACGACGTCTTCGAGCTGGTCGCCGACGCGCGCCAGGCGCCCGACGAGTCGCAGGACCTGGTCGTCGGCTTCGAGCGCGGCTGCCCGGTGTCGCTCGACGGCGAGCGGCTCGGCCTGGTCGAGCTGATCGACCGCTGCGCCGAGGTCGCCGGCCGCCACGGCGTCGGCACGGTCGACCACATCGAGGACCGGATCGTCGGCCTCAAGGTGCGCGACCTCTACGAGGTCCCCGCCGCCGAGGTGCTGCTCGCCGCCCACCGCGAGCTCGAGAAGCTCGTCGGCACGATCCACCAGAACCGCTTCAAGCGCTCGCTCGACGAGCAGTGGGCCTTCCTCGTCTACGCCGGCCTCTGGTACGAGCCGCTGCGCGCCGACCTCGACGCGTACATGGACAGCGTCAACGAGCACGTGACCGGCGAGATCACGGTGCGATTGTTCAAGGGCCGCGCCCAGGTCGTCGCGCGCAGCTCCCCGAACGCGCTCTACGACGAGGCGCTCGCCGGCTTCGGCGAGTCGGGCGGCCTCTTCTCCCAACACGCCAGCCCCGGCTTCATCGAGCTCTGGACGCTCCAGTCGCGGATGGCATACCAGATAAGAAACCGAGCGCATCCGGCCGAGCCGGATGCTTCCGGCCTTGGAAACCGAGCGCATCCGGCCGAGCCGGATGCTTCCGGCCGCGCACAACGGGGTAAGGGCGGGCAATGAGCTCCAGGGGCTACACCGTGCTCGGCTGGCTCGTCTGGCAGGTCGGCTCCCGCGTCGCCAAGCGCAAGCTCGCGGAGAACCGCATCAAGCTCGGCGCGGCCGCGATCGTGCTCGCCGTGGTCGCGGCCGGGATCGCGCTCGCGGCCGGCGACGACGACGAGAGCTGACTCGCCCGACCGCGAGACGTCGATCTCGGCGGAGATGCCGCCGAGATCGACGCTTCGCGCCGCGCAGCCTCAGGCGCCGCCGCCGTCGGCGGGCGGCTCGGCGCGCGCTGCCGTGCGGAAGCGGGTGCCGATCGTCAGCAGCAGGTGGAAGACGCCGAGGCCGATGAAGATCGCCGTCGGCGCCGTCTCGTCCGAGAAGCCGGCCAGGAACGGCAGTGCGATCAGCACCACCGCGAGCACGAAGTCGAGCGCCACGTGCGCTGGCTGCGGAATCTGGTTGACCAGGCTCGTCGGCCCCTCGGTCGCCGCGGCGACGGCCAGGATCACCACGCCGACGACGATCGACAGCGCGGTCGCCGCGCCGCTGTCGAAGTCGAACACGAACGGCGCCAGGATCAGCAGCGCCGCCGCCACGTACTCGACGGCACCATGGACGAACAGTGGTATCGGCCCCTCTCGTAGCATGACGCGATCCTATACCCAGCCTCCGCGGGCGGGACTCGCACGGCCGGATGAGGTCGGGGAGCTCGCGCCCCCCGCGCCTCCCGATGGCGCCTGGCCGGTCGGCGCCGCGCGGGTTTCCGCAGATAGCGCCAAAGCGTGCGCCGGATGTAGCTCGATCGTGCGAGAACGTCGGGTCCCGTGCGTATATTCGGCTCCCCCGTGAGCTGCGCCCACCTCCACGTCCACTCCGAGTACTCGCTGCTCGACGGCGCCTGCAAGATCGACAAGCTCGCCGAGCGCGCGGCCGCGTTCGACCAACCGGCGCTCGGCCTCACCGACCACGGCGTGATGAACGGCGCGGTCGAGCACTACAAGGCCTGCCACAAGCACGGGATCAAGCCGATCGTCGGCCTCGAGGCCTACTACGTCGACGACCGCGCCACCGAGGCGGTCCGCTACGAGCGCAACCACCTGACGCTGCTGGCGGCCGACGACGAGGGCTTCCGCAACCTCGTCAAGCTCACGTCCGCCGGCTTCCTCGAGGGCTACAAGCGCGGCAAGGCGAACATCGACATGGAGCTGCTCCAGCGCCACGCCAGCGGCGTCATCGCGCTCACCGGCTGCCTGCAGTCGCGCTTCTGCCAGCGCCTGATCGCCGACAACCCCGCCGAGGCGCGCGCGCACGCCGACGAGCTGATGCAGGTCTTCGGCGCCGACAACGTCTACTTCGAGGTCCAGAAGAACGGGCTCCAGGTCCAGGACAAGGCGAACGAGGGCATCGTCCAGATCGCACGCGAGGTCAGCCGTCCGCTCGTCGCCACCGGCGACGTCCACTACCTCGGCCGCGAGGACTACGAAAATCACGCGGCGCTGCTGTGCGTGCAGACCAAGAGCACGCTCGCCGAGCCGAAGCTGTCCTTCGACACCAACGAGTTCTACCTCAAGGACACGGCGGAGATGGCCGAGCAGTTCGCCGTCTGGCCGGAGGCGCTCCCGACGACGCTCGAGATCGCCGAGCGCTGCTCGATCGACATCGAGCTGGGCAAGATGCTGATCCCCAGCTACGAGACGCCGGGCGGCGAGTCCGAGGGCGCGTACCTGCGCCGGCTCGCGGAGGAGGGCCTGCGCCGCCGCTACGGCGATCCGCCACCGGCCGAGGCCGTCGAGCGGCTCGACATGGAGCTCGAGGTCATCGGCCGGATGGGCTTCGACGCCTACTTCCTGATCGTCTGGGACTTCGTCAAGTACGCCAAGGACAGCGGAATCGCGGTCGGGCCGGGACGCGGCTCGGCGGCCGGATCGATCGTCTCCTACTGCCTCGACATCACCGAGGTCGACCCGCTCGCCTACGGCCTCCTGTTCGAGCGCTTCCTCAACCCCGAGCGCGTGTCGATGCCGGACATCGACATCGACTTCTCGGTCAAGGGCCGCGAGCAGGTGATGCGCTACGTCGGGGAGAAGTATGGCCGCGAGTCGGTCGCGCAGATCATCACCTTCGGCAAGATGCTGCCGCGCAACGCCACGCGCGACGCGGCGCGCGTGCTTGGCCTCGACTACGGCACCGGCGACCGGCTCGCCAAGCTGATCCCCGAGCCGGTGATGGGGCGCTCGAAGTCGTTCGACGAGTACCTCAAGGACGAGCCCGAGCTCAAGCGCGCCTACGACCAGGACCCCGACGCCCGCCGCGTCGTCGACACCGCCAAGGGCCTCGAGGGCATCGTCCGCAACGCCGGCATCCACGCCGCCGCCGTCGTCATCGCCGACCGGCCGCTGACCGACATCGTGCCGCTGGCGCTGATGGAGGACCGCGGCGCCTCGGTCGACGGCGAGCGCGCCTACCGCACCGTCACCCAGTACTCAATGAAGCCGATCGAGGAGATCGGCCTGCTGAAGATGGACTTCCTCGGCCTGCGCAACCTCGACGTGATCGAGGACTGCCTGCGGATCATCGAGGAGTCCGGCCGCGAGAAGCCGGACATGGCGTCGCTGCCGCTCGACGACCCGAAGACCTACGAGATGATGGCCCGCGGCGACTCGATCGGCGTCTTCCAGTTCGAGTCCGAGGGCATGCGCGACGCGCTTCGCAAGGTCCGCCCGACCGAGTTCGAGGACCTCGTAGCGCTCAACGCCCTCTACCGCCCGGGCGCGATGCGCCACATCGACACCTACGCGCGCAACAAGCGCAACCCCGAGGCGGTCGCCTACCTCGACGAGCGCCTGCGCCCGATCACCGAGGCGACGTACTCGGTGATCCTCTACCAGGAGCAGTCGATGCAGATCGCCAAGGCGGTCGCCGGCTTCTCCGGCGCCGAGGCCGACGACCTGCGCAAGGCGATCGGCAAGAAGAACCGCGAGGCGATGGCGGCGCTCAAGGAGCGCTTCTTCGAAGGCGCGCGCGCCAGCGGGACGCAGGAGAAGGTCATCGAGGATCTGTGGGCCGTCAACGAGGCCGCGGCCGACTACTCGTTCAACCGCAGCCACGCCGCCTGCTACGGGCTGATCTCCTACCGCACCGCCTGGCTGCGCGCCAACCACCCGGCCGAGTACATGGCGGCGCTGATCTCGTCGGTGATGTCGACCAAGGACAAGGTGCCGTTCTTCGTCAGCTGCTGCGAGGACATGGGCATCGAGGTGCTGCCGCCCGACGTCAACGAGTCCGGTCACAACTTCGAGGTCCGCGAGCGCAACATCCGCTTCGGCCTCGATGCCGTCAAGAACGTCGGCGCCGCCGCCGTCGACGCGATCGTCGCGGCGCGCGAGGACGGCGGCCCGTTCGCGTCGCTGTGGGACTTCTGCCGGCGCGTCGACGTCCGTGCCGTCAACAAGAAGGCGATCGAGGCGCTGGTCAAGTGCGGCGCGCTTGACTCGACCGGCGCGACCCGCTCGGGGATGCTGGCGGTGCTAGAGCAGGCGCAGGCGGCCGGTCAGAAGACACAGCAGGACGCGCTCGTCGGCCAGGGGTCGATCTTCGAGCTCGAGGAGCCGGCACCGGGCGGGGCCGCCCCCGGGCAGCCCGATCTGCCGGTGCCCGCGCTGCCCGACGAGCGCCCGCAGGTCAACGCCTGGGAGAAGGAGACGCTCGGCCTGTTCCTCTCGAGCCACCCGCTCAAGGAGGTCCGCCACGCGCTGCGGCGCAAGGTCGACTGCTCGATCGCCGACCTCGGCGAGCGCAAGGACCAGGAGTGGGTGACCGTCGGCGGGATCGTCACCGAGTGCAAGAAGATCCGCACCCGCAAGGGCGACCCGATGCTGTTCGCGACGCTCGACGACCTCGAGGGCCAGGTCGAGATGCTCGTCTTCGCCAAGGTCTACGGCGACTGCGCCGACATGGTCGAGGTCGACCGCGTGCTGACCGTCCGCGGGCGCGTCGACAAGAAGGAGGCCGGCGAGGTCAAGCTCGTCGCCCAGGAGGTCGCCGCGTTCGATCCGACGCCGGAGGAGGTCGAGCTGGCCGCCGCCGAGGCCGACGCGGAGCCCGAGGTGCTCGTCAAGCAGGTGACGCTCGCGATCGATCCGGGCGTGTCCGAGGCATGGATCGAGGACCTCAAGCAGCTCGTCCAGGGCTTCCCCGGCGACCACGACCTGATCGTCAAGGTCGGCGAGCGCTCGCTCAAGCTTGGCGCCGGCTATCGCATCAAGGCCGACGACAAGGGCTGCCTGGCCGAATTGAGCGATCTCCCAGGGGTCTCGATCGCGGCCTGACAGCTGGCTCCTGCCGCTACCCTCAACCGGGTGGAGCGAGCCCAGCTGCCCAACCTGAGGGACCGGCACGAGTGCCGCCAGTGCTGCGCGTTCTGCGACCGCGTCGTCCATCCGGCCGGCTGCATCGAAAGCGGCTGCGAGTTCCTCTACCTCTACGACGACGAGGAGACCGGCGCCCGCTACATGGGCTGCATGAACAAGGTCTTCCGCGCCGAGATCGACGTGGCGGTCTACGAGGCCGCCCAGCGCACGCGCCATGGCTACGGCGGGGTCAAGATGACCGGCGTCCCGCTCGAGCGCTGCCGCTCGTCGGTCGAGCGCGCCTACGACGGCCACGGCGACGCCTTCGACTGCGTCAACCCAGCCTTCTTCGAGAAGCCGGTGCCAGCCGACTTCTCCGACTTCGACCTCCGCGACCGCCTCTAGCGAGCCAGCTCTACCTGGGCGAGGATGTCGTCGACGGCGTCGCGTACCGCCTCGATCGACGTGCCCTCGTCCTGGACGATGCGGGCGAGGAGCGCCGCAGCCACGCGCGTGGCTGCGCGCGCCTCGTCCTGGCCGTAGTGCTCGGCGAGGCAGACGAGGCAGAGGCCGGTCGAGGAGGGCGGGTCGGGAAGCGGCTCGCCGCAGCCGTCGCAGACGCCCGCGACCGCTGGGCCGGCGCCGCCGTACAGGCGCGCGTGCCGGGCCTCGAAGCGCTCGAGCCAGGCTTGGAAGTCGGGACGGTCGGGAAGCGCCATAGCGGATCTGCAGCCAACTTAGCTGCCGGCGTCCGCGAGGACAAGCATCGGCGCCGTCTGTAACGAAGTTGTTACACAGTCGCCGGTGAGCTACGCGGCCACCGCGCGGGCCGCCAAGCCGTCGCGCCGCAGCTCGCGAGCTCGCGCGATGTCGGCGGCCGCGGGGGCCTTGCCCTCGACACCCGGGCCCTCGAAGATCGCGGGCAGGCCCTCGAAGCGCGGCTCCGAGAGGAACGCCGCGCAGCCTTCCGGCCCGAGCTCGCCTGCCCCGAGTGACGCATGGCGGTCGCGGTTGGAGCCGAGCGGCATCTTCGAGTCGTTCACGTGCAGGCAGCGCAGGCGCTCCTCGCCGACGATCGACACGCAGTCGTCCATCACCTGCTCGATGCCGGCCGCCGTGCGCACGTCGAAGCCCGAGGCGAGCAGGTGGCAGGAGTCGAGGCAGAGGCCGAGGCGGTCGTGGTTCCCCGCGAGCTCGATCAGGCGCGCGAGCTCCTCGAAGGAGCGCCCGAGCGTGTTGCCCGCGCCGGCGGTGTCCTCGAGCAGCAGCGGGCACGACTCCGACTCGGCCAGCGCCTCGCGGAGCACCTCGCCGACCCGCTCGAGCGCCTCCTCGTGCGGTTCGCCGACCGTCGACCCGGGATGGAGCACGACCCCGGTCGCGCCGATCGCGTCGCCCATCCGCAGCGAGTGGGTGAGCGACGCGAGCGACTTCTCGCGGATCGCCGGGTCCTTGGACGCGCAGTTGATCAGGTAGACCGCGTGGATCACGACGGCCGCGATCGGGCCGTCCGCCATCAGTGCGCGGAAGGCGGCGACGTCGTCGTCCTTCCAGCGCGTCGGCTTCCACATCCGCGGCGACTGGTTGAAGACCTGGATCGCGTCGGCGCCGATGTCGACGCCGCGGCCATGGGCCTTGACGAGGCCGCCGGCCGTGGAGACGTGAGCCCCGACTAGCATGCCGCTCCCGTGTCGATCCGAGTCAGATTCGCTCCTTCGCCCACGGGCGCGCTCCACATCGGAGGCGCCCGCACCGCCCTCTACAACTGGCTGCTCGCCCGCGGGTCCGGGGGCGAGCTCGTGCTGCGGATCGAGGATACCGACAGGGAGCGGTCGACTCGCGAGAACGTCGAGCAGATCCTCGACGCGCTGCGCTGGCTCGAGCTGGACTGGGACGAGGGGCCGATCCTCCAGAGCGAGCGCGCGGAGCGCCACCGCGACGCGCTCCAGCAGCTTCTCGACAGCGGCCACGCCTATCGCTCGACCGCCACCGCCGAGCACGTCAAGCTCTTCAAGCGCGAGCACGGCGGCCATGGCTTCCGCGGCGAGGCCGAGAGCGAGGGGGCGATCCGGCTGCGCGTGCCCGAGGAGGGGACCAGCGTCGTCCACGACGTGATCCGCGGCGACACGCGCTTCGACCACGCGCACCTCGACGAGTCGGTGATCGCTCGCGCCGACGGCTCCGTCCTCTACAACTTCGCCGTCGCGATCGACGACCTCGACGCGGGCATCACCCACGTGGTTCGCGGCGAGGACCACCTCTCGAACACGCCCAAGCAGCTGCTGGTGCTGGAGGCGCTCGGCGCCAGCGCACCGATCTACGCCCACCTGCCGCTGCTGCACGGGCCCGACGGGCGCAAGCTCTCCAAGCGCCACGGCGCCGCCTCCGTGCAGGAGCTGCGCGACGCCGGCTACCTGCCGGAGGCCGTGCGCAACTACATCGCGCTGCTCGGCTGGTCGCTCGACGAGTCGACGACGATCATGTCGACCGAGCAGATGATCGAGGGCTTCGACCTCGCGCGCGTCTCGAAGTCCCCCGCCGTCTTCGACGAGCAGAAGCTGCGCTGGATGAACGGGCGCTACCTGCGCGAGCTGGCGCCCGCCGACCTCGCGCGGCGGCTGCAGGAGCGCCACGGGCGCGACGACCTCGAGCAGGCCGCCGCGCTCGCCCAGGAGAAGATCCAGACGCTGGACGAGTTCTGGCCGCTCGCCGGCTTCCTGCTCGAGCGGCGGGACTACGACGAGAAGGCGTGGAGCAAGGTGATGCGCGACGGTGCGCGGGAGCGGCTCGCGGCCGCGCGCGACGCGATCGTGGCGGCCGAGCCGTTCGACGTCGAGAGCGTCGAGGCTGCGCTGCGCAGAGTCGCCGAGCGGTTCGAGGTCAAGCCGCGCGAGGTCTTCCAGCCGGTCCGCGTCGCGATCAGCGGCAGCACGATCTCACCGGGCATCTTCGAGTCGGTCGTCGCGCTCGGGCGCAACGAGACGCTCGCGCGCGTCGACGCGGCGCTTGCACGTCTCTGATCCGCGGCTCAAGCGTTCCCACGCGGTGCCGATAGGTCGGGTGACCGGCCCTCCGGCCGGCCGAGCCGACGCGACACGGCGAGAGCTTGCAAGCCGTCATCCAAAATACACCAGCCTCCGCCGCCGCGGGCATCGGCCGCTCCAGCGAGGGCCACGGCCGCCGCCTGACCGCCGCGTTCGAGGCGCTCGAGGCGTTCCCCGCGCTCGAGGAGTCCCGCTCGCGCGTGTTGCGGGTGCTCGCCGACAGCGGCGGCCCGACCGGCGCGATCGTCGAGGCGATCGAGTCCGACGTCGCCCTGGTCACGACCGTCCTGCGGCTGGCCAACGGTGGCACCGGCAAGGCGAGCTGCGTCCGCGACGCGATCGACGTGCTCGGGGCGGCGCGCATCGAGCAGCTCGCGCGCCAGGCGCAGACGTTCGACTTCTTCGAGCGCAGCCCGGGCTGGGACCTGATGCCCGAGCGCTTCAGGCTGCACGCCGTCGCCACCCAGACGGCGGCCGACAGGGTCGCCCGCGAGCTCGGTCACGACGACCGCGACGAGCTGCTCACCGCCGCGCTGCTGCACGACATCGGCAAGCTCGTGCTCGTCCGCTCGTACCCCGCCTACCCTGACGAGATCCACGGCGAGGCGCGCACGCCCGGCGACCGCGTCCACCGCGAGCGCCTCGAGCTCGGTGTCGACCACGCCGTCGTCGGAGGCGTGCTCGCCCGCCGCTGGCGCCTGCCCGACCGGCTCGCCTCGACGATCGAGCGCCACCACTCCGACGACGCCGCCGGCGCGGCCGCGATCGTCCGCCTCGCCGACATGCTCGCCCACTACGGCCACGGGGACCCGATCGACCGGCACGAGCTGCTCGCCGCAGGCGAGGCGCTCGACCTCTCGGCCGACAAGCTGCGCACGCTCATGTACGAGCTCCCGTACGCGGGCAACGGCAACGGCAACGGCCGTCGCCACGTCGACCCTTGCCCGCTCTCCAAGCGCGAGCTCGACGTGCTGCGCAAGCTCGCCGAGGGCAAGGTCTACAAGCAGATCGCCGGCGAGCTCGGCCTCTCGGCCAGCACCGTTCGCACCCACCTGCACAACACCTACGCGAAGCTCGACGCCGCCGACCGCGCGCAGGCGGTCCTCATCGCCACGGCGCGGGGCTGGCTGAGCTAGCGACGGGCCAGGCTGCGGGCTCGCGAGCGGGCGATCAGCCAGGCGGCGGCGAGGGCGCCGGCGGAGTCGATCGCGACGTCGCGCCAGGTGCCGACGCGGCCGTCGACGAACGTCTGGTGGATCTCGTCGGTGATGGCGTAGCCGATCGCTATCGCGAGCGCGGGCAGGAGCGCACGCCGGCTGCTCATCTTGGTCCGTAGCGCCCACCACCACAGCGCCGTGAGCAGGAAGTACTCGCCGAAGTGGGCGGCCTTGCGCGCGACCAGCACTAGCAGGCCCTTCTCGTCGCCGTCGCTCGGCAGTCCCGAGAAGGCGAAGATCAGCGCCATCAGCGCCAACGCCGGCAGGAACGGCGCGACCGATCGCAGCGGCTTCCGCATCCGCACAACCTAGACTCGGAGCTGTGCTGACGATCACGTCGAAGTCCCCGCACGCGGTCCGCGCGCTCACCGAGCTGGCCCGTCGCGGCGGCGTCCAGCCGGTTCCGATCGGCGAGATCGCCGCGGCGCGCGACATCTCCGTCCAGTTCCTCGAGGGCCTGTTCGCCAGCCTCCGCCGCGCCGGCATCCTGCACAGCCAGCGTGGGGTCAAGGGCGGCTACCGCTTCGCCCGCCCG
Source organism: Thermoleophilaceae bacterium (assembly GCA_040881635.1). Lineage (GTDB taxonomy): Bacteria > Actinomycetota > Thermoleophilia > Solirubrobacterales > Thermoleophilaceae > JAAYBF01. The sequence continues at coordinate 107,961 of JBBECV010000019.1, forward strand.
CCGGCCGAGGTCACGGTGCTCGAGGTCACGGAGCTGCTCGACGGCGAGCTGCGCCCGCCAGTCGACGACGCCGACGCCGTCTGGTCCGACGCGACGGATGCCCTGCGGTCGGTCCTCGCCCGCGCCACGATCGCCGACATCGCCGAGCGCGAGGCCCAGGCGACCGCGCCCATGTACTACATCTGACACGGAGCGAGACGTCGATTCCCTGCGCGCACCGGCTGCGTGGTGCTCACGCGCGCGAACCCGGTCGGTCGACGAGCCCGAAGCACCCTCCTGCTGGCCACGTTTGTCGCGTCGTCGGCCGGGAATGCGAGAAGCACCCGATATCGGCAGGAGGAATCAGAGATGGCTGACCCACGCAAATCCGACCCGGGCCCCGCCGCGGTGTCGCGCGAGCCGCATCGCGGCGACCCGGCGCTCGCTGGCGAGGACTACGCGGGACGTGCGGTAGCGCCGCCGGTGCGCCGCGACTTGACCCGTTGGGGGCCGATCTTCGCCGGGCTGCTGGTGACGGTCACGACCCTGGTCGTCCTGACGGTGCTCGGGGTGGCGATCGGGCTCTCGGCATTCGAGCCCGACGAGCAGGGCCTCGCCGACGCCGATACGGCCGCGACGATCTGGGGCATCGCGAGCGCGATCGCCGCCTTCTTCCTGGGTGGCTTCACCGCAGCCAAGACGGCTGCCGTAGGTGGCTTTGAGGGCGGTGTCGTGAACGGGGTGATGGTCGGCGTCGCGGCGATCGCGGCGATCGTCCTGCTCGTCGGCCTCGGCGTGGGCAACGCGCTCGGCGTCGCGGCGACCAACGTGGAGCAGATCGCCGAGGTCATCCAAGATGTCCAAGTGGACGCCGGCGAGGCGACCGACGCCGCGCAGACCGCATTCGAGAATGCCGAGGGCGGTGCCTGGGGCACCTTCATAGCGCTGCTCGTCGCGCTCGCCGCCGCCGCAGCCGGCGGCTTGGTCGGCCAGCGGCCGCCCGCGAGTGCCACGCGCGAGCCCGACGGACGCCCAGCGGGATGATGCGGCCGATCTGGTCTTCGGCGGCTCGCTGACGGCGCCCGACATCGGTTGAGCCGTTGACCTGGGCACCTCGAGCGTGTTAGCTTCACATAGCCGCTCAGGGACTGGTGCGAGTGGGAGGCCGCGGGCGGGACCTGGCGACGATCAGCCCTTCGACCGCAAGGATGGCCGATGTCCTACGCCCCTCGTACTCCCCGGCTAAGCGCTCAACCGCTGGCGTCCGCCCGTCGCCCGCATGATCGAGTGATACGTCGCTGGGCCATCCACTACCGCGAGCTTGTCGCGATGCCGAACTCGCGAGCAGGAAGAGTCAGCGTCGACGACGACCCACTCCCACGGGCCCGGGACGACCGACGCTCTCGCCCGTAGTCGCTGGTTCCGATCTCACGAAGGGTCGGCGCTTCGGGGAGGTCGGCCGCCGTTGGTCCCGGTACGCTCGCGCGATGGGCGGCCGCGTGATTCCCGACAACCCGGCGGACATGGTCGGCGACACGCCGATGCTGGCGCTGCGCAGGCTGGCGCCGGGGTGCGAGGGCGAGCTGGTGGCCAAGCTCGAGGTCCACAACCCGGCCGGGAGCGTCAAGGATCGGATCGGGGTGGCGATGATCGACGCCGCCGAGGCGGCCGGGGAGATCGAGCCGGGCAGGACGACGATCGTCGAGGCGACGTCGGGCAACACCGGCATCGCGCTCGCGTTCGTCTGCGCCGCGCGCGGCTACGACCTGGTGCTCGCGATGCCGGAGGGCATGAGCCGCGAGCGCCAGAGCGTGCTGGCGCTCTACGGCGCTGAGGTGCGGATCACCGAGTCGATGGGAGGGATGGACGAGGCGGTGGCGGCCGCGAGCGAGATCGCCGCCGAGCGTGCCCCGGCCTTCATCCCCGACCAGTTCTCGAATCCTGCCAACCCCGAGATCCACCGGCGGACGACCGCCGAGGAGATCTGGCGTGACATGGACGGCCACGTCGATGCCCTGGTCGCGGGCGTCGGCACCGGCGGCACGATCACCGGCGCGGGCCAGCGACTGAAGCAGCGCAACCCCGACCTGCGCGTCGTCGCCGTCGAGCCGCGCGGGTCGGCGGTAATCTCCGGCGGCAAGCCGGGACCGCACCGCATCCAGGGCATCGGCGCCGGCTTCGTGCCAGCCGTGCTCGACCGCGACGTCCTCGACGAGGTGATCCCGGTCTCCGACGAGGACGCGGTCGCGACGGCGCGGCTCTGCGCCACCCGCGAGGGGCTGCTCGCCGGCATCTCCGGCGGGGCGGCGCTGTGGGCGGCGATCGAGCTGGGATCGCGGCCGGAGATGCGCGGCAAGCGGATCGTGGTGATTGTCCCGGACTCCGGCGAGCGCTACGCGAGCACGCCCTTCTTCGCCCCATGACGACCGGTCTGCACGGCTCCGCTCAGGCCGGAGTCGCGACTGCGCCACAATCTTCCTTGCCATGCCGGGAATCGACACGCTGACGCGCGTCGCGCGCGAGGTCCGCAAGGACCTCGCCGCCGCTCACGCGCGCGACCCCGCGGCGCACGGCGTCGGGCGCCTCGAGATCCTGCTCACCTACGGCGGGGTTCAGGCGCTGCTGGCGCACCGCGTCTCCCACGCCCTCCACGTCTCCGGCGTTCCGCTGCTGCCGCGCCTGCTGTCGAACCTGACCAAGGTGATCACCGGCGTCGAGATCCATCCCGCGGCGCGGATCGGCGAAGCCCTGTTCATCGACCACGGCGCGGGCGTCGTCGTCGGCGAGACGGCGGAGATCGGCAACGACGTGACCCTCTACCAGGGCGTCACGCTCGGCGGCACCGGGTTCGAGTCCGGCAAGCGCCACCCGACCGTCGGAGACGACGTCGTCGTCGGCTCCGGCGCCAAGCTCCTCGGGCCGATCGTCGTCGGCGACCGCGCGAAGATCGGCGCCAACTCCGTCGTCATCCACGACGTGCCGAGCGACTCGACCGTCGTCGGCAATCCCGGGCACCCGGTCCGGGTCCACGGCCAGCGGCCCGAGGGCCCCGACGCCGATTGGGCGCACCTGCCCGATCCGGTCGCCGACGCCCTCAAGGGCATGGCCGAGCGGATCGGCGAGCTCGAGGGCATGGTCGCCGAGCTGACCGGCAAGCGGCCCGAGGGCGCCGAGGTGCGCCCCCTGCGCCGAGGCGCCGGCAACGACCCCGCGGCGGGATAGGGATGTGGGGGGGGGGGGGGGGGGGGGGGGGGGGGGGGGGGGGGGGGGGGGGGGGGG
>JBBECV010000020.1:0-25007 GCA_040881635.1 Thermoleophilaceae bacterium
CCCCCCCCCCCCCCCCCCCCCCCCCCCCCCCCCCCCCCCCCCCCCCCCCGCCACCCCCGCGCGAGGCCGCCACCCGCCCGCTACAGGATCGAGATCTCCGCGTTGTCGCCCACCACGAACCGGTACGCCCGCGGCACGACCGGCCCGCGCCCGATCTTCACGTTGCGCCCGATCAGGCTCGCCTCCACCCGCGAGTCGAGGTCGCACACGCTCGATCCCGCCAGCACGATCGAGTGCTCGAGCTCCGCGTTGCGGATCGACACGTCGTCCCCGATCGCCGTGTACGGCCCGATGTAGGCGTCGGTCACGCGTGCGCCCGCGCCGATGATCGCCGGCCCGCGCACCGTCGCGCGCTCCAGCCGCGCGCCCTTCTCGATGCAAACGCGCCCCTCGACGCGCGAGTCCACGACCTCGCCGTCGTGGCGCTCCTCGATGTCGTCGAGGATCAGGCGGTTGGCCTCGAGCATGTCGTGGACCTGGCCGGTGTCCTTCCACCAGCCGTGGACGATGTGCGGGTCGACGCGGCGGCCGCCGTCGACGAGCCACTGGATCGCGTCGGTGATCTCCAGCTCGCCGCGCGCCGAGGGCTCGATCGCGCGGGCCGCCTCGAGGATCGACGAGGTGAACATGTACACGCCGACGAGCGCCAGGTCGGTCTTGGGGTCGGCGGGCTTCTCGACCAGTCGGGCCACGCGCCCGTCCGCCAGCTCCGCCACCCCGTAGTGCTCGGGGTCCGGCACGGGGGTCAGCAGGATCAGCGCGTCGGGTCGCTCGCTCGCGAACGTCTCGACGAGCGCGGTGATCCCGTTGCGCAGCAGGTTGTCGCCGAGGTACATGACGAACGGCGAGTCGCCGAGGAAGTCCGCCGCGGTGAGGACGGCGTGGGCCAGGCCGAGCGGCTCGTCCTGCTCGATGTACGTGATCCGAACGCCGAAGGCGGACCCGTCGCCGGCGACGTCGCGGATCTCGCCGCCGGTCTCGGGGGCGATGATGATGCCGACCTCCTCGATGCCCGCGGCGGCCATCGCCTCGATGCCGTAGAAGAGCACCGGCTTGTTGGCGACCGGCACGAGCTGCTTGGCGCTCGTGTGGGTGATCGGCCGCAGGCGCGTGCCCTTGCCGCCGGAGAGGATCAGGCCCTTCATCGCTGCGTGCCTCCGAGCATCAGTACGTGCCTCCAAGCTTGCGGTGGTCCCATGTCACGATGCGGGTCGGGATGAACCGGAGGCCGATGCGCTTCCGTGCCTGCTCGAGCACCATGCCGCGCACCTCCGGCGCCAACTCGTCGCCGGGACCGTAGCGCTCGAACAGCGGCAGCCCGTAGCCGGCGACGCGCTCGGGGTCGCGCTCGAGCTCGACGTCGCACTCCATCATCGTGCCGCGCAGCTCCTCGTAGGCGACGCCCTCGTCGATCGAGATCGTGGCGCGCGGATCGCGCTCGAGGTTGCGCGCCTTCTGCGACTTCGCGTACGTCCAGCCGCGCAGCACCGGCGGGTCGCCGTCCTCGAGGAAGTACCAGAGCGGCACCAGGTGCGGCCGCCCGTGCGGGCCGATCGTCGCGACCTGGACGATCCGCTGCTCGTCGAGGAACGCGCGCAGCTCGGCGTCCGTCATCCGGATCTGGTCGCGTCGCGACGCCATGCAGGCAAGACGCTACCCGGCATGGCCACAGGCCGCTCGCGGCCGCAATGCGGCCGAAACTCTGAGCTCGGCCGCGGGTACTTGGGCGTGCGTAATCGCGGCCGCAATGCGGCCGCAACTCTGAGCTCGGCAGGGGGCGCTGATCGCGCCGCGCGAAAGCTAGCGCCGGACGGCGCCGGCGAGCGAGTCGGCGGCGGCGCGGACGGCGTCGCGAGCCTCGTCGGGCTCGAGGACGACGGCGTCGCCGGCCTCCTTGAGGATCTCGCGGGCGAGGTAGTCGTGGCCGCCGTAGGGGAGGTCGACGATCACCGAGCCGTCGCGCAGCTCCTCCACGACGCGCCGGTCCTCGCGCGCCCAGCGAGCGCGCTCGGGCGAGATCCATACGCGCGCGCGGGCGGATGCCGGCACCTCGCCCGTCGTCGGCCACCCCTGCATCTCCGGCTCGACGCCCTCGCGCCGCTCGAAGCCCTCGTCGAGCACGTCGGCGGAGCGGATGCGGTCGAGCCGGAACGAGCGCGTCTGGTCCTTGTCGGGCTCGAACGCGTGGACGTACCAGCCCTCGGGCCCGTTCATGAGCTGGTAGGGCTCGAGGGTCCGCTTGGTGAACTCGTCCTCGCTCTCCTTGTAGTGCTCGATGCGCAGCAGCCGGCGGTCGGCGATCGCGCTCGAGACCACCCGCGCGATCTCCGAGTCGTCGCCCCGGGCGGAGGTGATCTGGAGTCCGTCGGTGGCCGGGTCGCGGCCGAGCGCGTCGACGATGCTGTCGCGCGCGGAGGCGAGCGAGCCGGCGGGCAGGTGCTCGCCGACGAGGTCGATCGCCGCGATCAGCGCCTTGGCCTCGAGTGGCAGCAGCCGCGCCGGCTGGGCGAAGTTGTCGCCGTAGGGCTCGGGGTCGACCTCGATCTGGCCGCCTTGGATCTCGGCGTACAGCACGTAGCTGCCGCCGCCGAAGTTGACGACGTTGAGGACGTCGATGTCCTGGCGCAGCTCCTGCTCGGAGATCTGCAACCGCTCGCAGACGTCGCGCAGCTCGAGCTTGCTGTTCTCGCGCGCGGTCTCGATCAGGATGCCGGCGAGCGTCACGAGGCGGGCGAAGCGCTCGGGGCGGATGTGGGTCTCGCGCCGGCTGCCGGCGTCCTCGTCCTCAAGCTCCCCCTGCGGCTTGCGCTTCACCGCGGGCGCGAGCTCGAGCGGCTCGGCATGACGCTCGGCGACGAGCCGCACGCGCTCCTGCGCCTGCTCGGCGAGCTCGTCCGGCTCGAGGATGCGAGCGCGCTCGCGGAGGCCGAGCACCCACGCGATCAGCTGGCGCGCGTCGCCGTAGGGCGTCTCGAAGACGACGCCGTCGTCGCGCTCCTCGACGACCGTGCCGACGTCCGGCCCGAGGTGGCGGCGCACGAGCCAGTCGATCCGGTCCGACAGCCAGATCCGCGCGGTCCCCTTCGCCTCGCCGAACTGCCAGTCGGCGCGGCGCGCGTACTCGCGCGGGTCGAAGTCCTCGGGACGCTGGAAGTCGTGCTCGGCCTTCGACGCGTAGCCCACCTTGCCGCGCATGCGCGACAGCCGGAAGACCCGGATCGCGTCGCGCTCGTGCGAGTAGCCGACGAGGTAGAACTGCCCGCCCTGGAAGAGCAGGTGGTAGGGGTCGACCTTGCGCCGCTCCTCGGCGTCGCGGCCGAGCGTGTAGTAGTCGAAGAGGATCGTCTTGCGGCGGAAGATCGCCGTCTCGACCTTCGACAGCCGCGCGGACAGGTCGCGCCCGCCAGAGCTGGCGGTCATCGCGAGGCGGACCGACTGCTGGGCGGCGTCGGTGAGCGGGGACGGCTTGCCCCACGACAGCTGCTGGAGGGCGAGCCGGAGCGGCTCGGCGTAGGCGAACTCGCCGTCGAGCAGCGTCAGCGCGGTGCGCAGGCCGCTGAGCTCCTCGTCGGAGAACTCGATCGCCGGCAGGTAGAAGTTCTCGGGCGGCAGCGTGTAGGTCTCGGCCTCGTACGACCCTTCGCTGGACTTCTCGACCTCGAGCTCGATGCCGAGCGACGCGAGCTCGGCGCGGTCGGCGTAGAAGCGGCGGTTGAACGCCTCGTCGCTGGTCATCTGGGCGTAGCCCTCGACGTCCTGGCGGATCTCGAGCGCCGAGACCGGCCGCCGCTCCGCCATCAGGAACGAGATCAGGGAGAGCTGCCGGATGAGCTTCTCGGTGTCCTTCGCCATCGAGGCTGAGGATACGCGGGCATCTGCGCGGCGCGGGCCGTGTCAACCGCCCCACGCCCGGAATTTGCGGGTTTGGGCGGCTCGCGCAACCGGGGGCGCTCCGCTGTGTCGTTGCGTACGGTGTCCGGTGTGCTGCAGCGCCGTACGAGCATGCTCGTCCCCGCGGTCGTCGCGGGCTGCCTGATCGTGGCGGTCGCGCTGGCCCTCGCCGCCACAGCGCAGGCCGGGTTCGTGCCGGCGCTCGGGTCGCCGTTCGGGACGGGCACGCCGACGGCGGCGATCGACGTGGCGGACCTGAACGGCGACGGGATCGCCGACGTCGCCAGCGGCGGTCCGGCCTCGGGGACGATCGCCGTCCGGCTCGGGGACGGGAGCGGGTGGATCGGGCGGGTACGGGCGCTTGGCGTGCCGGGGCCGGTCCTTGCGCTCGCGGGCGGCGACCTGAACGGCGACGGCCTGCGCGACTACGCGACGATCGCTCCCGGCGAGCCCCGGCGGCTGCTCGTGCACACGGCCGCGGCGGGCGGTGGCTACGCGCAGGCGACGGCGCTCGCGGACGCGGGCGACGCGACTGACGTGGAGATCGCGAACGTCGACGGGGGCGGAGCGCCGGAGCTCGTCGTCGCCGACGCGGGCGGCGCGGTGACGGTGGTCCGCGCGGTCGGCGGCGCGTTCGTCGCGGGGGATCCGATCCCGACCGGCGCGGCGGGGGCCGTGGCGCGGATCGCGCTCGGGCACCTGGACGGCGACGGCCGTCTCGACCTGGTGGCGACCGACGGGGGTGGCGCGCCGGCGGTCGTCGCGCTGCGGGGCGATGGCGGCGGCGGCTTCGAGCCGCTCGGGCGCCGCGCCGCCGGGCTTGCGCACGCGCCGACGGCGGTGGCGACCGGAGACATGAACGGCGACGGCCGCACCGACGTCGTCACGGGGTCGGCCGGCGGGATGCTCGCGGTGCTGCACGGCGATGGCGCCGGCGGCCTGACCGCGGCGCCGGGGTCCCCGTTCGGCACCGGCGCCACGGCGGTCGTCGACGACGCGATCGCGGCCGACATGAACGGCGACGGCCAGCTCGACGCGGTCGCCGCCAACCGCACCGGCTCGGTATCGATCCTGCTCAGCTCCGACACCGGCCTGCTCGCGGCCGACCCGCCCGCGATCGACTTCGGCGCGCTGCCCGCCGGCTCGCCGCCGCAGGCGCGCGCGATCACGCTGCGTGCGGTCCGGGGGCGCGTGCGAATCACGCGCCACGACGTGTACGGCTCGGCCGGCTTCGCACGAGCCGACGGCGACTGCGTCGGTCGTACGCTGCTGCTCGGGCAGGCGTGCACGCTGTCCGTCGCGTTCACGCCGCCGCGCCGCGCGCGCGAGGAGCAGTCGCTGCTGTCGGTCGACGCGAACGCCGCCGCGGTCGTCGTGCCGCTGGTCGGCGCCGCCCGCCCGCCGCTCGTCGACTCCGCACGCGTGCGGCCGCGCCGCGCGCTCCCCGGGCGCCGCCTCACGCTTCGCTACGACTCGTCGGAGGAGGCTCGAGTGAGCATCCGGCTCGAGCGGGCGTCGGTGGGGCGGCGGGCCGGGCGCCGCAGGGCCCGCGGCGCCGCGTCGCCCGCCTGCCTGCCGCCCCGCCGCGGCAACCTTCGCCGTCGGCGCTGCCGGATCTGGGAGCCGCTGCGCGCCTACAGCCCGCGCCGCGCCTTCGCCGGCCGGAACGTCGTGCGCTTTCGCGCCCGGGCCAGGGGCCGCCGCCTCGATCCGGGGCTCTACCGCCTGTCGCTCACGGCCGTCGACGCCTTCCGCAACCGCTCCGAGGAGGCCTACGCCGCATTCCGCGTACGCGAGCCGAGGCGCCGGAGGGGCGCGCCGGGTCGCTGACGCCTCGGCGCTCCTCGCAGCGGCCGCTCAGGCGGCGCTGCGCTGCGCGAAGTAGGCGGAGCCCGACAGCGCCCGGTCGAAGCCGGACCAGCGCTCGCCGTCGGCGAGGGCCTTCTCGATCCGGTCGAAGGTGCCGAGCGTGCCGCCGAGGTTGTCGATCATGTGGACGAGCGTCGCCTCGCGCGTGCACGGCGTGACCGGACTGCCGTGCTCGAGCTTGCCGTGGTGGCTGAGCAGGATGTGCAGCAGCGCCTCGGCGGTGTCGGGCGGGAAGCCGTCGATCTTCTCGACCTCGGTGCGGACCCGGAAGTAGCCGAGCGCGATCTCGCCCTGGAGGCGGCCGTGGTCGGACAGGTCGATCGCCCCGCCGGCGGTCTCGTAGGCGTCGATCTTGCCGATGTCGTGCAGCAGCGCGCCGGCGACCGCGACGTCGCGGTCGATGCCGGGGAACGTCGACGCCATGGCGCTGACGCCCTGAGCGACCGACAGCGAGTGCTCCAGCAGGCCGTGGCGGTAGGCCTGGTGGTAGACCTTCGCCGCCGGAGCGGTGCGCCAGCGCTCGGCGACCTCGCCGTCGCAGAGCAGGCGCCGGAGCAGCTCGCGCAGGTGCGGCTGCTGGACGGTGCCGAGCAGCTCGTCGAGGCCGGCGGCCATCTGGGCGTAGGGGATCGGCGCCGACGCGTGGACGTCGGCCGGGTCGTACTCGCGCGGCTCGGCGGGGCGCAGCCGGCGCAGCGTGATGCTGCGGCCGTAGCGCGCGTCGTCGGAGAAGCTGCCGAGCACGCGTACGACGGTGCCGGCGGTGGCGAGCGCGGCGACGGCCTCGACGTCGTCCCAGACGACCGCCTCGACCTGACCGGTCGCGTCGCCGAGCTGGAGCTTGAGGAACGGGTCGCCGTTCTTCTTCTGGCGCCGGGTGGCGTCGCGAACCTCGAAGACCGAGTCGACCGCCTGGCCGTCGACCAGGTCGCGGACGGACTCCCTGCCGGTGAGCGTCGGCTGCTCCATCGCGCGAACGAAGGTAGAGGCGTGCGCGGACGGGAAGCTGCCGGCGCGCCGGCAGCGGGCGCGGCCGCGTGCATCTACGGCCGCGCCCTGGTCGGCGCCTGTCTACCGCTGCTGCTGCTCCAGGCTGCGCGTGCAGGCGTCGAGCGCCGCCTCGCGGCCCGGCGTGCCCTCCGGCACCGTGTCCTCGACGACCGTCCGGCAGACGTCGCGGGCGGAGTCGCGGATCTCGTCCTCGTCGCCGCTGGCGATCGTGTCGCAGAACTCGCCCACCTCGTCCTTCGCGGCGTCGGAGAGCTGCGGCACCGCCTCGAGGCCCTGCCTGCACTGCTCGGCCGCCTCCTCGCGCGACCCGGGCGCCGTCACGCCGCCGCCGTCCGTGTCGGTGCCCTCGGTGACGGTCTCGTCCGTTGCCGTCTCGTCGGTGACCGTGTCGGCCGCCGTGCCCGCCGCGCCGTTGCCGCCGCCGTCCTCGTCGTCGCCGCCGCAACCGGCGGCCGCGAAGCCGAGCAGCGCCAGCGCCGCAAGCATCACGATCAGTCGCTTCGCCATGTCTTTCCTTCCGTCGGAGGGTGCTGAGCCTCGGGAACCTAGCCGCGCCGGGGCGGCTCACGCGGAGCCTGAGTCGACGGGTACCCGATTCCGGCGGCGTGTGCACGCGCGGATCGCGGGTATGCACGCGCCATGGGAATCCTCAGCGACGACAAGCGGCAGGAGCGCGAGCAGGTGGTCGAGATGCTCGCCAAGGCCTACTGGATGGAGATGGAGACGGTGATGAGCTACATCGCCAACTCGATCAACCCGGACGGGCTGCGGGCGCGTGAGGTGATCGAGAGCCTCGAGGAGGACATCGACGAGGAGCTCGGTCACGCCAAGCAGTTCGGGGCGCGCATCAAGGAGCTCTACGGCACCGTCCCCGGCTCGACCGACTTCAAGCCCGAGCAGACATACCTCCAGCCGCCCGGCGACAACGTCGACCTCGTGCACGTCATAAAGGGCGTGATCGAGGCCGAGAGCGGCGCGATCCGCCACTACAACGAGATCATCGAGTACTGCGACGAGCACGGCGACCCCGTCACGTCGGACATGGTCACGACGATCCTCGCCGACGAGGAGGGCCACCGGCGACTGTTCGAGGGCTTCCTGCGCGAGTTCGAGCAAGGGGACGGGGCCGGTTGACGGAAGGCATCCTTGGCCGGGTTGACGTCATTGACCTCCCACAGGGTCCAGGGCCGTCTCGTGGCTGAGCACCCCCCGCACCCCCGACCGGCCAGAGCGCCGCCTCCCGGTACATTTTGAGCGCCTGTCGGCCCAGGGCCTGACTTGGACGCCTCGGGAAACCATCGGGGCAGCGTGCCCGAGAGGATTCGAACCTCTGCCCCTCAGTTCCGTAGGCTCACGTCGATGCCAGCGCTAGACGCACGCGACGCGGTGGTCGTCGCGACCGCGAGGACGCCGATGGGGCGCTATGGGGGGCAGCTGTCCTCCGTCCGGCCCGACGATCTCGCCGCGGTCGCGGTCGGGGAGGCGGTGCGCCGCGCGCGCGTCGATCCCGGCGACGTCGAGGACGTGATTCTCGGTTGCGCCAACCAGGCCGGTGAGGACAACCGGGACGTCGCGCGGATGGCGGCACTGCTGGCGGGCTTTCCCGTCGAGGTCCCGGGGCAGACGGTCAACCGGCTCTGCGGCTCGGGGATGCAGGCGCTGATCAGCGCGGCGCGCGACATCCGCACCGGGGCCGCGGACGTGATCGTCGCCGGCGGAGTCGAGAGCATGAGCCGTGCGCCGTGGGTGATGGGCAAGCCGGAGCAGCCGCTGCCCCGGGGGCTGCAGACGCTGGAGGACACGGCGCTGGGGTGGCGGCTCGTCAACCCGAAGATGGTCGAGCTGGGGCACACCGACTCGCTCGGACAGACGGCCGAGAACGTCGCCGAGCGCTACGGCGTCGGCCGCGAGGAGCAGGACGAGTTCGCGCTGCGCAGCCACCGCAACGCGCTCGCGGCGCAGGAGCGGGGCGTGCTCGCGGAGGAGATCGTGCCGGTGGAGGTCCCCGGGCCGAAGGGTGCGGTGACGACGGTCGAGGCGGACGAGGGGCCACGCCCCGAGTCGGGGCTCGAGCGGCTGCCAACGCTGCCGGCCGTGTTCCGCGAGGGCGGGACGGTGACGGCCGGCAACGCGTCGCCGCTCAACGACGGTGCGGCGGCGCTGGTCGTCATGTCGGGCGAGGAGGCCGAGCGGCGCGGGCTGGCGCCGCTGGCGCGGTTCGTCGATGCGGCCTACGTCGGCGTCGATCCCTCCTACATGGGAATCGGCCCGGTGCCGGCGACCCGCAAGCTGCTCGGGCGCGCCGGCGTGACGGTCGACGAGATCGACCTGTTCGAGGTCAACGAGGCGTTCGCGGCGCAGGCGGTGCCGTGCGTGCGCGAGCTGGGCCTGCCGCAGGAGCGCGTGAACGTCAACGGCGGCGCGATCGCGCTCGGGCATCCGCTCGGGGCGAGCGGGGCGCGGATGGTCGGCACGCTCGTCCGCGAGCTCGGGCGGCGCGAGGGGCGGCTCGGCCTGGCGACGATGTGCATCGGCGTGGGGCAGGGGATCTCGTCGCTATGGGAGCGCACGGCTTGACCGTCGAGCGGCTGGGGGTCGTCGGTGCGGGGACGATGGGCGCCGGGATCGCGCAGCTCGGCTGTGCGGCCGGGATGCGCACGGTGCTGCACGACCCGGTGCCGGAGGCGTTGGAGCGAGGGTTGGCGGGAGCGTGGCGGGGGCTCGGGCGCTGGGCCGAGAAGGGGCGTGTCGGCTCAGAGGCGCTCGAGCTGCTCGAAGGAGCCGGATCGCTGGAGGGGCTGGGCGACTGCGAGCTCGTGATCGAGGCTGCGCCGGAGCGGCTCGAGCTCAAGCGGGAGCTGTTCGGGGATCTCTCGCGGGTATGTGGCGACGGTGCCGTGCTGGCGACGAACACGTCGTCGATCCCGGTGACCGCGCTGGCGAGCGCGGCCGAGCGGCCGGAGAACGTCGTCGGGATGCACTTCTTCAACCCGCCGCCGCTGATGCGGCTGCTCGAGGTCATCCGGGCCGACCAGACGGGCGACCGGGCGCTGGCGGTGGCGCGCGAGGCCGGCGCGGCGATGGGCAAGGACGTGATCCTGGCGACGGACGGGCCGGGCTTCGTGGTCAACCGCTGCGGCCGGCCGTTCTACGCCGAGGCGCTGCGGGCGCTGCACGAGCGGCTGGCGACGCACGACCAGATCGACCGGATCTACCGGCTCGGCGGCGGCTTCAGGATGGGGCCGTTCGAGCTGATGGACCTTGTCGGGATCGACACGGGGCTCGAGGTCGCCAAGTCGTTCACCGAGCTCTCGTTCGGCGAGCCGCGCTGGCGGCCGAGCCCGATCCAGGCGCGGATGGTGGCCGCCGGCCGGCTGGGGCGCAAGTCCGGCCGCGGGTACTACGACTACGGCGACGAGGGTCGCCATCGGCCGGAGGACCCGCCGGCGCCGACGGCCGACCGCGACGGCGACTTCGCGACGCTCGCGGCCGAGGCCGGCCTCGTGGACTGCGCGACCGAGCCGCTCGGCGCGCGCGCCCGTGTCGGCTTCGCGCTGCTCCCTGGCGCCGGCCTCGTCGAGCTCTGCGGCGAGCGCGACCCCGCCGCCGAGGAGGTCGCCGCCCGCGCCGGCCTCCACCACGAGTGGGTCGGCGACGCGCCCGGCCTCGTGCTCGCGCGGGCGGTCTGCCAGCTCGTCAACGAGGCGGCGTTCGCGATCGGCGAGGGCGTCGGCTCCGCCGTCGACGTCGACACCGGCCTCACGCTCGGGCTCAACCACCCGCGTGGACCGGTCGCCTGGTCGCAGGCGATCGGCGTCGACCGCGTCGTCGCCGTCCTGGACGGCCTCTGGGACCACTACCGCGAGGAGCGCTACCGCGTTGCTCCGCTGCTGCGGCGTACCGCCGCGGTCAGGGCCGACCTGACCGAGATTCGATAGGACGCCACGACTGCGAAAACGGAGAGCCGCCGCTCTACGTCTCGCATGTTGGCGTCGTCTTCGGCGCGTGTGCGGTAACCTGCTGTCTTGGACTCGGGGTGAGGGGACCTGGCAATAGTGAGAGCATTACGACGGCACTGGCCGCCAACGATATTCGGCGCTTTTCAGGGGGTTGGCGCGGGCGCGGGAATCGCCGGGCTCGCCTTGGTGCTGGTCGACGGCCTTTCTTCAAGCCAGCGGTTCCATCTGGCAGTCCTAATTGCGCTGTGCCTGACGGTCCTTGGCGGCTTGGCCTTCGTCACGCGTCGGCGTCAGATGAGTCCGATTAGTAGATCCAGCATGGTCGCGACCGGGCGCCGCCTGCTCGAGCACGAAATCTGCCACAGTGCCGTCCTTTTCGCTGGTGACATGAGTTGGGCACAGGACTACCACGTGCCAATCATGTCCGCCGTCCAGCGCGGGAAGGCCGTGACGGTGGTCTACCCAGAGGAGAAGCACAGCGCCGCCAAGGAGAACGCACGGGTGCTCGAGGCCGCCGGCGCCACCTTGGTCCCGACGCGGCAAGATACGCGTCTTCGGGCGATGCTGCTCGACCATGAGCGGGCTGATGAGGCGATGCTCTACGTCGTCAACAAGGAGCGCGACGGGCAAGCCGTTCGGCTTGGCAGCCGCCCGGGAGATGACCCGGCATACGCCGGCAAGATCTATCGATGGAAAGAGGATGCACTCCTCATCTCGACGGCGACGAAGCTCTACGAGTTCGTTGCCGCGGACGTCGTCACGTAGCTTGCGCTCTGCCTTCGGCCTGCTACGATCATGGACAGCAAGCGCGACGATGTGGCGTAGCAATGCAAGGTGCCGCGTCAAGGGGTTTTAAGTGGCTTACGCAGGCGTAACTATGACCGGCGGGATGACCGGCAGGGGTCCGACGGAGCCTATAGAGGCCGGTGACTGTCGTATCGTCGAGGCGCTCGAGCACTTCATCGGCCGGGATGCCTGCGACCGGTTCGTGGCACGATGCGTGGAGGCGGTGAGCCCGCTTTACGATGGGGCATCACCGCGACTGCAGAGCACGCCCGTCCGCGAGACGTATCCCCTCATTCGATCGCTTGACAGCGGTCGCCTCGACCGCGCCGAGAAGCTGCTAGCCGAGATGAGGCGCCGAGGGTTGGCGCCCTTTGCCCCGATGATAATTGCGCAAAAGCCGCGGAACGACGCATGGGTGATCTTGCCGCCTGTGCTCGAGCGCCACGCGCTGCGCACGTACGTCATCAACGGGCACCACCGTCTGTTTGCTGCCAGAAGCCAAGGGGTAAAAAAGGTGCAGGCGATCGTCATCCACGGCGTCTCCGAGCACGCCCCGGCGTCTGCATTGCGGTGGCGCGAGGTTCAAGTGAGTCACGCCCCGCCACGGGATCGGAATCAGACCGCCGATGATCTCAAGCCTGACTTGGTGCGACCGGTCGCGTCCTTTCTAAGAAGCGGATATTTCTGTTTTGCATCTGTCGATGCGGCCGTGAGATGGTGTCAATGGTTCGCGGCGTCGACTGATCGTTGGCTATGGGATGCGGAGTCCGAGCGGCTGCGGCCGCGCTTGCCGGCGCCGCGGTGATGGTCGGTCGGCCGGCGGCTTACGGAAATTTGCGGTGCGAAGACGGAGCGCGGGGCTGCTGCTGC
Source organism: Thermoleophilaceae bacterium (assembly GCA_040881635.1). Taxonomy (GTDB): domain Bacteria; phylum Actinomycetota; class Thermoleophilia; order Solirubrobacterales; family Thermoleophilaceae; genus JAAYBF01. Next base: position 12,387 of record JBBECV010000020.1, read on the forward strand.
ACCGCCGCGGCGAAGGCGGCGACGTCGAGGTGATGCTGGTGCACCCTGGCGGCCCGTACTGGGCGAAGCGCGACGAGGGGGCGTGGTCGATCCCGAAGGGCGAGTACGAGGCCGACGAGGATCCGCTGGTGGCTGCGCGGCGGGAGTTCGAGGAGGAGATCGGCCGGCCGTCGCCCGACGGGCCGGCGGTCGACCTCGGCGAGGTGCGCCAGGCGAGCGGCAAGGTCGTGCGCGCGTGGGCCGTCGAGGCGGACGTGGACGTGGGCGCCATCGAGAGCGGCACGTTCGAGTTGGAGTGGCCGCCACGGTCGGGACGAGTGCGCGAGTTTCCGGAGGTCGACCGCGCCGGGTGGTTCGGCGTCGAGGCGGCTCGCCGCAAGCTTGTCGGCGGGCAGCTCGGCCTGCTCGACGCGCTGCTCGACCGGCTCGCCCGGTCGCGGTAGAGCCGCTCAGCCGCCGCCGACCGGCTCCTCGACCTCGCCGGGGGGAGGAGCGCTCAGAGCCGCTTGCGGAGCATCTCCTTGCCCTGCTCGGCGCCCTTGCGGCTCTCGCCCTGCGCGCGGCGGAAGAAGTCGGCGAGCTCCTCGTCGTTCTCGCGCTCGGCGTCCTGGATGTAGGTCTCGAGGCGCAGGGCGTTCTTCAGGCACGCCTCGGTGAACCAGATGACGTTGTAGTCCTTGTCCTTCGTGCCGGTGACCTGGCCGCCGTCGCTCGTTGCGCCTGTCATTCCGCCTCCTCGATTCGACGTTACGGATCACCTCGGCGCTACCCCGCCTCGTCATGCCCAAACGCCGCCCGCGAACCCGTTTCCGCGCCCGGCTCGCGGGTAGCCTGCCCTCATGGCCCAAGACGCGACGACGATCGACAAGGCCGCCGAGGAGCAGGTCGACGCGCTGATCGAGCGTGGCGAGGGGCGCGGCTGCGCCAACCTGTCGGAAGTCTCGGACCTGATCCAGGAGCTGGGCCTCGACGACCCCCAGGCGCAGGAGGTTCACGACCGGATCGCGGCGCGGGGGCTCGAGGTCTCCGACGACTGCGGGCACCAGGCCGACGCGACCAAGCTCGAGAACGGCGACCTGGCGGCCGCGACCAGCGACGCGCTCGGCCTCTTCCTGCGCGAGCTGCGCAACTACCCGCTGCTGAGCAAGGAGGAGGAGGCCGAGCTCGCGAAGCGGATCGAGAAGGGCGACCTCGAGGCCAAGGAGCGGCTGGTCAACTCCAACCTGCGGCTCGTGGTCTCGCTCGCCAAGCGCTATCAGGGCCAGGAGCTGCCGCTGCTCGACCTGATCCAGGAGGGCGTGCTCGGGCTGATCCGCGCCGCGGAGAAGTTCGACTGGCGCAAGGGCTACAAGTTCTCGACCTATGCGACGTTCTGGATCCGGCAGGCGATCCAGCGCGGTCTCGGCAACCAGGCGCGCACGATTCGGATCCCGATCCACATCGGCCAGCGCCAGCGCAAGATCGCCCAGTTCGACCGCCGCTTCCAGGTCGAGCACGGGCGCGCGCCGACCGACGAGGAGATCGCCGCGGCGACCGAGCTGTCGCTGCGCGAGATCGAGGAGGTTCAGGAGGTCACGCGCACGATCACCAGCCTCGACCGGCCCGTCGGCGAGGAGGGCGAGACCCAGCTCGGCGACCTGCTCCCGTCGGACCAGCCGGCGCCGGAGGAGGAAGTCGAGGTCACGCTGACCGAGGAGAGCCTGCGCCGGGCGATGGCCGGCCTGCCGGCGAAGGAGCGCGAGGTGCTGGAGCTGCGCTACGGCATCGACGGCGAGGAGCCGGTCCCGCTGCGCGAGGCCGGACGACGGCTCGGCGTGTCGTCCGAGAGCGTCCGCTCGCTGGAGAAGGCCGCGCTCAGGCGCCTCGCGGAGAACCGCGAGGTCGCGGCGCTCGCCGAGGCGGCCTAAGCCGGGCGCTCGCGCCGTCGCGGCCGGCCAGTCGCCGCGACACGGGTAGCCTCACGCGCGGTCGCGCAGCTTTTCGGCGCCCGCCTGCCGGGCGCAGCTCGCACAGCAGAACATGGTCCCGTCCGCCTCCACACCGTGGCCGATGATCCGGCAGCCGCAGTGCGTGCACGTCGGCGCGAGCGCATGGACGGCGCACTCGAACGAGTCGAAGCTGTGTGACTCCGCGCCGGCGACGCTCACCTCGATCGGCTTGTCGTAGTCGTTGCCGCAGACCTCGCAGACAGCCATGCCTTCCTCCTCGATCGCTCAGGATGCCGGCTACCCGCCGACCGCAAGTGGAAACGGGCGGGCCGGCGGGCGACCCAAGGCGCGCCAGCGCGAGACGTCGATCTCGGCGGCATCTCCGCCGAGATCGACGTCTCGTCGCTGGGCCTCCCGAGGGATCGTGCTGGCGGTCGCGCTCGCTGCCGTCGGCTCGGCGCTCTCGGCGCTGGTAGTCGCCCCGGCGCCGTCCTACGACCCGTGGGCCTGGCTGCTCTGGGGTCGCGAGATCGCGGGCGGCGAGCTCAGCACGGCCGAGGGGCCGGCGTTCAAGCCGCTGCCGGTGGCGGTCACGACGCTGCTGTCGGTCCTCGGCGGGGCGGCCCCGGCGGCGTGGGTGCTGGTCGCCCGCGTCGGCGCGATCCTCGCCCTGTGGCTCGCTTTCCGCCTCGGGCGGCGGCTGGCCGCGGACGTCGTCGCCGGTGCGGACGAGGCCGAGGGCCGGGCGATGGCCACCGGCGGGTGGCGGCTGGCCGCGGGCGTCGGGGGCGGTGCAGGAGAGGCCGACGGTCGGGCGATGACCGTCGTGGGCGGGTGGCCGGTCGCCGCCGGAGTGCTCGCCGCGGCCGGCGTCGCGCTGTCCGGCGCGTACCTGTCGTACGCGGCGACCGGGATCGTCACGGGGTGGCTGCTCGCGCTGGCGCTCGCGGGCGTCGAGGCGTGGCGGGCGGGCAGGCGCCGCTTGGCGCTCGCGTGCGGGGTCGGCTGCGCGCTGCTGCAGGTCGAGTCGTGGCCGTTCCTGCTCGCCTTCGGGCTGGTGCTGTGGCGTCGGCGAGCGCAGGACCGCGTGCTGCTCGCCGCCGCGGCGCTGGCCGTGCCCGCGCTCTGGTTCGTCCCGGAGCTGCTCGGCTCGGGCGATCTGCTGCGGTCGGCCGAGCGGGCGCAGATCCCGAACCCGGGCCAGCCCGCGCTCGCCGAGGTGCCCGCCGTCGCATCCGTCCACGAGGCGGCGGTGCTCGTCGCCTGGCCGCTCTGGGCCGGCGTCGCCGCCCTGGCGGTCGTCGCGGGGATCGCGGCACGGCATCGGCGCGGCGTCGCGCCGGCCGCCGGCACGCTCGACGCCCGCGTCGACCGCGCGGCGACCAGCGCGCTCGTCCCCGCCCTCGCCGGACTCGCCTGGATCGCGATCGTCGCCGCGATGGCCCAGCTCGGCGGCTTCTCCGGCGAGCCGCGCTACGCGCTCCCCGGCGCCGCGCTCGTCGCGATCTCCGGCGCCGTCGGTCTCGCAGCCGCCGGTCGTCGCCTCGCCCCGGCCCCCGAGGATCTCGAACGCTTCGCCGGGACAGGGCGGCAACGAACGTACGACCGTCTCCGGCGTGCCGGGGCCGCGGCCGTGCTGGGCGCGGCGGTGCTGGCGGTCCTCGCGGCGCCGCGGATCGACGACGTCCGGGCGATCCGGGCGTCGCAGGCGCACGACTGGCGTGCCGCCGACGCGCTCGCCGACGCGGTCCGGGCGGCCGGCGGGCGCGAGGCGGTGCTCGCGTGCGGGCAGCCGTACGTGGGATCGCTGCGGGGGCCGCTGATGGCGTACCGGCTGGGTGTCGCCAAGCACGTCGTGGAGCCGGATCTGGCGCCACGGGCGCCGGGGGTGGTGTTCCAGACGGTGGGCGCCGAGCCTCAGCCGCCCGCCTCACCGGCGTTCGCGGAGGTCGCCCGCAACAGTCACTGGCGGGTGCTGCGGTCGTGTCGAGTTAGGATGCCCTAACATGCCCGCCGCTTGCGGGTCCACGGCCTCCTCATCGTCGCTCTCCTCAGCGTCGCCGCCGTCGCCGCCGGTTGCGGCGGCGCGGGGGCGGACGCCGACGAGGTCGAACGTCCGCGGCCTCCGCGCCAGCCGGCGACCGCGAGCGGAGCGGCCGAGCACTTCGGCGTCGAGCAAATCGCGCAGGGGCTGAACCGGCCGACGTTCGTCGCCGCCGCGCCCGGCGACGGCGAGGCGCTGTGGGTGCTCGAGCAGCCCGGTCGCGTCGTCCGGGTCGCCGGCGGCAGCCGCGAGGTGGTGCTCGACCTCGGCGACGAGGTGACGCTAGGCGGCGAGCAGGGGCTGCTCGGGATCGCCTTCCATCCGGACTTCGCCAGCGACCCGCGCCTGTACCTGCACTGGAGCGGCCCCGCCGGCGCGACGCGCGTGGCCGAGCTGAGGATGCGCCCCGACGGCACGGTCGACCCCGACCGCCGCCGCTACCTGCTGCGCCTGCCCCAGCCGGAGGAGAACCACAACGGCGGCCAGCTCGCCTTCGGCCCCGACGGTCGCCTCTACCTCGGGCTCGGCGACGGCGGCGGCGCCTTCGACCCCGAGCAGCGCGCCCAGGACCTCGACGACCTGCACGGCAAGCTGGTATCGACCGACGTCGACGCGCCGCACGCGCGCTGGCGGGTCGAGCTCTACGGCCTGCGCAACCCGTGGCGGTTCTCGTTCGACCCGGCGCTGTCGGAGCTGTGGCTCGCCGACGTCGGCCAGGACGAGGTCGAGGAGGTCAACCGCGTCCTACTCGAGCCCGACGAGCCACCCAAGAACCTCGGCTGGGGCGTCTTCGAGGGCACCGACGAGGTGCGGCCCGGTCACCGCCTCGACCGCACCGGCGCCCTCGTCTGGCCGGTCGCCGTCTACGACCACGACGACGGTTGCTCGATCACCGGCGGTCAGCTCTACCGCGGCGCAGGCATCCCCGCCCTCGCCGGCCGCTACGTCTACGGCGACTTCTGCTCGGGCACGCTGTGGTCGCTCGAGCCCGCGCCGGGCGGCGGCGCGACCGACGTCCGCCGCGAGCGCGCCACCGTCCCCCAGCTCACCCACATCGGCCGCGACGCCGACGGCGGCCTGGTCTTCGCCTCCGCCACCGGCGCCCTCTACCGCGCCGTCGCCCCGCAGCGCTGACCGTCGCCGCACGCCCGCCCAGCACGATCGCGCACTTCTTGTGGAGGACAGGGCGCCCACAAGCGTGCGAGATCGCTTCGGGCGCCCTACCGGTCGGCCCAGACCGGCCCGAAGGTGATGTTGAACGCGGAGCGCCGATAGCGCTTGAAGTGCCCGCGGCGGGTTCCCTTCGGCGGCGCCTCCCAGCGGGTGGCGAAGCGGGCGAGCGTCAGCGCCTTCGGCAGGTGCCAACGGACGGTGCCGTGCGAGCAGCCCTGGACGAAGCCGGGACGGTTGATCCACAGATACGCGTCGACGCGCGGGTGCGAGGTGTCGGTCGTCGGCGGCGGGCCCAGCCCGCGCAGCCCCGGGTTGCACCAGACGACCCTGCGCCGCCGGCCGTCGCGCCAGTGCACCGGCCCGCGGCCGTTCTGCGCCGTGTTGATGACGAAGTGCTTGCCGCCGACGCGACGGGAGAGCTGCAGGCCGTAGCGGATGTTCGCCCGCGTCCAGTCGCCGTGGGTCGCGTTGAGCATGAAGCCGCGCGCCATGCCGATGCCGGCGCGCCGCAGCTTGCGCGCCATCTTGCGGGCCGGCTCCCAGTCCGAGGCGCCGGCCTCGATGTAGACGGTGGTGTTGGGCAGCTGCGTCAGCGTGCGGACGCCGTAGCGCAGCAGCCGCCAGCGCGCGGGGCGGCGGCTGCGTGCCTGGCAGTCGACGGTGCCGAGCGAGTCGGGCTCGAAGGCGATCACGGCGCGGCTGTCGCCGACGACGCGCGCGAAGTCCGCGTACCAGCGCCGCGTGCGGCGGTCCTCGGCCGGGCCGCCGGCCTGGTAGGTCGGCGAGCACTTCGTCGCCTCGGCGCGCATCACGGTGAGCAGCGGGACGTTGCCCTCCGCCTCGGCGCGGTCGATGTAGGTGCCGATCTTCCTCTTTAGCGACGGCTTGGTGAACTTGCCCGCCCAGCGCGCCGGGGGCTCGCGCGCGATCTTCCACACCAGCGCCGCCTTGCGCGCCTTGCCCGCCCGCTGCAGGCGCTCCCACTCGACCCACGCGTGCGCCTCGCGGTCGACGTACAGCTCGACGCCGTCGAGCGGGTTGCCGGTCTGCCCGTGCCGCGCCTCGGCGGCCGGCGCCGCGGCGAGCGGGCCGGCCGCCGCCGCCAGCAGCGCCAGCACGGCCAGCCTGGCGTGCGCTCGGGTCGTCATCGCGGTCATTCGCCAGTGAACTCGTGCATCGCCCACCGGTTGCGAAGTCGGACCGATTGCGCACGCTCTGGCGCCGGAACATGGGCATACTTGGGGTTGGAGGATTCGACAAGGGAAATGGACGGGAGGGGGTACGACGGTGGGAGCGCATTCGACGGTCGAGCACGGGCGAGCGGCGGTGCTGGACGAGCCGCCCGCCGACGTGGCGGGCGAGTTGGACGGCCTGAGCGCCGCCCTCGACGAGGCGGTGCCGCCCAAGCACCTCGACCGCAACCTGCTGATCGGCACCTGGAACATACGCGCGTTCGGAGACCTGACGGAGAAGTGGCACACCGGCGGCGACGACTCGCCCAAGCGCAACCTCGCCGACGTGCGTGCGATCGCTGAGATCGCCTCGCGCTTCGACGTGGTCGCGATCCAGGAGGCTCGCGCGGGCCTCAAGGCGCTGCGTCACATGCTGAAGCTGCTCGGCCCCCACTGGGGCCTGATCCTGACCGACGTCAACCGTGGCGACGCGGGCAACGGCGAGCGGCTCGCGTTCGTCTTCGATCTGCGGCGCGTGCGGCCTTCGGGCCTGGCGGCCGAGCTGGTGGTGCCGAACGAGCAGGTCGAGGGCAGGGGAATCGACGCCGGAGCGCTGCAGCGTCAGTTCGTGCGGACGCCCTACGCCGTCAGCTTCCTGTCGGCTGGACAGACATTCATCCTGGCGACGCTGCATGTCAAGTACGGCGACTCGCCGTCAGAGCGGACGGAGGAGCTGAGGGCGATCGCGGAGTGGCTGTCCGACTGGGCCAGCAGCGTCGAGGACTACAACCAGAACCTGATCGCGCTCGGCGACTTCAACATCGATCGCGAGGGCGACCCCAACCATGAGGCCTTCACCTCGACCGGCCTGCGCTCGCCGACGCCGCTCGACGACGTTCGCAGGACCGTCTCCTCGACGCCGGAGAAGAATCACTTCTACGACCAGATCGCATGGTTCACCGACGACGGGCGCGCCAAGTTGACGCTCGAGCACACCGGCCGCGCCGGCGGCTTCGACTTCGTCCCACACGTGCATCCGGACCTCACCCCGCAGCAGAAGTCCTGGCACATCTCCGACCACTACCCGCTCTGGGCCGAGTTCGCCGTGCCCGCCTGACCGAGGGTGCGCTAGTCGTAGGTTCGGCAGCCCAACGATGGACGGGGCGCCGGGCTGACGGAATGTGCGCTCTGGCCAGTCGTCCTGTCGCCGGCCGCGGGCGATCTCCATGGAGTGGAGCGGGTTGGCCTCCCCGTCCAGCTCCCTCGTGGTGAACGCCTCCGGGATTCCGTCGGCGTGCGAGGCGTCCGAGGTCCAGTCCCGCCACGGCAGCCGCGCCTCCGGCACCTGATCGCGCAACGCGCGCTCGAAGAAGTACAGGTAGGCGCGGTGCCATGCCACTTATAAGAACCCCCCTGCGAGGTGAGCCTACACGATTACAGGCAATGCGCCGACGGGTCGACACCGCGGTCGCGGGGCCGTAGGATCGCTGCGCATGAGCCGCAGGGGACCCCGTTCCGAGCGCGTGCCCACCCTCGAGCCGATCGCGCCGCGGGTCTGGCTGCTGCGCGGGGGGATGACGGGGACGATGAACTCGTACCTGATCGAGGACGGCGACGGCGTGGTCGTCTACGACACCGGCGAGAAGGGGATGGCGGCGGCGATCGCGGCCGCCGGCGAGCGGCTCGGCGGGATCGGCCGGGTCGTGCTCGGCCACGGCGACACCGACCACCGCGGATCGGCGCCCGCGCTGAGCGAGGTGGCCCCGGTCGTCTGCCATCCGGACGCCGTCGAGCAGGCGCAGGGCTCCGGCGGGCGCAGCTACTGGGACATGGGCAAGCTGGCGCCGGGGATCCGGCTGCTGCACCGCCTCCTGCACCGCTTCGTCTGGGACGGCGGCCCGGTCCGGATCTCGGGGACGCTCGCCGAGGGCGACCGGGTGGCGGACTTCGAGGTCGTCGACCTCTCCGGTCACGCCCCGGGCATGATCGGCCTCTGGCGCGCCGCCGACCGCGTCGCGCTCGTCAGCGACACCGTCTACCTGACCACGATGATGGGCCGCCCGACCGCCGCGCACGTTCCCCAGGAGGCCTACAACCTCGACACCGAGCGGGCTCGAGCCAGCATCCGCAAGCTCGCCGCGCTCGACCCGCTCGTCGTCGCTCCCGGCCATCTCGGGCCGATGCGGGGCCCGTCGGTGCGCGCCGAGCTCGAGCGCGCGGCCGGCTGACGCTCGGCGGCCTCAGACCTCACTCCGCTCCAGCAGCCCGACCGCGCGGGCGCGGTCGACGGCCTCCGCGCGCGACGACGCGCCGAGCTTGCGGAAGATCGCCCGCACGTGGCTGTGGACGGTGTGGTGCGAGATGAACAGGCGCTCGCCGAGCTCGGCCTCCGAGAGCTGCGACGGCAGCAGCCTCAGCACCTCGTGCTCACGCGGGCTGAGCTCCTCGATGGCGGACGCCATCGCGGTCGGCTCGCCGGGGTCGCGGATGCGCGCGGCGGCGGCGGCCAGGATGCCTGCGTCGGCACAGCCGGCCAGCAGGCGCTCGGCCTCGCGCAGGTGATCCTCGCCGCGGTCCTCGATCCCGGCCGAGATCTCGAGCTCGGCGAGCGCCACCAGCGCGGCGATCAGCTCGAGCGGGTACGGGCCGCGGCGAGCGAGCGTCAGGCCGGCGTCGAGCTCCCCGAGCGCGGCCGCGCCGAGCCCGCGCGCGGCCAGCGCCCGGCCGCGCGCAGTGCGTACGACGCCGATGCGCGGCAGCCGATCCAGGTCGTTGGCCTCGACAATCGCCGCCGCCTCGCGCGACAGCCGGTCGGCGAGCTGCCAGTCCCCCGCGTCGAGGGCGATGAAGGACCGGTACGCGAGCATCACCGCGGCGGCGAGCGGACTGTCCATCGGCCCCCCGGCCTCGGCCAGCACCGAGCGCGCCTCCTCGCTCTTGCCCGCCCAGTACAGGGCGAAGCCGAGTGCGCCGAGTGCGTATGCCTGCCAGGGGGAGCCGTGGCGGCAGAGGTGGGCGCCGCGCCGAGCCGCCGCGAGCTGGCGGCCAACGTCGCGGCCCGAGTAGCTGCCGCGAACGACGGCGACGCCCGCCTCCATCGAGGGCAGCCCTGCCGGCAGCGGTTCGCGCGATGATCCGGACGCCGCCTTGTCGAGCCAGGCCTCGACCTCGGCCGGGCTTCCGACGACAGAGGCCCGGCACGCCGCCGCGAGCGCCAGCCGCGCGTCGGCCTCGACCATCTCCGCCGGCAGCGAGTCGAGCCAGCGGCCGACCGTCGCGGTCCTGCCCTCGGCCATCTCACCGAAGAACGCGGCGGCAATCAGGTCGCTCGCGGCATCGTGCGTGCCGGCCGCGAGCGCGTGGTCGATCGCGTCCGGGACCATCCCGGCGTCGCGGTACCAGTCGCTCGCGCGACGGTGCAGCGCCGGAATCCGCTCGGGCGCCGCGAGCCGCAGCTCGTCACGCAGCACGTCGAGGAAGAGCTGGTGGAAGCGGTACCAGCTGTGGGCGCCGTCGATCGCCTCGAGGAAGACGTTCGCGCGCTCGAGGTCGCGCAGCAGGGCGGCCGCGCCGCGACGCTCGAGCACCGCGTCGGCGAGCGGACCGCAGCAGCGGTCGAGCACCGAGATGCCGAGCATGAAGTCGCGGATCTCGTCGCTCTGGCGGGCGAGCACCTCCGAGACGAGGTACTCGACGAGATGCGTGTTCGTGCCCGCGAAGCGCGCGACGAAGTCGCGCTTGTCCTCGCGGTCGATCAGCGACAGGACCGCGAGCGCCAGCCCGGTCACCCAGCCCTCGGTGCGCCCGACCAGCCGCTCGACCTCCTCGTCGGAGAGATCGAGCCGGTGGCGGTCGTTCAGGAGCGCCGCCGCCTCGTCGCGTGAGAAGCGCAGCCGATCGGCGCGGATCTCCGCCAGGGCGCCGCTCGCGCGCATCCGCGCGAGTTGCAGCGGCGGGTCGGCGCGGGTGAGGATCACAAGGTGCGTGCGCGCCGGGAGCTGCTCGGCGAGGTAGCCGATCTGGTCGTGGATGGCGTCGTTGGAGATCAGGTGGTAGTCGTCGAGGACGATGTGGACCGGGCTGCCGGCGAGACCGTCGATCACCCACGGCAGGACGCCCTCGACCACGCCGGCCTGACCCTGGATGGCGGTCCGTGCGCGATCCGCATCGGGCCCGAGCAGGTGCTCGAGCGCCGCGACGACGTAGGTCCAGAAGCGCGCCGGATCGTCGTCGGGGCGATCGAGCGACACCCACGCGAGCCGGTCGGGCTCCAGGCCGGCGGCCCACTGGGCGACGAGCGTCGTCTTCCCAAAGCCGGCCGGCGCGTCGACGAGCGTGATCTTCGGCGTCGCATCCGGGTTCAAGTCGCGTTCGAGCGCGGGCCGCGGGATGAGGTGCGGGCGCAGCTCCGGCGGACGGAGCTTGGCGGCGAGCAGGGGTGGTTGCCGTTGCGGGCCCATCGCGGTCGCGGTACCTAAGTCGACTGGCGTGGCGGCGTCAAGGTTGGAGATGGGAGCGGATCGCCTAGGGGATGGTGCCGCTCAGGGGATGCGGTGGCGGGCCAGGGGCGCGATGGTGCTCCCATGGGTTCCCCGCGACACGCCCTCCCACACCCGTGCGCTACCGGATAGTCGTGCGCGGGGAGCTCGGCGACCGTCATGCGCCGCTGCTGGACGGGATGACGCTGAGGAGGTACGAGGGGCAGACGTCGCTCGTCGGCGAGGTCGTCGACCAGTCGCACCTGCACGGGCTGCTCGACCACCTGAGCCGGATCGGCGTCGACCTCGTCAGCCTCAACCCGCAGGCGTCCGGCGAGGCGGGCGACCCGCCGCGATGACTCAGCTCGACGTCCGCGTCCACGGCGGCGACACGCGCTGCATCGTCGCGCCCCGCGGCGAGCTCGACATGTCAACCGTCGAGCGCCTCGAGGACGTGCTGCTGCCGCTCGTGGTCGACGGCACGCCGGCGGTCGTCATCGTCGACCTGCGTGCCGTGACCTTCATGGACTCGAGCGGGTTGCGCTGCCTGCTCACCTGCCGCGAGCGCCTGCTGCGCCAGCGCCGCCGGCTCGCCATCGTGCGCGGGCCCGAGGCGGTGCAACGCGTGTTCGAGATCACCGCGACCGAGGATCTGTTCGAGACCGTCGACAGGCCGTCGCAGGCGACCGGCCCCGTGCATTGACAGTACCTTCTTGACACCGTCGTCGCTCGCACCGTAAGGTCGCCGCTCGTTGCGGCCCGCGCGTCGGAGGGCGCCCGCGGGCCTTTTCACATCCAAGGAGGGAGTGCTTCCATGCGAAGCGTCACACGAATCATGCTGCTCGCCTGCGTCGCCGCCATCGCGGCGATCGTGCCGGCGACCGGCGCCAACGCCGCGATCAGCACGTCGACGATCGACTACGGGTCGTTCACGATCCCGGCCGGCGGCGGCGACCCCCACGACCACATGTCGATGGGCCACATCTCGAACCAGATCGACTGGGACGTCGCGAAGCCGTGCAGCGGTTGCACCATCATCAAGATCGAGCCGAGCCTCGTCTACTCGGACGGCAGCACCGCCAACATCGCCGATGGCCCGATGCTGCACCACACGCTGCTCGCCGCCAAGGGCGGCGGCAAGTCCGACGCCACGTGCGCCGGCACGTCGGTCGGCTTCCTCGGCGAGCGCTTCTTCGCCGCCGGCAACGAGCGCACCGTCATGGACGTCTCGTCGGTCGACTACGGCTACAAGATCGGCAGCAACGAGGACTTCAACATGGTCACCGAGCTCGCGAACTGGGAGACCACGTCAAAGACCGTCTACGTGCGCATGAAGTACACGTACGCGACGGGCAGCCACCACAACAACCGCGACGCGCTGACACCGGTGTGGCTCGACCTCGACCAGTGCGGCGACTCGGAGGTCTCGGTCCCGAGCGGCCTCAGCGACTCGCACTACGACTGGACCGTCGACGTGCCCGGCGACATCATCCACACCGCCGGCCACATCCACGACCACGGCGTCAACGTTGAACTGACCAACGAGAGCGACAACGGCTCGCTGATCTGCGACTCGGTCGCCGGCTACGGCGGCACGGGCTACGTGACGCCCGACGGCCGCAGCCACGTCTCGTCGATGAGCACGTGCCTCGGCGACCCGCTGGCCACGATCAGCAACAACCAGACGCTGCGACTGCACGCCATCTACGACGTGCCGTCGGGCCACCACGCGATCGACAACGCGATGGGGATCATGATCGCGTACATCGCCGAGTAGGGGGGGGGGGGGGGGGGGGGGGGGGGGGGGGGGGGGGGGGGGGGGGGGG
>JBBECV010000021.1:0-24777 GCA_040881635.1 Thermoleophilaceae bacterium
GGCTCCGCGCGACGCTACGCCTGCGCTCGAAAGTCGCCACCGTCGCCACCCGCGGGAGTCACGTGGGTGCTCCTCTGAAGCCTGGGAGGCCGCGCTACGGCGTAAGGTTGGCGTGTGACTCAGACTGGGGGCACACACCGAGGGCAGACCGGGGACACCCACCAAGCTCAGACGAAGGACGAGGATCCGTGGCGGTTGAACGAGGTCGTGAGGCGGAGGCGGATTCGTGAGCAGGCTAAGCGTGGGCTGGCGGTGAACCTGGCGGAGGGGTTGGCGTTCAGCGAGTTCGCGTCGCGGATCAGGGGAGCGGCAAGGAAGTGACCGAGCAGCTGCGGCTGCGCGAGCTTCTGGAGCGGCTGGTCGAGGCGGAGGTGCGATTCATCATCGTCGGTGGGCTCGCGGTGATCGCGTGGGGTCATGTGCGCGCCACCCAGGACGTCGACATCGTGCCCGATCCAGATGCCGAGAATCTCGAGCGGTTGGCCGCGCTCCTCGAGTCGCTCGACGGCCGGGTCGAGGTGGAGGGTGACCGTCTCGCTCCGAGCACGATCAGGACGTTCTTGAAGGTCGGCGATCGCACGCTCGTCAGTACGCGCCTCGGACATGTCGATGTGCTCCAGGGGCTTCCGCAGGTCCCGCCATTCAGGCAGCTCGACGCCGAGGCGGAGAGCGTCGAGCTGGACGGCTTGACCCTGAGGATCTGCTCACTCGATGCGCTGCTCGACATGAAGCGCGCGTCCGAGCGCGCACGCGACCGCGACGATCTGGACGCGCTCGAGGCGACGACTTCCGGCGAATGAGCCTCTGGCAGGCGATGTCGCACGCTTGTTCCGGCCCTGTCCCCCACAATCGTGCGGAATCGTCGCGTCGGGCGTGGGGAGAGGCGGATGCAGGCGTCAGGCCGGGCGGTCGGCGGCTATTACGGCGAGGTCGTGGTCGGTCCAGCAGAGGTGGGGTTGGAGGCCGGTGGATTGGAGCCAGTCGAGCTGGTCCGGGATCGGGCTGGGGCGGTCGTATTCGCTGAGCTCGATCTGGATGTCGGAGGGGTCGTCGGGGACGACCACGTCGCCGAGGACGAAGCGACCGCCGGGCGAGAGGGTGGCGGCGACGCGGCGGAAGAGCTCCCGCTTGTCGGCGGCGGTGAGGTGGTGGATGGCGAGGGCGGAGGTGACGAGGTCGTAGCCGCCGGCAGGCAGCGGATGCTCTAGCTGGCCGGTGCGGAAGTGGGCGGGGCGGCCGGCGAGCGACTGGCTGGCGGCCTCGACCATCTGCTCGCTGGCGTCGATGCCGTGCAGCTCGGCGTGGGCGTGGAGGTCGAGCAGGCGGCGGGCGGTCTCGCCGGTGCCGCTGCCGAGGTCGAGGATCCGGTGGGCGTGGACGCGGCGGGTGGCGTCGACGAGGAGATCCTGGAGCTCGTCGTAGGCGGGGATCTCCTCGCGGACCCAGGCGAGATAGCCGTCGGGGTTCCAGCGGCTCGCGGCCTCCATGAGCCGAGTATGCCCCGATCGTGGGGAGTCAGTCAGGCGGCGGTCTTCAGCAGGCCGCGCTCGTGGAGGCGCTCGGCGAGCTGGACGGCGTTGAGGGCGGCGCCCTTGCGCAGGTTGTCGCCGACGATCCAGAGGTTGAGGCAGCGGTCGTGCGACGGGTCGCGGCGGATGCGGCCGACCAGCACGTCGTCGCCGCCGGCGGCCTCGATCGCAGTCGGATAGAGGCCGTTGGCGGGACTGTCGAGGACCTGGACGCCGGGGGCGGCGGAGAGCGCGGCGCGGCACGCCTCGGGCGAGAGGTCCTTGCGCGTCTGGACGTTGACCGACTCCGAATGGCCCGTGTAGACGGGGATGCGCACGCAGGTCGCCGATATGCCGATGCGGTCGTCGCCGAGGATCTTGCGCGTCTCGGCCATCATCTTGCGCTCCTCGGTGGTGTAGTCGTCGCCGTCCTTGAAGGCCTCGACCTGGGGCATCGCGTTGAAGGCGATCTGGTGCGGGTAGACCTGCGCGGCGGGAACCTCGTCGGCCTCGAGCACGGCGCGCGCCTGGTCGTGCAGCTCCTCGACGGCGCGCTGACCGGTGCCGGACACGGCCTGGTAGGTGGAGACGACGATTCGCTCGATGCCGGCGGCCTGGACGATCGGCTCGAGCGCCACGACCATCTGCATCGTCGAGCAGTTGGGGTTGGCGACGATGCCGTTGTGGCCGTCGAGCGCCTCGGGATTCACCTCCGAGACGACGAGCGGGACGTCGTCCCGCATGCGCCAGTAGGACGAGTTGTCGACCACGACCGCGCCCGCGTCGGCGAACGCCCGCCCCCACTCCTCGCTGACCGACGATCCGGCCGAGAACAGCGCGAGGTCGAAGCCCTGGATCGCGTCGTGCGAGAGCGCGACGACGGTGAGGCCGCGGTCGCCCCAGTCGATCGTGCGACCGGCGGAGCGCTCGGAGGCGAACGGCACCACCTCGTCGGCCGGAAAGCCGCGCTCGCGCATGATGCCGAGCATGGTCGATCCGACGGCGCCGGTGGCGCCGACCACGGCGACGCGCATGGTCAGGCCCCCTCGGGCACGTCGGCGGTCGACCTGACGATCGGCCGGTGGTCGCCCGCGACATCCTCGTGGCGGACGGCGTCGGCGCCGAGGTCGAACGCGGTGTGCAGCTCGCGCACGGCGTCGGCGACGTGCTCCTCGCGGATCACGCAGGAGATCTTGATCGGCGAGGTCGAGATCATCTCGATGTTGACGCCCGCGTCGCCGAGCACGCTGAACGCCCGCGCGGCCACGCCCGGATGGCTGCGCATCCCGGCGCCGACTATCGAGACCTTGCCCATCGCCCCGTCGCTGGCGATCGACCCGATGCCGAGGTCGTCGCGGATGCGCTCGAGCGCGTCGAGCGCGGCCGTCAAGTCGGCGCGCGGGACCGTGAACGACATGTCCGCCATCCGGCCCTCGGACTCGGGCTCGTTCTGGATGATCATGTCGACGTTGACGTTCGCCTCGGCGAGCGTGGTCAGCACGCGGCCGGCGATGCCGGGCTGGTCCGGCACGCCCGTGAGGGTGACGCGAGCCTCGTCGGTCGAGTGCGTCACGGCTGTCACCAGGGGTCGCTCCATCGTCTTCTCCTCGTCGACCACGAAGGTACCGGGTCCGTCGTCGAAGCTGGACCGGCAGTGGATCGGGATGCCGTGGTTGCGCGCGTACTCGACCGAGCGCAGCTGCAGGACGCCGGCGCCGGACGCCGCCATCTCGAGCATCTCCTCGAACGACAGCATCGTCAGCTTGCGCGCGTCGGGGACGATCCGCGGGTCGGCGCTGAAGACGCCGGCGACGTCGGTGTAGATCTCGCAGACGTCCGCCTCGAGCGCGGCGGCGAGGGCGACGGCGGTGGTGTCGGAGCCGCCGCGGCCGAGGGTCGTGACGTCGGACGTCGCCGTCGAGACGCCCTGGAAGCCCGCCACCAGGACGATCTTGCCGTCGTCGAGCGCGGCGCGGATGCGGTCGGCGCGAACGTCGATGATCCGCGCCTTCGTATGCGACTGGTCGGTGACGATGCCGGCCTGCGAGCCGGTCAGCGAGATCGCCTCGCGGCCGAGGTCGTTGATCGCCATCGCCGCGAGCGCGCACGAGATCCGCTCGCCGGTCGAGAGCAGCATGTCCATCTCGCGCGGATGCGGGCGGTCGGAGACCTCGTGCGCCATCGCGAGCAGGTCGTCGGTGGTCTTTCCGCGCGCGGAGAGGACGGCGACGACCCGGTTGCCCTCTCCGGCGGCCTGCACGATCCGGCGCGCGGCACGCTGGATGCGGTCGGCGTCGGCGACGGACGTGCCGCCGAACTTCATCACGACCGTCTGCTGTGGCCTCGACCCGTCGCCCGACATGGGCGCCGGAGGTTAGCGTTCACCGGGTGCGCGACCGGATGCCGGACATCGACTGGAGGCTGGTCGTGCTCGGCGTCGCGGCGGGGGTGCTGGCGATCGGCATCGCCGCGCTCGCGTTCGGCCTCGGCGCCGACGAGGAGGGCCCGGCGCAGCGGGCTCGGGTCGCCGACCTGCGCGAGGTCCCGCCGACCGCGGCCGCGCGCGGTGCCGTGGACGGCTCGGAGGCGACGCCGGTCCTGCCATACGTCGCAAAGCCGGTCGCCGAGCTCGCGGACGACCTCACGCTCGAGTGCAAGGTCGGCCAGCTCTTCCTGCTCGGCTTCGCCGGCCAGGACACGGCCGCGCCGATCTTCGCGCGGCTCGCGGAGCTCGGCGTCGGCGGCATCGTGATCGACGACGTCAACTACTCCTACGCCGACCAGCTCGCCCTGCTGGCCGGCGAGGCTAGGGCGGTCGCCGAGCGCGAGGGACACGTGGCGCCGTGGGTGCTCGCGCCGCAGGAGGGCGGGGACTTCAACGCCTTCCCCGACCTGCCGCCAGCGACCGCGGCCGCCGACGTGACCTCGGGCGCCCAGGCGTTCGAGGAGTCCGAGCTGGCGGCGCGCACGCTCGGGCCGCTGGGCATCGGCGGCGTGCTGGCGCCAGTGGCGGATGTCGCCCCGCCCGACGGCGCGGCGCTAGGGGCGCGTGCCTACTCCGCGGAGCCGCGCGAGGTGGCGACGTACGCCGCCGCCGTCGTCGACGCCTACCGCGGTGCCGGCATCTTCACCGCCGCCGGCCACTTTCCCGGCCTCGGCTCCGGCACCCAGGACACGCGGCTCGCGGTGTCCCAGGTCGCCTCGAGCCTTGAGGCCCTGCGCCGCCACGACCTCATCCCCTTCCGCGCCGCCGTCCGCGCCGGCGTCCCGGCGATCGTGGTCAGCAACGCGCTCTACGTCACCGACGACTTCGTCACCCCGGGCACCCTCTCGCGGGCGATCACGACGACGCTGCTGCGCCACGAGCTGCGCTTCGGCGGCGTCGCGATCACCGACGACCTGGCGGATCCCGCCGTGACGGCTCTGAGCTCGATCCCGGACGCGGCCGTCGACGCCGTCCAGGCCGGCGCCGACCTGCTCTACATCTCAGGCCCCGAGGAGGCGCAGCTCGCGGCCTACGACGCCGTCCTGGCCGCCGTCCGCGACGGCCGCATCGACGGCGCGCGGCTGGCGCAGGCGCTGCTGCGCAACCTCGCCACGAAGTACGACTACGGCCTGGTCGAGTAGGCCGGCGCTCAGAGCGCGCGGCGGGCGCGCATGGCGCGGCCGAGCGTGATCTCGTCGGCGTACTCGAGGTCCGAGCCGACGGGGAGGCCGCTCGCGAGGCGGGTGACCGATACGGAGGGCGCCCGCTCGCTGAGCGTGTCGGCGATGTAGAGCGCGGTGGCCTCGCCGGTGGTGGTGGCGTTGGTGGCGACGACGACCTCGCGGACGCCGTTGGACGAGGCGCGCTCGACCAGCTCGGCGAGGTGAAGGTCCTCCGGGTCGACACCGTCGATCGGCGACAGCGCGCCGCCGAGGACGTGGTAGCGGCCCTGGAACTCGTTCGTGCGCTCGAGCGAGATGACGTCGCTCGGCTCCTCGACCACGCAGAGCACGTGACCGTCGCGGCGATCGTCCTGGCAGATGCGGCAGAGCGGCTCGGTCGCGAGGTTGAAGCAGCGCTCGCACTCGCCCACCTGCTCCTTGACCTCGCGGATCGCGTCGGCGAGCGCGAGCGCCTCCTCGTCGGAGACGCGCAGGAGGTGGAAGGCGAGCCGCTGGGCGGTGCGCTGGCCGATGCCGGGAAAGCGCGAGAGCTCGGTGACGAGGCGGTTGATCGGGGCTACGAGCACGGCCTTGCAGCGTAGCCGTGGGCGCGGCTGGTCCCGCCTACATTCCGGGCAGGCCCAGCCCGCCGAGCCCGCCGGCGCCGCCGAGCCCGCCGGTGACCGCGCTCATCTTGTTGGCGGCCAGCTCCTGGGCCGAGCGGATCGCCTCGTTCACCGCCGCCTGGACCATGTCCTGCAGCAGCTCGACGTCCTCCGGGTCGACGGCCTGGGGGTCGACGCGCAGCTCGAGGATCTCGAGCTCGCCGCTGACCTTGACGGTCACCATGCCGCCGCCGGCGCTCGCCTCGACCGTCTCGGTCTTCAACTCCTCCTGGGCCTTCGCCATGTCCTCCTGCATCTGCTGGACCTGGCGGAGCATCTGGTTCATGTTCGGCTGCTTGGGCACGGGTCAGTCCTCGGTCTCGGGGGAGTCGGCGTCTTCGAAGACCTCCTCGGCGTCGAAGTCGCGCATCAGGCGCTCGGCCAGCTCGTCGGCGCTGAGGGTGGCGGGCACCTTGTCCTCGCGCTCCTGGCCAAGCTCGAAGACGAGCGGGATCGCGTGGCCGCTGAGGCTGCGCAGCGCGCCCGCGACCAGCTCGCGGTTCGCCTCTGCCTTCTTCTTCGAGAAGGCGGCGTCGGCGGCGAACTGGATCGTCAGGCGGCCGTCCTCGAGCTTGGTGGGCACCGCCTCGGAGAGCAGGGCGGAAACCATCCCGTTCTCCTCGCGGATCGCGTCGGCGACCGCCGGCCAGAGGGCGATGACGCGGTCGAGCTCGAGCGCTCCGTTCGACTGCGAGCGCTCTTGGACCGGCTCGGGCTCGGGCTGCTCTTCGACGGCTGCGACGGTCGCGCCGGAGGCGACCGTCATCGTCGCGCTCTGCACCGGCGGAGGCGACGACTCGACGGCGGGCGGCGGCGTCTGCGAGGGCTCCCGAGGCGGCGACGCCGGCGCGTGCGAGGACGGCGCGGGAGCGGCGGGCGCCGCGCCCGCCAGCGCCGCCTCCAGCCGGTCGATGCGGTGCATCAGCGCCGAGAGCGACTGGTCGGCCTGGGGCTGGGTGGCCTTGAGCAGCGCGACCTCGAGCTGCAGGCGCGGCTCCGAGCCCTCCCTGACGGCGGCGAGGGCGGCGGCGAGCAGGTCGATCGCGCGCAGGACCTCGGCCTGCGACAGGCGGTCGGCCTGGCCGGCGAGGCGGTCGGTGTGCTCGGCCGTGACGGCGAACGAGTCGGGGACCTCGCCCATCGTCTGAACCACGTAGAGGTGACGCAGGTGGGCCGAGAGATCGCGCATGAACTGGCCCTCGTCGCGGCCGGACTCGGTCAGCTTCTGTACGGCCAGCAGCGCGTCGCGTGGGCTGCCGCCGGCGATCGTCTCGGCGGCCTCGAGGATCAGCTCCGCGTCGGCGACGCCGAGGTTGGCGAGCACGTCGTCGATAGCGACGTCCTTGCCGCCGTAGGTGACGAGCTGCTCGAGCGTGCCGAGCGCGTCGCGGAAGCTGCCGGAGGCCTTGCGGGCGATCATGCCGACGGCGGGGTCGGGGATCGCGATCCCCTCCTCGTCGGCGACGCGCCGGACGACGCTGGCGATCTGCTCGAGCGAGGGACGCTGGAAGTCGAAGCGGTGGCAGCGGTCGACGATCGTCGGCGGCACCTTGTGCGCCTCGGTCGTGGCGAGCACGAAGACGACGTGCGGCGGCGGCTCCTCGAGCGTCTTGAGGAACGCGTTCCAGGCCGCCTGGGAGAGCATGTGCGCCTCGTCGAGGATGTAGACGCGGCGGGCGCCGCCCATCGGGGCGAGCGCCACGTTCTCGCGCAGCTCGCGGATGTCGTCGACGGAGTTGTTCGACGCGGCGTCCATCTCGACGACGTCGAGCGAGCTGCCGGCCATGATCGCGGCGCACGTGGGCGAGCTCGGATCGAAGTCGGCGCTCGACCCGCCCTCGGCGTTCAGCGCGCAGGCGAGCAGCTTCGCCATGCTCGTCTTGCCGGTGCCGCGCGAGCCGACGAAGAGGTAGGCGTGGTGGACCTTGTCGAGCTCGATCGCGTTGCGCAGCGTGCGCACGACGCTCTCCTGCCCGACCACCGCGTCGAAGGTCCTCGGGCGGTGGCGGCGGTAGAGGGAGAGCATCTGGGCCATCGTATCCACGGTGCGGACGGCGGTCGCAGGCTTGCGCCGCCGTCCCCGGAGATTGGGCGGAAAGTGGACCGTGCACCCCTTCCTCGAGGACGACCTTCGGGCGTGCCCGCCGCTCTTCGGCTCCGGCCAGGCTGGTCCGCGGCGCATGGACGGTTCCGCTTAAGGCTGCTTCCTTCCGGACCTGACCTGGTTCGCAGTCGCCCACCGCGCGGGACCCGGCCATCAGCACCTCCGAACGGCGTACTGACCCCAAAGGCCGAACCCTCAGAGAGGGAATTCAGCCCCGCTAGAGCGGATTGCGGGTGCAGGGCACCGCTACCTCCCCGCCTAGCACGGTCCGCCGCCGATCCTAGCGCCGATCCGTGCGCACGACAGCCGCGGTCGCCCCACCGCCCGCCCCGCCCCAGGCCGACCCCGCGCCGCCGGGCCGATTCCGGCCAGAGTGCGGCCGCCACCGGCCCGCCACCGCTCAGGACGCTCCGCCGCCTACAATCCACCCACGCCGGGCGCGTAGCTCAGTGGGAGAGCGCTCGCTTCACACGCGAGAGGTCGGTGGTTCGAAACCACCCGCGCCCATCGGGGGAAGTGCTGGAAATGGAGGGTTTCGGCATTTCGCCCCCTGAAGCGATGATTGGCCCGATGGGGTTCGGTGGCCCAATCAGTGGCCCATTAGACGGGTGCTGGGGGCCGTAGAGGGTGCCTTTGGCGGCCGTCACGAGCGCATCGAAGGCGGCTCCGTGGGCGCGCTTGGAGCGGTCGAGCAGCTGCGCGTAGACGTTCATCGTGAGCTTGGAGTCCGCGTGCCCGACCTGGCGCTGGACGAACGGAACGTCAAAGTTGGTCGCGAGCAGCATCACCGAGACGTAGGTGCGGCGAAGGGTGTGCGGGGTGACGTGCGGCAGCGGAGGCAGCCCGTGCGCGACCAGTCGCTCAGTGGCGAGCGCGGCGGCGGGGCCGATGATCCGGTCGCGGACGTTGCCGGCGTCCCAGCGCCCTCCCTCGCGCGTGCAGAAGAAGTGGTCGTCGGGATCGTGCGGGTGGCCGGCGCGGAGCTTGTCGGCGCGATGGGCGAGCAGCACGTCGCGCAGCGCCGGGGTGATCTCGACGTGGCGGATGCCGGTCGGTGTC
This sequence comes from Thermoleophilaceae bacterium, assembly GCA_040881635.1. Lineage (GTDB taxonomy): Bacteria > Actinomycetota > Thermoleophilia > Solirubrobacterales > Thermoleophilaceae > JAAYBF01. The sequence goes on from JBBECV010000021.1 coordinate 8,985, forward strand.
TTGCTGTCGGCGATCCATAGCCGGGAGTCGGCGGGGTCGTGGAGACGGACATCGCGCTCGCGCAGGTCGAGCGCCTCGGAAATGCGCGGGCCTGCGTAGGCGAGGGTCGCGCAGAGCGCGCGCCAGCCGAGATGGTGGTCACCACGGTAGGTCTTGCCGTTGGCCAGCAGCGACATCGCCGCGGCGCCGATGCCGTACTCGCGCCGGAGCGCCGTCTGTGTCTCGCCGCCCGCAAGGCGGCGGCGGATCTCGGCGGCCTGGTCAGTGGTGAGCTTCGCGCGCTTGGTCGAACGTGGCCGGGCCTGTAGCTCGCCGGCCGCGTCGAGCAGCGCGACGAGTTGGTCGATCTCCAGGAAGGTGCGCGGCGGCTTGGGCACCTTGACCCGCATCCGCTTGGCGCGCGCGGGGTTGTCGGTGCGCAGCTTGTCCTCGATCGCGTCATCGAGGATCTGCGCGAGCAGGCCAACTATCATCTGAATCGAGCGCTGCGACAGCGGCCGGCGCGGCTGCCCGTTGGGATGGGTGGCCTCGCCACCGGCAGCGATGATGCTCGCGATCTCCTCGCGGTCGGCGAACAGCTTGGCGCGGAAGCCTCGGCTGTCGGTATCGGTGATCTCGGCGACCGGGATGCGCGCGAAGAACGGCAGCAGGTGCTTGGAGAGCCGCCAGAGGTAGTCGTCGGAGCTGGTCGGAGTGAGCGGGCTGTCGCCGATCTCGCCCGTGCGCTTGCGCTCCAACCACTCCGAAGCGTACTCGTGGAAGGTCGGGCCGCTGGTGTCACGCGCCGGCTTGATCGGCTCGCGCTCATAGCGGGCGAGGATGTCGGCGACGGGGATGCCGGCCCGAAGCTGGGCGAGGATGTCGTCCAGCTCGCGCCGGGCGCGCTCAGGCGTCCACCCCTCGTCGTCGCGCCCGAAGACGACACGGTGGCGCTCGCCTTGGTGGCGGAACCGGCCACGAATGCTCACGCTGCCGTCTGACAGCTTGGCGGTGACGATCTCGCCTGTCGCTCGCCTCGGCATCAGGCGGCCCTCCATGTCTGCGGGGTACTTTGTGGGCGCATCGGGACTCAACCTCCCGTTGTCACGGCCGGGGGCGTTGGCGCGTCGCCCGGCCACTTTGATGGTCGAGCCATCCTAGCCGTCATAGCGGATGAGCTTGGAGGGCCGACCGGCCCGCCTGCGCCGTGTCGGCGCTTTGGTCGGCGCGGCTTCTGGCGCGTCGGCCACCAGCCGTCGCCGAACCTCCTGGCGGTCGAACCGAAGGCGGCCGTGCGGACCGCCGAGACGGATCGCGCCGAGTCTGTCGGCGTTGGCGTAGACCCAGTGCCGATCTACGCCCAACTCGGCGGCGAGCGTGGCCGCATCGAGGTAGCGGCTTGATGCCGCCTGACCGGCACTCAGGAGGTTGGCGACGCGGCGGGCGATCTGCTCGATGTCATCGGCATCTAGCTGCATCGATTCTGTAGACGCACTATCGGCCCAGAAGTGTCATCCGCGTGATGCCGGAACGTGGTAGTCCGACAGCTCAGAACCTCCGCTCCATCGCCTTCAGAGGCGCTAGCGATTCTCTGGCTGGGTAAACGGATCCCATCCCTGGATGCCTGTGGTCGCCTCGAAGAAATCGCGAAGCAAGACCGAGGAAGTGGTGTCGGCCGCTGCGAGCTGGCTCGCTACTACGCGTCGATGTCGCCGGAATGCGGGAGACGGGTAACCCCGAGCGGCGCTGAGCCCGCGACTAGCTCGCTCCGAGCGCGCGTTGCGGATGCCCGTGAGGGCGACCCCGACATCAATTTGACCGTGGTAGCCAGCGTCGTTGTACACGGCCGCCATCAGGGCAAAGAAGGCCTCAAGGTTGCCCGCGATCACTACCTCGATGATCTGGGGCGGATCGGTTGGACTATTGATCCTGGTGTCCGTCGCTCGGCCGCAGAAGAAGCGCCCATGGCCATCTAGGTCAACATCAGCCACGACACTGCTCGTTATGGAGTCAGGGGTGCCGTAGTCCTGATCGTCGGGGTGTGTAGTCGACAGCCTCCACGTATCAGCGTCATACCGACGCCAGAACGACGCTCGCTCAAGCGAAGGACCGTACTCGCCGCGCAACGTTGTGGCGTTCACGACATTGAGAAAGCGCTGGTGCAGGCCTTGCCGACCTCCTGCCATTTCAGCAGCCCTCTCGAATATCGACTGGTCCGGAACAACCGGTCGGGCGAAGGCATGGATGTAACCCAAGCCGTCCGTAGATGGGATAGGCGACCCGGCAACCGTTTCATCGAGCAGCTTCTCCCGGTCCACCGACCACGATTGCCGGCGCTCGTAGAGCCTTGCCACATCGCCCTCGGTCAGGGGACGGTTGGCTTTCGCGCCGCGGCCATAGAACCGTAGATCACTCCCCACCGTGACCTGATGCGGTGCCCGGTCCGATTGAGGAACGACCAAGAGGACGTAGCCGACCGACGGGTCGTCGGCCGTCGGGTACTCGCGAACCTCGATGTACGGCACCTCCGCAATAGACATAGCGACGATCTGATCAATGCGCTCGGCGACTCCAGCCAGCGCAATCGGGCTTGGTATCGCGGGGGACCCGTTGTCGTCCTCGGAGACCCCGTACAGAAGCACTCCGCCGTCTGTTGCCATCGCTGCGACATCCTTCGCGAGATCTGCGTTGCGCTTTGGCTGAGGTAGGTCGGCTTTCGCGTCAAAGCTCGGCGTCTCAGGCATCTCCCCGGCCTGTGCCGCCCGCTCGATCTCGGCTGCATCATTTGGAATCCACACAGCCGTTGAGAGTGCCCAAGCGAGCGGACGTCTCTGACCATGGCGCTGTGAAGCCAACCGATTTCAGACGCGAGGCTGCCACCGTGGCTCTAAGCATTGGGAGTCGAACCCGCGCCTCGCCCCATGGGCGCGCCGTAGCGGCCCGGTGTGTGGGACTCGTGGCTCGTCGCGTTGAGCGCCGAGCGAAGCACTAACGGTACACACTCAGCCAACCTGACTGAGTGGACTGTCAAGCCGCCTGTCCTATGAGGAGCCATCCCGGCAGGTGACCAACACGCGATCTCGCCGCCCTACCCAGCCTGCCGTTGGCCTATCCCGCCGCTACGGCCCGAGGTCGGGGCCGCGGTCGAGGTCGGGGGTCGGTGGCTTGATGAACTTCTCCGCGAGGTCGAGCGCCTGCTTGAAGTCGTGGAGCTGCCGGCCGGCGAGACTCGCCTTGTCGGCGTCGAGGTCGGGCAGCTCGCCGTACTGGAAGCGGTAGGACTCCTGAGCGGCGGCTGCGCGCTCCCAGCGCTCCCGGTCAGCGGAGTTCTCGGGCCGTTCGCCTAACCGGCGTTCAAGCTCAGGATCGGCGTCGAGCGTGACGGTTCGGGTTGCGCGCCAGTAGGCGTCAGCGCGTCGGATCGCCAGCTCGCGGTCAGCGGCGGTGGCCTCGACTACCTGCATCTCGTTCTGCTCCAGTCAGCGGTCGTAGTCGAACTCAGCGGCTCGCTCGATGCTCTCGGCGAGTGCGTGGCGGTGCGCGCCGGCTGAAAGCTCGAGCGTGACTATCCGGCCATCGAGATCGGCGCGGCGGTTGCGGTCGAGCCAGCGGAGCTGCGCGCGTTCGGCCTGAGCGTCGGCAAGCTGCCGCTCGAAGCTGGAGAGCAAGGTCGCGTGGTACTGCACCGCCTCCGATTTACTCGCGCGGTCGGCTTGGTCGAGGATCGACCTCAACACCGTTCGTCCCTGGTCTTGGATTTCCAAGAGCTTGGCGGTGGACAGCTCGCCGAGGCTGGCGTCGATCTCTGTCTCGTCCAGGGCGAGCTGCTTGGCGCGCTCGACGCCGAGCGCGCTTCTGAGGTCGCCGAACAAATCACGATCGGCAAGGGCAGGCTCACCCGGTCGCTGGAGGTCGTCGGGGTCGGGGGTGTTGACGTAGAAGCGGGCCTCGTCGGTGTGGCGCGAGGCGGCGACGTAGCCCAGCTCGCGCGCGAGGTCGGGCGAGGCGAGGACGAAGGTCTGCTTGGTGGTCATGCCTTGGGCCTTGTGGATCGTCATGGCGTAGCCGTGATCGACATGGCCGTCTGCCAGGTAGTCGGCCGGCAGCCTGACGGCGGGGCCGGTGTCGAGCTGGACGGTCAGCTCGACGGCTTGGTGGTCGACGTGGGTGACGGTTGCGCGGTTGCCGTTGCGCAGGAGATGGCGGCCGTCCTGGTCCGCGCACTGGACGGGCCGGTTGCGCAGCGCCAGCACGCGATCCCCTTGGGCGAAGGTGCGGCCCTCGACGGTCAAGGCGGTGGCGTCGTCAAGCTCGCCGGCGGCTACCCGTGTCGCTCGGGCCAGGTGGTTGAGATCGGCGGCCTCATCGCGGCGACCGGCAAGCATCACCGACTCCTCCATCCCATGCTCTCGGGCCGCAACGTACCAGTCCGACACGAGCGTCCGTGTCTGCTCGTCGGCGCTTCTGCATGGGACGAGGCGGCCGTGTTGGTCGTAGGCGGCAATCCACTCCGAGATATCGCCGTGGCGCAGCTCGTCCAGCGCCGTGCGGTCCCAGGCATGGCGCTGGCGATGAACCTCTGACAGCTCGGCTGCGCCGAGCCGGTCGGCGAGGCCGGCGAAGCTGCCGCCGGCCTCGACGGCCGGCACTTGGCGCTCGTCGCCGACCAGCACGACCTTCGCGCGGGCGTCGGCGGCGTGGTCGAGCAGCCGAGCGAGTCGGCGAGTGTCGACCATGCCGGCCTCGTCGACGACCAACACAGCGCGGTCGGGGAACTGCCATTCGCCGCCGCGCTCCAGGTCGCGCAGAAGTCCGTGGACGGTGTAGCTGTCGATCCCCGCCCTGGCGTGCAGCTCGTCGGCAGCACGACCGGCGAGCGCCGCACCGATCACGCGATACCCCTCGCGCTCCCACAGCTCGCGGGCCGCGTCGATCGCCGTCGTCTTGCCGGTCCCGGCCTTCGCTCGGACCAGCTCGACCCCGTTGCCGGAGGTGACGAGCTGGCGGACCATCGCCTGCTGCTCATCGGACAGCACCAGCCCGCCGGGCCGGCGGTCGAAGCGCTCCCCCTCCCCCAGCGCGACGACTCCCGCGCCCTCACCGACGCGACCGGCGGCCTGGTCGATCATCCGCGCCTCGACTTCCAGCATGTCCGGCGTCGTCAGCAACGGCTCGCCGCGGCGATCGAGCGGCGCGGTCGGGCGGATCGTCGCGCCAGCCGCGCTACCGTCCAACGCGACGATCTGCTCGGAGGCGATGAGCCGATCCGCGACCGCCTCGATCTGCTCGACCGATCCACCCCGGCCTTGACGGGCGGCCAGCTCGCGCACCACATCCCGGCGCGCGAACGCCGACCCCTCGGCCGTCAGTCCCTCGGGGCCGACGACCTCTGTGACGGCCGCGCCGAGCTCGCCGCGATCCGCCGGCCGGAACTCGGCACGGTCGATCGTGTCGGCCAGCTCGTCGGGACCAAAGCCATGCTCCTCCGCGAGCGCCCGCCACTGGTCGCGCTGCACGGCCAAGCCGAACGACTGCTTGGACCGGCGAGTGGATAGCGCGGCGATCTCGGACTCGCGGGCCGTGCCGGCGCGGCCGTCACGGTCCAAGGCGTCGAGTATCTGAGCGCGACGCTTGGACAGCGCCTTGGTCAACTCAGCCGGGACGCCGACGATCTCGGCCGCGCCCTTGTGAACCTCGCTCCACTCGACACCAAGCTCGCGCGTCAGCCGCTCCCGCAGCTCGGCCTGGAACAAATAGCCGGCGGCGAGCTTCTGGTCGAACAGGTCGCGGGCATCGAGCGTGCGCCATGCCTGCTCGACACCCTCCGCCCGGCCGCAGTGGTCATGTTCGCCACCAGGACGTGAACGTGAACCTGGGGATCGCCCTCGCGGCTGAAGCGGTGCGGGAACACGGCGGCGACGAACCCCTCGCCCTGGAGCGCGACCTTCCCGCCAGCTCCGGCACGTGACGTACAGGCGTGGCGCTCCAGGTAGTCGAACGCTGCGCCGGCCGCGCCGTGGGTTGCCTCCCAGACCTTGCCGGCGATCTCCGGCCAGTCGTACTCATCCGCCAGCGCCCAGAGCGTCGAGACGGACTTCGGGACCGCCATCTGCAAATCGATCCCGCGCACCGATCCCGGCCCCGGCACCCTGCCGAGCTGATCGCGGCTTGACGGATGCCGGCGGTCGAACACCGCCTCCAACTCCCCATCTCCGACCTCGCCGGCCAACCCAAGGCCCGCCGCGCCCTGGCCCGTCCAGGTGCCGGGAGCCTCACCGTGACCGGCGTAGTAGTCCTCCGCCCCCCGCGCTACCTGCTCTGTGTAGTACTCAGGCGACCGCCACTGGCCGCCGCCGGTACCGCCGATCTTGCCGATGGTGAGCATCCACGGTCGTAGACGCGACCGGGGCTGTTTCGTGTGATCGCACCGCGAGAGTGCATGTGTGTGATGGCTGTTGGGACGGTGGAGGGGGACGGGGCTAAGGAAGGGAGAGGTTGCGGATCGGGGTGGGTGATGAGGCGGGTGGGGGCAGTTGGGAAGGATGTGTGGGGGGTGGAATCGGAGGGGGCTGACGGGAGTTGGGTGGTGGTCAAGTTGGGGTCGGTGGCGGGCGTAAGCTCCTGGCGGATGGCCAAGCATCGCCACAGTCACATCGTCGCTCGCAGTCACTTGAGGGAATGGGCGCACGAGGGGAAGGTCGGCGTCGGCTGGATCGACCGCGACGGCCCGGAACTGCTGCCGCCCGCCGAGATCGCCGTTCGTCGCGGCTTCTACCGCGAGCAGCATCCTGACGGGTCGACCAGCGATGTCCTCGACCCCGCGATGAGCCGAGTGGAGGGTGCAGCCATCGAGATCATCCGCGACCTTGAGAACCGCTGGCCGCTCGACCCGAGCGCGCGGAGTTGCCTCGCCGAGTACATGGCCCTCCAGATCCTCCGCTCGCCGGCCTGGCGCGAGTGGTACTCCCAGGCGATCGGCGTTGCGACCGACAAGATCCGCGCCACCGACCCGGAGCGCAAGCCGCACGTCCTACGTGGCGCGGCCGCATTGATGGAGCTGGACACCGCCCGGCACGACCTTCTCGTTGGGAACGTGCCGCGGATCGGAACGCTGCTGGCGAACATGCGCTGGACGATCCTTCGGTGCGGCAAGCCCCGGCTCGCAACGTCGGACCATCCCGTCGTCCCGGTGCCGTTCAGCGCAGAGCGGCTGATGCCAATGGCGGCATTCCCGCCGCAAGGGCTGATGTACACGTCGGAGATTCGCTTCGCCCTATCGCCTCGGCTTTTGCTGCTGCTGACATGGGCCGACGATTTCGCGCCAGAGCAGATCGTGAAGATGAGCCACGCTCAAGTGCGTAACCACAACGGGTCGGTGATAGCGCTCGCCGAGAAGCAGTGGTTCCACCACCCGCTCCACGCGGTCGAGCAACTTCACGGCCTTTGCGAGCCGTTCTGCTTCACGCTGCACGGCCCGAACCACCTCCCCCAGACAAAGCGATGGGCCTGCGTCAAGCAAACCGTCGATCAAATGGTCGAGGACGATGAAGAGGCGAAAGCCATCGCCCTCATCGAGTGGGACCGCGTCAAGTCAGCCGCTTGACCGCAGGCCCAGCGCTACTCGATGCCGCGCAGTAGATCGGCGAGCGTTAGGTCGAGCGCTTGCGCGATCCGCACGATGGTCCAGTGCCGTGGATCACGCTGACCATGCTCTAGGCGGCTGATCTCGCTGGCGTGGGTGCCGGCGATCTGGGCAAGCGCCTCCGTCGACTTGCATTGGCGTCGGCGCTCGCGCTCGATGTTCTCCCCAGGATGTACTTGGGCGGGGTCATGGTTAGCGCGGCCGGTGCGGGTACTCGTATGCGGACAGCAGCGTCTTGATCCAGACGCGCGTGTCCTTGGCCGCGCAGCGTAGAGCGGCGCGGGTGTCGCGGACGGGTCCGCCGTCCGGCATTTGCCCGGCCTGTAGGGCGTCGATGGTGTCGCCAAGTTCCTCGACGGCGATCCGTGCGCCGTTGTCGGCGAGGCTCTGCGCGAACCAGATCGGCACGTCGAGATCGAACGGCCGGCCCGGCTCGGTGCCCTCGGCGTAGTCGAGCGCCCGCTCGACTACCTCCAGCTTCTCCTGGGTCAGCCGAACGTCGTCCTCGCCGTACTTGTCGGGATGCGATGGGTAGATCCGCAGCGCCTCAAGGTGGCCCTCCTTGTGGTCGCGCAGCTCGCGCAGCACCGCCTCGCGTTGCCTGATCCCAAACCGAACCCGCACCATCCCCAGGGTGTCTGTCTTGTTGACCGCCGCCATTAGCCCATGCTCCTTGTCGCCGAGTTTTCGGCCGCCCAGCGCGCCCGTCTGGGCCAACATCATTCACAGTTTACTATTCCATGTCAACTGGGTTGTGTTTAGGGTGCCAAGTCGGCAGGGTTCCCGGCGTGGCTCCACGCCCCTCCAATCCAGACCCTCGCCTCGGCGACGAGCTGCGCGCAGAGCGCGAGCGCCAAGGGCGCTCGCAAGAGTCGCTAGCCCACGACGCGGGCCTGACGACCAACGCTCTCTCGCGCATCGAGTTGGGACAAGCCGACCCGTCGTTCTCGACCGTCACGCGCATCGCCAAAGCGCTCGGCCTCACGCGGGCCGAGCTAATGCGACGAGTCGACAACAAGTCATAGCGCCCAAATCAAGTCGGTCAAGAGCCGGGCCAGACCATCGGCCCTGATTCCTGAAGGTCGCCGCCGCGATCTGTCAGGCGGACCAGGAATGCTAGGTCGATGCCCCTGAATCCCGGATGGACGATCCGTCTCCGCGAGCTATTCGGCGCGGAGATGCCGCAACTGACGGAGGAGAGCCTGCACGGGTTGATCGAAGGCCAAGTACGCGAGGACGACGATCTCGACTTCAAGAGGGAGAGCTACGGGAGCAGCGACGGCCAGAAGCGGGCGCTGGCCGCGGACATCGCCGCGATGGCTAACCACCGAGGCGGCGTGATCGTGATTGGCGTCCGAGAGGAGAACGAGATAGCCGTCGAGCTAACGGCGGTTGAGGCGATTGACGGGGAGGAGGGCCGGCTCCGCCAGATCGGCGCAGGCGGAATCACACCGCATGTTGAGTTCCATGTGAAGGTCATTCCGTGCGAGGCTGATCGCGGGCGTGCGTACTACTTGCTGGTGGTACCACCCAGTCCGTTGCGTCCGCATGCCGTTCGCAAGGACATTGACCTGCGTTACCCACGTCGCGACGGCTCCCACACGCGATGGCTGGCCGAGGCCGAGGTAGCCAGCATGTACCGCGACCGGTTCCGCATGGTGGAGGATCACCTGGCGCGTATCGAGTCCGTCGCTGACGATGGGCTCACGCGGGTGGACCTTCGAGAGGACTGGGCGTACCTGGCCGTCGCCCTCGTTCCCACCACCCCTGGATCAATGTCGATCGGGGAGGCCCGCATTCGCCAGCTCGAGGAGTGGGCAGTCGATCGATCCGGCACTTTTGCGTGGCACGGGTTCTATGGCAGTCGCCCGAACGGGCGAGCCGGCATCCGCCGCATCAGACTAGGAGCGCTCGTAAATCGAGAGCCACCGATCGCGAACTACTCGGAGCTGCACACCGATGGCTCAGGGATGTGCTGCGAGCAAGTTGGCCTAGCCGTCCCGAGGCAGGACGAGAACGACGACCCCTCTGTGATCCAGATCAGCGAGACCGCCCTCCTATGGGTGTTAGCACGGTCCTTGCGGCTAATAGGACGACACGCAGTCGAGAACGCCGGGGCTTGGGGCGACGCGATCGTGATCGCACGATTGTTTGGACGCGATAAGCAGTTGACATACCCGATCAGCAGCGGACTGTTCCAACAGCCGTGGAACCATGAGGCGATCACCGACCAGGTCGTTGGGCGGCACACCATCCCGCTTGCGTCGCTGACGGGATCAGACCAGGAACTCCTTGCCAGCACCCGTGTTGTTGGGGCCGACCTTTTCAACGCCTTCGGCGCACCTGAGGTCGCGCAGATCGATGAGCACGGCCGTATCAGAATTCGCGACTTCCACGGACAGAGCCAAACGCAGATTGCCCAGTTCGCTGAGGCCCGCGGCGTCGAGGTCACCGACGACACCGTCCGCAACTCGTAGGGCCATCGGGCAACTCTCGGGCGAGGACGACGAGAAAGCCCGTCCTACCAACGCAAAGCCCCGGCCGCATAACTCCCTTGCGGGAGTCCTAGGCGGTACCGGGGCGTCGCCAAGTAGGTTAGCGCGATCATGGAGAAGCACCAAGCGCAAGCGTGGCTATCGGCGGCTCGCTTCGAACCATTCCTCGTCGCCAGCGGCGGCGATCACCAGCGAGCGCTGGAGCTGTACGACTGGCACGCCGAGGTCGCGGCGGCGTGCTTTGGGATGGTGCACCACTTCGAGGTTCTCGTCCGCAACGCGATCGATGGCGTCCTCGGTGACGGTCAGCCGCAGCAACCGATCAAAGACACCTGGCTGATGGACTTCGACGTCCTCCAGCCCGAGGGCATCAAGCAAGTCATCGTGGCCGTAGAGCGGCTGGAGAAGGGCAAGGGGATCACGCGCGGACGAGTTGTCGCCGGGGTGTCGTTCGGCTTCTGGGCCGGCCTCTTCAACAACCACTACGAGGAGCTGTGGCGTCACCGACTGCGCTATGCCTTTCCTCACGGGTCGATCATGCGCAAGAACCTCACGCAGCGGATGCGTCTGCTGCAACGCTTCCGCAACCGCGTCGCCCATCACGACTGCCTACTGGGACAGGACATCGGCGACCGCGCCGACGACATGCTTCTGATCGCCGGTTGGATCGACCCCGACGCCGCCGCATGGCTCGACGAGCGATCGCACGTTCACGCGCTGCTCGCCGCCCGGCCTTGACCTACTTCGCGGCTTCAACTCCTTCGAGAGACGGCCTATTGGGCCACCGGACCCCTCCAGTGGCCCAAACGCCCGCAAAACCCCTGCAAACGCCTTCACAGCCGCGCTCCATGCACCCGCGCCGAAACCCGCTCAGTTGCTGGGCTTCTTCCTCCGCTTCCGGCTGACCCGCCCGCGCTTCACACGCGAGAGGTCGGTGGTTCGAAACCACCCGCGCCCATGAACGACTAGCGCGGGCCAGTCGGCGACTCGATGCCAAGCTGGCGGCAGATCTTCCGCACGAGGACATACGGAACCTCCCGATGGCGGGGAACGACCGACCGCGCGCCCTCAGGACCACGCCATCGACTGTGGTTTGCCTCCCTCGTCTATCTGGCGGCAACCGTGCGCACGCAGATGACGCTCCAACTCACGACGCTTCATGCAGCGACGGTCAGGTGCAGCAACTTACGCTCGCGGCCGTCATCCTCGCCCGGCTCAGGCGAGAGCATCAGGCGCAGCGCATCGATCACGTTCGTGCGCGCCTCATCGCGAGTGCGCCCCTGGCTGAAGACGCCAGGCACCTCTGGGATCGTCGCGACGATCCAGCCGTCCTCAGCGTGCTCATAGACGATCGCGAGATCCAGTTGCTCTGCGGCCATGCGGATGACGATACCGCGCCGCATGCACCGCCATGGCGCCTTGCACGACCTCAGCAGCTTCTCCCTCCGGACCCGTTCGTCGGGCGGACCTCTCCCGGGTATCGAACCGACGACGCGCTGACCGCGGCTAGCCCGACCTGGCGCCCTGCCACGGCCAGCGGCCGTTGAGCTCCACCTCGAGCGCGAAGCTGAGGAAGGTCCGGACGGCGACTATGACTGCGAGCACGCCGACGCCGCGAAACGTCGGCGAGACGGCGACGGTGCGGATGATGTCGGCGGCGACGAGGAACTCGAGGCCGAGCAGGATCGCCTTGCCGATGCGCTGGCGGAAGTCGTGGTAACCGGCCGTCGACCGCTCGGACGCGGCGCGCAGGTAGAGAGCCGTCGCGAAGACCAGGCCGACGACGATCACGGCGATGCCCGCCAGGTCGATGGCCTGCGCGACGGCCTCGGCGATGTCGGTGAACGCCCCCTCGTCGATCATCCGCGTTGCCTACCCGCGCCGGCTTGGCGCGACACGTCGCGGGCGGTTGCGGGGCCGCGAGCGCGCGCCTCTTAGGGCTGCCTAACTCGGGACGCCGTCAGGCGGGGAGAAGTGTTAGGGTCCCCTAACTTCACTGGCCAACTAGGAGGAATCGCAACCGAATGACTCGCAAGCTCACAGTCGTCGCCGCGCTGGCGGCGACCCTCTCGCTCGCCGCGTGCGGGTCCGACGACGACGCGCCCGAGGCGCAGGCGTCGAAGGCCTCGGCCTCGGCCTCGGCCTACCAGCCGGTCTCGGACGTCGACGCGCACGCGGCGATCGGCGCCGATGCGGCCGAGATCCGCACGCTGCTGGAGCCCGCCGCCGAGGGCGGCAAGGCCGACTTCGCCGCCGCGGCGAAGATCTGGTCGGAGGGCGGCAACTCCCTCCACGGCGACGGCACCCCGCGCACGCTCGCCGAGCTGGTCGAGGAGTCGCCCGTCGGCGAGCGCGTCGCCGACGCGCTCGCGGGCAGCGGCAGCGCCGCCGATCTAGACGCCGCGCAGCGCCGTCAGTGGATCGACAAGGGCATCACCGTCGCGCTCGCGCGCAAGACGGTCGGCGAGCTCGAGTCCGCCGCCGAGAAGGTCGACGCCGGCGACATCGACCCCGACGAGGGCGCGCCTCACAACGTCGACGAGGCGTGGGCGTTCTTCACCGCCGAGGGCGAGGGTCCAGCGGCGACCGCCGAGAAGCGCGCCGAGGACTACGGCCTGGCCGCCGACGGCCTGACCGCCCCGATCCTCGCTGCGCTCGCCGACGCCCAGTCGGCCGCGCTCGACGGCGACGCCGACGCGCTCGCAACCGCGACCGAGCGCGTGGAGGCCGGCCTCAACCGCGTCTTCGCGCTCGCCGTCAAGAAGTACGCCGTCGAGGGAATCGACGACCCCGTCTCGCGCCAGGAGGGCCTCGCCTTCTCCTGGGGCCTCGGCGACCGGCCGCCCGCCGACCTGGCGGCCGCGCTCGAGGCCGCGTTCGGCCCCGGCGCCTCCCAGCAGACCGCCGCCGACCTCTCGACCGCCCTCGAGGACGCCCGCGGCGAGCTCAACGTCGAGGAGGCGCTGCCTGACTACACCGGCTGAGATGGGCACTGCGGTCGCCGTTGCAGGGCGGCGACCGCAGCCGCCACCGATCAAGCTGCCACGATCCGTTGCCGATAGCCAAGCAATGCACCGATACGACCCGTACGCGCTGACCGGTACGGGGGCCGGGGATCTGCAGTTGCTCTCGCGTGCGCTCGGTGTGCTCTTCTCCTGCGGAGGACTGCTCGTCCTCGTCGGGGCCGCTCTTTCCCGCCCCGAGGGTGCGAGCGCCGCTGGGCTCTATGGAGTCGGCGCGATGGGCCTGGTGCTGGGTGGCGCGGCCTTCGTATGGGTCCGGCACGCCCACGCCTGGGCCGCGCACGCTCTCTTTGCGTTCGGCACGGGATTGATCTGCTTGGGCACCTACTTCGCCGGGGCCGCGACGGGCTTGTACTCGGCCCTGCTGGTATGGCTGGTGATCGTCGCGGCGAGCTTCTTCTCCGCTCGGGCAGTCGCCGCCCACGTCGTCTGGATCCTCATCGCCTCTGCCGTGACGCTCAACTCGATCGACGGGTTGCCCGGTACGTCGGCCGCGACCCGCTGGGTCATCGGTGGCGTCCTGCTCGCGATCGCCGCGGTGGCGATGAGCCGGATAGCGGCCGGTCGGCGAGCGACCGAGAAGCAGCTTCGCGCCGAGATCGAGAAGAGGGAGCGGCTTCAGCGCGAGCTCGAGCATCTCGCGGATCACGACCCGCTCACGGGCGTCGCCAACCGGCGCCGCCTGGAGCAGGAGTTGACGCGTGAGCTCGTACGCGCCCGTCGCGAGCGGACGCCGCTCTGTGTCGTGATCCTCGACCTCGACGACCTGAAGGAGCACAACGACGCGCATGGCCATGCCGCCGGCGACCGACTGCTCGAGCATGCGGCGAGCACGTGGGCCGCGGCGCTGCGCGCCACCGACCTGATCGCCCGCATCGGTGGTGACGAGTTCGCGGTCCTGCTGCCCGATTGCACTCCCGCCGTGGCCGAGCGCTTGATGACCAGGCTCTGCGACGAGGTGGCCCCAGATTGCAGATCCTCGGCGGGGTCCGCGTGCTGGGACGGGCAGGAGTCCGCCGACGAGCTGCTGGCGCGGGCGGACCGCGCCATGTACGACGCCAAGGCGGCGGCACGCCGGCAACGAAGGCAACCGCCGGCTCCGCGATCGTCCACGCCCGCAGACCAGGGCTGCTCGCGGCGACCGTTGCCGGCGGGCTGATCGCCGGGGCAGGCACGGTCGGCCCCGGCGCGTCGGGAGAGCTGCGGAAGGGACCTACCCGATTTGTACGGGAGGCGGGTCGCGACTACGGTGGTCCTATGGGATTCGGGGTCGTCATCGCGGGCGGTGGTGTGGCGGCGATCGAGGGCCTGCTGCGCCTCCGTCGGCTGGTGGGAGACCGGGCGAGCGTCACGCTGGTGGCGCCGAACGACGAGCTGGTGATCCGTGCGGAGCGGGTGAGCGAGCCGTTCGCCCGTCCGGGCCCGACCCACCGTCCGATCGCGGAGCTGGCGGCGTCCGTCGACGCGCGCTGGATCCGCGGCACGCTCGCGTCGGTCGACGCCGAGCGGAGGACGATCCGCACAGGGGCTGGCGACGAGCTCGGCTACGATGCGCTGCTCGTCGCGGTGGGCGGCAGGCTTGCCGCCGCCTACGAGCATGCGACGACCTTCCGCGACCAGGCGCCCGATGCGGTCTTCGGTCAGATCGTCGAGGACATCGAGGACGGCTACGCGAAGAGCGTCGGCTTCCTCGCGCCCGTCGGGCCGACCTGGCTGCTGCCCCTCTACGAGCTGGCGCTGATGACGGCCGCGCGCGCCCACAGCGTCGGCATGGACGATGTCGACCTGTTCGTCGTCACGCCGGACCCCAAGCCACTCGCCGAGCTCGGCGAGCGCGTCAGCATCGCGGTGTCGGAGCTGCTCGACCGGGCCGGCGTCACGGTCCACTGCTCGTCGCTCGCGCGGGTCCCTGCGGCGACGCGCCTGCTGCTCGAGCCGCAGGACGCCGAGCTGCGGCCCGATCGGATGATCGCGATGCCGCGGATCGCCGGCCCCTCGATCCCGGGCCTGCCCTCCAGCGGCGCCGACGGCTTCATCCCGATCGACAGCCACTGCGCGGTCACCGACCACGGGCCGGTCTTCGCGGCCGGGGACGCGACGGCGTTCCCGATCAAGCACGGCGGGATCGGGGCGCAGCAGGCCGACGCGGCGGCAGCCGCGATCGCGCGGCTCGCGGGGGCCCACGTCGAGTCCCCGCCGTGCCGGCCGACGATCGAGGCGAAGCTCCTCACCGGCCAGCGGCCGCTCTACCTGCGGGCCCGGCTGGTCGAGGGGGAGGGCTTCGAGTCCGAAGTATCCGAGGAGCCACTCTGGGAGGGCGCGGGCAAGGTCGCCGCCGAGGAGCTCGGCGCCTACCTCGCATCCCGCTAGCGACGACGCTCCGACGCTCGCGGGGGATGGGATCGCCGAGCGACCGCCACCGGGTGGCAACGATCCCGCGGCCGCCGCCATCCGGATCGTCGAGGCGACTGCAGCCCGATAGCCCAGCCCTACGCCGACGACGATCGCCACGACGGCGGCTTAAAGCATGGCCGGCCAGAAGGGTCACGGCACCACCACGATAGAGCGGGCCTGGCGTCAGACCTCGATCACGATCGCCAGGATCATCGGGCGGCGCTTGAGGCGCTTGTAGACGAATTTGGCGAGGTCGTCGT
>JBBECV010000022.1:0-42915 GCA_040881635.1 Thermoleophilaceae bacterium
CCGGATGGCCCTCCGTAACCGACTCCGACGTGAACAGGAACTCGTTGTCTGCGTACTCGGTAAGGCTCATGGAGGGGGGTCTCGCGCTCCCTGGTTGGCTTCTAGAAGGGTCCGGCAAGGGTACAGAAACGCCGATCGAGCGCTGGCCAGCCAGGCACCGGCGGGGGGTCCGGGGGGGCGCGAGCCCCCGGTTCCTATCCCTTCCTCCGACCCCCTGTGGTCTTGATGTCGATGACGAGCGGGACGCCCTCGAGCCCGAAGCGCTCGCGCAACCGGTTCTCGAGGAAGTAGGCGTAGTCGCGGGTGACGAGCGAGCGGTCGTTGACCTGCAGCGAGAAGCGCGGCGGCGAGGTCTCGAACTGGGCGAGGTAGTAGAGCCGCAGCCGCTTTCCGCCGCGCGCGGGCGGCTGGCGCGTGGCCTGCAGGTCGGCGAGGAAGCGGTTGAGCTGCGGCGTCGGGATCCTCTGTGCGCTGCGGTCGGCGAGGTCGAGCGCCTCGGCGACGAGGCGGCTGAGCCCGCGCCCGGTCTTGGCGGAGACGGCCATCAGCTTCGGGCGCTGGCGCAGCTTCTTGTCGACGCGGGCGCGGGTGTCCTCGAGCTCGGTGTCGGCGATGTCCCACTTGTTGAGCGCGACGACGGTCGCGCAGTGCTTCTTCATCGCGAGCTCGGCGATGCGGAAGTCCTCCGTGGTGACGCCCTCGGAGGCGTCGCAGAGGACGATCGCGACGTCGGCGCGCTCGGCGGCCTGCTCGGAGCGCAGCTGGGCGTAGTAGTCGACGGTCCCGGCGACCTTCGTCCGCCGTCGCAGCCCGGCGGTGTCGACGAGGATCACCGGGCGCTGCTCGAACTCGACGCGGGTGTCGATCGCGTCGCGGGTGGTTCCCGCCACGTCGGCGACGATCACGCGCTCCTCGCCGAGCAGCTTGTTGACGAGCGACGACTTGCCGACGTTGGGCCGGCCGATGACCGCCAGCCGCGTCGCCTGCTCCTCCTCCCGCTGGGGCACCTCGGCGACGGTCGCCGCGATCCGGTCCAGCAGGTCGCCGGTCCCGAGTCCGTGCTGGGCCGATACGGGAACGGGGTCTCCGAGGCCGAGCGCGTAGAACTCGGCGGCACCGGCCTGATGCATCCCCGTGTCGACCTTGTTGGCCGCGACGATCACCGGCGCGTCGGCCGCCCGGAGCTCGCGTGCCAGCTCGTCGTCGCCCGGCCGCATCCCGGCGGCGGCGTCGACGACGAGCACCGCCACGTCCGCCTCGGCGAGCGCGCTGCGCGCCTGCGCCTGCACCGCTCGCGCCAGGTCGCCGGTCTCCTCGAGGTCCACGCCGCCCGTGTCGACGAGCACGAACCGGCGCCCATTCCAGTCCGCCTCGACCTCCTTGCGATCGCGGGTGACGCCGGCCTGCGAGTGCACCACCGCCTCCCGCGTCTCGGACAGGCGGTTGACGAGCGTCGACTTCCCCACGTTCGGGTAGCCGACGATCGCGACCTTCGGTAGAGCGGCGGCCATGGCCGCGTCAGGCTACTCGCGCGCAGCGTGCGGGCCACCGACCGCCGACGGCGACCTGTGCAACAGTCAGCCCTGGCGCCTCGCCGCGGCGACGAGGTCGACGATGCGGGCGACGACCTGGTCGACGGTGAGGCCGGTGGTGTCGAGCTCGATCGAGCCGTCGGCTGGGCGGAGCGGCGAGTGCTCGCGGGAGGCGTCCTGCTCGTCGCGGAGGGCCTGGTCGCGCAGGACGGTGTCGACGTCGGTGCCGAGCTCGGCGGCGCGACGGCGGGCGCGCTCGGCGGGGTCGGCGGTCAGGAAGACCTTGACGGCCGCGTCCGGGGCGACGACGGTGCCGATGTCGCGGCCCTCGGCGACCCAGTCGCCGGCGGACATCAGGTCGCGCTGCTTGCGCACGAGCGCGGCGCGGACCGCCTGGTTGGTCGCGACCTTCGACGCCGCCTCCGAGACGTCCGGGGTGCGGATCGCGGCCGTGACGTCGCGGCCGTTGGCGACGACGCGCTCGCCGAGCTCGATCTGCAGCCGCTCGGCCTGCTCGGACGCCGCTCCCCCCTCCTCCAGCAGCACGAGGCCGACGGCGCGGTACATGGCGCCCGAGTCGAGGTAGGTGAATCCAAGGGCGTCGGCAGCCGCGCGCGCCACAGTGCTCTTGCCCGACCCCGCCGGTCCGTCGATCGCGACGATCATCTGGCGGAGGCTATCCATGCGGCGAAGATGAACGCTCGGAGGCACCCACACGTCCGCGGGCACGACGGTGACAGCGTAAGCGTAAATGCATAGCCGACAGATCACCAGTAACGTAACCTTGCACGCATCTCACGAACGGAGGGTTACATGCGCTTGCTCGTGAACGGCCGACAGGAGACCTCTGTCGCAGCAGCGCCGCGGAGGGAGGGCGACGGACATCATGTAGTCGGCCCAAACGCCGGTCGTGATCAGTTGATCTCCACGTCGTTCGCCTTGGGCTGGCAGATAGCCGAGCTGTACGCAAGTCCTACCGGCGGCGGTTCGAGCAGTGGCCTTCCCGGAGTGAGCGGCCTGGGCGCCAACGACCTCCGCAAGGTCCGCTTCGACCAGATTGACGTCGCGCTCGTACGACTGCGGGAGTCCGTGGCCGGAGCGGGCCTGAACCAACCCGACACGCAGCGCCTGCGAGACGTCGGCGACGGATCGCGCGTCCGCGCCCCAGACATCTGCGAGCAGGTGCGTGCGCTTCACATCACCTTGTTGCGGATACTGACGGCGACCGACTTCCGGTACGGCAAGGCATACGGCCTCGGGCGCGCGCTGCACGACACTTGCCGAGTCAGTGCCGGCGAGGACCTGGAGGCGCAGCTAAATCCCCACCGCGTCGCCAATCTACGGGACTGGCTGATCGACCTGAAGACCGCGCTACCGCCTCACACGGGGGAGGCTGTCGACCAGTCGCTCCAGCAATGGGTCACGTGGCTCGAGGGCATCGACGGCGACGCGAAAGCGGACCTCGCCCACGGGGAGATCAAGCTGGTGCGCGATGCGCTCCGCCGACAGGGTCGCGCATGGAGAGCCTGCCTCTCCGGCGAGAAGCACGCCACCGACACACTCACACCGAAGGACTACATCCGGGCCGCGAGCGATCTCTACCGCAACGCACTCGAGCTGTTTGCGAGCCTGCCATGGCGCCTCAAGTGGGGCGCTCCCATCGCCGTCGTGGTTACGCTGATCTTGGTCGGGGTGGCGAGCTTCACATCGAGCGGCGTCGCAGTAGCCGGCTCGCTCGGTGCACTGGCAGGCGTTCTGGGCATCAGTTGGGCAGGTGCCCGCGAGACCATCGGCGCCGCGGCCTCGAAGCTGAGGCATCCTCTCTGGGGCGCCGCCCTCGACGGCGCGGCCGCAGCGGCGATCACCCAACTGCCCGACCTGCAGAGAGCCCGTCAGCCCTCCGGCGCTTCGAGCAGCGCGCGCAGGTCCGACTCGAAGCCGGGATAGGAGATCGCGGCGGCGTCCATGCCGATGACCTCGACCCCGTCGCGGGAGGCGAGGCCGGCGATGGCGCCGAGCATCGCGATGCGGTGGTCGCCGCGGGCGCCGATCGTGCCGCCCGCAAGCGGGGCGCCGGTGCCGTGGACCGCGAAGCCGTCGTCGAGCGCCTCGATGTCGGCGCCGAGGGCGCGCAGGCCGTCGACGACGGCGGCGATGCGGTCGGACTCCTTGTGGCGCAGCTCGGCGGCGCCGCGGACGACGGTGTCGCCCTCGGCGAAGGCGCCCATCAGCGCGACCAGCGTCAGCTCGTCGATCGTGGCCGGCACCTCGTCGGGTGCCACTTCCATGCCGGTCAGCGGGCCATGGGCGACGTCGAGCTCGCCGACGGGCTCATCGGGCGAGAAGGCGCCGGGCGGCTCCAGGTCGCCGCCGATGGCCGCACCCATGCGCCGGGCGATGCGGAGGAAGCCGGTGCGGGTCGCGTTGAGGCCGACGTTGCGGATCGCGACGCGCGAGCCGGGGACCAGGCATGCCGCGGCGACCATGAACGCCGCCGACGAGGGGTCGCCGGGGACCGCGATCGAGTCGAGCTCGAGCGCGTCGACCCGCGCGACGGTGACGCGCAGGCCGTCGCGCTCGAACGGCACGCCGCAGCGGGCGAGAATGCGCTCGGTGTGGTCGCGGCTGGGGCGACCCTCGACGACCGTGGTGGCGCCCTCCGCGAGCATGCCGGCGATCAGCACGCAGGACTTGACCTGCGCGCTGGCGATCGGCAGCGCGTACTCGATCCCGTTCAGCTCGCCGCCGCGCACGGTGAGCGGCGTGAAGCGGCCCTCGCGGGCGTCGACATCCGCCCCCATCTCGGCGAGCGGGCGCGCGATACGGTCGACCGGCCGCCGGCGGATCGACTCGTCGCCGTCGAGCGTCCACGCGCCGCGCGGCTGACCGGCGAGCCAGCCGGGCAACAGGCGCAGCAGCGTGCCGGAGTTGCCGACGTCGAGGCGGCCGCCCGGCGCCTCGACCGCCCCGCGCAGGCCGACGCCGCGGATCGTCAGGCGCTCGCCATCGTCGTCCACCCCCACGCCGACACGCGTCAGCGCGTCGAGCGTCGAACGCGTGTCGGCGGCATCGAGGTAGTTGGCGACCGCTACGGGACCGCCGCTCATGGCGGCGAACAGCGCGGCGCGATGGGAGATCGACTTGTCGGCCGGGGGCTCGTAGGTCCCGCTCAGCGGGCCCGAGGGCTCGAAGCGCGCGCCGCTCACGCCTCGGCCACCGGGAAGCCGAGCTCGCCGATCAGCGTGCGCGCGCGTGCAGCCGGCTCGTCGCCGGAGATCCAGAGCGTGATCGCTCCCGAGCGCATGTCGGGGGCCGGGGCGAGCGCCATGTCGACGATGTTCACGCCGGCCCTGCCGAGCGCGAGCGCGACCTCGGCGACGATCCCGGGACGGTTGGCGACCGTCAGGCGCAGCTCGTGGACGTCGCCGCCGCCGAGATCGGCCTCGAGCAGGCGCCGCCGGCAGTCGGCGGCGTGCTCGTTCCAGGCGGTGACCGCGTCGGCGTCGGCGGAGCGCAGGATCGTGGCTACCTCGCGCAGGCGCTCGGCGGCGCTGTCGGCCTCCGCGGCGATCGCGTCGCGATTGGCGACGTAGATGTCGGTCCAGATCGCCGAGTTGGCGCCGGCGACGCGCGTCGCGTCGCGGAAGCTTGGCCCGACGCGCGGAAGGCCGGCGTCGTCCTCGGCGACCGCGCCGGCCGCCTGGGTGACGAGGACGTTGGCGAGCACGTGCGGGAGGTGGCTGACGGTCGCGAGCAGGCGATCGTGCGACTCGGCGTCGATCGCGACCGGGCGCGCGCCGAGCGCCGCCACGAGTCGGTGCAGGCGCTCGAAGAGGATCCCCGAGGAGCGCTCGGTCGGCGTCAGGTACCAGGTGGCACCCTCGAAGAGGTCGGCTCGAGCGTGCTCGACACCGGCCGTCTCGGCACCGGCGATCGGATGGCCGCCGACGAACCGCGCATCGTCGGCGGCGTCGAGGATGCCGCCCTTGATCGAGCCGACGTCGGTGACGACGCAGTCGTCCCCGGCGGCCGCCAGCGCCGCCGAGATCTGCGCCCCCAGCGCGCCCACGGGGGCGCAGCAGAAGCACGCTGACGCACCGTCGAGCGCCTCCGCCAAGGTCGCCGCCGTGCGGTCGATCGCACCGAGCTCGCGCGCCCGGTCGAGCCGCTCGGCGTTGCGACCGAATCCGACGACCTCCGACCCCTCGACCCGCTTCCGTGCGGCGAGGCCGATCGATCCGCCGATCAGGCCGACGCCGAGGACCGCGATCCTCATCCGTCGCGCCGCGCCCGCACCGCCGCCTGGAGACCGTCGAGGACGGACACGGTCTGGTCCCAGTCCATGCATGCGTCGGTGACCGACTGCCCCGCGGTCATCTCCGGACCGATGTCCTGGCGGCCAGCGACCAGGAACGACTCGAGCATGACGCCGACGATCGCGCGGCTTCCACCGGCGACCTGCTCGGCGATGCCGGCGGCCGCGATCGGCTGACGCTCGCAGTCCTTGCCGCTGTTGTCGTGCGACGCGTCGACGACGACGCGCTCGGGCAGGCCGGCGGCGCGCAGCTTCGCCAGCGCGTCGCCGACGCCCGCGGCGTCGTAGTTGGGCGCGCCCCTGCCGCCGCGCAGGATCACGTGGCCGTCCGGGTTTCCGCTCGTGTAGAGGATCGCGGGCGTGCCGCTGTCGTCGACCCCGGCGAACGCGTGCGAGACCGCCGCAGCGCGCACGGCGTCGACGGCGACCTGGACGTTGCCGTCGGTGCGGTTCTTGAAGCCGATCGGCATCGAGAGGCCGGAGCCGAGCTGGCGGTGGATCTGGCTCTCGGTCGTGCGCGCGCCGATCGCGCCCCACGCGACCGTGTCGGAGATGTACTGCGGCGTGATCGGGTCGAGGAACTCGACGCCGACGGGCAGGCCGAGGTCGAGCACCTGCAGCAGCAGCTCGCGCGCCATCCGCAGCCCGGTGTTGACGTCGCCCGAGTCGTCGAGGTGGGGGTCGTTGATCAGGCCCTTCCATCCCGTCGTGGTGCGCGGCTTCTCGAAGTAGACGCGCATCGCGATCAGCAGGTCGTCGCCGACCTCCTGCGCCTTCGTCGCGAGCCGCCGCGCGTAGTCGGTCGCCGCCTCGACGTCGTGGACGCTGCATGGGCCGACGACCACGAGCAGGCGGTCGTCGCTGCGGTCGAGGATCCTTGCCACGTCGGCGCGGCCGCGCACGACCGCCTCGGTCCGCTCGGGTCCCAGCGGGAGCCTCGCGAGCATCTCCGAAGGCGGCACGAGCGGTTCCACGCGCTCGATCCGCTGGTCGCGGACGTGGTCCCGGGTCACCCCCTCTCTCATCCCGATCATCATGTCGCTTTTCCTGGCCTTTCGAAGTTTCGGTGCTGCCTTGGCGTTCGAGCTGCGCGTGGTCGCGCAGGCGTGGGTCGTCGGCGTCCGGCGGGACTTCGCGGTCGGCGGCCGGGGACTGCCGCTGCCGGACGCCTAGCTAAATCGCCAATAGGACTCGAAGGCACGCCGGAGGGCGCCCGGGCGGGCGGCGATGCGGGTCGGCGTGACGATGCGAGCCATCGCGACTGTTTGTAGCAGGCCGCAGCCGCGCGGGCAAGCGGCGGGGCTGCTAGAGCAGCTCGTCGAGCGCCGCGACGAAGCGCTCGTTCTGGACGCGCGTGCCGAGCGTCACGCGCAGGTGTCCCTCGGCGCCGAGCGCGGAGCCGGAGCGGACGATCACGCCGCGCTGAGCGAGGCCGTCCACGACCGGCTGCTCCTTGCGCTCGCCGAGCGAGACCCAGACGAAGTTCGCCTGACTGTCGGACGTGGCGAGCACGCGGTCCTCGAGCTCGCTCTCGAGCCATGCGCGCTCGACGATCGTCGCCTCCACGCGCCGGGTGACCTCGTCCTGGTGACGGATCGCCTCCGCGGCGGCCGCCTGGGCGAGCGTGTTGACCGAGAACGGCTGGCGCACGCGGTCGACGGCGAGCCGGAACTCCTCCGGACCGAGCGCGTAGCCCGCGCGCAGGCCGCAGAGGCCGTAGACCTTCGAGAAGGTGCGCAGGACGACGAGGTTGGGGTGGCGGCGGACGAGGTCGAGCGAGTCGTCCGGGTCCTGCAGCGCGCTGAACTCGACGTAGGCCTCGTCGAGGATCACCGCCAGGTGACGCGGCATGTCGGCGACGAACGCGTCGATCGCATCGATCGGCACCGCCGTGCCGGTCGGGTTGTTGGGGTTGCAGACCAGCACCATGCGCGTCGCGGCGGTCACCTCGCGCGCCATCGCGTCGAGGTCGTGCACGCCGTCGGCGTCGAGCGGCACCTCGATCGCGGTCGCCCCGGACTGCGCGGCGACGTGCGGGTAGATCGAGAACGACGGCCACGCGTAGACCAGCTCCGCGCCCGGCTCCAGCAGCGCATCGGCGGCCGCCATCAGGATCTCGCAGGAGCCGTTGCCGACGGCCACGCGCGCCGCCGGCAGCTCGCAGCGATCGGCGATCCGCGCCCTGAGCGCCGACTTGGACGGGTCGGGATAGCGGTTGAGCCGCTCGATCTGGCCCTGGAGCGCGCCGACGACGGCGGCCGGCGGCCCCCACGGCGCCTCGTTCGAGGCGAGCTCGACGAGGTCGCCCTCGTAGTCCCAGGTCTTCGCCGCCGGGTAGACCGGGATCCGCTCGATCCGGCGGTTGAACTCGATGCCGCTCACTGCGCGCCGCCGAGGTCGGCGCGCAGGGCGACGGCGTCGCGCAGGTAGACGTGGCGCGGCTCGCTCTCCGGCTCGGCGTAGCAGTGCACCATCACGCGGATCGCACGCGGCAGCGAGCCGGGAACGCCGATCTCGCGGGCGCAGAGCAGAGGGACCGCCGACAGGCCGAGCTCGCGCGCCGCGACCGCCGGGAACTCGGCGTCGAGGTCGTCGGTGCAGGTGAACAGGCAGCTGACCATGTCGTCGTGGCGTAGCGCGTTGCGGTCGATCAGCGTCCGCATCAGCTCGCCCGTCGCCTCCACGATCGCCGCGGCGGTGTTCTCCTCGACGGTCGTCGCCCCTCTGAGCGCCCTGAGCCTCACAGCGGCTGATTCTTCCAGAGCAGGCGGTGGCGACTCAGCCGCCTGCCGCCGCCTGGCGCAGACGCTCGACCTCCGCCGCGCTCAGCCGCCGGGAGCCGCCCGCGGGCAGGTCCGCGAGCCGCAGCGGCCCGAACGCCGTTCGCCGCAGCTCGACGACGCGGTGGCCGACCGCCTCGAGCATGCGCCGCACCTGACGGTTGCGGCCCTCGTGGATCCGGACCTCGATCGTCCCGGGCTCGAGCACCCGGACGCCCGCCGGCGCCGTGCGGCCGTCGTCCAGATCGACGCCCTCGCGCAGAGTGCGGAGAGCGCGCTGGGAGACGTGCGGCGGCTCGATCCGCGCCCTGTAGGCCTTCTCGACCTCGTAGCGGGGGTGCGTCAGCAGGTCCGCGAGCTCCCCGTCGTTGGTGAGCAGGATCAGGCCGGTCGTGTCGGCGTCGAGCCGCCCGACCGGATACAGGCGGCGCTGGGAGTCGACGAGGTCGACGACGGTGCGGCGCCCGTGGGTGTCGCTCGCCGTCGAGACCACGCCCGCCGGCTTGTCGAGCAGGTGCACCTCGCGCGGCTCGGGCGCCACCGGCCGCCCGTCGACCTCCACCCCGCTCGCCTCGTCGACGTCCCGCGCCGGATCGGCGACGACCTCGCCCGCGACCGTCACGCGTCCCTCCGCCACCAGTCGCTCGGCGGCGCGACGGGACGCGATGCCGCTGTGAGCGAGGTACTTGGCGAGCCGCATGCCCGCATTCCATCAGCGTGGGCGGAATCGCGAGACGTGCCTCTCGGCGGAATTGCCGCCGAAAGGCACGTCTCGCCACTCGCCGCTGTCAGACCGCGCTCTGGACCTGGGCGCGGAACCAGGCGATAGTGCGCCTCAGGCCATCCTCGAGCGAAGTGGTCGCCTCGAAGCCGAAGCGCTCGCGGGCGCGGCCGGTGTCGAGGCAGCGGCGCGGCTGGCCGTCGGGCTTGGAGGTGTCCCAGACGAGCTCGCCCTCGAAGCCGGTCAGGCGGGCGATCGTCTCGGTCAGCTCGCGAATCGTGATCTCGCTCGACGCCCCGATGTTCACCGGCCCTGGATCGTCGTAGAGGCGCGTGGCGGCGACGATCGCGTCGGCGCAGTCGTCGACGTAGAGGAACTCGCGCGACGCGCTGCCCGTCCCCCAGCACACGACCTGCTCCTCGCCGGCCACGCGGGCCTCCTCGCACTTGCGGATCAGCGCCGGGATCACGTGGCTGGACTCGAGGTCGAAGTCGTCGCCGGGCCCGTAGAGGTTGACCGGCATCAGGTAGATGCCCTCCAGCCCGTACTGGTCGCGATAGGCCTGCTGCATCGTCAGCAGCGCCTTCTTCGCCACCCCGTACGGCGCGTTGGTCTCCTCCGGGTAGCCGTTCCACAGCTCGTCCTCGGTGAAAGGCACCGGCGTGTGCTTGGGGTACGAGCACACCGTGCCGACCTGGACGTACTTGCCGAGGTCGCGACGCCGGGCCTCCTCGAGCATGTGCATCCCCATCGCCATGTTCGCGTAGAAGAAGCGGCCCGGATTGTCGCGGTTGGCGCCGATCCCGCCGACCTCCGCCGCCAGATGAATCACCGTGTCCGGGCGCGCGTCGCGGTAGGCCCGGGCGACCGCCTCGGCCTCGACGAGGTCGTAGTCGGCGCGCCGCGGGACGAACACGTCGGCGGCGCCCGCGCGCTCGAGCCGCTCGCGCACGCGCTCGCCGAGGAACCCCGCACCGCCCGTGAGCAGGACCCGCTTGCCGGTCACGCCATCGGCCATGGCACATCAGCCTACCGTCCACGCGGCGGATTCCTCGGCCGCGGGAGAGCTCGGTCCTCACCCGACCGACAGCGCGGGCGGATGGCAGCCGGTCAGGCCGCCAGCTCGTCGAGCAGCCGTCGCCAGCGGCGCACCATGGCCTCGCGCGTGAACCCGGCCGCGCCGGCGAGGCCGCGAGCGCCCATCTCCCGCAACGCGGCGTCGCCGGCGGCTCCCAGTCGCAGCAGTGCGGCCGCCAGCGCGTCGACGTCCTCGGGAGCGACGACGACGCCCGCTCCCGTGTCGGCGACGAGCTCCGCGGACTCGCCGCGTGCCGCGACGACGACCGGGCGACCGGCGGCCATGGCCTCGAACAGCTTCGTCGGCAGCGCTCCCTCGAAGAGCGGACGGTCGCGAAGCACGACGGCGCCGACGTCGCTGCTGGCGTACAGGCCCGGGACCCGGTCGGCCGCCACCGCCCCGAGCACGCGCACGTTCGGCGCGCCGGTTGCGGCGGCGCGGACGGCCTCTAGCTCGGCACCGGCGCCGGCGATGGTGAGTGCGACCGCCTCGGGCCCGGCTCGCCGTGCCGCCTCGACAAGCGTCCCGACGCCCTGCGCCATCCCGACCGTGCCCGCGTACAGGACGCGCAGCGGCCCCTCGCGCACCGGCGGCGCCGCCCGGAAGCGGGCGACGTCGACCGCCGGAGGGATTTGCCGGACCTTGCCCGCCGCCTCGGGTCGCTCCGCCAGCCGGCGGACGATCCCGGCCGTGGGCGCGACTACGGCATCCGCCCCCCGGTAGGCATGCCGCTCGAGCCGGCGGGCGGCCGCGATCGCCCGTGGGCTCGTCACCGCCCCGAGCTCCACGACCGAATCCGGCCAGAGGTCGGAGACGTGCAGCACCAGGCGCGCGCGGCGCGCGCGGGCGTAGCGCGGGGCGACGGCCGCGAGGAACAGCGGCGGCGTCTCGGCGAGGACGACGTCGGCGCGGCCGGCGGCGCGGCCGGTCGCCAGCGCCGACGCGGCGAACGACGCATGGTCGGCCAGCCGCCGCGTCACGCCTCGGTTGGCCGCGGGGAGCACGATGCTGCGAACGACGCGCACGCCGTCCCGCTCCTCCACGCGCGGCCGCACGCCGTTGCGGTAGCCGGGCCGCACGACTCCGTCCGGATAGTGCGGCGGGCACGTGTGCACCGTCACGTCGGCGCCGGCGCCGGCAAGCCCGCGGGCGAGCTCGGCCAGGCGCACCTGAGGAGCTCCCGCCTCGGGGGCGAAGTAATGCGTGAGGATGACCAGTCGCATGCGCCCGACAGAAGGCTATGCGCGGCCGGGGCGGCGCCGTCGGCGCGCCTGGGCGGCGGACAACCGCGGCAACGCCGCCGCGCGGCGCGAGCTCGAGGGCGCGATCCACGCCGAGATCGCCCGCGAGGTCGGTGGCTCGCGACCGCTGCTCGACTGCGGCTGCGGCACGGGCTGGCTGCTGCGCAGCCTCGCCGACTCCGGCGTCGCCCCCGACCGCCTCCACGGCGTCGACCTCGACCCGGCACGCGCCGAGGCGGCGCGAGCACGTGCGCCGGGCGCGAACGTAGCGGTCGCCGACATGACACGGCTGCCATATGGCAACGACCTGTTCGGCGCCGTCCTCTTCGTCGTATCGCTGTCGTCGGCGGGCGACCGCGACGCTGTCCGGGCGGCGCTTGGCGAGGCGCGGCGAGTGCTCGCTCCGGGCGGGATGATCCTCTGCTACGAGCCGCGCATCCCCAATCCGCTGAACCGCTCGACGGTGCGAGTCACGACCGCCGACCTGGCAGCCGCGGGCGCCACGCCCGTCGACCGCCGCACGCTGACGCTCCTACCGCCGCTCGGCCGCAGGCTGTGGCGCGCGACGCCGGCGCTCCACCCGCTGCTGTCGGGCATCGCGCCCCTGCGCTCACACTGGCTCGGCGTTCATCGCAAGCCCACGGCGCCCGCCCGGTAGCCCGGCGGATAGCGAAACCAGCGCAGCTCCAGGGCTGCGATGTCGAGCGTCCCCCGGCCTCGACCTCCGAAATGAAGCGCGACCGCGCAGTGGGTCGCCTTCGGCGGCGGCGCGAGCGGCATCTCCGCCGTCGCGCTCGAGCGCAGCACCCCGATCTCGCGCTTGCCGACCTGCTCTCCGTCCCGACCGTAGTACAGCGCGAAAACGCGCGCCTCGAGCGTGGATCTACGGGTTCGCACCGTGCACACCGCCCAGCCGTCGCGCTCGCAGCGAATGCCGGCGGCGGGCCGCATCCGCTGCCACGCGCCTGCGCCCGCGCCGAGCAGCGCGTGCGCATTGGGATGGGCCTTGGGGACCCTGCAGAGGATGCCGGTGCCCACGCGTCGGACCTCGGCATGCGCCGCCGAGAGCTCGAAGTCCGCGATGCCGCGGGCTGGCATGTCGGCCCCCATCTCCGGCGCATCGGCCGGGTCGGTGACCCAGTCCGCACCGGTCTCATAGCCCAGTGCTATCTGCACGGGGCCGCAGATCCGCTCGAAGGTGGCGCGCTCGCGTGAGGGCCAGCGGCCGAACGGGGGCACCCGGAAGCGCTTGGTCCGATCCACCCGGCCGCGCCTGCCCTCCGCCAAGAGCGGATGGAGCACGATGCCCAGCGCCGCAAGCCGGCGCGCCAGATAGCCGGCGTCCTGCGTGGCCCGCTCGAGAGAGATCGAGTGGTCCGCTGCCTCCATCAGCCGCTCCTGGGTGTAGCGCACGTACCAGCACGCGCGCTCGAGCTGCGTGAGCTCGTCCCACCCGGGGATCGGCACGACACGGTGGCTTGGGTCGACGGGCGTGGAATACCAGCCACGCTCGAGGATCGAGCGCACGACGTTCCGTCCGTCACGATGCAGGTGGACGATCGTCGGCCGCGGATCCTGAGCACGGAGGTAGCGCACGAACGGCTCGAGATAGGTATTCGCCTCGACCGAGTCGCGCTTCAGCGAGCGACGGTGAGCGGCGCCGACGCGAATGAGCCGCGCCGCCTCCCTCGGGTCGTCGACGAGCTCCCGATACTCGAACCGCGTACGGGGACGAGCGAAGTACTCGCTCTCGTTGCGCTCGTGGTTCAACGTCCAGTCGTGAAAGCCCGCTGCGGAGCTGGCTGCGTCCACCATGCCGGCCAGCCACTTCGAGCCGGATCGGGCCGTGGAGAGGCAGAAGACAGCCCGCGGCTCGTCGCGCCACCACCACGGATGGACCAGGATCTGGTGGCGACCGGTGCTGAGGTCCGCGTCGAAGGGGTCGCGCCCGTGCCACTTGCCGCCCGTGTCCGACCAATAGGCCTCGAACCGGGTCTTGGCCGCGTCGTACTCGATCCCGTGGCTCGCCTGGGAGACCGACCAGAGCGGGAACGTCCGCCGGTCGGGCCGAGCGAGAATGTCGTCGGTCGGGTACTCGATCTGCCGCTCTGGGTCGTCGGTCGGTACGCCCTCGGGGGACAGACCGGCCTCCGTGGTCGCGGGATCGCGCCCACGAGCCTCCGCCCAGAGCCAGTTGTTGATGAGCTGCGCCGCATAGCAGTGGCGGTAGCCGTGGGCGCTCACGCCTGCGACGGGCGCGGCCTTGCGCAACCGAGCGAGCACCTCGGCGATCCGCTCCTCGACGTCATCGACGACGCATCGGTGCCACTCGGCCAGCACGTTGACGTGAAGGCCCACCTCGTGCCCGTACTCGCACAGCTGTCGCACCTTGACGTCGAAGTGCGGATCCCGCCAATACGGCGCGGTGTGCAGGAGGAAGTAGCTGGCGCGCACACCGCGCTCGCACTCGGCGGCCGCCAGCTCGAGCGCCAGGTCGAGGTCGTGGTCGACGTCGTGACGGAGAGCGACGACGTTCCGGCGCCTTGGATGGCGGGCGAGCTGTGCGACAGGGACCGCACGCCCTGCCAAGCGCTCAAGGCCGTCGAGCAGCTCGCGGCGAATGCTCATCCGACCTCGGAATTCGACGACCTCGCGTATATGCGGCGCAGCGTCTGCTCCTCGTGCTCCCAGTTGAGCACGCGGGCCGCCTCGACGCATGCCTCCTGCGCCGCCCGGTAGCGGTCCCGGTCCCCGAGGAAGCGCTCGACGACAAGCGCGATGTCGGCCGGCGGCCGCGTCTCGTCGAAGACGATCCCGACGCCGTGGCGCTCGACTAGCAACCGCTTCTCGGGATGGTCGCTCATCGCCAGCGGCACTCCGGCCATCATGCAATGGAAGATCTTGTTGGAGGCCTCGTGGTAGTAGCTCAGGCAGGCATTCTCGGTCGGAACCATCCCGATGTCCGCGGCAGCCACGTACCCGACGACCTCGTCGGTCGGAACCGCAGGATGGAAGAAGACCCTCGACCCGAGGACGCCCGCGGCACGCGCGCGCTCCTCCAGCGAATCCAGATAGCTCTGGTCGTGCGCGTAGCCCATGATCACGAAGACCGTCCGCTCGAGATGCGCGGCGGAGTCGATCATGGTCTCCAACCCACGGTGGCGAACGATGCCGCCCGCATAGATGCCTATGCGCGTCCTCCGATCCAGCGCGAAGGCGTCGTGCAACAGGCGCGCACGATCGGCGGGAGGCGGCTCGTAGCGCTGGACGTTGCGCACCAGCTCGACCCGCTCGAGCCCGTAGCGCCGCTCCAGCAGCCGGCAGATCCCCTCCGAGACCGATATGACGTGGTCGCACCGCCCGATCGCGTGACGCTCGACGGGGCCCCAGACGCAGCGATCCAACGCGCGAGAGCTCTGGCCGATGTTGCGCTCGAGGAAGAGCTCGTGCGAGTCGTAGACGAGACGAGCCCCCGAAAGCTCCTTGACGATGACGCCGGCAGCCAGCGTGTTCAGGTCGTGAGCGTGGACCACGTCCGGGTCGAGCGAGAGCGCAAGGCGAGCGAAGTCCAGGTTCGCGGAGAGGATCCTCCCGTGCAGCTTCAACCGGCGACGAGCACGGGCGGGCCCGGAGCCGCCATTGGCCGATGCGATGCGCAGGTTGCGCCGCCGCCGGCGCGCGGCCCGCGCGAGGATCGCACGCCGGCGCAGGGCGCGCCACCGCCGCCGCAATCCCGCTCGAGCGAGGATCAGCCGGCGGCGCGTCGGCCGCCATCGCCGCCTCAAAGCGGCGCGCGCCAAGACCGCCCGACGGCGCGCTGCCCGCCACCGGCGGTTGGAGCTCGCTCGCGCCCTGACACGCGACTTGGCTACCTGCCATCGCACCCGCGCCGCGGCGATCGCGAGGCGGATCCGGCCCCCCACGCGGCGCACGTGACGGCCGACCCGCGCGGCCACCCGCCAGCCCCGCCGGCGCACGATCGCCAGGAAGGGCGTCGCTCGCCGGGCGAGGGCTCGCCGGGCGGGACGAACCGGCCACGCCAGCGCACCGATCGCCAGCCGCGCGGCGAAGGCGATGACTAGCATCGCCACCGCACACGCACGGATGACGGCACCGAGCCGGACCGCCAGCCCCCCGCCGCGACGCGCGGGGATCGGCTCCGCGAGTCGGTGCAGCAGCGCCAGCCGGCCGGCCGAGAGAAAGGCGAGCAGCGCCAATCCGAGCCAGGGACGCAAGCCGACCGGGAAGCGATGCACCGTCATCCCGTGGCGCTGCTCCTCCGCCGCGAGGCCGGTGCGCAGGAAGCAGATCACATGGACGTCGTAGCCGGACTCGGCCAGCGTCCGCGCCTCCTTCTCGACGCGCGTGTCGTGGGTGAACGGATTGGCGACGAGCATTACCACCCGTGGAGGTCCGACCGGCTCAGAGCTCATGAAGGTCCTCCTCGACGACGCTCTCCGGACCAGCGCGCATGCTGACCAGCTCCGCGTAGCGGCGGACCTGAGGCAGGAACCGGCTTGCGCCCGTGACGGTGACGCTGACGGCGTTGAGTCCGGCGGAGGCCATCAGCAGGCCGGCGAGGTATACGAGCGCGGTTGTCCAGCCTGCCACGTCGTCGGTGCCCGACAGCGCGAACGCGAATACCGTCGTGACGCCCGCGATGCCGCTGAAGACGGTCACGATGTACCGAGAGCGGTAACCGGCCAGGACGATGCCGCCCAACGCCCCGAGACGGCGATCCACGACGACGCTCTGCTCGAACTCGCCGATCGCCTCTCCCGACGAGGCAGCGCTCTCGCCATTCGCAACGCCTTTGGCCAGCGAGGCGGTGAAGCGCGCGGCGTCGCGATTGGCGTCCTCGTAGGCGATCGAGGCCCTTGCCGCCCGGCGGTTGACGCCGTAGAGCGGGATGAGGAAGAGAGAGCCGATCGACAGGAGAGCGAGCGTGAGCAATGGCTCGATCAGCACGACGAGTGCGCCCGCCACCGCGATCTGGGCGCCGGCGTAAACGCTGCGCATGATCAGGACGAGCGCCCTCAGCACGTACATCGTCTCGCGCTGCAGCGACAGCCCGAGCGAGCGCGCCGGGTCGATCTGCGCACCGCCGTCGACGGTCCCGAGCAGCCCGGGCCGCGACTCGACGGCCGCGAGGATCTTGCCGCCGGCTCGTCGCGCGTAGCGGCAGGCGATGTCGAAGCCCAGCGCGTGAGCGCCATAGCCGCTCACGGCAGCGAGCAGCACGAGGCTGAGCGCGATCGCGCCCCACGCGACCAGGGCGCTGTCAGACCCTCCGATCGCGGGATCGACCTCGCCGACGACCGGCAGCGCCAAGTCACCGCCCGACGAGATTCGCGCGTTCACGTAGAGGAGGAGCACGAGCGCCGAGGCCCACTGCAGCATCGCCGCGCCGACGCTGAGCCCGGCCATCGCCAGCGAGCGAAGCGGCAGCTCCCGGGCCACGTCCGCGAGCAGCCACCGGTAGACGGCCCAGAACTCGGCGCCTGCGCGGCGCGCCGTGACGATGGCGGCGGGAGCCCGCGCGGCCATCACCCGCTCCCCGTCCCGGAGAGCGACTCGTAGGCCGCGACCAAACTACCCCGCTCCGTCGCCCACGAGAGCATTCGCCCGGCGCGCTCGGCGTTGGCCGCTTCCGGCCCGCGCGCCGCCGCCGCCGACGCACGGAGAGCGCGGGCGAGCGCGCGGGGGTCGCGCACGTCGACGACCCGGCCGATGCCGTGCCGCTCCACCAGCCGCCGGAGCTCGGGCAGGTCGGAGACGATCACGGGTAGGCCCGCCGCCACGTACTCGAAGACCTTGTTGGGCAAGGCAAGGCGGTGGTTCTCGCACGTCGGCTCCAGCAACGAGACACCGACGGTCGCCTGCCGCACGCACGGGATCACCTGAGCGATCGGCACGGAGCCCTTGAAGTGCGCACGGTCGGCCACGCCCTCGTCGCTCGCGATCGACCGCAGGCCGGCGACGTAGTCGCCGTCGTCGGCGCCCAGGAACAGCGCGTGGACCCCGGGCGCCTGCGCGAGCGCACGCAGCAGGACCTCACAGCCGCGGTCCCTAGCGGCAGCACCGAGATGGAGCGCCAGCGGAGCGTCGGCCGGCACGCCCAATTCCACGCGCAAGTCCGGGAACGGGCCACCGTCGCCGTAGGCGGTCAGGTCGGGGACGTTGCGCACGACCACGGGACGCTTCGGAAGGCGGTAGCGGTGGTGCAGGCGGTCGGCGATGCCGTCCGACACCGTGACCACGGCGGCGCAGCGGCGGATCGCGAGCCGCTCGAGGGCGCAGACCAGCCACGCCCAGGCACGCTCGCGGTAGGGCACGCCGGCGGCGTACTCGTGGGAGTCGTAGACGAGGACCGCGCGCGTCAGGGTCGCCGCGATCAGGCCGGGCGCCAGCATCGCGGCGTCGTGGGCGTGGACGGCGTCGGGGCGCAGCCTGCGCGCCGCCGACACGAAGGCGGCGAGGAACACCAGCCGGTAGAGCGCGAACGGCAGCCGTCGGCGCACCCACTGCGGCGGGGTGACCGACAGGATTCGGTAGCCGTCGAGGGGGCCGTCGAGCTCGCCCGGCGTGCGCGGCAGGTGCAGGACCGTGACGTCGTGTCCGTCGGCGGCAAGGGCGCGCGCCTCGCGCCTGACGCGCGAGTCGTGCTCGATCGACTTGTGCAGCAGCATCGCGATCCTCATGGCATGCGGGATCCGCCCCACAGCCGATCTATCGGCGGCTCGCGATCAGAACCCGAGCGGCTGGTACTCGCGTCCCAGCTCAAGCGGCGCGAGCTCGAGGCCGCGCTCGTCGAGCAGGTAGTCGTAGCCGATCTCCTGCCAGCGATCGTGGGGGTCGATCCGGCGGTAGCGCGCGACCCTCGCGGCACGGTCCTCCGGCCCGATCATGCGCAGGTGATAGAGACGCAGGTCCGCCGTCGGGTAGTCGTCGCCCTCCGGCGGCCACGGCGCCCAGATCGCGTGCACCCGCCGCTCGTCGAAGCGGTGGCCGCGATCGGCGCGGAACAGGCACGCCTTGCGCTTGGCGCCCCAGATCCCGTCGACGCGCATCGTGTCGGACGCGTCCCACAGCTCGCGGAACGGGACCCACATGGCGGCCGCGCCGGCGCGCTCGGCGGCTGACAGCTCGCGCTCGCAGCGGCGCCTGAAGTCCCGCTCGACGCGCTCGTCGGCGTCGATGCCGAGCAGCCAGTCGGCGCCGTGCTCCCACGCCGCCTCCGTCAGGGCGCGGTGGTTGCGCCCGTCCTCCAGCTCCTCCTGGGCACCCGGCGGCACGGCGAGCAGGTCGACGAGCAGCGGCTGGCTCTCGACGAAAGCGCGCGATCCGTCGGTCGACTGGTCGTCGAGCGCCACCACGCCGTCGACTTGGCCGTGGAGATTCTCGAACAGGCCGGGCAGGAAGCGCATCTCGTCGCGGAAGGCGACCAGGGCCAGCAGTCGCCGGCGCCGGCGCGGTCGAGGGATCCTCGGCAGGCGCACGGCGCGCAGCGTAACCGCCGTTGCCTACGATCCCGCCGGATGCGGACGGCGCCGATCTCCCTCGCCCTCGCCCTCACGATCCTGCTCGCCGCGCCCCCGCCAGCGTCCGAGGGGCGCCCGCTGAAGGCGATCTGGGGCCCGGTGGCGCTGCCCGACGGCACCAGCGCCTTCCCCACCTATCGTCACCTGGGCGTCGACGCGCTCCAGCTGCAGCTGAGATGGAGCGAGGTCGCTCCCCGCCGGCCGCGCCGGCCGCGCAACGCGGCCGATCCGGCGTACCGCTGGCCGCTCGAGCTCGACCTGGCGATCGCGCAGGGCCGGGCGCACGGCATCGCCGTCGCCCTGCTGGTCCGCGACTCCCCGGCCTGGGCCAACGGCGGCCGGCCACCCCAGTGGGCGCCAAGGCCGGCCCACTACGCGCGCTTCCTGACCGCCGCCAGCCGCCGCTACCCGACCGTGCGGCGCTGGATGATCTGGGGCGAGGCGAACCGCGCCGCGGTGTTCCAGCCGCTGCCGCCCGGGCGGCGCCGGGGGCCGCGCGTCTACGCGCGCCTGCTCGACAGGGCATACGTCGCGCTGAAGCGCCGCAGCCCGCGCAACGTCGTCGTCGGCGGCATGACCTTCAGCTTCGGCGAGGTGCTGCCCGCGGCCTGGCTGCGCTGGATGCGCTTGCCGGGCGGCCGCCGGCCGCGGCTGGACGAGTACGGCCACAACCCGTTCTCGCGCCGGCCGCCGAGACTCCGGCGGCGGCCCTACGGGAGCCTGCCGGACGCGCGCGACATCAGCGACATGGACACCTTCGCCGCCGAGGTACGCCGCGCGTACCGCCACCATCCCCGCTTCCGCCGGCGGCCGGGGCCACGGCTCTGGCTGTCGGAGTTCACCGTGTCGTCGGACCGCCCGAACCGCGCGTTCGACTTCGCCGTCAGCCGTCGCACCCAGGCTCGCTGGCTGCGGCGAGCGTTCCGGATCGCTGGCGAGATCGGAGCATCGGGACTAGGTTGGTTCAACCTGCACGACGAGCCGCCGCGCGTCGACAGAGGACTGACCACTGGCCTGATGACCCACGAGGGACAGCGCAAGCCGGCGTACCGCGCCTACCGGCGCGTGCGCTGACCGCCGCGCGGAGTCGCATGCGCCACAGGAGCGAGCGCTCGCTGCTGGCCTGCGCGCTGGTCCTGACCGCGCTCGCGTCCCCGGCACCCGCCGCCGCGACGCCGAAGGCGGTCTGGGGACCCGTAACGCTGCCCGACGGCAGCTCGGCCTTCCCCGCCTACGCCGAGCTGGGCGTCGACGTGCTCCAGCTCCAGCTGGTCTGGGCGCGTGCCGCGCCGCAGCGACCGGCGCAGCCCACCGACCCCGACGACCCCGCCTACCGCTGGCCCGCCGCGATCGGCGCTGCGATCGCCGCAGGCGCCGCGCACGGCATCGAGGTGGCTCTGCTCGTGCGCGGCTCGCCTGCATGGGCGGTCGGCGAGCCGGCGGTCGGCGCGACGGCCGAAGCGACCGCGCCGCTCGCGACCTCCGACTACGCCGACTTCCTGACCGCCGCCGCCCGCCGCTACCCCGAGGTTCGGCGGTGGATGATCTGGGGCGAGCCCAACCGCCACGCACAGTGGGCGTCCGGGCCGACCGCCTACGCCGACCTGCTCGACGCCGCCTACGGAGCCGTCAAGGCCGTCGACCCGTCCGACGTCGTCGGCGGCGGGATGAGCACGAGCTTCGGGGACGTCCCGACCGCGGCCTGGGTCGGCGCCCTGCGCCGCTCCGACGGCCGGCCGCCGCGCCTCGACGAGTACGGGCACAACCCGTTCACCCACCGCTGCCCCGATCTCGCGCTGGCGCCCGATCCGGCGTCCCCGGGCGCGCGCGACATCAGCGACCTCGACACGCTGGCCGGTGAGCTGCGCGACTCGCTCGGCGCTGACGTGCCGATGTGGCTGTCGGAGTTCACCGTGTCGTCCGACCGGGCCAGCTGGGCGCTGCCGTTCTTCGTCAGCCGCGAGCGGCAGGCGGAGTGGCTGACGCGCGCGTTCGCGATCGCGAGCTCGCTCGACCACGTCAGCGGAATCGGCTGGTTCAACCTCCACGACGGACCCCCGCCCGACGGGCTGACGACGGGCCTGATGACCCACGCCGGCGAGCGCAAGCCCGCCTTCGCCGCCTACCGCGCGGCGCCGCTCGCGGGCGGCGCGCAGCTCCCCGCCTGCGACGCCTCCTCGCCCGCGGCCACGGGCGCGCCGACCGCGGCGGTTCCGCTTTTCGCCGGCGAGTCTCCGCACCCCGCCGACGGTCCGCAGGCGCGGCGGCGGCCGCTGGCGCTGGCCGTGCGCGCGCCGCGACGCGGCCGGCTGGCCGGCGTGCTGCGTCGCGGCTACCGGCTCCGGGCGCGCTGCAGCCGCGACTGCGCCGTCGTGGCGTCGCTGGCGCTCGGGCGCCGCCAGGCACGGGCTCTGGGGATCGGCGGCGGGCGGATCGTCGCGACGGCCAGCGCCCACGACGGTGGCGCGAGCGCGCTGGCGCTGCGGCCGGGCCGCCGCCTCGCACGCCGCCTGGAGGGCCACCGGCGCGTGCGCATGACCCTGCGCGTCGTCGCCCGCTCCGGCGCGGGCGAGGTGCGCCGCCTCCGGCGGCGGGTGGTGCTGCGCTAGAGGCCGGCGCGGGCGCGCCAGGAGCGAGCGACGTCGAGCGGCCGCGCCAGCGCGGCGCCGAGCCGGTAGCGCCGCGTGCGCGTCAGCGCGTGGGCGGCCGCCGCCGACGCGCGCGCGGCGGCGAGGGCGTCCTCGAGCGCGGCCACGCGCGCCTCGAGCTCGCTCGCGCGCGACGTGGCGGCCCACTGCGCGCGCACGAGCCGCGCGAGCTCGCCGAGCCCGTCGGCGCCGACGCCGACGGGCGCTCCCGCGCCGGCCAGCAGGGCAACCAGCTCGTGGGCGTGGTGCTCGGCGCGGTGGTGGGCGACGGCGAGGTCGCGGTTGACGATGCCCATCGCGGGGTCGTAGCGGCGCAGGTCGGCGAGTAGGCGGTCGGGGTCGACGGCGCCGGGCAGCGCCCGCCCGCCGAAGCCGTCGCGCTCGAGCTGCGGGTAGGTCTCGGCGGTGACCCACCCGTCGCCGCCGAGGTGGTCGTAGACGTAGGCGGGCCGCCCGCACGCCATCGCCTCCAGCACGCAGCGGCCGTAGCCGATCACGAGGTCGGCGCCCGCGATCGCGTCCTCGGGCCGCACCGTCGCCTCGCCCTTGACGCCCACCCGGACCAGCTCGATCCCGGCGCGGGCGGCGACGTCGGCCACCGTCTCGAGCCGCGCGCGCTCGAGGTTGTTGCCGAGCGCGAGCAGCCGGCGCGCCGTGGGCGCGGGCCGGCCGCGGGGCCTGAAGCGCGAGATGTCGATCGGCTGGCGCAGGCGCACGACGGGCAGGTCGGCCGCCAGCGCCCGCACGCGCCGCTCGACGCGATCGTTGAGGACCACGACGGTCGCCACCAGCCCCTCGAGGCGCGGCGGCAGCTGCTCGTCGAACTCCTCGCTGTGGGCGACGAAGACCAGCGGCGCGTCCGGGTGCCGACGGCGGAGCTCGTACGCCATGCCGGCGTCCTGGGCGACGATCGCGTCGCAGCGGTCGGCGGCGTAGGCGTCGAGCGACACGGCATCGATGCCGCGGGCGCGCGCGAGCGCCTCGCCGCCGCCGAGCACCGCCGCGCAGACCGTGACGCCGTGGCCAAGCCGGGCCAGCTGCTCGGCGACCGTGAGCGCGTACGTCTCGCTGCCGCCGAGGCCGAGGTGGTGCGTGCCGATCGAGATGTCCACGGCTACCGTTCCCCCGCCCGCCGCGCCAGCTCGCGCAGGCCCGCGTCGAGCGGGTTCAGCGCGAGCGCGCGGCGGTACCAGCGGGCCGCGCTAGGGCCGTCGCCGTCGCGGAGCTCGAGATCGCCGAGCAGCGCGTACGTGACGAAGCTCGCCGGCTCGAGGTCGAGCGCTTCGTGGAGCTCACGCCGTGCCGCGTCGCGCCGCCCGAGCTCCTCCAGTGCGCCGGCCTGGAGGTAACGGGCATCGACGGACCAGGGATTGAGGCGCTCCGCCGCCCGCGCGCGCTCGCCCCGCTCGCCAGCCGACGCTTGGGCGACTCGAGCGCTTCGCAGCTCGAGGTCCGACACGTAGAGCAGCGCGACCCCGACCGCCGCGGCGACGAGCCCCGCCGCGATGGCGACGCGCATGCGACGGGCCCCTCGAGGGGCCACCGACGGCGCGCCGTCCGGAGCGAGGCTGGCCACCCCCAGTCCCAGCAGCAGGAACGCCAGGCCCATCACGCCCGGCACGAGCCAGATCCAGTCGACGGCGGCGTGGCCGAAGCCGACCGCCGCCGCCGCGAGCAGGCCGGACGCCACCCATCGCCGCTCGGAGGCGGCATTGCGCCAGCGCGACGCCGTCGCCGCCGCGACCGCGCCGAGGAAGGCCATCAGCAGCGCCGCGCCCACCAGGCCCTTCTCCGCCAGCACGCCGAAGACAAGGCTGTGGGGTGCCGAGAGGTTGCGGTCGGTGCGGCGGTGCTCGTAGTAGCCGTACTGGTAGCTCCCCTCGCCGACGCCGGTCAGCGGCCGCTCCGACAGCTCCAGCAGCGCCACGCGCCAGATGTCGGCGCGCTGGCCGCCGCCGAACGCGAGCCTCGTCTCACCCGCCGCGGCGGTCTCCAGGCTCTCGAACTCGTCGAGGCGCTCGCCCACGAACGCGACCGGGTCCCCGACGGCGGCGAGCGCGCCGGCGGTGGCCACGATCGCGACCGCCGCCGTCGCCGTCGCCGCGACGCGGCGCAGCGAGGCGCGGGTTCGCTGCGAGATCCGAAGGCCACCGTCGAGCAGCGCCCCGATCAGGCCCACGGCCGCCGCCGCGCCGACGACGGCCACCAGCGCGTCGACCGCGATCGCGATGTCGGCGCTGCGCTCGGGCTCGCCGTCGACGAATGCGCGGTACGGAGTCAGCAGCTCGTCTCCGACCAGCGCGAGGCCGCCCGCGGCGGCCAGCGCGACCCAGGTCCGGCGCAGCCGGTCCGGGCCGAGGGCGAGCGCGACGACTCCGCCGAGCAGCAGCCCGGCGAGCGCCCCGCGCGCCTCCGTCAAAGCCGCGAGACCCAAGACGAGCACGGCAGCGGCGAACGCCGCCGCCCGCGCCGGCGACGCCGCCGTCCGGCGCGCCATGGTCGCCACGAGCGGCCAGAACGCGATCGCGAACAGGCAGGCCGTCGCGTTGCGGTAGCCGACGGGAGCGTCCAGGCGCCCGGCGAGGAACTCGGCCGCGCCATCCCCGACCAAAGTCGCGAGCGCGATGACGGCCACGATCGCCAGTCCGGCGACGACGGCCCGCCCGAGCCGCGCCGCCGCGCGCCCGTCGATCGGCACGGCGACCGCGGCGGTGAACAGCACGGCGTAGAGGGCGGTGCGAGCGCCGCCCTCGAGCGCGCGGCCCGGCGACTCCGCCCAGACGGCCGACAGCACGGTCCAGCCCGCGAACGCCCACAGCGCGACGACGGCAGCGCGCGCCCTGCGCCCCGCGACACGCGCGCCGCCGAGCACCGCGACCGCTAGCGCCACGAGGCCGAGCGCGGCCACCGGCGCCCAGTGGCGGACCGCGAACGCGCCGTCGAACCAGGTCGCCACCAGCAGCAGCAGCGCGAGCACCGCCACCGGGAGCGCGCTCAGGTACGCCCCGGGAGCGGTCGGCCGGCCGTCGCCGACGCCGCCGCCTGGCGTGGCTATCGTGTCTCGCGTGCAGCGGTCAGCCACCGTAGGCGTCCTCACTTGCGCGATCATCGCGCTTGGGCCGGTCGGCCCCGCCGCCGCGGCCGGCGACGGCCGGCCGACCGATCCGAGCGCCGGCTCGCCAGCCGGAACGGTCTACGAGATCCCGCTCGATGCCGCGCGTGGCGACGCCGCCCCGCGCGCCAATCGGCAAGCCGACCCTGCCGGCCCCGCGGGCTCGCCGGCTGCCGACGCGTCGCCGATCCGCTCCGAGAACAACTTCGGCTCGTCGTCGCGGGTGCCGGGCGTCGCCGCGCGCGCCAGCGGGCACGGAGCCGGCGAGGCCGGCGCCGCGACGGCGGGCGGAGAGGGCGATCCCGGCGGCGGCGCGCAGCCGCCGACCGCCGCCGGCGCGGTGAAGCCAGGCCCGACGAGCGCTGGCGACGCGACGCCGTCCCGCCTGGTCGGCGCGTCGCTGCTCGGCCTGATCGCCGTGGTCGGCGTCGGCGCCGGCGTGGTCGCTGCGCGGACGCGGCGCAGCGCGTGAACGGTCCGCCGAGGCCAACGGTCCCGGCAGCCTAGAACGCCGTCGTGGCACCCTGAGCCGCGAAGGCGGCGACCATCGCGACGACGGCCAGCACCATCGTCGCGGCGCCGGCGAGCGCCTCGACGGGCCGCCCGCGAGCGTGTCTGTCATCACGGAGCGCGAGCGCGAGCTGACGGCCGGGCACGAGCCACGTGTGAGCTATCGCCACCATGTCCCGGCGCAGCGAACGCCGCCGGACGTAGTCGACGTCCAGCCGCACCTTGACGGGCAGGATCTCCTCCGCGT
The DNA here is from genome assembly GCA_040881635.1 of Thermoleophilaceae bacterium. Classification (GTDB taxonomy): domain Bacteria; phylum Actinomycetota; class Thermoleophilia; order Solirubrobacterales; family Thermoleophilaceae; genus JAAYBF01. The sequence goes on from JBBECV010000022.1 coordinate 25,726, forward strand.
AGACGCGCTCCGGGTCCGCTACCAGCGCCAGGCGCCGCCCCTCGTCGGCGAAGGCGAGCTGCGTCGGCCCCGTTATCCCCGGTGGCAAAGCCAGGATCTGCCGGTAGGCGCCCGCCTGTGCACGCACGAACTGCTCGACCTCAGGGCGGGGCCCGACCAGTCGCATCTCCCCACACGCGACGTTCCAGACCTGGGGCAGCTCGTCGAGCCGCGCCGCCGCCAGCAGGCGGCCGACCGGCGTATAGCGGGCGTCGCCGTCGCAGCTGATGCTCGGACCGGCGCACCGGTGCACCATCGTCCGGAACTTGAGCATCTCGAACCGCCGCCCGTCGCGGCCGATCCGCACCGATCGGAACAACACCGGCCCCGGCGAGTCGAGCGCGACGGCAATCGCGACGATCGCCGCGACGAAGGCCAGCACGGGACTCAGGACCGCCACGACCGCCAGGTCGACGACGCGCGCTCCCACCGGATAGGCGGTGCGGACTCCGGCGACGACCGTGTCGCCGCGGGCGAGGCTGTCGCCGGCCGCCGTCACGGGGCCAGCAGCTCCCCGACGGCATCGACGACCCGGTCCTGCTGCGCATCGCTGAGCGACGGGTACAGCGGCAGGCTGAGCGTCGTGCACGACCACCGTGCCGCAGCCGGCAGGTCCGAGTCGGTCGCTGCCGTCAGGTGCTCGAGCCAGGTCAGCCGGTGAAGGCTCTTGAAGTGGACGGTGGCCCCCACCCCGCGCTGGCGCAGGCCCACGATCGCGTCGTCACGCGAGACGGCAGCGTCCTCGCGCACGCGGACGCTGTAGAGGTGGCGGGCGTGGCGCACCCCGGGCCCGACGTCGGGCTCGAGATCCAGCGGGAGCTCGGCGAGCGCGGCGTCGTAGCGCCGCCTCAGCCGCTCGCGCCGGTCGATCGCCGCATCCAGGCGACGCAGCTGGTGGATGCCCAGCGCGGCGGCGACGTCGTTCATCGCGAGCTTGTAGCCCGGCTCGATGACGTCGTAGTCGGCCGGGCAGCGCGAGCCGTGGCGGTCCCACGACGAGGCGCTGATCCCCTGGCAGGCCAGGCGCCTTACGCGCTCGGCGTTCGCGGCGCTGTCGGCCACCAGGGCACCGCCCTCGACCGTCGTCATGTTCTTGGTGGCGTGGAACGAGAACGCCGTCGCGTTGCCGTAGGCGCCGACCGGCCGCTCCCCCCACGCGGCGCCGATCGCGTGCGCGGCGTCCTCGACCACCGCGACGCCGAAGCGGTCCCGGAAGCCAGTCAGCGCCTCGGGATCGAGCGGCCGACCGCCGAGGTGGACGGCCATCAGCGCCCGCGTGCGCGGGCCGACGAGCGTCGCCGCGTGCTCGAGGTCCACGAGGCCCGTGCTCGGATCGACGTCGACGAGGACGGGCGTCGCGCCCAACTGGTGGATCGCGTTGGCGCAGCCGACGAAGGTGATGGCGGGTAGGAGCACCTCGTCGCCGGGCCCCACCTCCTCGCAGCGAAGCGCCAGGAACAGCGCCGCCGAGCAGGACGACAGGCAGCGCACGCGGTCGCCGGTCCCGAGACGGTCCCCGAGCAGCCGCTCGAAGGCGCCGACGCGCGGCCCCGCCACCAGCCAGCCCGAGCGCAGCGTCGCGAGCACCTCGGCGATAGCGTCGCCGTCGATCTCGGGCCTGGCGAAGCCGACGAAGTCGTCGGCGACATCGTCGGGCGCCTGCGCCGCGGAGGAATCGGAAGCCGGGTTCACCATGCCGTCACCTGACCTGATCGGCCCTCGACGGCAGCTGCTTTAACCGCGCCGGCTGCCATCCTTGCCGCGATGGACCTCGAGCGGCTCGACAGCTTCCTCGCCGAGCGCGGGGAGCCGGCATTCCGCGCCAAGCAGGTGTGGGAGTGGATGGCGCGCGGGGCGGCGTCCTACGACGAGATGACGAATCTCCCGGCAGCGCTGCGCGAGGCGCTCGCCGAGGCGGTTCCGTTCTCGTCGCTGTCGGTCGAGCGTGAGGCGCTGTCGAGCGACGGAACCGAGAAGGCGCTGTTCGCGACGGCCGACGGGCGCCCGCTGGAGACCGTCCTGATGCGCTACCGCGACGGCCGGCGGTCGCTGTGCCTGTCGAGCCAATCGGGATGCCCGCTGACCTGCACCTTCTGCGCGACCGGGACGATGAGGTTCGGCCGCAACCTGACGGCGTCGGAGATCCTCGACCAGGCGCTGCACTTCCGCCGCAAGGAGGAGGTCGATCACGCGGTGTTCATGGGCATGGGCGAGCCGCTGCTCAACCTCGACTCGGTGCTCGCCGCCTGCGAGCGACTGCCCGACATCGGGATCCACCCCAGCAGCACGACGATCTCGACCGTCGGCTGGATCCCGGGCATCGAGCGGCTGACCGAGCGCGAGGGCCCGACGATCCGGCTGGCGCTGTCGCTGCACGCGCCCGACGACGCGCTGCGCTCCGAGCTGATGCCCGTCAACGAGCGCTATCCGCTCGCCGACGTGCTCGACGCCTGCCGGCGCTGGCACGAGGCACGGCGGCGCAAGGTGTTCGTCGAGTACCTGATGCTCGCCGGCGTCAACGACCGCTACGAGCAGGCCGTCCAGCTCGCCGACCTGCTCCGGCCGGAGAACACGTTCAAGGTCAACCTCATCCCCTACAACCCGACCGGCTCGCCGTATGAGGGCTCGAGCCGCGAGGCGATCGACGCCTTCCACTCCGCGCTGGAGGAGCGCGGCGTCCCCGCGACGGTCCGGCTGACCCGCGGACGCGACATCGACGCGGCATGCGGCCAGCTCGTGGTGCAGAGCTAGCTCAGTCGGTGCCCTGGCGCTGCTCGCCGGCCTTGAGGAGGCGGTCTCGGAGCTCCTGCTCGTCCTCCGGCGAGGGGTCGAACTGGGCGATGTCGGGGAGGGAGTCGAGGGCCTCGAGGCCGAAGAGCTTCTGGAAGAGGTCGGTGGTGCGGTAGAGGACGGCGCCGAAGCGGGAGCGGCCGTGCTCGTCGATCAGCCCGCGCTCAAGCAGCGTGCCGACGGCGGACTCCGAGGCGACGCCGCGGATGCGGGCGATCTCGGGGCGCGAGACGGGCTGCAGGTAGGCGACGATGCCGAGGCACTCGGCCTGGGCCTGGGTGAGCGGCGGGGTGCGGGGCTTGGCCAGCAGGCGGCGGGCGGCGCGCTCGGCGACCGGGTCGGTGGCGAGCGCGAAGCCGCCGGCGACCTCGCGCAGGACGACGCCGCGGTAGCCCTCGGCGTAGTGCTCGCGCAGGCGGTGAAGCGCCTCGACGATCTCGTCCTCGCCGGCCTCGCAGGCGTCCGCGAGACGGTCGAGCGAGACGGGGTCGGGCGACAGGAACAGCAGCGCCTCGACGACGCGGGCGAGGTCCTGCATCCCGGCGGGCCGCTCGCCCGGGGCGGCGGTCTCGGGGACGGTCGCCTCGGTCTCACGGGCCTCCGGCGCGGCGTCGGTCTGGTCGGGCGTGCCGTCGCTCACGCCCGCCCCGCCCGGACCGTGATCGGGCCGAAGGCCTCTGGCTGGTCCCACTCGGCCTCGCCCGCCTTGTAGAGCTCGAGCAGCGCGAACAGCGTGACGGCCTCGGTGAGGCGGTCGGAGTCCTTGACGGCGTCGTCGAACGAGAACGTGCCGATCCGGGAGAGCAGGCCGCGCATGTGGGCTAGGCGCTGCTCGATCGAGACGTGCGGGCGGGCAACGTGGTCGAGGTCGAGCTTCGGCGGGGTGCGCAGCAGGCCGCCGATGGCCTTCGCGAGCTTGGCCGGGTCGTAGGCCGCCTCGGCGACATCGGCGGAGACGCGTCGCAGCTCGGGCGGCAGCGGCGCCGAGCGGTAGCGGTGACCGTCCTCGGCGGCGAGGCGCTCGGTGAGGAAGCCGGCGGCCTGCTTGTAGCGGCGGTACTCGAGCATCCGGGCGAGCAGCTCCTCTGCCGCCTCGCCGGGCTCGAGGTCGAGCCCCTCCTCCTCCTCGCGCGGCAGCATCAGCCGCGACTTGAGCTCGAGCAGCGCGGCGATCAGGACGAGGAACTCGGTCGCCGCCTCGAGATCGAGCTCGCCCGTCGCCTCCAGATGCTCGATGTAGGTGAGCACGACGTCGGCGAGCTCCACCTCGAGCAGGTCGACCTCGTCGCGCAGGACGAGCGTCAGCAGGAGGTCGAAGGGACCCTGGAAGACCTCCAGGTCGAGATCGAGCGCGGCGACGGACACCGGGGCAAGCCTAGACCCAGCCGCCGACGGCGGCGCATCGCGCGCTCAAGCGACGAGCAGGGAGCCCAGCAGGTCGACGACCCGATCGGCATGGGCGCCGTCCGGATCGCCGTCCGGATCGAAGTCGGCGACCGAGATGCCGGCCAGGCCCGGCGCCGCGACGAGCGGTCGCGCGAGAGCCGTGAGGTCGTCCCATCCGAGCCCGAGCGGCTGCGGGTAGCTGACGGCGGGCATGACGTCCGCGTCCAGGACGTCGAGATCGAGGTGCAGCCACGAGGGCCGGCCGGCGAGCCGCTGGGCTGCCTCCTCCCCGACGCGGCCCGGCCCGCGCTCGCGCACCTCCGGAGCCGTCAGCGCATGGATGCGCGGGTCGAGGCGGGCGTTCTCAAGTGCGACGCCCTCGTCGAGATGCGACGGGCGATGCCCGAGCAGGACCGCCGACGCCGGATCGAGCAGCGGTCCGTCGACGTCCAGCAGCCCCGGCGGGCCATGGCCGGTCAGGACGGCGAGGTCCATGTCGGCGGCCTCGCCAGTCGGCGAGGTCTCGCCGTCGAGGAAGTCGGCATGCCCGTCGACGAACCACAGGCCACAGCCGGTCGGCAGCGCCTGGAAGACGCCGAGCAGCAGCGTGCAGTCGCCGCCGAGCACGAGCGGGAGCCCGCCGCCGTCCACCAGGCCCCGCACCGCGGCGGCGATGGCGGACGTCGCGCGACGCACGTCGCCCGCCCCGACGACGCCGGTCACCCTGTCCCGGCGTGAGTCGCGGATGCGCGCGTCGACCGCGCCCGCGTCACGCGCCGCTAGCCGATCGAGCAGCCCTGCCGCTCTCAGCGCGGCGGGCGCGCGCTCCTCGCCGCGTCCCGCGCCCGAGCAGTCGAGCGGGACGTCGAGCAGCGCGATCGGCGCGGCGCGGCTCAGGGTGGGCCGACCCCCATCGCAGCGCGTACGTCCCGGAGCGTCTCGGCGGCGATCGCGCGGGCGCGGTCGGCGCCGTCGCGGAGGGCGGACTCGAGCGCCGCCTCGTCGGAGCGCAGCTCGGCGTAGCGCTCGCGGACGGGGCGCAGGTAGTCGGCCACGGCCTCGGCGACGGCGACCTTGAAGGTCCCGTACTGCTGGCCCTCGAACTCGCGCTCGACGTCGTCTGGCGCGAGCCCGCGCACGACCGAGTAGATGTCGATCAGGTTCGAGATTCCCTCCTTGCCGGGCCCGCGGCGAACCTCGCTGCCGGAGTCGGTGACGGCGCTCTTGACCTTCTTGAGGATCGCCTTCTCCTCGTCGTCGACGTAGATCCGCCCGCGCTCCTCGCTGCCCGTCGTCGACATCTTGGCGGTCGGGTCCTGCAGATCCATGATCCGAGCGCCGACCTCGGGGATGCGGTGCTCGGGCACGGTGAGGATCTCGCCGTAGGTGGCGTTGAAGCGCAGCGCGACGTCGCGCGTCAGCTCGAGGTGCTGGCGCTGGTCGTCGCCGACGGGCACCTCGTCTGCGCGGTAGGCGAGCACGTCGGCGGCCTGGAGCACCGGGTAGAGGAACAGGCCGGCCGACACCAGCTCGCGCTGACGCGCGGACTTCTCCTTGAACTGGTGCATGCGGTTGAGGTCGCCGTGCGCCGTCACCGACGCGAGCAGCCAGCAGAGCTCGGTGTGCTCGCGCACGTCGCTCTGGCGGAACAGGATGCAGCGGGCCGGGTCGAGCCCGGAGGCGAGCAGCATCGCGGCGGTGTCGTAGAGGTAGCTGCGCAGCTCGCTCGGGTCGTGGGAGACCGTGATCGCGTGCAGGTCGACGATGCAGTAGATCGCCGGATCCCCCCTGTCCTGACCCTCCACGTACCCCCGCACCGCGCCGATGTGGTTGCCGAGGTGCTTGCGCCCCGTCGGCTGGATGCCGCTGAAGATCCGCATGCGGCGCGGGAGGTTATTCAGTTCCCCAGCACCGCCGCCATCGAGGCGCCATCGAGGAGGTCGACTCGTCGCAGATCGGGGAACCGGTCGAAGTCGTCGTCCCCGGTGATGATCGTGCCGACCCCGTGAGCGAGGGCCGTCGCGGCGTGGACGGCATCAGCCGGGATCAGATGAGGGTGCCCGTCGACCAGGTCGAGCGCCGCGAGGAGGAGCTCGCGGGTCGCGGGGCGCACGGTGCAGAGGCGGTCGATCTCGCGCCCACGGCCGGCCGGCCGGCGGTCGCCGCGGCGCCGCCTGTGGTTCACCACCTCCTGCAACGTCAGCACGCTCGTCTCGGCGGCGACCGTCTGGTCGGCGAGCGCCCCGATCACGCGCCGAGCGGGATCGCGATAGGGCGAGTCGTGGCCCACCGCATAGAGGAACACGTTGGCGTCGACGTAGACCCGCCTCATCGCGATTCCGGCTCCGGCCAGGGCTTCCGCTCCCACAATTCGTCGAGCTCGCGTCGCAGCTCCCGCGGGTCGGACGGCACGGGGAACGGCGGCGCGGCGAGGAACGAGCGAGCGGCGGCCTCGAGCTCGTCCTGGGCGTCGGACTCGAGCTCGCGATCGATCGCAGAGCGGATCAACTCGCCGACCGAGGCGCCCTTGGCCTCAGCCCGCTTGCGTAGCTGCTCAAGCCGGTCGTCATCGAGAAGAACGTGCACACGGCGATTCAAGCGCCCCATGCGCACATGCTACCCGCACATGTGTTACCACTTGCCGACAGACGCGCTACATGGCAGTTAGGCGGGCGGCTGGCGGACTACGGGGTGCTTGGCGGCGGCGACCTCGTCGAGGCGGCGGACGGGCGTGGTGTAGGGGGCGTTGCGGGCGATGTCGGGATCGCCGGCGGCCTCGGCGAGGATCGAGCGGACGACGTCGGCGAAGTCGTCGAGGCGCTCCTTGGTCTCGGTCTCGGTCGGCTCGATCATCAGCGCCTCGTCGACGAGCAGCGGGAAGTAGACCGTCGGCGGGTGGACGCCGTGGTCGAGCATGCGCTTGGCGATGTCGAGCGTCTTGATGCCGAGCTTCTCCTTGGCGCCGCGGCCCGAGAGGACGAACTCGTGCATGCAGATGCGGTCGAAGGCGATCGGCAGGCAGTCGGCGATCTCGGGATCGGCGAGCAGGGCGCGCAGGTAGTTGGCGTTGAGGACGGCGGTCTCGGAGGCCTCGCGCAGGCCGTCGCCGCCGAGCGAGCGGATGTAGGCGTAGGAGCGGACGAAGACGCCGAAGTTGCCCTGGAAGCCGCGCAGCTTCCCGATCGACTGCGGGCGGTCATGGTCGAGCGCGAACCGCGGGCCGTCGCCGTTGCGGCCCTCCTCGCGCACGACCTGCGGCCGCGGGATGAACGGCTCGATGCGGTCGGAGACGGCAATCGGGCCGGCGCCGGGGCCGCCGCCGCCGTGCGGCTGGGTGAACGACTTGTGCAGGTTGAAGTGGACGATGTCGAAGCCCATGTCGCCGGGCCGCGAGATGCCCATCACGGCGTTGAGGTTGGCGCCGTCGTAGTAGAGCGTCGCCCCCACCTCGTGGACGATCGCCGCGATCTCCTCGATGTTGCTGTCGAACAGGCCGAGCGTGTTCGGGTTCGTGAGCATCAGGCAGGCGACGTCCTCGTCGGCCTTCGCGCGCAGGTCGTCGAGGTCGACGCCGCCGTCGGGCGCCGTGCCGACCTTGACGACCTCGTAGCCGGCCATCGTCACGGTCGCCGGGTTGGTGCCGTGGGCGGTGTCCGGGGTCAGCACCTTGTGGCGCGTCTCGCCGCGGTCCTCGTGGTAGGCGCGGGTGACCAGCAGCCCCGCGAGCTCGCCGTGCGAGCCGGCGGACGGCTGGAGCGAGACGTGCGGGAGGCCGGCGATCTCGCCGAGCGCCCGCTGGAGGCTCCACATCAACTCGAGCGCCCCCTGCGCCTGACCCTCGTCCTGAAGCGGGTGCAGGCGCGCGTGGCCCGGCAGCGCGGCGACGCGCTCGTGCAGCTTCGGGTTGTGCTTCATCGTGCACGAGCCGAGCGGGTAGAAGCCGGTGTCGAGGTCGAAGTTCTTCTTCGAGAGCCCGTTGTAGTGACGGACGATCTCGGGCTCGGAGATCTCCGGGAGATCGGCCGGGCGCTGGCGGCGCGCCCAGTCCGGCAGCAGCTCGGCGACCGGAACCTCGGGCACGTCGGTCTCGGGCGCGGTGAAGGCGCGCCGACCCTCCTTCGACTTCTCGAAGATGGTGAGCGTCTGCTCGTCGGCCCTGGGGTCCAACTTCGCGGTGCTCATACCGCCGCACCCTCCCGAACGGCAGCGGCCACCGCGGCCAAGCCGTCGATGTCACCTTTGGTCCTGCGCTCGGTTATGGCGACGAGCAGGCCGTCGCCGTACTCCGGGTAGTCGCGTCCGAGGCGGTACCCGGGGTTGATCCGGGCCGAGCGGGCACGCTCGAAGAGCGCGTCGAGATCGGGGACGCGGACGGCGAACTCGCGCACGATCGGGCCGGGGTTGATCGGCTCGAGGCCGAGCGCCTCGCGGGCGTAGTGCGTGCGGCGCAGCATCAGCTCGCCGAGCTCGACGACGCCGCGCTTGCCCAGCCAGGAGAGGTAGATCGTGCCGGCGAGCGCGTTGAGCGCCTGGGCGGTGCAGATGTTGTGCGTCGCCTTCTCGCGCCGGATGTGCTGCTCGCGCGTCTGCAGCGTGAGCACGAAGCCGCGCTTGCCGTCGACGTCGCGCGTCTCGCCCGCGATCCGGCCCGGCAGCTTGCGGATGAAGCGCTCGGCGGCGGCGAAGAAGCCGAACGACGGACCGCCGAAGTCGAGCCGGTTGCCGAGCGTCTGCCCCTCGCCGACGCAGATGTCGGCGCCGAGCGCGCCGGGCGGCTCGAGGATCCCGAGCGGCAGCGGGTCGGCGGCGACGACGAACAGCGCGCCGGTCCGCTTGGCCGCCTCGCCGAGCGTGCCGAGCTCCTCGACGCTGCCGAGGAAGTTGGGCTGCTGGACGAAGACCGCGGCGGTGTCGTCGCCGACGAGGCCGGCGAGCGCGTCGACGTCGGTGACGCCCTTGGCGTCGAGGCCCGCCTCGGCGACGGTCATCCCGTAGCCGGCGGCATGGGTGGCGAGCGTCTCGCGCGAGTGCGGGTGGAGCCCGCGGGAGACGACGAGCTTGCCGCGCTTGGTCTCGAGCTTCGCCAGGTAGCCGGCCGCCGCGACCGCCGACGGGCCCTCGTAGACGGAGGCGTTGGAGACCGGCAGGCCCGTCAGCTCCGAGATCGCCGTCTGGTACTCGAACATCACCTGCAGCCCGCCCTGCGAGATCTCAGGCTGGTACGGCGTGTACGGCGTCAGGAACTCCGAGCGCTGGAGGATCGAGTCGATCAGCGCCGGCGTGTAGTGGTCGTACATCCCGGCGCCGAGGAAGCTCGTCTCCGCATCGCAGTGGCTGTTGCGGGCGGCGAGCGCGGCGAGGTGGTCGTGGACGTCCTGCTCGGCCATCCCGGGGGGCAGGTCGAGCGGGCGCCGCAGGCGGACCCCCTCCGGGATCTCGGCGAAGAGGTCGTCGACCGAGCCGACGCCGATCGCGTCGAGCATCGTGCGCCGGTCGGCGTCTGTTGCGGAGGTGTAGCGGCTCATGGAGGTGTCGGCGTCGAGGCTGCCGTGCGCGGCGGACGCCGCCTTACGACCAACTAAGTAAGCAGATCGTGGTAGGCGCCGACGTCCAGCAGCGAGTCGATCTCGCTCGGATCGCTGAGCCTGACCTTGACGAGCCAGCCGTCGCCGTAGGGGTCGGTGTTGATCCGCTCGGGGCTGTCGGCGAGGCTCTCGTTGACCTCGACGATCTCCCCCGAGAGGGGCGCGAAGACGTCCGAGACGGCCTTGACCGACTCGACCTCGGCGTAGGCCTGGTCCTTGGACACCGTGGAGCCGACCTCCGGCGGGTCGTAGAAGACGACCTCGCCGAGCGCGTCCTGCGCGTACCACGTCACGCCGAAGGTGGCGACGTCGCCCTCGATCCGCGCCCAGTCGTGCTCGGCGTGGTACTTCAGGTCCTCGGGATAGTCGGCTGCCACGTCGGCGTCTCTCCTCCTACGGCTGGGGGTACAGGGGCTTGCTGCGGACCTCGGCCGCGCGCAGCTTGCCGCGCACGTCGACCTCGATCGGCGTGCCGGGCTCGGCCGCCGCCACGGGAACGTATGCCATCCCGATACCGATCTCCAGGCAGGGCGACAGGCTGCCGCTCGTCACGACGCCGTCGCCGTGCTCGGTCCGGACGGCGTTTCCCTGGCGTGGGATGCCCGGGCCGGTGAAGGCGAGCGGGACGAGCGCGTCCGCGGGCTCGAAGCCGCGCAGGGCATCCGCGCCGACGAAGCCGGTGTCGAGCTTGCAGGCCCAGCCGAGCCCGGCCTCGATCGGGTTGCGGTCGAGCGAGAGGTCGTTGCCGTAGAGGTGGAAGCAGGCCTCGAGGCGCAGCGTGTCGCGCGCGCCGAGGCCGACCGCGACCACGCCCTCGGCGAGCAGCGCGTCCCAGATCTCGCCAGCGCGCTCGGGCGACGCGAGGATCTCGACCCCGTCCTCGCCGGTGTAGCCGGTGCCGCAGACCAGGCAGTCGATGCCGGCGACCGGGACCGTCGCGGTGCGCATCCGGGCGGGCAGTGCACTGCCGGCGATGCGCTCGACGGCGGCGCGCGCCGCCGGGCCCTGCACGGCGAGCATCGCGTGGCGGTCGGCGGCGTCGGCGACGCGGACGTCGAAGCCGGCGGCGTGGTCGGCGAGCCAGGCGTGGTCGCGCTCGTGGTTCGACGCGTTGGTGACGGTCAGGAAGCGCGGCCCGTCGCCGGGGAGGCGATAGGTGAAGAGGTCGTCGAGCACGCCGCCGTCCTCGCGGCAGAGCAGCGAGTACTGCGCGCCGCCCGCGGCCAGGCGGGTGACGTCGTTGGAGAGCAGTCGCTGCAGGAAGGCCTCGGCGCCGGGACCGGTGGTCTCGACCTGGCCCATGTGCGAGACGTCGAAGATGCCCGCGGCGCGACGGACCGCCAGGTGCTCCTGGCGCACCCCCTCGTACTGGACGGGCATCTCCCAGCCCGCGAACGGGACCAGCCGCCCACCGGCCGCCTCGTGGCGGTCGTGCAGCGGCGTGCGGCGGAGGGTGTCGGCGGCCTGCGGCACGCGTGCGCAGGCTACCCGGCGAGTGGCTGGGCGCGATCTGACGGTGCACGGCGGATGTCCCGGTGCAGGCGGCACCGGGACGTCCGTCGGGTGCCGTCAGGCGCGTCCAGACGCCGCCGGTCAGTCCTTGAGGAAGGAGGGGATGTCTATGTCGTCGTCGGAGATCTCGAGCGACGAGCGCTGGTTGTCGTCCATCGAGACGTCGCGCCGGCGGGGCTCGCGGCGGCGGCCGGTCGAGTCCTCGGCGAACAGCGGCCGTGAGCGGGCGCCCTCGAAGCCGGTGGCGATCACGGTGACGCGGACGGAGTCGTCGAGGCCGTCGTCGACGACGGCGCCGAAGATGATGTTCGAGCTCTGGTCGGCGGCGCCCTGGATGATCTCGGCCGCCTCGTTGACCTCGAACAGGCCGAGGTCGCTGCCGCCGGTGATGTTGAGCAGGATGCCGGTCGCGCCCTCGACGGACTGCTCGAGCAGTGGGCTGGAGATCGCGTTGCGGGCGGCCTCGACGGCGCGGTTCTCTCCCCCGGCCTCGCCGATGCCCATCAGCGCGGAGCCGGCGTCGTGCATGATCGTGCGCACGTCGGCGAAGTCGAGGTTGATCAGACCGGGGATCGTGATCAAGTCGGTGATGCCCTGGACGCCCTGACGCAGGACGTTGTCGGCCTCGCGGAACGCCTCGAGGATGCTGGTCCGGCGCTCGACGACGGCCAGCAGCTTCTCGTTCGGGATCACGATCAGCGTGTCGACCTCCTCGCGGAGGCGGTCGATGCCCTCGTCGGACTGGCGCTTGCGCTGGCTGCCCTCGAAGTCGAACGGGCGCGTGACGACGCCGACCGTCAGCGCGCCGATCTCCTGCTTGGCAACCTCGGCGACGACCGGCGCGGCGCCGGTGCCGGTGCCGCCGCCCTCGCCTGCGGTGACGAAGACCATGTCCGCGCCCTTGAGCGCCTCCTTGATCTCGTCGCGGCTCTCGTTGGCCGCGCCGCCGCCGACGTCGGGGTCCGCCCCGGCGCCGAGCCCGCGCGTGAGCTGGTCGCCGATCTGGAGCTTGACGTCGGCGTCGCACATCTGGAGCGCCTGCGCGTCGGTGTTGACGGCGATGAACTCGACGCCCTTGAGGCCCGCGTCGACCATGCGGTTGACCGCGTTCGTGCCGCCGCCGCCGATGCCGACGACCTTTATGACCGCCAAGTAGCTCCCAGTGTCCATCGTGATCGTCGCCTCGTGGTCGGGTCCGTGTCGGTTGAAGTCCCCTATCGGACGGTGACGTCCGGAGGTCAAGCGATCATCGAGGGTTCGCGGTGCCGTCGAGGAATCGCTGCAATCGAGCACTGTAGGCGGAAATCGCCCGAGTTGTCAACTCGGCGCTGCAACGCATCGTGCAGCCTCAGGCTACAGCGAGGGTGGAGGGTCGGCCGAACTCTCGACCTCGAGTTGAGTGTATGCGGGGTCGACGGCGAAGCCGCCTGCGACCGGGCGGGCGGGAATTCGGACGTCGACGTACGCGGCGCCGGCCGCCTCCTCGTCGGCCAGCACGCGGACCGCAGCCGCCCACTTGGCGGCCAGCCGCTCGGCGTCGCCGAAGACGATCTCGGGCCCGTCCTCGACCTGGGCGACCACGCCGCGTCCGCGGTCGTCGCGGCGGACGCCGTCGAGGCGGCGTGCGATCACGGCCGGCGCCGCGCCCGCCACGCGCGCGGCATCGAGCGCGGCCCCGGGGCCCAGGCGCCGGTCGGGCAGCGACCCGCGCAGCGGGATCGCCGGCAGCTCGCCGTCGACCGACAGGCCGGCGAGGATCGAGCCGTCCGCCGCGACCGGCACCTGTCCGTGTCCCCCCTGCAACAGCGCCACGGGCCGGTGCTCGGTGACCCGCACCACGAGGCCGTTGGGGAAGTCGGGCACGGCTTCGACCGCCGCGACGGCCGGGAACGCCGCGGCCGCCCGCTCGAGCCGCCCGACGTCGACGTGCAGGGTGGTCATCGTCTCGGCCGTGGCGGTCAGGGCGGAGCGGACGCGCTCGCCGTCGCGCGTCGTGACGCCGGTGACCGTCACCTCGTCGACGGCGACGAGCGACGAGTCGCGCAACCAGAGCAGGTAGAGGGCGGTCAGCAGCGCGGCCAGCGCAAGCACGGCGAGCGCGCGGCGGCGCATCCGCGGCCCGGGGGTCAGCGCGGAGCGCAGCCGTGCGGCGGCGGCGCCGGGCCTGCGGATCGCGGCGACGGCCCTCACGAGTCGTAGAGGGCCGAGGTGTCGACCTCGCCGAGCAGCTGGACCTCGGGCTCGAGGGCGACGCCGAAGCGCTCGCGCACGCGGCGGCGCCCGGCCGCCATCAGCGCCACGACGTCGGCGGTCGTCGCCTCGCCGGCGTTCTCGACGAAGTTGGCGTGCTTCTCGGAGAAGCGGGCGCCGCCGACGGCGAGTCCGCGGCAGCCTGCCTCGTCGAGCAGGACCCCGGCGCTGCGGCCGCCGGCGCGCGGATCGTCCGGGTTCTTGAAGGTCGAGCCGAACGTCTTGATCCCCGACGGTTGCGCGTCGCGCCGGCGCCGGCGCATGTCGGCGAGCGTCGCCTTGACGGCCTCGGGGTCGTCGGGCGCAAGGCCGAACGACGCGCGCGCGACGATCTCGAGCGGCCCCAGGTTCGAGCGCCGGTAGGAGAAGCCGAGATCGGCCGGGACGCGCCGCTCGGACCCCGCCGGCGTCGCGACGTCGACCCACTCCAGCACCCGCGAGAGGTCGCCGCCATAGGCGTTCGCGTTCATCCTGACCGCGCCGCCGACCGTGCCGGGGATGTTGACGCCGAACTCCAGCCCCGTGAGGCCCTCGCGCGCGGCGCGCGCCGCCGCCTGCGGCAGCCGCGCGCCGCCCCCGCACAGCAGGCGGTCGCCGTCGCGGTCGATCCGCGCGAGCTCGCCGTCGAGCTTGATGACCAGTCCTCGGAATCCATCGTCGGCTACCAGCAGGTTCGATCCCGAGCCGACCACTCCTACGTCGAGCCGCCCGCGGTCGGCCCAGGCGAGCAGCTCGGCCAGCCGCTCCTTGCCGTCGGGGCGGGCGAAGTAGTCGGCCGGGCCGCCGGTGCGGACGGTCGTCAGCCGCGCGAGCGGCCGGTCGCGCTCGACGCCGGGCGGCATCACCGGGCCCTCTCCTCCCCGTCCGCCACCTCGATCAGGCGGGTGGCGAGCACGTCGACGTCACCGGCACCGAGCGTGAGCAGGGCATCGCCCGTCGTGAGCCGGTCGCGCAGCATCCGTTCGGCCACGTCCATCGTCGGCAGCCACCAGACCGGCCGGCCGGCCGCGGCGTCGGCGACCGCCTCGGCGATCGTTAGGCCGCTGACGCCGGGAAAGTCCTCGGCGCGCTCGCGCGCCGGGTAGACGTCGAGCACGACGACGACGTCGGCGAGCGCGAGCGCGCGGCCGAACTCGCGCGCAAGCTCGCGCGTGCGCGAGTAGAGATGAGGCTGGAAGCAGGCCACGATCCGCCGCGCGCCAAGCGTGCGCGCCGCCTCGAGCGTCGCGCGGACCTCGGTCGGGTGGTGGGCGTAGTCGTCGAAGACGCGCGCTCCGGACGCCGTTCGGCCGCGGTCCTCGAAGCGGCGGCCGGTGCCGGCGAAGGTCGCGAGCGCGGGCGCCGCCTCGGCCAGCTCGACGCCCGCCGCGCGGCACGCCGCCAGGGCGGCGAGCGCGTTGAGGACGTTGTGGCGGCCGGGCACGGCGAGATCGACCGCGGCGCCGTCGACGGAGAAGCGGGCGCCGAGTGGGCGCAGCTCGACGTCGTCGGCGGACAGCCCCACGGCGGCGGCGGCGTCGACGGCCCGCGCAGCGCCACGCCCCGCGCCCGAGATGTCGTACTCGACAATCCCACCCGCGACGTCGTCGCCGAGCGCGCGGCGGGCGTCGGACCACGCCACGACGCAACCCGCCGGCGCGGTGAACTCGCGGAACGCCCGCTCGAGCTCGTCGAGCGAGCGGTAGGTCGCGTGGTGGTCGAGCTCGACGTTGGTGACGACGGCGACGTCGCGCGCCAGCTTCAGGAAGGAGCGGTCCGACTCGTCGGCCTCGGCGACGATCCACTCCCCCTCCCCCCAGGCCGCGTTCGTCCCCGCCGACCGCAGCTCGCCGCCGATCAGGAACGCCGGGTCGCGGCCGGTCTCGCGCAGGACGTGGGCGACCATGCCGCAGGTCGTGGTCTTGCCGTGGGTGCCGCCGATCGCGATGCAGCGCTTAAGTCGCGTCAGCTCGCCGAGCAGGTCGCCGCGATGGATGATCGGCGCACCGGCGGAGCGCGCCGCGACGAGCTCGGGGTTCCGCTCCGGGATCGCCGTCGAGACCACGACCTCGGCGCCCGCCGGCAGGTTGCCCGCGGCGTGCCCGATCGCCGGCTCGATGCCGTGCTCGCGCAGGCGCGCGGAGTAGGAGGACTCGGCCCGGTCCGAGCCGGTCACGTCGGCGCCGAGCTGACGCGCGACGAGGGCGAGGCCGCTCATCCCGGCGCCGCCGATGCCGACGAAGTGCAGCCGGCGGCCGGCGAAGGCGGTCGCCGCGCTCACGCGCCCTCCCCCGCGCCGCGCCCGCGGCCGCCGAGCTCGAGCACCGCGCGGGCGATCCGCTCGGCGGCGTCGGGGCGGGCGACCGCGCGCGCGGCGGCGGCCATCTGGCGCAGGCGGCCCGGATCGGCGAGCAGCGCGCCGACCTCGCGCGCCAGCCGCGGGCCGTCGAGCTCGGCGTCGGGCACCACGACGGCGGCGCCGGCGGCCTCGACGTGGCGTGCGTTGAGCGTCTGATGGTCGGCGGTCGCGCTCGGGTATGGCACGAGGATCGACGGCAGTCCGGCGGCCGCCACCTCGAAGACCGACCCGCCCGAGCGTCCGACGACGAGGTCGGCGGCCGCCAGCGCGTCGGCGAACGGCTCGACGTAGGCGTGCAGACGGTAGTGCGGTGGCGAGCCGAGCCGCTCGAGCCGCGCGGCGAGGTCGGCGTGGTCACGGACGCCGCAGGCGTGCAGGACGGCGCACGGGGCAGCGGCGCCGAAGGCCTCGACGGCCGCCTCGTTGACCGTCCGCGCGCCGAGCGAGCCGCCGAAGGCGAGCAGGCACGGCTCGTCGGGGTCGATGCCGAAGCGCCGGCGTGCGGCGGCGCGGTCGGCGGCGAGCGTCGCGGCGGGGATCGGCCGCCCGACGACCTCGTAGCGCGCGCCGTCGCGGCCCTCGAGCGGGAAGGCGAGGAAGACTTTGTCCGCCAGCGGGGCGAGCAGGCGGTTGGCGATCCCGAGGTGGCTGTCGGCCTCGGTCAGCACGAGCGGCAGCCGCAGCGAGCGCGCGGCGAGGCCGACCGGTCCCGCGACGTAGCCGCCGCCGCCGACGACCACGTCCGCGCCGATCTCCCTCAGCAGGCGGCGGGCGCGCCCGGTCGCGCGCATCGCGAGGGCGGCCGCCCGCGCCGCGCGCAGCGGGTTGCGGCGGTCGATGCCCGCGACGCGCAGCGCGTGGATCGAGTAGCCGGCCGCCGGCACGAGCTCCGCCTCGGCGCGCTCGCCGCCGACGAACTCGACCTGCGCGCCGTCAGCTCGCAGTGCGTCGGCGACGGCCAGCGCCGGCACCACGTGCCCCGCCGTCCCGCCCGCCGCGATCGCGACCTTCACGTGCGCGACCTCCGTCGATCGCTCGCAGCCGCGGCCTGGCGGCGCGCGCCGCCATGCCGCCCGTCGCCGCGATGTTCAGCAGCAGCCCCATGCCGCCCAGCAGCACGATCAGGTTCGTGCTGCCGTAGGAGATGAACGGCAGCGGCACGCCGGTCAGCGGCGCCATGCCGAGCACGGCGAAGAAGTTGAGCGTCGCCTGGCAGAGGATCAGCGACGTGATCCCGGCCGCGAGCAGCTTCGAGTAGCGGTCGCGGGGGGGGGGGGGGGGGGGGGGGGG
>JBBECV010000022.1:42925-107169 GCA_040881635.1 Thermoleophilaceae bacterium
CGCGCGCGGCCTTCGCCGCGCGCAGGCCGGCGTAGCCGATCAGCACGTAGAGCGACGCGACCCCGAGCATCCCGACGACGCCGAGCTCCTCGCCGATGATCGCCAGGATCATGTCGGTGTGCGCCTCGGGGAGGTAGAAGATCTTCTGCACCGACTCGCCGAGCCCGACGCCGAAGAGGCCGCCCGAGCCGATCGCCGTCAGTCCCTGGACAGCCTGGAAGCCGGTGTCGCCCGCATCGGCGAACGGGTTGAGGAACGAGGTCATGCGCGCCATCCGGTAGGGCTCGATCACCGCCAGCACGAATGCGAGCGCCGCAAGGCCGCCACCGAGCGCCCCGATGTGACGCAGCGGCGTCCCCGCCGCCACCAGCAGCGCGCCGATCGCGAAGCAGATCACCATCGACGTGCCCATGTCCGGCTGGGCCATCAGCAGCACGAACGCCGCGCCGACCACGAGCAGCAGCGGCCTGCAGATCCCGGCGAGCGTCTCGATCGAGCGCGGCCGGGTCGCCAGCACCTGGGCGGCGTAGAGGACGAGCGACAGCTTGAGCAGCTCGGAGGGCTGGAACTGGACCGGGCCGGCGCCGAGCCAGCGCGTAGCGCCGTTGACGCTGACACCGACGCCCGGCAACATCACGGCGACCGTCAGCGCGAACGAGCCGCCCAGCAGCAGCGGCGTCAGCTGCCGTACGAGCCGCAGGCCGTAGCGTGACGCGGCGTACATCAGCGCGAGCCCGGCCATGCCGAGCATCAGGTAGCGCTTGAGGTACGCCGAGGGGTCGCCCGAGCCGTCGAGCAGCGACTCGGCCGAGCTCGCCGAGTAGACCATCACCGCGCCCGCGGCGAGCATGCAGAGCGTCGCCGTGTAGAGGATCGAGTACTCGACCGGGCGCGTCCGGCGCTCGCCGGCCGGCGCCCGGCGGCTCGGCGTCCGGGTCCGGTCGGAGGCGGCGGGTCCTGCCATCCGGCATTCCTTCGACACGCGCGGCCGTACTCATTCCCCGGCGCGTGCGCGAGCCAGCTCCTTGAAGCGGGCGCCTCGCTGCTCGTAGTCGCGGAAGGCGTCGAAGCTCGCGCAGGCCGGCGAGAGCAGCACGACGTCGCCGGGCCGCGCGGCGGCGGTCGCAGCGTCGACGGCGCGCTCGAGGTCCTCGCAGCGGTGCAGCGGCGCGGCGCCGTCGAGGTCGGCGGCGATGAGGTCGGCGGCCGGGCCGACCAGGTAGCAGGCGCGGCAGCGCGCCGCGACCGCCGGCCTCAGCGCCGCGAAGCCGCCGCCCTTGAGGCTGCCGCCGAGGATCGCGTGGACGCCGCCCTCGAAGGCCTCGATGCCGCGCAGCGCCGACGCGGGGTTGGTCGCCTTGGAGTCGTTGACGTAGAGGACGCCCGCGATCGTCGCGACCTCCTCGAGCCGGTGCTCGACGCCGGGGAACGTGCGCAGCGCGTCGGCGACGGCCGCGGGCGTGACGTCGGGCGCCCGGCCGCCCCCGTCGCGGTCCTGCGCGTGCCAGCCGGCGAGCGCCGCGGCGGTGGCGGCGAGCGCGTTGTCGAGGTTGTGGGCGCCGCGGATGCGCAGCTCGCCGACGGGCAGCACCGGCGTCTCGCCGAAGCGGATCGCGCCCTCGGCGACGTGCGCGCCGTCGTCCACCCCGGCGCCGAACCCGATCCACCGGGCTCGACCGCGGGGGCGCAGGTCGGGCGGCGTCACCGCGTGGTCGGCGGGCGTCTGGTTGGCGAAGATGCGCGCCTTCGCGTCGCGGTAGGCGGCGAGGTCGCCGTGGCGGTCGAGGTGGTCCTCCTCGACGTTCAGCAGCACCGCGACCTCGGGCGCGAACGCCGAGCTGTCCTCGAGCTGGAAGCTCGACGCCTCGCAGATCACGGTCGCCTGCGGGTCGATCTCGCCGACCAGCGACGACAGCGGCGTGCCGACATTGCCCGCGACGGCGACCGGCAGGCGCGCCGCGCGCCAGATCGCCCCGAGCAGCTCGACCGTCGTCGTCTTGCCGTTCGTTCCGGTGACGGCGACGAAGCGGTTGGGCAGCAGCCGCCATGCCAGCTCGAGCTCGCCGACGACCCCGATGCCGCGCCTGCGCGCCTCGACCGCGACCGGCGCGTCGGACGGCACGCCGGGGCTCTTGACGACGGTGCGCACGCCCCGGTCGAGCAGCGCGACGCCGTCGACGCCGGTGTGGGCCTCGATCCCCGGGAGGTCCACGCTCGGCGTCCCGGAGTCGCAGCCGAGGACCTCCTCCCCGCGTCCGGCCAGCATCCGCGCCGCCGCCTCCCCCGAGCGGGCGAGGCCGACGACCAGGAAGGGCCCGGCGGGCAGCGGGGGCCGGCTCACCCGGGAATCGACTGCTGGTAGAGCGTGAACCCGATCGCGCTGCAGATCGCCGCGACGATCCAGAAGCGCAGGATGATCTTCGTCTCCGACCACGCGAGCATCTCGAAGTGGTGGTGAATCGGCGCCATCAGGAGCACGCGCCGGCGGAAGCGCTGGAAGGCGAAGACCTGGACCACCACCGACAGCGCCTCGATCACGAAGATCCCGCCGATCACGAGCAGCAGCACCTCGGTCTGGGTCATGACGGCGATCGCGGCGATCGCCCCGCCCAGGCCCAGCGAGCCGGTGTCGCCCATGAAGACGGCGGCCGGGAACGAGTTGAACCACAGGAAGCCGACGCAGCCGCCGACCAGGCAGGCCGACAGCAGCGACAGATCCTGCGGGCCCGCGCCGGTCGTGATGAACGTCATCGCCGTGAACGCGAGCAGCACGATCGCGCTGCAGCCGGCGGCCAGCCCGTCGAGGCCGTCGGTGAGGTTGACCGCGTTCGTCGTCCCCATCAGGACGAGCAGGATCAGCAGCGGGTAGAGGTAGCCGAGGTCGACCGAGGCGTCGATCACGCGCAGCCGCAGCGTGTCGTTGAGCTCGACGTACTCGGTCGCCGCCAGCCACAGCCCGATCGCGATCGCCGCCTGCACGAGCAGCTTCGTGCGCCCGCTGACGCCGAGCGAGCGGCGCTTGCGGATCTTGATCCAGTCGTCGGCGAAGCCGAGCGCGGCCGACGCGAGCGCGACGGCGAGCACGACGAGGCTCATCGCGCGGTACTCGCTCAGGATCAGGAACGGCACCGTGACGCCGATGAAGATGATGATCCCGCCCATCGTCGGCGTGCCGGCCTTCTCGTGGTGCCCCGCCGGTCCGTCCTCGCGGATGTGCTGGCCGAACTCGCGCTCGCGCAGCAGCGCGATGAACCGCGGCCCGAGGAAGATCGTGATCAGCAGGGAGGCCATCCCCCCAATCAGGATCTCGCCCATTACGCAAGCACCCGCTCGAGGCCGGCCGAGCGCGATCCCTTGACGAGCACGCGATCGCCCGGCTGGGCGATCTCCTCCAGCAGCGCGCTCGCCTCCTCCGGCGTGCCGACCGGGTACGTCTCGCCGTCGTAGCCGGCGCCGTAGCCGAGCGCCCGCTCGCCGACGGTGACGAGCACGTCGATCCCGAGCGCGGCGACCTCCTCGCCGATCTCGCGGTGGAAGGCGTCCGAGCGATGGCCGAGCTCGGCCATCGCCCCGAGCACGGCGACGCGCCGCTGCGCGGGCGTCTCGGCGAGGTGCTTCAGGGCCGCCCGCATCGACATCGGGTTGGCGTTGTAGCAGTCGTTGACGACCGTGACGCCTCCGGCCAGCTCGACGACCTCGCCGCGCAGCGAGCTGAAGCTGACCCCGACGGCGCCGTTCGGGCGCACGCCGATCGCGACCGCGGCCGCGACCGCGGCGAGCGTGTTGAGCAGGTTGTGCGGCTCGTCGTAGGGCAGATCGAGCAGGATCCGCTCGCCGAGCGCCTCGATCTCCGCCCGGCCGCCACCGGCCTTCGCGTGCGCGTCGAAGGAGAGCAGCATCACGTCGCCGCCGGGGCCGAAGGCGATCGTGTCGAGGTCGTCGCGCAGATGGCGCTCGAGCAGCGGCTCGCCGGCCGGCACGACGGCGCGCGCCCCGGCCGGCAGGTCGCGGATCAGCTCCGCCTTGGCGGCGGCGACCCGCTCGACGGTGCCGAGCAGCTCGAGGTGGACCGGTCCGACGTTGACGATCACGCCGACGTCCGGCTCGGCGATCGCCGCCAGCTCGGCGATCTGGCCCTCGCCGCGCATCGCCATCTCGAGCACGAGCACGTCGGTGCCGCGCTCGGCCTCCAGGATCGTCAGCGGAAGTCCGATCTCGGTGTTGAGGTTCTCGCGGTTGGCGTGGACGGCGCGGTGCGGCGCCAGCACCGCCGCGAGAATGTCCTTGGTCGACGTCTTGCCGGTCGAGCCGGTGACCCCGATCGCCTCGCAGCCGAGCTCGTGCCGCCAGACGCCCGCGAGCGACTGCAGGGCGGCGAGCGGATCGTCGGCGGCGAGCACGACGGCGTCTGCGGGCGCGGCGGCGCTCGCCCGCTCGACGTGCTCGGGCGCGACCAGGACGCCCCAGGCGCCCGCCGCGAGCGCGTCGGGCGCGTGCGCGCCGCCGTCGGCGCGCTCGCCGCGCAGGCCGACGAAGAGGTCGCCGCCGCCGGTCTCGCGGGTGTCGATCGTGGCGCGCCGCGGGCCGGCCGCGGCGCCGTCGCCGCGGACCAGCCGGGCGCCGGCCGCGTCGGCCAGCCAGGCTGCGGTGACGTCCCTCACGGGCGCGCCTCACCGGCGGCGCCGGCGAGCCGCCGCAGCGCCTCGCGCGCGACCTCGCGGTCGTCGAACGGCTCCTTGCGCCCGCCCTCGAGCTCCTGGCCCTGCTCGTGGCCCTTGCCGGCGATCACGACCACGTCGCCGGGCGCCGCGGTCTCGACCGCCAGCGCGATCGCGCGGCGGCGGTCGGCCTCGCGCTCGACCCCCGGACCGGTGCCCGCGACGACCTCGTCGACGATCGCCTCCGGCGGCTCGGAGCGCGGGTTGTCGGACGTGACGATCACGCGGTCGGCCCAGCGGACGGCCGCCTCGCCCATCAGCGGCCGCTTGCCGCGATCGCGGTCGCCGCCGGCGCCGAACACGACGTGCAGCCGGCCCGCGGTCAGCTCGCGGGCGGCCCGCAGGACGTTGTCGAGCGAGTCGGGCGTGTGCGCGAAGTCGACGAAGACGGCGAAGGGCTGCCCCTCCTCGACCGGCTCGAGGCGGCCCGGGACGCGGCCGGCGTGGGCGAGCCCCGCCCTGCAGGCGTCGGTGCCGACGCCCAAGGCGCGCGCGATCGCCAGCGCCGCGAGCGCGTTCGAGACGTTGAACAGCCCCGGCAGCCGGGTCGTCAGCTCGATCGCCCCGTCGGGCGTGTCGGCGACGAAGCGCGCGCCCGTCACGTCGAAGTCGATGTCGCGCGCGCGGTAGTCCGCGTCGGCCGACTCGACGCCGTAGGTGGTCGGCCGCTCGAGCTCGCCGGCGAGCCGCCGCCCGTAGTCGTCGTCGACGTTGACGACCGCGGGGGCGGGGCCGTCGAACAGGCGCCGCTTGGCGAGGAAGTAGGCCTCCATGTCGTCGTGGAAGTCGAGGTGGTCCTGGGTGAGGTTGGTGAACGCGCGGCAGGCGAAGTGGATGCCCGCAGCGCGCCCGAGCTCGAGCGCGTGCGAGGAGGCCTCCATCGCACACGCCTCGTCGCCGGCGTCGAGCATCCGCCTGAACGTCGCCTGGAGATCGATCGCCTCGGGAGTCGTGTGCTCGACCGGCTCGTCGGCGCCGGCGACGACCCGCTTCACGGTGCCGAGCAGCCCGGTGCGAACGCCGCCCGCCTCGAGCAGCTCGCGCACCAGGAAGGCGGTCGTCGTCTTGCCGTTGGTGCCGGTGATGCCGACGACGCGCAGCGTGGCCGTCGGATCGCCGTGGAAGCGCGCCGCCGCCGGCCCCATCGCGGCGCGCACGTCGTCGACCACGACCTCCGGCACGCCGAGGCCCAGCGGGCGCTCGCAGACGAGCGCGGCCGCGCCCCGCTCGACGGCGTCGGCGGCGAAGTCGTGCCCGTCGGCCGTGAAGCCCGGCACGCAGAAGAACAGCGCCCCCGGCGAGACGCTCGCGCTGGAGTACGCGAGCCCGGTAATCTCGACCTCGGGAGCGCCACTCCCCATCAGGTCGCGGAGGGTCATGGCCATCGCAGTCTACGGTCGCCGCCGGGCGGTCCGAAGGCTGGCGAGCACGCGCCGGTCCCGCGCGCGGCCTTCGCCCTCAGCGGGGCTGGACGGCGGGGCGGCGCAGTCGCAGTCCGGCGGCCGCGAGCCACCACAGCACCAGGCCGAGCGCGAGCGCGACGGCTAGGTTGAACGCGAAGCCGACGGCGCCGACGAGGAGCGCGAGCGCCCAGCTCGGCACGCCCTCGAGATCGAGCAGCAGGCCGATGTGCAGGACGCCCGCCGCGGCGAGCATGCCGGCGAGAATCGGCAGCGGGAAGGCGGCGAGCAGGACCGCGAGGCCGGCGCCGAGGCCGACGGCGAGCACGAGTAGGACGCCGCCGATCGCGAGCGGGGCGCCCGCCGTGCGCGCCCCGAACGACCGGTGCGCGGTCATGCCGCCGGCGCCGTGGCAGACCGGCATCCCGGCGATCGACCCCGACAGCAGGTTCGCGAGGCCGAGCGTCGTCGCCAGCCGTCCCGGCCGCACGCGCGCGGCGCGCTCGCCGAAGTACGTTCGCGCGGCGTCGGCGGTGGCGACGCACGAGTTCGCGAACGTGAGCGGGAGCTGCGGGATGACGAGCACGGTGAGCGCGGTGACGAAGGTGGCCGCGTCGAGCTGTGGCAGCTCGACCGCGGAGGGCCCGAGCGAGAGGTCGCCCCCGGCGCGCGCGAGCGCGATCGCGAGGCCGCCGCCCACGAGCGCGAGCGCGATCGGCCGGCTCCGCATGGCCATCGCCAGCGCCAGCACGGCAAGGCCGGCAGCGAAGAGCAGGACGGGATCGCCAGCGTGGTCGCGAAAGGCCTGCGGCGGCTCGGCCACCAGCTCGTACGCGATCTTCAGGAACAGCAGGCCGACGGTCAGCTGCACGCCGCGTACGAGCGGCCGCGGGAAGGCGCGCGCGGCGAGGTCGATCAGGCCGGTGCGGCCCAGCACCAGGAAGATCACGCCCATCAGCAGCGCGCCGGCGGCGATGGCATCCGAGCCGAGGCCCTTGGCGATCGCGATCGCGCCGAACGCCTTGAGCGGCTGGACGGGGACCGGCAGGCCGTAGGCGGCGGCCGCGAGCAGGTACAGCAGGCCGGCCGGCAGCAGCACGGCGGTCGCACCGAGGCCGTTCGAGACGATCAGCGCGGTCGCGATCGGGACCAGCACGCCAACGTCCGCGACAGCGCCCGCGAGCTCGCGGCGGTCGAAGCGGGCGGCGCGCACCGCGCTAGCCCTCGTCGCGGCGCCAGTGGCCGCTGCGGCCGCCCGACTTCTCGAGCAGGCGGACGTCGCCGATCGTGACGCCGCGCTCGACGCCCTTGACCATGTCGTAGACGGTCAGGGCGGCGACGGAGGCGGCCGTCAGCGCCTCGAGCTCGACGCCGGTGCCGGCGACCGTGCGCGCCTCGGCCTCGATCGCGACGGTGCCGGCGGTGGCGTCGATCGCGAGGTCGACGTCGACCCACGAGACGGGAACGGGATGAGCGAGCGGGATCAACTCGGCGGTCCGCTTGGCGGCCTGGATGCCCGCGATGCGAGCGGTGCCGACGACGTCGCCCTTGGGTCCATCCCCGGCGAGGGCGGCCGCGGCCGTTGCCGGGGTCATGTGGACGGCGGCGCCGGCGCGCGCCCGGCGCTCGGTCGCGGGCTTCTCGCCGACGTCGACCATCCGCGCCGCGCCGGAGCGGTCGAGATGGGTCAGGGCGGCGCCGGCCGCCGAGCTCGCGCTCGCCGCTCCGTTGCCGCGGCCGTCGGCCGCCTCGGCGCGCGGCGGGGTCGCACCCTCGACCCAGCGCTCTGCCGCCCCCTCGACCTCCTTCTTCCAGATCGGCGCCTCGGCCTTGATGCGGTCGATCGCCGTGCGCGCGCCGGCGAACGCCTCGGCGCGGTGGGCGGCGGACACGGCGACGGCCACGCTCGCCTCGCCGCGCGGCACCGTGCCGACGCGGTGCTCGGCGCCGGCCGCGATCAGCCCGTCGCGGACGATGCAGTCGCGCAGGATCGCCGCGATCCGCTCACGCGCCATCTCGGCGTAGGCCTCGTACTCGAGCTCCTCGACGGTACGCGTCGTGCCGACGAACGCGACGGTCGCGCCCGCCCCTGGATCGCCGACGCGCTCGATCAGCGCCGAGACGTCGATCCGGCCCGGGCCGACGCGAATCGACCCCTGGCCCCCGGCGACGCCCTCCGCGCCCTCACCTTCGCCGGCGGACGGCTCCGTCCCGGTCGCGTCCGCCTCGGGCGACCCGCCCGACACGGGCGGGACCAGCGCGAGCTCGTCGCCCGCCGCCAGGCGCTGGGTGTCCGGCGCGTACTCGCGGTTGACGGCCAGCACGACGTCGAGGCCGTCCATCGCCTCGCCGAGGCCGAGGCGCTCGGCGAGCGCGTCGACGGCCTCGGCGACGGTCGCCCCCGTCGGCAGCGTGAGCGCCACCTCCCCCGCTCCCGCGCGCTCGCGCAGGATCGCGAACAGGCGCACGCGCACCTCGATCGCCCCATCCGCCGCTGCCTCCACCGTCAGCCTCCGATCTGGGACATCGAGCGCGCCGGCGGCACGAAGCCCGGGTCGTTGACGTGGTGCTTGAGCTCCTTGCGCCAGACCGCCTCGCGGACGATCCGCTCGAGCTCGTCGTCGTCCGCGCCCGCGCGCAGCGGCTCGCGCAGGTCCGTCTCGCGCTGGGAGAACAGGCACGTGCGCAGCCTGCCGTCGGCGGTCAGACGGATGCGGTTGCAGTCGGCGCAGAACGGCTCGGAGACGGGGTTGATGAAGCCGATCCGCCCCTGGCCGTCGGCGAAGCGGTAGACCCGAGCGGTGGCGGACGGCTCGCGCGGCTCGGGCTCGAGCGGCCAGACGGCGTCGATCGCCGCTCGGATCTCGTCGCCGGTCAGGACCTGCGCGCGGTCCCACGAGCGGTCGGCGTCAAGCGGCATGAACTCGATGAAGCGGACCTCGAACGGCCGCTCGCGGGCAAAGCGCGCGAAGGGGATCGCCTCCTCCTCGGTGAAGCCGCGGATCGCGACCGCGTTGACCTTGATCGGATGGGCCTCGGGGAAGCGGGCGAGCGCCTCGAGTCCGGCGAGCACGCGCGGCAGGGCGTCGCGGCGGGTGATCTCGTAGAAGCGGTCGCGCTGGAGCGAGTCGACCGAGACGTTGAAGCGGTCGACGCCGGCGTCGACGAGCGCGGCGGCGTCGCGCTCGAGCATGTAGCCGTTAGTCGTCAGCGACATCTCCTCGATCCCCGGAAGGTCGGACAGCATCTGCGCGAGGCGCGGGAAGTCCCGGCGCACGAGCGGCTCACCGCCGGTCAGCCGTAGGTCGTGCACGCCCATCTCGGCGAGCAGGCCGACCACGCGGGCGATCTCCTCGAAGCTCAGCACCTCGTCGCGCTCCAGCCACGGCAGGCCCTCCGCGGGCATGCAGTACTGGCAGCGGAAGTTGCAGCGGTCGGTGACCGACACGCGCAGATCCTCGATCCGCCGGCCATGGGCGTCGAACAGCGGCTCGCGCACGGGCATGCCCTCCAGTGTCGCAGCACCGTCGCCGCCGATGCGGGATGGCCGCCGGCGGGTACTGCCCCGAGAAACCGATCGGCATATAGCCTGGTCGGCGCGATGGACCCCGATGCCTGGATCGAGCAGTTCGCCGCCGAGCTCGGCGTCGCGCCGCCGACCGAGGCCGAGCGCGACGCGCTGCTGGCGCTGGCGGGGGTGGCGGCGCACGCCTCCGAGCGGCGAGCGGCGCCGATCGCGTGCTGGATCGCGTCGCGCGCCGGACGCGACCCCGAAGCCGCGCTCGCCGCTGCGCGAGCGCTCGGCTCGCGGACGGGCGCGGAAGGCTCCTAGCCCGGCCGCTCGAGGCGCCCGAGCGCGTCGAGGTCCTCGGGCCGGTTGACGTTCGCGAACATGCGCGCGGGATCGCCGTAGCGGCGCAGCTCGACCTCGTCGATGGTCGCCGGGCCCAGCGCAGCGACCGCCGCGCGCAGCGGGCGCTCGGCCGCCAGCGCCGCCGCGAGCGGCTCCAGCGCCGCCGGCGCGTAGCGGGCCACGAGCGGCTGAGACATGCCGCCGACGACCGGCAGCGCTGCGTCCGCCGGCGTCCGCGCCAGGCGCTCGACCAGCGCCGGCGGGACGTGCGGCATGTCGCAGGCCAGCACGACGATCGGCGCGCCGGCGCGCTCGAGCGCCGCAACGATCCCGCAGAGCGGATGCCGCGGCGAGTCCGGCTCGTCCCAGCGCGGCACCTCGAGCGGCGGCAGCGGCGAGTCGGCCTTCGCGACCACGACCGCCTCCAGCCCGGCGGCAGCCAGTGCCGCGAGCGGCCGCTCGATCAGCGTGCCGTCGCCGAGCGGCAGCCCCGCCTTCGGGGCGCCCATGCGGGTGCTGGCGCCGCCGGCCAGCACCACGCCGATCGTCGCATGCGAGCTCGCCATGGCGCCAGCATCCCAGGCGCCGCCCGGTTGGGGGTATAAGACCGCCGTGGCCGGCTCGACCCCGATCCCGCTCGAGCAGGCGCGCGCCGCCGTGCTCGCCGAGGTCGCGCCGCTGCCGTCCGAGGTCGTGGCGCTCGCCGACGCGCTCGGGCGCGTGCTCGCCGACGACGTCGTCGGCGTCGAGGCCGTCCCCGCCTTCGACAACTCGGCGATGGACGGCTACGCCCTGCGCGCCGCCGACACCGACGGCGCGTCCGCGGACCGGCCCGCGAAGCTGCGGATCGTCGGCGAGTCGCGCGCCGGCGCGCCGGCCGCCGTGTCGGTCGGCCGCGGTGAGGCGGTCCGGATCTCGACCGGCGCGATGCTGGCGGACGGGGCGGACGCGGTGCTGCGCCAGGAGGACGCCGCCGCCGACGGCGACCGGCTCGAGGCCCGCGCCGCCGTGACGCGCGGCCGCGACGTACGGCGGGCGGGCGACGACGTCGCCGCCGGCGCCACCGCGCTCACCGGCGGCAGCGCGATCGGCCCGGCTGAGCTCGGCGTGCTCGCGGGCGCCGGCCGCGCGAGCGTCGGCTGCGCGCGGCGGCCGGTCGTCCACGTCGTGACCACCGGCGACGAGCTCGTCGCCGCGGGCGAGCCGCTGCCGCCCGGTGGCGTGCGCGACTCGAATTCGCTGACCGTGCCGGCGCAGGCCCGTCGGGCGGGGGCGCGGACGCGCGTCGCCGCGCGCGTCCCCGACGACGCCGGCGCCACGCTGGCGGCTCTGCGCGACGGGCTCGAGGCCGACGTGCTCGCGATCTGCGGCGGCGTCTCGGTCGGCCCGCACGACCACGTCAAGGCCGCGCTCGGCGAGCTCGGCATCGACCAGCGCTTCTGGCGCGTCGCCCTGCGCCCCGGCGGGCCGGCATGGTTCGGCGTCGCCGAGCGGCCGGAGGGACGCACGCTGGTGTTCGGCCTGCCGGGGAACCCGGCCTCGGCGATGGTCGTCTTCCAGCTGCTGGCGCGACCGGCGCTCGCGGCCCTGCAGGGCGCCGACCCCGCGCCGCGCCGCGTGACCGCGACGCTCGACGACGACGCCCGCGGCGCCCCCGGCCGCATCCACGCCGTCCGCTGCCGCGCCGAGGCGCGCGACGACGGCTGGCACGCCCGCATCACCGGCCCCCAGGGCTCGCACGTGCTCACGTCGATGCTGGGCGCCAACGCGCTCGCCCTGGTCGAGGGCGACCGCCGCGCCGGCGAGCGGGTGACGATCGAGCTGCTCGACTGACCTGCGGGTCTCGGCCCCTCTGCAGGCCGGTTCCGCCGACTTGACCGCGGGTGGTCGCCGCCAGGCGATGCGCATCAGGCACGCGTGCCTGTTCGGAGGCGCGTGGAAAGGCCGGGCTGACGACGTGTTAGCGCCCGGCCATGCGGGGTACGGACTGAGCGAGCGACGAATCGAGGACCGAGCGATGAAGAACCTTGCCCCTCGCATCCCCTCCCACCGCGATCGAGGCGCGGTCTCGGCGGTCTCGGTGGGCGACTACCTCTGCTCGAAGCGCGCGCTCTACCGCGTCGAGCAGCTGGTCGACGAGCACGCCCTGATCGAGGACTGCCGCACGGGCGAGCTGATCGACGCGCCGGTCGAGGACCTCCACCGCCTCGATCGGGTGCGCGCGGCTTGAGCCGCCGATCGATCTGGGAGGCGGCGCCGTTTCCGGCGCTCGCGACCGGGAACCCACCAGTGGCCGGACTTCGAGCGCAGGAGCAAGCATGGACTTGAAGATGACCGCCCCCACCCATCGCGAGCGGCGCACCAGCCTGCGCTCGCGCGCCATGTCCGCGATGCGCGGCGTGGGTCCGACAGCCCGGATGCGACGCCGGGGACGCACGGCGGCGTTCACCGGCAGGCAGCTGGCGCGACACCCGCAGCCGCTGATCAGAGGCGCTCGCGCAGTCGACTGGCCAGCGGTCGTCGGGGCCGCGAGCGCCGTCGCGACGATCCCGCGACGCCGGCGCCGCCGGCGGACGCGGCGGCCCGCCGCGATCGGCGCCGCCGGGCTCGCCGGTGCGTGCGCGGCCGGGATGGCGATCCGCCGCTCGCGCGCTGCCTCGGACGAGCAACCGACGACCGGCGCGGCGCCGGGCGAGCGCAGCGACCGCGAGACGGGCGGCCCGACCGCCGCACCGGAGGCCGCGCAGGAGCCGACCACCGGCGGCGCGCCGGGTACGAAGCCCAGCTCGGGCTTCGAGCCGCACACGTAGGGTTCGGAGCTGGCGGGCCGGCCGTACCGCGCGGAGGCGGACGCGGCCGCGTGGGACCGACGTCGCCGCCCTGGCACACCGACCCCTACGGCCTCGAGGCCTCCCGGCGCCCCTTCCCCGGCTCCATCGCTCAGCTCGTCGCGCCCGCCCGCACCCGCCTCCGCCCCACTCCCAGCTCCCGCTCCTTCGGCTCGGAGCGCCCATACGACGCCCCCGGCGTCCACGCGCCGAACTGATGAGGCGCTCGCTCACGAATGCCTCGGCGCGAGACGTCGATCTCGGCGGAAATGGCACCGAAGGCGACGTCTCGTGGTCGTCACGTCACTTGAGGTTGGTCCAGACCGTCTTCGTCTCGAGGTAGGCGTCGAGGTTGGCGTGCCCCATCTCGCGGCCGATGCCGGAGGCCTTGTAGCCGCCGAAGGGGGCGGCGGGGTCGCTGGGACCCCACATGTTGATGTAGACCGAGCCGGCCTTCAGGAGGGCGGCGAGGCGGTGGGCGGTGGCGACGTCGCGGGTCCAGACGCCGGCGGCGAGGCCGTACTCGCTGGCGTTGGCGCGGCGGGCGACCTCCTCGACGTCGTCGAAGGGCATGGCTACGAGGACGGGGCCGAAGATCTCCTCGCGCGCGATGCGCATGTCGTCGGAGACGCCGGTGAAGAGGGTTGGCGCGACGTAGTAGCCGTCGCCGTCGGGCGTCTGCGCGCTCTCGCCGCCGACGACGACCTCGGCGCCCTCGTCGGTGCCGGCGCGGATGTAGCCGAGCACGCGCTCGCGCTGCTCGGCGGAGACCAGCGGCCCGAACTGGGTCGACTCGTCGAGGCCGGGGCCCACGCGCGCCTTGCCGGCCGCGGCGGCGAGCCCCTCGACCACCTGGTCGTAGTGGTCGCGGTGGACGAACAGGCGCGAGCCGGCGTTGCAGGCCTGGCCGGTGTTGTAGTAGATGCCCTGGAACGAGCCCTTGATCGCCGCCTCGACGTCGGCGTCGGGCATGACGATGTTGGGCGACTTGCCGCCCAGCTCGAGCGTTACGCGCTTGAGGTCGCGCCCGGCCCGCGCGCCGATCTCGCGCCCGACGGCGGTCGAGCCGGTGAAAGCGATCTTCGCCACGCCCGGGTGGCGGACCAGCTCGGCGCCGGTCGACCCGTCGCCGGTGAGCACGTTGACCACGCCCTCGGGGAAGCCGACCTCGGCGACCAGCTCGGCGAGGCGCAGCGCCGTCACCGGCGTCTGCTCGGCCGGCTTGAGCACGACCGTGCAGCCCGCCGCGAGCGCCGGCGCCAGCTTCCACGCCGCCATCAGCAGCGGGAAGTTCCACGGGATGATCTGGCCGCAGACGCCGACCGGCTCCCTGCGCGTGTAGACGAACGCGTTCGGCATCGAGACGGGGATCGTCTCGCCCTCGATCTTGGTCGGCCAGCCGGCGTAGTACTGCAGGTGGGCGACGGCGAGCGCCACGTCGACCGCGCGCGCGTACTTGACCGGCTTGCCGTTGTCGAGCGACTCGAGCTCGGCGAGCTCGTCGCCGTGGGCGTCGATCGCGTCGGCGAGGCGGTGGATCAGCAGCCCGCGCTGGTGGGCGGACGTCGTCCTCCCCCACGGCCCCTCGAGCGCGCCCGCGGCGGCGCGCACGGCGCGGTCGACGTCCTCGGAGCCCGCCTGGGCCACGGTCATGATCGGCTCGCCGGTCGCCGGGTCGACCGTCTCGAACGTCGCGCCGCCGGCCGGGTCGACCCACTCGCCGCCGATGAGCAGGCGCGCGGGGGCGCGCTCGACGAACGAGCGCGCGGCGTCGGAGAGCTGGGCGGCGGTCGTCGCGTTCATCTCGGGTCTCCTCCTCGGTGAGCGGTTCTGGCGGCGGCGCGGCCGTGCGCCAGCGGGTCTCGGTCGGGTCGCGCGGACACGCTCACGCTCCCGGCGCGAGCACGATCTTCAGCGCCTCGCGCGCGTCGAACAGGCGGTACGCCTCGGGTGCGTCCGACAGCGGCATGCGGTGGGTGATCAGCGGTGACGGGTCGAGCAATCCGCTCTCCATCATGGCGAGCACCCGATCGACGTTCGCGATCACGTTCGCCGGACCGCTGACGAGCGTCAGCGCCTTGATCCACACCAGCCCCATATGCACCTCGGCGCGCTCGGCGTAGGCGCCGATCACCGATACCGTCCCGCCCGGCCGCACCAGGCGGCAGGCGAGGTAGAGCGCGTCGGCATGTCCGACGCACTCGGCGGCCGCGTCGACGCCACGCCCCTCGGTGACCGCCTTGGCGGCGCCGCGGGGGTCGCCGTCGGTCAGGTGGACGGGCGTCGCCCCGAACGACTCGGCCATCGCCAGCCGCTCCCGGACGGTGTCGACGGCGATCACCTCAGCGGCCCCGGCGGCCCGCGCCGCCTGCACCGCGCACAGCCCGACCGGCCCGAGGCCGACCACCGCGAACGTGTCGCCGGCGACCATCCCGGTCGACGCGACCGCGTGGTAGCCGGTTCCCATGACGTCGCCGGCGAACAGCGCGACCCCGTCGTCCATGCCCTCCGGCATCCGCCTCAGCGTCAGGTCCGCGTCGGGCACCAGCGCCAGCTCGGCCTGCGTTCCCTGCAGGTTCCCGAGCGTCGCCCCATGCCCGAACGTGCGCCGCGTCGCGCACTGGTGGTGCTGGCCGCGCAGGCACATGTAGCACGTGCCGCAGGCGGTGCAGAAGCAGCCGACCACCCGGTCGCCCTCGGCCACCCGCGTGACCGCGTCGCCCGTCTCCACGACCGTGCCGACGAACTCGTGCCCGATCGTGAACCCCGGCTCGACCGCCACCCGCCCGTGGTAGATGTGCAGATCCGACCCGCAGACCCCGGTCGCCTCCACCCGCACGATCGCCGACCGGCTCGACTCCAGCCGCGGCTCATCCCTCTCCTCGACCCGCACCTCCCCAGGCGCCTGAAACGTCACTGCCTGCATCCATCACCCCTATCCACTGGCCAACCAACCAATCGCGCCCCTCCCATTCAACACGGATCGTTGCCGACCGAGCCGCACGCTAACGGCCCCACGCGCCCACTGGGCGGATTGCGGCCACAGTACGGCCGAAGTCGGCCCGGCGCGCTGGGCGGAAGATCGACGGGCGGGTTGCGGCCAAAGTGCGGCCGGGATCGGCCCGCCGACGCCGAGGCAAGGCGAGACGCGCCAGCCGAGCGGTCAGTCCGGCGGGATGCGCAGGTACGGCAGCGCGAACTGCATGATCTGCTCGAAGGCCGGTGCCGCGACCTCGCCGCCGTAGTAGACGCCCTGCGGCTCGTCGACCATCACGGCGACCATCAGCCGCGGGTCCCTGGCCGGCGCGAAGCCGATGAAGGAGGCGAAGTAGCGGCCGTCGGCGTAGCCGCCGGTCTCGGGGTCCGGCTTCTCGGCGGTGCCCGTCTTGCCGGCGAGCACGTAGCCGGGCACCTGCGCCTCCTCGGCGGTGCCGCCCGCGGCGAGCACGCCCTCGAGCATCGAGGCGACCTGACGCGACGTGCGGCGCGAGATCACCCGCCGCCCGTCGCCGGCCGTGCCGTCGACCACGTGCGGGCGGTGGTAGACGCCGCCGTTGGCGAGCGCCGAGTAGGCGGCCGCCATCTGCAGCGGCGTCACGGCGATGCCCTGGCCGATCGGCATGTTGCCGAGCGACGACCCCGAGTACTGCTCGGGCTTCAGCACGATGCCGGGCGACTCGCCGGGGAGCTGGATGCCGGTGGTGGAGCCGAACCCGAACCGTCGCACCCACTTGTCGAACCGCTCGATGCCGAGGTTGAGCCCGATCGTCACCGAGCCGACGTTCGACGACTGGGCGAGGATCTCGGCGACCGACAGGTTGACCCAGCCGCGCTCGTGGGACTCGCCGATCGTGCGATCGGCGACCTGGATCTCGGGGGCGAGGTCGAAGCGGGTCTCGGGCGTGATCAGCCCCTCCTCGAGCGCGCCCGCGACGGTGAACGCCTTGAACGTCGAGCCGGGCTCGAAGGCCGACATCACGGCGCGGTTCTGGCGCGCCTCCTCCTCGGCGTAGCCGATCTCGCTCGGGTCGACGGTCGGCCAGTTGGCGAGCGCGAGCAGCGCGCCGTCGCGCGGGTCCATGACGACCGCCGTCGCGCCCTTGGGACTGTAGGTGCCGGCGACCTCCTCGACGACCCCCTCGACGTGCTCCTGCAGCACCGTGTCGATGGTCAGTCGGACGTCGTCGCCGGGCACCGCGCGGTCGGTCTCGACGATCGAGATCGGCTGGCCGAGCGCGTCCCTGACGATCCGCCGGTGGCCGTCGTCGCCGCGCAGCTCCTCCTCGAACTGCTGCTCGATCCCGAGCAGGCCGTCGTTGTCGGTGCCGACCGCCCCGATCACGTGACCGGCGAGCGACCCGTACGGGTAGCTGCGGCGCGGCTCGGTGACGGTGTCGACGCCCTCGATCCCGAGCTGCTCGACCTTCTCGCCGCGGCCGGCATCGATCTTGCGTGCGAGGAAGACGAAGCCGCGGCTGCGGTCGGCGAGCAGCTCGATCAGCTCGCTCTCGTCCTCCCCTAGCAGCGGCGCGAGGCGCGCGGCGACGCCGGCCGGATCGTCGACCTGCATCGGGTTCGCGAAGACGGTCGCCGAGTCCTCGGAGACGGCGAGCTCGACGCCGTTGCGGTCGCTGATCGTGCCGCGCTGGGCGTCGACGGCGAGCTCCTCGGTCTGCTGGCTCACCGCGCGCTCGCCGAGGTCGTCGGCGCGCACGGTGCCGAGCCACGCGGCGCGCACGCCGGCGAGGCCGAGCAGTACGACGAAGACCGCGAACAGGAGGCCGATCCTGCGGTCCACGAGCCGCATCCAGCCTCCTAGGGGACTTCGTCCAGCTGGTTGGCGGCGTTGCGGGCGTCGACCTGCGGGGTCGACCGCAGGTAGCGCACCTGGTCCGGCGCTGGCAGCACCAGACCGCGCTCGGCCGCGACGGCGCGGATGCGCTCGGTCGAGCCGAGCTCGGCGACGTCCCGCCGGAGGCTGGCGTTGTCGCGCTTGAGCTCGGTCACGCGCGCGGCGTCGCGCGTGATCTCGCGATTCTTCTGCAGCAGGGCGACGTTGGCGAACACGACGCCGACGAGCAGCACGAACACGAGCGCGATCAGCGCGGGGCCGTGGAGCAGCGCGTCGAGCGCGGCCGCACCGCGCCTGCGGACGATCGCGCGACCGCGGGCGGAGGCGGGACGCCCGGGTGCCGGGCGTGCGGCCGGCCGGCGCCGGCTTGGGACCGCACGCGGCGGCGCGGGCTTGCGCGCCGGTGCGGCGGCGCCCGCACGGGCACGACCGGTTGGCGCGCGCCGAGCGGGTGCGGCCGCGGCCGCCGTGGCGGCACGGCCCATCAGCCCTCGCCCCCGTCGATCCGGCGCGCGACGCGCAGGCGACCGGACTTCGAGCGCGGGTTGTCGGCGACCTCGCCGGGGGTCGGCGCGACGGCGCGGCGCGTCAGCAGCTCGGCCTCGGGCTCATGCCCGCAGGCGCAGATCGGCAGGTCGGGCGGGCAGATGCACCCGCGCGCCTTCTCCGCGAGGAAGCGCTTCACGCGCCGATCCTCGAGCGAGTGGAAGGAGATCGCGGCGAGCCGGCCGTCGCGGCGCAGCATGTCCCAGGCGACGGGCAGCGCCCGGTCGAGCGAGCCGAGCTCGTCGTTGACCGCGATGCGAATCGCCTGGAAGACGCGCTTGGCGGGATGGCCGCCGCCGAACTTGCGTCGAACGAACGCCGGCGTGGCCGCCTCGACCGCGTCGACGAGCTCGCCGGTCGTCTCAATCGGCGCACGGCGACGGCGGCGGCAGATCTCGCGCGCGATCGCGTTCGCCCCCGGGTCCTCGCCGTAGCGGCGGAACAGGCGCGCGAGCTGGCGCTCGTCGTACTCGTTGACGACGGTGCGCGCGTCGAGCTCCTGGTCGGGGTCCATGCGCATGTCGAGCGGCGCGTCGTAGGAGTAGGAGAAGCCGCGCTCGCGCGTGTCGACCTGCATCGACGACACGCCGAGGTCCATGTAGACGAGATCCGCCTCGAAGCCCTCGTCGCGCAGCAGCTCGAGCGCATCGGCGTAGTCCATGCGCAGGAAGCGCGTATCGCAGGCGACGTCGGCCGCCAGCTCCTCGAACCGCTCCTCGGCGGCCGGGTCGCGGTCGACGCAGACGAGCGTCCCGCCGGCCCCGATCCGCTCGGCGACGAGCCGTGCGTGCCCGCCCGCGCCGAAGGTGCAGTCAACGACGTTCTCGCCCGACGCGGGGGCGCCGAGCTCGATCAGCTCGCCGGCGAGGACAGGTACGTGCGCGCGGGTCATGTCAAGAAGGATCGCCAAGGCCCTCGGTCACCTCCCCGATGCTCGCGTCGAGCGC
This sequence comes from Thermoleophilaceae bacterium, assembly GCA_040881635.1. Taxonomy (GTDB): domain Bacteria; phylum Actinomycetota; class Thermoleophilia; order Solirubrobacterales; family Thermoleophilaceae; genus JAAYBF01. The sequence goes on from JBBECV010000022.1 coordinate 62,070, forward strand.
CTGCTGCTCCTCGTCCCAGCGCTCGCGCCCCCAGACCTCGAGGTGGTCGCCTACGCCCGCTACGACGGCCTCCTTCGCGATCTGCGCGTGCGCGAGCAGCGGCGGCGGCAGCGTCACGCGGCCGGAGGAGTCGAGCTCGACGTCGAACGAGTTGGCCTGGAAGTAGCGCTGGACGGCGCGGTACTCGCGGCCGAGTGGGTTCTTGCCGGCGAGCGCGCGCTCGATGATCGACTCGTGCGCGTCGGGCGTCCAGACGGAGATGCAGTCGTCGCTGTCCTTGGCGAGGACGAGCCCGGACGAGAAGGTCGCGCGGAACCGGGCCGGGATGCTGAGCCGGTTCTTCGCGTCGAGCGAGTGTGCGTAGTGGCCTCTGAACGCCATGCCGGGCTCTCCTGCAGTGGTTCCGACTCAGACCGGAGTGGCGGAGTGGGAGGAGCCCCGCCACTCCAGTCCTCGTCGATGCGCGCCACTGTACCCCACCTAGGCCCACCCTGCAACACAACTGCCCACTTTTCCGTCCGACGGCGCTGACGCATGCCGACCTCGATGCCGCGACTCCGCATTCCAAAGCCAATCAAGCGAGGGGCGAGCGGTGGGGCCTCATCCCGCCAGCGGCGGGCGGCAACCCGCAGACACCTGAGACGGGTGGGAAATTGCGTGCAGCGCCGTCAGCCGCAAGCGGCCGTGCGGCGAGGGCCGCACGGACCCCGGTCAGGCGGAGGCGGCGCGAGCGCCGGCGCGCTCGCGCGCGAACGCGACGAACCAGTCGAGCGCGGCGGGGCTCTGCAGCGAGTCGCGGCTGGCGACCCGCTCGGCGGGCTCGCCCATCAGAATCCGCTTGACCGGCACCTCGAGCACCTTGCCCGACAGCGTGCGCGGCACCTCGGCGATCGCGAAGACCTCGTTCGGGACATGACGCGGGGAGCACTCCGAGCGCACTCGCGTCGCGATCTCCTTCGTGAGCCGCTCGTCGAGATCTGCGCCCTCCGCCAGGACGACGAACAGCGGCATCCAGCTCTCCTGCCCCTCCTGCGGCACGTCGACGACGACCGCATCGACGATCTCGTCGATGCCGAGCACCGCCCGGTAGATCTCGCTCGTGCCCATCCGGATGCCGCCGCGGTTGATCGTCGAGTCCGAGCGGCCGTAGATGATCGCCGTCCCGCGCTCGGTGATCTCGATCCAGTCGCCGTGGCGCCACACCCCCGGGTAGGTCGAGAAGTAGCTCTCGCGCAACAGCTCACCATCGGGGTCGTTCCAGAAGAAGACCGGCATCGACGGCATCGGCTGGCGGAGCACGAGCTCGCCGACCTCGCCGACGACCTCGCGACCCTGCTCGTCGAAGGCGCGCACGTCGGCGCCGAGCGAGCGCGCCTGCAGCTCACCCTCGTAGACCGGCACGATCGGGCAGCCGCCGACGAACGCGGTGCAGACGTCGGTACCGCCGGACGTCGAGAACAGCCAGGTGTCCTGGCCGACATGGTCGTAGACCCAGCGAAAGCCCTCCGGCGAGAGCGGCGAGCCCGTCGAGCCGACGCTGCGCAGCGCGCCCAGGTCCCGCCCGGCGCCCGGCTCCACGCCGCCCTTCATGCACGCCGCTATGTACGCCGCCGACGTCCCGAAGCAGGTGACCTTCGCACGCTCGGCGAGGTCCCACAGCACACCCATGTCGGGATGCCCCGGGCTGCCATCGTAGAGAACGATCGACGCCCGCGTGAGCAGCACTCCGGCGAGGAAGTTCCACATCATCCAGCCGGTCGTCGTGAACCAGAACAGGCGGTCGCCCGGCCGCGCGTCGAGGTGCAGAGCCATCTTCTTGAGGTGCTCGAGCAGGATCCCGCCCTGGCTGTGCACGATCGCCTTCGGCAGCCCCGTCGTGCCGGACGAGTACAGGACCCACAGCGGATGCTCGAACGGGAGCTGCTCGAACGCCAGCTCGACGCCGTCCCCACGCTCGAGCAGCTCCGAGAACGCCATCGGCGCCCGCAGCGAGCCGATCGCGGGCGCCTCGGACAGATAGGGGATCACCACCGTCGCCTCCAGCGAGGGGATCTCCGCCTCGACGGCCGCGACCACGTCCATCCGGTCGAAGTCGCGCCCGTTGTAGCGGTAGCCGTCGACCGCCAGCAGCACCTTTGGCTCGATCTGCGCGAAGCGATCGACCATCGAACGCAGACCGAAGTCCGGCGAGCAGCTCGACCACACCGCCCCGATCGACGCGCACGCGAAGAACGCCGCCATCGCCTCCGGCACGTTCGGCACGTACGCGACGACCCGATCCCCCGGCCCGACGCCCAGCGACCGCAACCCGCCCGCGATCCGCGCCGTCAGCTCCCGCAGCTCACCCCACGTCATCTCCTCCAGCTCGCGCAGCTCCGACGCATGCCGGATCGCCACCTCGGCGTCGTCGCGGTCACGGAAGACATGCTCCGCATACGACAACCGCGCCCCCGGAAACCACTCCGCCCCCGGCATCTCCCGGCTCCCCAGCACGCGGTCGGAGGGCACCGACGCCTCGACCTCGAAGTGGTCCCAGATCGACTGCCAGAACGCCTCCAGGTCCCCCACCGACCACCGCCACAGCTCGTGGTAGCCGTCCGCCTCGACACCGCGCTGCGTCCGGAGCCACTCCATGTACCGAGTCATGTTGCTGTCGGCCAGCAGCTCCTCGCCCGGCTCCCAGAGAATCGGCGTCCCAGCTCGCTCGCGCACCGGCCAGACCCTAATCGGTCCCGGCGCGCACGTGTCAGCCCAACCCAGACGCCTGTCATTCTCTCGAACCGATGACCGCCGCCCCCGCCATCCGCCTCCGCGGCGCCCTCAAGCGCTACGGCCGGATCACCGCCGTCGACGGCCTCGACCTCGACGTCCCGACCGGAACCTGCGTCGGCCTGCTCGGCCCCAACGGTGCCGGAAAGTCGACCACGATGCGCCTGCTCACGGCCCAGGCGATCGCGGACGAGGGCGAGATCGAGGTGCTCGGCTACGAGCTGCCCGGCGAGTCCAAGCAGGCCCGGGCGGAGTGCGGCGTCGTCCCGCAGCTCGACAACCTCGACGCCGGCCTGACTGTCGAGCAGAACCTGATCGTCTTCGCCCACCTCTACCGCGTCCCGCGCCGCGACCGCCAGGCGGCGATCGACCGCGTGCTGGGCATCGCGAACCTGACCGGCCGGCGCGACACGGTCGTCGAGGAGCTCTCGGGCGGGATGCGCCGCCGGCTGCTGATCGCCCGCGCGCTCGTCCACCGGCCGCGCCTGCTGCTGCTCGACGAGCCGACGGTCGGCCTCGACCCGCAGGTGCGCCAGGAGCTGTGGGCGCTGATCGACTCGCTGCGCACCCAGGGCGTGTCGATCCTGATGTCGACCCACTACATCGAGGAGGCCGAGCGGCTCGCCGACACGGTGACGATCATGTCGCACGGCCGCGCGGTCGCCGGCGGCCGGCCCAAGGAGCTGATCGCCGAGCACGCGGGCGCCGAGGTGGTGGAGGTCTACGGTCCGCCGGCGCGGCTGTCGGAGGTCGAGGCCGAGGCGCTCGGGGCCGGCCTGCGCACGCGCCGCACGGGCACGTCGGTCACCGTGCTCGGCCGCGCCCCCTCGAACGGCGGCGCGCCGGCGAGCGACGCGGCGGCCGCCACCGGGAACGGGGCGCTCCCCGACGGCATCCGCCGCGCGGCGAACCTCGAGGACGTCTTCGTGCTGCTGACCGGCGAGGAGATCGCGTGACCGGCGAGACCGCCACACGCCCCGCCGCCGCGCCGGCGCCGCCGCGCGGCGGGCGCCGCCTGCACCGCTTCGAGCGCTCGGCGATCGGCGGCGTGCTCGTGCGCGAGGCGATCAACTTCTCGTCGTACTGGCGATCGACGACGTTCTCGTCGACGCTCGAGCCGACGATCTACCTGCTCGCGTTCGGATTCGGGCTCGGCACGCTCGTCACCCAGACCGTCGGCGGCGTCTCCTACCAGGAGTTCATCGGCACCGGCATGGTCGGCATGGCGGTGATGTTCTCGTCGGTGCTGCCGTCGATGTTCGGCGTCTTCGTCAAGTACCGCTTCCAGCACACCTACGACGCGATCCTCGCAGCCCCCGTCGACCCGGAGGAGCTGGTCAGCGCCGAGGCACTCTGGATGGCCACCCGCGCCGGCGTCTACGGCTGCGCGCCGCTGCTCGTGGCGATGGCGTTCGGCCTCGACCCGAGCTGGGGCATGCTCGCGGTCCCGGCGATCAACTTCGTCGCCGCCTTCGGCTGGTCGTGCTTCGGCATCGCGATCGCCGGCTTCCTCGACTCGATCGAGAACTTCAACTACGTCACGAGCGCGGTCGTCACGCCGCTGTTCCTCGTCGCCGGCACCTTCTTCCCGATCGAGCAGCTGCCCGACTGGGCCCAGGTGCTCGCCCAGTTCAACCCGCTCTACCACTGCGTCGCGCTCGTCCGCGACGCCGCCTTCGGCTGGGAGGGCATGACCGACCTCTGGCACGTCGCCGCCCTGCTCGGCTTCGGCACCCTCACCTGGCGCGTGGCGATCCACGCGATGACGCGCAAGCTGATCGACTAGCGGCGGCGGCGCTCAGGCGCCGGCCGCCCCGGGCGCGCGGCTGCGCGCGGCGACGGGCGCGCTGCCGTTCGTACCATGGCGGCGGATCTCAATCAGCCGCGAGACGTCGGTCATCGACAGCAGCCCGACGAGGCGGCCGTCGTCGAGGACCAGCGCGCGCCCGATCTGCGTCTGCGACAGCTCCATCGCCGCGCTGCCGAGGTCATCGGTGGGAGCCAGGACGAGCACGTCGGCGACGGGACGGGCGAGGTCGCGCACGCGGGTCGCGGTCCAGCGCTCGGGGGCGAGCGCCGCGACGTCGCGGAAGCCGAGCAGGCCGACGACGTCGCCGCCGTCGCCGACGACCGGGTAGGCGGCGTGGCGGCTGCGCGTGAACAGCTCGTCGACGAAGCGGTCGACGCCCATGTCGGGGTGGGCGACGATCGGCTCCGAGGCCATCGCATCGCGCACGTCGAGCGTGCCGAGCGCCTCGCGGACCGTCGCCAGGTTCGACTCGGCGGAGGCGGCGGCCATCAGGAACCAGCCGATCAGGGCGAGCCAGAGCCCACCGGCGGCCCCGGCCAGGAACAGCATCAGGAACCCGCCGGCGATCATGACGATGCCGAAGCCGCGTCCGAGCGCGCCGGCGATCTGGGTCGCGCGCGTGAAGTCGCCGGTGCTGGACCAGAGGATCGCCCGCAACACGCGCCCGCCGTCGAGCGGCAGCGCCGGCAGCATGTTGAAGACCAGCAGCACGACGTTGATCGTGCCGAGCCACGTGACGACGCCGTCGACGCCGGCCGGCAGCGGCACGGCCCACGCGAGCGCTAGTAGGACCGCCGCGATCACGACCGTGACGGCCGGGCCGGCGAGCGCGATCCGCAGCTCAGCGCCGGCGGACGGGAACAGCCCCTTGAAGCGGGCGACGCCGCCGAACAGCCACAGGACGATGCCGTCGATGTCCATGCCCTCGCGGCGGGCGACGGTGGCGTGTCCGAGCTCGTGCAGCAGCAGCGAGACGAAGAACAGCACGGCGGCGACCGCCGCCATCGCGACGTAGGCGCCGGTCGACAGGCCCGGGTTCGTCTCGGGGAAGATCGCCGCCGCGAGCGACCAGGCGATCAGCGCGAAGATGATCAACCAGCTCCAGTTGACGCCGATCTCGATCCCGGCGACGCGACCGATCGAGAAGCTCGCCTGCATCGGACCGCCGCCGCGCTCGCGCGTGCGGACGGCCGTACCGGTCATAGCCGCTCCCCCGATCCCACTCGCGCCGGGGACAGGTGCGCGTCGAGCCAGTCGCCGGCCAGCCGCGCGACCTCCTCGAGCGCGCCGGGCTCCTCGAACAGATGGCCGGCGCCGGGGATGACGGCGAGCTCGTGCTCGGCGGACAGCGCGGCCGCCGCCTCGGCGTTGAGCTCGAGCACGTTCCAGTCGTCCCCGCCGACGATCAGCAGCGTCGGCGAGGCGACGTCGGCGAGCGCGTCGCCCGCGAGGTCCGGCCGCCCGCCACGCGACACGACGGCCGCGACCTCGTCGCGGAGCTCGGCGGCGGCGCTCAGCGCGGCGGCCGCACCGGTCGAGGCGCCGAAGTAGCCGATCGGCAGGCGCTCGGCGACCGGCTGCGCGCATACCCAGCGCGTGGCCTCGACCAGGCGCCGCGTCAGCAGCCCGATGTCGAACACGTTGCGCCGGTCGGCCGCCTCCTCGTCGGTCAGGAGGTCGAACAGCAGCGTCGCGAGCCCACGCCGCTCGAGGCTGCGGGCGACCGCGACGTTGCGCGGGCTGAGGCGGCTGGAGCCGCTGCCGTGAACGAAGATCACGAGGCCCCGGGCGTCGTCCGGCACCCGCAGGACCGCCGGCAGCGTGGCGCCGTCCTCGGTCGCGATCGTCTGGCCGACGGCGCGCCCCGCGCGCGCCGTCGAGCGGGCGGGCTCCTCGGCGCGCCGCCGGGCGAGCAGCTCCACCACCTCGCGGTCCGGCGTCTGCGTAAAGTCGCCATACCAGGCCCCGACGCCTCCGAACGGCGACGGCTGGGCGAGGCAGCGGATCCGGTCAAAGTGCTCGCCGAGCCGGTCCTGAGTCCCAGCTGGGCAGACGGGGACCGCGAGCTCGACGCGGCTGGCCCCCCGGTTTCTCAGCACGCGGGCGGCGACCACGGCGGTCACGCCGGTCGCGACGCCGTCGTCGACGAGGATCGCCGTCCGTCCCCGCACCGGCAGCGGAGGCGTCTCGCCCCGGTAGAGCCGGCGGCGGCGGTCGAGCTCGACGCGCTCGGCCGCGGCGATCGAGTCGATCTGGCCGCGGCTGACGCTCAGCGCCGCGACGGTGTCGCCGTCGAGGATTACCGTGCCGTCCTCTCCGAGCGCCCCGATGCCGAGCTCCGGCTGGTCCGGAGCGCCGAGCTTGCGCACGAGGGCGATGTCGAGCGGCGCGCCGAGCGCACGTGCGACCTCGTAGCCGACCGGGACGCCGCCGCGCGGCAGCGCGACGACGATCGCATCCTCGCCGGCGAGGTCGCCGAGCCGGTCGCCGAGCGCGGCGCCGGCGGCGCGGCGATCGTCGAAGAGCGGTCTGCGGAGCATCCGCCTCACCGCCCGTCCGGCGCGTGCGCGGCCAGCGCGCCGATCCGGCCGAGCTGCGTCGTGTTCGTGGTCGTGGCCATTCGGCTCTCCTCGGGCTGGCGATCAATTGCCGCTTACCGTCTGATGCCCGAACCTAGGCCACCGCTCACACCCGATCATCGGGATGAGCCCGCCGCCCGGGTCCGTGGAAACCCGCAGCGGCCGCGGCTACGCCCAGCCCGCCGCGCCGTCACCGCCGACCAGCGCCGCGACGAGGGCCGCCGCGACGAGCGCGAGCACCGAGGGGACAAGTAGCAGGGCCACGACGAGCTGGATCTTCGGCGCGGCGCGGGCCGCCTGCTCGCGCACATCCTGCGTCAGCGCCGCGCGGACGTCGCGCGCCTGCGCGGCGAGCGCGTCGGCGACCGGCACGCCGTGGCGGCGGCTGCGCTCGAGCGCGCCCGTCAGCGCGCGCACCTCGGCGGTCGGCAGGCGCTCCGCCATCGCGGCGAGCGCATCCGCGAACGGCACGCCGAGCGCCACCTCGCGACCGACGACGGCCCACTCGGCCGCGAGCGGCCCGCGGGCGCGCGCGCCCACCGTCGCCAGTGCGCGCGGCAGGGAAACGCCCGCCTCGACCGTGACCCGCAGCAGCTCGACCAGGTCCGGCAGCTCGCGGCGTGCCGCGGCGGTCCGGCGCGACGCCAGCCGCCGCAGCCAGAGGTCCGGGCCCAAGAAGGCGGCGACGGGCAGCGCGGCGGCGATCGGCGGTCCGATCCGCCCGGGCGCCAGGCCGGCGAGAAGCGCCGCGGGGACGGCCGCGGCGCAGGCGGCCGCGAGCTTGGCCGCCATCGCCTCGCGCGCACCGAGCCCTCCCGGCCGGCCGGCGGCCACGATCCGGCGCTCGAGGTCGCCCGGCGCTGGCCGGCGCGCGATCGGCCGTCCCAGCGCGGCGAGGCGCCGGAGCGCATGCGGCGCCACCGTCCGCGGCACGCGGTCCCGAGGGCTCCACGCACCGATCAGCCCCGCGGCGCCGAGCACGGCCAGCGTTACCGCCGCGAAGGCGAGCGCGGCGATCACCGGCGTGGCCCCGCGACCCCGCCGATCGCCGCCCGAGAGGCGACGGCACGGCCGGCGATCACGCGCCGGGCCTCGCGAGCCGGCGGATCAGCACCGCGGCGGCGACCTGCATCCCGGCGGCGAGCACGACCAGCCACGCCGTCGCCGGCGAGCTCAGCAGGCGGGCCGCGAATCCGGGACTGGCGAGCTCGGCGAGCAGCGCCCCGCCGAGCGGCATCAGCGCGACGATCAGGCCGGTGAATCGCGCCTGCGAGGTGGCCACGCGGGCCTCCTGCTCGAGCCGCGCCTCGTCCGCGAAGCCGGCGGCGCACTCGCGCAGCAGCCGCGCAAGGTCTCCGCCGCTCGCACGTGAGACCAGGCAGGCGGCGGCCACGACGCCGAGCCGCCGCGAGCCGGTACGCGCCGCGAGCGCCTCCAGTGCGGCGGCGGTCGGCGCGCCGGCCGCCAGCTCGGCCGCGGCACGCCGCAGCTCGTGGCCGATCTGCCCGTCGAGGCCGTGCGCGGCCTCGAGCACCGCACCGCGCAGCGAGTGGCCCGCGGCGAGCGCGTCGGCCACCGCCGTCGCCGCGGTCCCGGCACCCGCGTCGGCGGCGCGGCGATAGTGCTCGCGTCGCGCGCGCAGCACCCGTGCGACCGCCCACGGCCCGGCCGCCCCGAGCGCCGCGCCGGCGAGCGGCCCGGCGAGCACGGTGCCGGCCGCGAGCGCGGCGACCGCCCCGGCGGCGAGGAGCTGGCGCCGCTGCGCCGCGCCGGGGTCGCGGCCCTCGTCCCCGGCGAGCGCCACCGCCTCGGCGAGCGCCGCCGCCCGCCGCGCCGCCCGGGGCGCCCGCACGCGCGCCACCCCGGCGAGCGAGCGGCCCAGCTCCGCGCACGCGACCGCGCCGAGCCCGCCCCCCGCCAGCGCCGCCAGCACGGCGACCGTCACCGCCCGCCCTCGCCGGCAGGCGCGTCCGCGAGCCGCCGGGCGAGCCGGTCGCCCTCCGGCTCGCGCAGCTCGCCGTCGACGAGCAGCGGCCTCGGCTCGCCGTCGATCAGCTCGGCGATCGCGACGATCGCGCGCGACCCGTCGCGCCGCCGCGCCTGCTGGACGACGACGTCGACGGCGCGCGCGACCTGCTCGCGCACGGCGGCGTGCGGAAGCGCGACGTCCGCCATCAGCGCAAGCGTCTCCAGCCGCCGCAGCGCATCGCCGGGCGAGTTGGCGTGAATCGTCGACAGCGAGCCCTCGTGGCCGCTGTTGAGCGCCTGCAGCAGGTCGAGCGCCTCGCTACCGCGCACCTCGCCGACGATCAGGCGGTCGGGCCGCATCCGCAGCGCGTTGCGCACCAGCGCGCGAATCGTGACCTCGCCGCGTCCCTCGACGCTCGCCGGGCGCGCCTCGAGGCGGACGACGTGCGGCTGGCGCAGCCGCAGCTCGGCCGCGTCCTCGATCGTCACGATCCGCTCGCCCCGCGGTATGGCGCCCGAGAGCGCGTTCAGCGTCGTCGTCTTGCCCGAGCCCGTGCCGCCGCTGATCAGGATCGACGCGCGCGCCGCCACGCAGCGCTCGAGCAGCTCGACGACGGGCGCGGAGACGGTCCCGAGCGCGACGAGCTCGGCGAGCGAGAGCCCGGCGCGGCGGAAGCGACGGATCGTCAGGCACGGCCCCGACAGCGCCAGCGGCGGGATCACCACGTTCACGCGCGAGCCGTCGGGCAGGCGCGCGTCGCAGAGCGGCGACGCCTCGTCGACCCGCCGCCCGAGCGGCGCGAGGATGCGCTCGATCGCGTTCGCCAGCTCGGCCTCGGAGCCGAACGCCACGTCGGCCGGCTCGATCCGGCCGCCGCGCTCGACGTAGACCTCGCGTGGTCCGTTGACCATCACCTCGTCGACCGAGTCGTCCGCCAGCAGCGGCTCGAGCGGACCGAGCCCGGTGGCGAGCGACAGCAGCCGCTCCCGCAGCCGCGCGCGATCCGCGTCCGCTAACGGCGCCGCCTCCCGCTCGACCAGCGCCGCCACCTCGGCGCGCACGTCGTCGCCGCCCTCCCCGGCCCGCGCCCGCTCGATCAACCGCCCCCGCAGCGCAGCCGCCAGCTCCTCGATCTCGACCATGCCCATCCAGGGCACCGGCCGCCGCAGACGACCCCCTCGATCTGCGGCTCGCCGCGCATACGACGACGTGCCTCAGTCGAACAGGATCGGAATCACGACGCGCTGAACGAGACCGCCGACGCTGGCGCGCGAGGGAGGTGTGCCGTGCAGGTACGACAGGCTGTCGAAGTCCCGCCTCGGATCGACGTGTCGGTCAGGGTCGGCGAGGCGACGGCGACGCTCGGTGGCGTCGAGCGCGGCGACGCGGCGGGCGACGTTGCCGCTGACCGCACGATTGACGTCGAGCTTCTTCGCGACGAGCGCTCGGATGAGGCGGCGCAGCTGCGGCTCGCGGTCGCGCCCCTCGCCCATCAGGCGCGCGGCAAGGAAAGCCGTGTCGTTGTAGTGCTTGGCGTGGCCGAACAGCCACCAGGACACGATCTTCTCGGCGAGGATCTCGTCAGGGTCCATGATCGGAACCAAGACGTTCTCCGTCAGGACCGGGAACGGGTAGCGATGGTTGAGCGTCCGCCAGATCGCCGCCCGCTCGATGCCGCGGTGGGCCACCGAGAGGCTGAACTCGTCCTGAGCGCCGGCGAGCTGCGAGAACCGGGCGTCATAGGCGACCGGCGCGAAGGTGACGAGCTGGTTGCCAAGCCGCCATGGCCCGGCAACGATCTCCATATCGTCCTCGTCATGGCAGATGCTCGCGGCCAGCGCACGGGTGTCCGGGGGAACGTGGCTCGCGGTGTCGCCGTCGAAGACCGAGATGCGCGGGCTATCGAGGCAGCGCATCGCCATCCCGCCGCATAGGACCATCTGCTCGCCGTCGAGAGTCCCGTTGCGGACGAGATTTGCGATGCAGACGATGCGTGCGATGTCTCTGATGACGGTGGCCGGCTCGAGCCGTGGCCGCGTGGCGCAGAACGTGCGGATGTGGTCGTCGACGTCGTCGTCGATCGCAAGGATGGCGCTACTTGCCATAGCTCAGCCAACCCTCGACCCGCTCCCGAGGGACGTTGAGGACCACGTTCCAGGTCGGATCGCGCTCGACGGCGTCGCCGATGGCGTCGCCCGCGACGAGAGGCGTCGGACGATCGGCGCGGCGTGCATGGCCGAGAGTGTCGCGGGCGATGTGACCGTGCCCTACGAGGTCGAGCATCAGCCCGACCCGGCACGCCACGCTCGGACCCAGCGCCGCAGCGTACCGGCACGCCAGATCCACATCGAGGGTGGCGGTCGCGCCGCGCCCCCAGGCGGTGATCCACGTCTCCGGCGTACCGCACAGCCTTGGGTGCCACAGGCAGTCGACAAGCGTACGGGTGGGGTCGGAGCGCCGATAGGTCTCGGTGCGCGACAACCGAACCGTCTCGATCCCTAGCTCTCCGGTGAGAACCGGACGACGAGTGATGGCCGCCCGCAGTGGCCGGCCGACCACCGCGACGCGCCCGGCAGCCAACGCGGAGTGCCAGAACCCGGCGACGACGAACGCCGCTGGGTCTGAGAGATCGGTCAGGCGATGCTCGGCCAACGCGCTGAAGCCGCCGAGGTAGTACTCGCCCAACGGAGCGAGTCGCGCATGGACCATCGGCTGCCAGGCCTTGAACTCCGGCGAGTCGGAGCCGATGACCGGAATCGCGTAGCGGCCGGCGCCTAGGCGAATCAGCGCGCCGCGACGGGCCATGCGCCGCAACATGTCCTTCGGGCTCGGCGAGAACTCGCGCAGCCAATCAACGTCCTCGCGCAGGACGATGACCTCTCGTCGCTTGCGGCGCGCGCGCTGGATGACGGCGGTGTCGGTGGTGGTGAAGCTCTGCGACATTTCACAAAACATACCAAGAAGCATATAAATCATGTGCTTCTTGGTGTCTATTGGGGTCCTGGCGAGACTGGCATCCATGCAGGGTGCCGGCGACGCCGGGGCACCCCTCCCTTCTTCCCTCGCACTACGCTGGTCGCATGGATCGCTTCTCGGTTGTGGTCGCGGGCGGCGGCGTGGCGGCGATCGAGGCGCTGCTGCGCCTGCGGCGCCTGGCCGGCGACGCGCTGAGCCTGACGCTGCTGGCGCCGAACGACCGCTTCGCGCTGCGGGCGCTGAGCGTCAAGGAGCCGTTCGCGATGGGCGCCGCCGAGCGCCACGACGTCGGCCGGATCGCCCGCGACGCGGAGGCCGAGTGGGTCCGCGACACGCTCGCGTGGGTCGATCCGGACGCCCAGGTGGCGCACGCCGCCGACGGGCGCGAGCTCCCGTACGACGCGCTCCTGATCGCCGTCGGCGCGCGGCTCGCGCCCGCCTTCGACCATGCGACCACGTTCCGCGACGACCGGGCCGACGAGCTCGTCGGCGGCATCGTCAGGGACGTGGAGGACGGCTACGCGAAGCGACTCGCCTTCCTCGCTCCCGGGGGCCCGGCGTGGCCGCTGCCGCTCTACGAGCTCGCGCTGATGAGCGCGGAGCGCGCGGCCAGCTCGGGCAGCGCCGACTTCGAGGCGGTGCTCGTCACCTCGGAGCCGCGCCCGCTGTCGGGCTTCGGAGAGGTGGCGAGCGCGGCCGCCGCCGAGCTGCTCGAGCGCTCCGGGGTGACGGTTCACGCCGCCTCGTCGGCCGAGGTGCCGGCGGCGGGACAGGTCCACGTCAGGCCCGCGGACGTCGATCTCGCGGCCGATCGCGTCGTTGCGCTGCCACGAATGAGCGGGCCGGCGATCCGCGGCCTCCCGGGCGCTGGCGCCCACGGCTTCGTGCCGGTCGACGAGCATTGCGCGGTCCGCGCCGCCGGCGGACGCGTCTTCGCCGCCGGCGACGCGACCGACTCCCCGATCAAGCACGGCGGGCTCGGCGCCCAGCAGGCCGACCAGGCTGCTGCCGCCATCGCGGGCCTCGCCGGCGTCGACGTCGATCTCCCGCCCTTCCATCCCGTCATCCGCGGAACGCTGCTCACCGGACGCGAGCCGCTGTACATGCAGGCGCACCTGGTCGGCGGCGGCAGCTTCGAGTCGGAGGTCTCCGACGCGCCGCTCTGGGAGCCGGGCGACAAGGTCGTGGCGGACGAGCTCGGCGCCTACCTCCGTCGGGGGTAGGCTCGCTCAGCTGACGAGGCCGTGGTCGAGCGCGTAGCGCACGAGCTCCGACCGCGCCGTGCGGCCGGTCTTCTGCTGGATGTGGCCGCGATGGGTCTCGACGGTGCGGACGCTGAGGAAGAGCTGGGCGGCGATCTCCGAGTTCGTGTGCCCGAGCCCGATCAAACGCAGGATCTCCAGCTCGCGCTCGGTCAGGCCGTCCGGCAACCCGTCTCCGGCCTGCGGGAGCGCGGCGAGCCGCGCGCCGAGCTTCGGGTTGAGGTAGCTCTCACCGGCGGCGGCGAGCCGGACCGCCTCGATCAGCTCCTCCCCGGCGGAGTGCTTGAGCACGTATCCGACCGCGCCCGCGGTCAGCGCCTCGCGCGCGAAGGCGGGGTCGTCCTGCATCGTCAGCACGACGATCCGCGTGCCCGGGCTCCGCGCACGCAGCGCCGGTATCGCCGGCAGGCTCGACTCGTCGCCCATGTTGAGGTCCAGCACGAGCACGTCGGGCTTGTGGCCGCCGAGGTAGCGGATGGCCGACTCGACGTCCTCCGCCTCGGCGACGACGTCCATGCCCGGCTCCGCCTCGAGCAGCATCCGCAGTCCGTTGCGGACGATCGCGTGGTCGTCCGCGAGGACGATCCTGAGGGTGTCGTCCGCCGGCTCGGGGTGGTCGCTCATGCTTCGAAAGGTACGGCGTCTCCAGCGGCGTCGTCAGCGGCTCATCCGCAGGCGTACTGGCCGCGATGTACGTGCTCGACCTGGTCGGCCGGCTCGAGCCGAGCCTCGACGCCGTGCGCTACGCGTCGGTCTTCCGCTACTACGGCTCGGCGGTCGAGGACGGCATCGACCCGCTCGCGTTCGCCGGCGTGTCCGCCGTCGCGGTCGCGCTCGCGGCGGTCGGCGCGCTGCTGTTCGACCGGCGCGACATCGCCGGCTGACGGTACGGCTGTCGGCTCGCGCGGCCGGGGCGAGCGTCGGCGAGAGCGCGCTAGGTCGTGGCGATCGTGGCGCCGCAGCTCGGCCACGGCGAGACGCCCTCGCGGCGGTAGAGGCGCAGCGCCATGCGGTCCTGGTGGGCCTCGGAGGCGCGCGCGGGATCCTTGCCACGGCCGCCGACGGCCTTCCACGTCGCGCGCGAGAACTGGTACTTGCCGCGGTAGAGGCCGTTCGAGGAGACCGCGCGCGGGTTGCCGCCCGACTCGCAGCGAGCGATCCGGCGCAGCGCCCGCGGCAGGCGCGCCCGGCTGCGCCGGGGCGAGGACGACTTGCGGCGCGGATGACGCACCTCCGCGGCGCTGAAGCGCGCGAGGCCCAGCTCGCCGCGGGTGATCGGCCCGACGATGCCGTCTACGGCCAGGCCGTTGCGGCGCTGGAAGCGTCGGACCGCACGGTCGGTCTGCGGGCCGAAGACGCCGTCTGCGGCCACGCCGAGGCGGCGCTGCAGGCGGCGGACCGCGCGTCCGCGATCGCCCTTGCGCAGCGTGACCTCCGACGATGCCACCGCTGCCCCGCCGGCGGAGACCGCCGGCTCGTCGGCGAGCGCCGGCATGGCCGCCGGAGCGGCGGCAAGCAGCGCGACGGCGGTGACCGCGATCAGCGCCCGGCGCAGGCGGCGGGCGGTCGGGCGCACGCAACACACGGCAACGTCAGCGGTCTGCAACTCGTCGACTCCTCTTTCCGGTGCCTACGGGGTGAGCTGACGGGCTCGCGCTGGAAAGTGCGCTACGCCGCACGCTGGCGGCGATTCGCCCCGGGGACGGTCGGCTACGACCGATCCCAGTGGTTCCCCCGTTCCCCACCGCCTGGGCGGCGGAGACTCGGCGTTGTCTCGATTACGAAGTCGGTAGTGAAGCAGATCGCCCGGCGGAAGGCGATGGGGGGGGGGGGGGGGGGGGGGGGGGGGGGGGGGGGGGGGGGGGGGCCCCCCCCCCCCGCGCCCCCCAGGTTGCCATGGCCGGTCGCCGGCGGGTCGGCCGGTCAGCGCCGGCGGCGGCCGGGCAGGTGCAGCAGCACGCGCACGCCCTCGACTCCCGGCACGCCGGTCGCGGCGCGCTCGAGGTCCCGGATCGCCTCCGGGCTGTCGACGCCGCCGCGCAGCACGACCATCCCGGCGGCGACCTCGACCTCGACCGCCTCGCCCTGGTCGCCGGCAGCCTCGACGAGCGCCTGCCTGACGCTGCGCTCGAGCTCGGCCTCCGATGCCCGGTCGCCGCTATCGGCCGGCGGCGCAGGCGCGGGAGCCTGCGGCGGCGCGGGCGGAGGGACCGGCGGAACCGGCTCGACGGCCGGCCGCGGCGGCGGCTCGGGCGCCGGCGGTGGCTCGGGCGCCGGCGGTGGCGGCGGCTCCGGCGCCGTGACCGGCGGCGCGGGCGCTGCTGGACCGGCCGGCGGACCCGGCTCGAGCCTCAGCCGCCGGGCGGCGTAGCGGCGACGGGCGAGCGCGGCGCCGACGGCGCCGGCCGCCCCGGCGACCAGCACCGGCGCCACCTTCCGAGCGATGTCGCGCGAGAGCAGTCCCACCGCCGGCACGATATCGCCGCCGGCTCAGGCGGTCGGCGCCTGCGCCTCGACGCCCGAGCGGGCGGGCTCCAGAGCGAGGTCCAGCACCTCGCCGATCGTCATCACCGGGTGGAACGTCATCTGCTCGCGCACGCCCTCCGGCACGTCGTCGAGGTCGCCGCGGTTGCGCTCGGGCAGGATCACGTCGGTCAGCCCCGCCGCGTGCGCCGCCAGCACCTTCTGCTTGACGCCGCCGATCGGCAGCACCCGCCCCTGCAGCGTGACCTCGCCGGTCATGCCGACGGTGTGCTTGACCGGCCGCCCGGTGAGCAGCGACGCGAGCGCCGTGGCCATCGTGATGCCGGCGCTCGGCCCATCCTTCGGGATCGCGCCCGCGGGCACGTGGAGGTGGAACTCGCGCCCGTCGAACGAGTCCTCGTCGACGCCGAGCCGGTCGGCGTTGCCGCGCGCGTAGGAGAGGGCGATCCGGGCCGACTCCTTCATCACGTCGCCGAGCTGGCCGGTCAGGACGAGGTCGCCCTTGCCCTTCATGCCGCTGGCCTCGACGAACAGCACGTCGCCGCCGGCGCCGGTGACCGCGAGCCCGGTCGCCACGCCGGGCGTGGCTGTCCGCTCGGCGGCCTCCTGGAAGTGGCGCTGGCGCCCGAGCGCGTCGCGCACGACGTCGAGGTCCACGACCACCGGCGTCTGCGCCTTCCCGGCCGCCACCTTCGTCGCGGTCTTGCGCAGGATCGTGCCGATGTCGCGCTCGAGCCCGCGCACGCCCGCCTCGCGGGTGTACTCGGTCACGACCGTCCGCAGCACCTCGTCGGCGACCTCGACCTCGTCCTCGCGCAGCCCGTTGCGCGCGCGCTGGCGCGGCCACAGGTAGTCGCGCCCGATCGCCACCTTCTCGTCGGTCGTGTAGCCGTCGAAGCGCACGACCTCCATGCGGTCGAGCAACGGCGCCGGGATCGTGTCCGCCACGTTCGCGGTCGCGATGAACAGGACCTGCGAGAGGTCGAGCTCGACGTCGAGGTAGTGGTCGCGGAAGCTGTGGTTCTGCGCCGGGTCGAGCACCTCGAGCAGCGCCGCCGAGGGGTCGCCGCGCCAGTCGGCGCCGACCTTGTCGACCTCGTCGAGCAGGATCACCGGGTTCATCGTCCCGGCGTCGCGCAGGGCGCGCACGAGCCGGCCCGGCAGCGCGCCGATGTAGGTGCGGCGGTGGCCGCGGACCTCGGCCTCGTCGCGCACGCCGCCGAGCGACATGCGCACGAACTCGCGCCCGGTCGCGCGGGCGATCGACTCGCCGATCGACGTCTTGCCGGTTCCGGGCGGGCCGATCAGGGTCAGGATCGCGCCCTCGCCGCGGCGGCCGGGACGCTCGCCCTCGTCGTCGAGCCCGCGGTCGCGGCGCAGCTTCATGACGCCGATGTGCTCCTCGATGCGGTCCTTGACGTCCTCGAGCCCCGCGTGGTCGGCGTCGAGCACCTCGCGCGCGTGGACGGGGTCGAGCCGCTCCTCCGAGCGCTCGGACCAGGGCACGGCGATCAGCCAGTCGAGGTAGGTGCGGATCATCGAGCTCTCGCCCGACTGCTCGCCCATCCGCTCGAGCCGGCCGAGCTCCTTGTCGGCCTGCTCGCGCACGGCGTCGGGCATGCCCGACTCGTCGATCTTGCGGCGGTACTCGTCGAAGATCGACGCGTCGTCCTCGCCGAGCTCCTTGCGGATCGACTCCATCTGCTTGCGCAGGAAGTACTCGCGCTGCTGGCGCTCGGCGCCGGACTGGACGTCGTCGCGGATGCGCGTGCGCACCTGCAGCTCGGCGAGCCGCTCGCGCTGGAGCTCGAGCGCCAGCTCGAGCCGCTCGGTGACGTCGAGCGTCGAGAGCAGCTGCACCTTCTGCTCGTAGGTGAGGTCGGGCGAGTAGCCGCCGGTGTCCGCCAGCACGCCCGGCTCGGTGATCGAGCGGACGAAGGCGGCGATGCGGCCGTCGTCGCCGCGCAGCTCGAGCAGCTCCTCGACCACGGCGCGGTACTCGCGCTCGAGCTCGCGCGTGCGCCCGTCGACGGGCACGTCGTCGGGGTGCGCCGTCACCTCGACGCGCAGGTCGCCCGCGGCGTCGGTGCGGGCCGCGCCGGCGACGCCGCGATGGAGTCCGGTGAGCGCGACGGCGCGTCCGCCCCCGGGCAGGCGCACCCGCTCGGCGACCTCGGCGACGGTGCCCACGGAGGCGAACTCGTCGCCCTCGCGCGGCACGAGCAGCACCCGCTCCTCCTCGCCCACGTCGATGGCGAGCGTCACGGTCATGTTCGGGAAGACGACCGAGTCGTCGACCGGCACCAGCAGCAGCGTCTCCATGCTTTGATCTCCCGTAGTCACTTACGATCGATAAGCAGTGTAGCGGGCCCCCAGACGCCGCCAACAGCCGCATGAGGCAACCTCACACGCAGGGACTTAGGTCGGTGGGGCTCGCGCCCCCGGGCCCCCGTGGTGCCCGGCCGGTCGCGGAGGGATCCCGAGCGCCGTCCGGCGGACGCGCGATGCTCCGCCCGTGGCCGCCGACGACCGCTCCCCCGCCCGCGAGGCCGCATCGACGGCCGCGCTCGAGCTGATCGAGCCCGGCATGGCGCTCGGCCTCGGCTCCGGCCGCGCCGTCTGGCGCGTCGTCGAGCGGATCGGCGAGCGCTGGCCGGACGGCCCGCCGCTGCGCGCCGTCGTCGCCTCCGAGCTCACGCGCGCCCGCGCCGCCGAAGCCGGCATCGAAGTCGTCGAGCTGGACGGCTCGTCCGCGCTCGACCTGACGATCGACGGCGCCGACGAGGTCGATCGAGAACTGCGCCTGATCAAGGGCGGCGGCGGCGCGCTGCTGCGCGAGAAGATCGTCGTCGCGGCCGCCGCGCGCTTCGTCGTCGTCGCCGAGACGGCGAAGCGGGTCGACCGCCTCGGCGAGACCTTCCGCCTCCCCGTCGAGGTCGCCCGCTTCGGCTGGCGCGACACCCGCCGCCGCCTCGCCGCCCTCTTCCCCGAGGCCGTCCTGCGCACCACCGGCGACTCCGCCTTCCTCACCGACGAGGGCCATCACATCCTCGACTGCGTCATCCCCGCCGGCGCCGACCCCGACGCCCTCGCCGACGCCCTCCGCCGCATCCCCGGCGCGCTCGAGCACGGCCTCTTCATCGGCATGGCGGATCAAGCGCTGCTGGGCACGCCAAACGGTGAGGTCGAGGTCCTCACCGCCGACGGCCACGAGAGCGAATAGGGGCCGGGCACGGCGGAAGGGATGCCGGCCCGGCCCGCCCCGCGGCCAGGGCAGGCGCGGGGAACACGACCGTACTGCTGCACACTCAGCGTGTCAAGCGCTGGAAGCGAAACGCGTCAGCGACTCGCCCGGAGTCGCGACTCGGCGCGCTCGAACAGCACGTGCAGCGACGTGTCGAGCTCCTCGGCGAGCGTCGCCACGACCACCACCGTCGGCGAGCGCTCGCCCCGCTCGATCCCTCCGACGTAGTTGCGGTGGACGCCCGTCCTCAGTCCGAGCTCCTCCTGCGACAGACCCCGCTCCGCTCGGACTTCGCGCAGGACGTCGCCCAGCGCTTGCAGGAGGGTCTTCGACACGACCCGAGGACGATGGCGATACGACGACGTTCCTTCTACAGCCTGAGCGTGTGATGGTCGTCAAGATGCTCGAAACGCGGACACACTCGATCAGAGCCCATCGGCGCTGAAGCTGGCGCGGCCGACGCGGCGGCGGTCGCCGGCGGGACGGGGCAGCAGGCGGATCTCGGTGGCGAAGCTGTTGGCAGCGGTGAGGTAGACGGCCTGGCGTGTGGTGACGCGGACGGTGGCGAGCGCCGAGGCGGCGCCGGCGACCGGCTCGATGTCGCCGCCGAGGCCGGGGTCGGCGAACGGGCGGAGGGCGAGCAGCTCCACGTCCTCGAGCGCGACGAAGGTGCGGCCCGGCCGATCGCCGGGCTCGGTCGAGACGAGGACGTCGACGCGCGTGCCCGGGCCGGCCGTGTCGGTCAGGGCGGCGCCGCCGGCGGCGGCGATCTCGAGCGCGCGCTCGCCGCGGCGCAGCGCGCCGGGCGCGGCGCCGGCGTCGGCGCCGACGACGCCCGCGGTGATCGGGCTGCCGGCGACGACCGGGCCGGCGGTGCGCAGGCCCACCGCCTGCTCGGGCGCCGTCGGGGCGTCGGGTGGGGCGAAGCGGCGCGGCACGTGGGCGACGCGAAGGTCGCGGCGGCGCAGCTCGGAGCCGGGCTCGAGATCATGCGCGGCGACGACCACGGGCACCGGGCTGCCGACCTGCCGCTCGACCGCGTCGATGCGGTCGCCGACCTCCGACGCGGCGACGCCGCCGCACGCGAGAGCCAGGAGCAGCAGGGCGGCCGCGCGGCGGCGGCGCGTGCGAGCGCTCATCCGCGATCCCCCTGCGCCGCGAGGTCGACTGAGGGCCGCCGCGGGCAGGATGCGGCGTCTGCGGCGCATCGGCCCGACGGCGGCTCGTCGCCAGCCGCGCCGGCGAGCGGCAGCTCGACGGCCGCCGTGGTGCCGCGGCGGTCGCGCTCGAGCGTGAGGCGCCCGCCCGCCGCGCGCACCGCTCGCGCCGCGATCCCGAGGCCGCGGCCACGGTCGGGCGCCGGCCAGCGACGGCGCCCGTCGCGCACCGCCGGGCCGCCGTCGCGCACCTCGATCCGCACCGCTTGCCGGTCGATCCGGACCGTGCGCACCTCGATCGGCCCCGTGCCGTGCTCGACGGCGTTCGACAGCAGGTTCCCGAGCGCCTGCGCGAGCCTGCCGCGGTCGGCTCGCACCAGCACTCGGCCGGCGTCCCAGCGCATGCTCAACGCGCGGCCGCCCGCATCGGCCCCCGCAGCCCAACCCGCCGCCGCCCCGCGCACCGCCTGCTCGAGCGAGACCGCCTGCGGGCGCCCGGCGGCGCGGCGGCCGGTGCGGGCGGCGTCGAGGTCGTCGAGCCCCGCCCGCAGCCGCTCGAGCTCGCTCTCCAGCGCCAGCGCCCGCCGCGAGCCGCCGGCCTCGCGCCGCAGCGAGGCGACGGCGAACGTCAGCGCGGACGCCGGGCCGCGCAGCTCGTGCGTCGCATCCGCGACCAGGTCGAGGCGCCGCCGCATGCGCAGCGCCACCGCGGCCAGCACGGCCGCCAGCGCCCATCCCCCCGCGGCGATCACTAGCGCGGCTCCGTCAGCCGGTACCCGACCCCGCGCACGTTGAAGATCCACCTGCGCGCGGACACCGCCTGCAGCTTGCGGCGCAGCCGGCACGCGTGGGCGTCGACCGTCCGCGTCTTGCCGATCGAGACGTAGCCCCACACGTCGCGCAGCAGCTCGTTCTTGGTGAACACCCGCTCCGGCTCGTCGGTCAGCCGCTGCAACAGCGAGAACTCCATCACCGACAGGTCGACCGGCTTGCCGTCGACGCCCACCGCTCGAGTGACCGGGTCGAGCGTCAAGCCGGTCACGCGCACCAGCCCGCGCTGCGGCCGGCCCTCGGCTCGCCGCAGCACCGCCCGGACGCGCCCGAGCAGCTCGCCATAGACCAGCGGCTTCACGACATGATCGTCGGCTCCGCGCTCGAAGCTGCGCTGGCGGTCCGCCTCGCTGCCACGCCCGCTGATGACGATCACCGGCAGGTCGGGGTCGATGCGCGACGCCATCGGATCCGATGCCCGCACGCGGTCGAGCAGATCGAGGCCGTTGCCGTCGGCGAGGCCGAGGTCGAGCAGCAGCAGCGCCGGGTGCCTCACCTCGATCTGACGCAGGCCCTCGCCCGCCCCGTCCGCCACGGCCACGCGGAACCCGTCCGCGATCAGGTTGTCGGCGAGGAACGCCGCGGTCGACTCGTCGTCCTCGACTATCAGGAGTGATTGGCTCATGACCCCCAAGGGCCGCGAGCACGGCCGCTCACCCCCTCCACGTGCAACCGCGGTTGCAGTCCGTCCGCCGGAGAAGGGAACCGGGCTAGGATGCCGACGCGCCCGAGGCCGACCCGGCCTGCGCGGCGCATCCCATGGACGGCACCAAGCGAGGAAACTACGAGTCGGGCGCGGACTACGTGCTCGAGTACGGCGAGCTGAAGTTCACGTTCAACGAGCGTGACTTCACCGAGCGCGTCGAGCAGGCGGCGACGAAGCTCGGCTTCGTCGGCGGGCCGCTCGGGGACGAGGAGCGCGAGGACCTGGTCAACCTCGCCGTCAACGGCGAGGTCACCGACGCCCACTCGACGCTCGGCGAGCACGTCATGGAGTGCTGGGGCGACCTGCACGGTCCGTCGGACCGCTCGCTGGTGCACTGGCTGCGCCGCCTCGTCTTCCGCGGCGCCTGGCTCGACCAGCGCGTCCTGGAGGGCGAGCTGGAGATCGTCTTCGACGACGAGACGCACTCGTTCGGCTACGCCCAGCCCGATCGCGACTGGCAGCTGATCGAGCTCTCGCGCGAGCCCTCCTGGCGCCGCGTCGCCTACCGCCGCTAGAGGTCAGGCCGCCGGGGGCGGCGGTGCTCGACGTCGTGCATCGTCGCCAGGACGTGATCCGGGTCGTCGGTGACCTGAAGCATGTCGATGTCGGCTGGCGAGATCTTGCCCTCGCCCGCGACCGTGCCCCGCAGCCAGTCGACCAGGCCGCGCCAGTACTCGCTGCCGAACAGGACGACCGGGAAGTAGCGGATCTTGTCGGTCTGGCGCAGCGTCGCGGCCTCGAACAGCTCGTCGAAGGTGCCGAAGCCGCCGGGGAAGACGACGAAGCCGCTCGCGTAGCGGACGAACATCACCTTGCGCGTGAAGAAGTAGTGGAACTCGAGCGCGATGTCGAGGTAGGGGTTCGGCTTCTCCTCGTGCGGCAGCTCGATCGCCAGCCCGATCGAGTGCGCGCCGACGTCATGCGCGCCGCGGTTGGCCGCCTCCATGATCCCCGGCCCGCCGCCGGTGATGATCGCGAAGCCCTCCTCCCCCAGCCGGCGCGCGAGGGCCCGCGTGCGCTCGTACTCGGGATCGTCGCGGGGCGTGCGCGCGGAGCCGAAGACCGAGACCGCCTTGCCGACGTGCCCGAGCGCCTGGAAGCCCTCCTCGAGCTCGCGCAAGACGCGCGAGATCCGCGCCTCGTCGTCGAGCTCGGAGAGGATCGCGAGCGACTCGGCCTCGAGCAGCTCCTCGTCGGTGCTGGTCGGCCTGCGCGGGTCGGGAGTCACCTTGGAAGCGTACGAGCCGCAAGTGGGACGCCGGCCGCGGCGGGCCGGCGGCAGCTCAGCTCAGCTCAACAGGTCCGCCCGCTGGGTGCCCGACCGCTCGGCGGCGACCTTCGGCTCGCCGGCGCCGGGCTCGAGCACGACGCGCGTGCTCGCCAGGCGCAGGTGCTCCCAGCCCTCTCCGACGGCCGCCACCACGGTCAGCGAGCCGGCCTGCTCGACGTTGCGGCCGGCGCCGAACAGGCGCCGCGCGACGGCCGGCTCGAACGCGTCGAGCGAGTCGATCAGGACGACCGCGTCACCCCCGCGCTCCACCACCCGCTTGGCGCGCTCGACGGCGAGCGTGCCCGCCTGCCCGAGCTCGTCCGGCGTGCTGTCGACCGACCCGCCGTAGACGGGCACGTCCGTGTCACGACGCCACTCGGTGACCTCCTCGGGCCGCGCGGCCGCGAGGACGACGGACACCGACAGGTCGCCGGGCGCTCCGGCCAGCGTCGTGACGACCTCGCGCAGCACGCGCGTCGCTCCGGCCCCTGGAGGGCCGGCCACGGCCACGCGCGAGCCCTTGCCGAACGGGACCTGCTCGAGCACGGACGGCGCCGGCAGGCGCTCGCTCGCGTGCACGGCGGTCAGCGCTGCGAACTCGGGGCGCTCCTCGGGCGGCTCGGCGTCGCGGCCGTTGACCTGCGTGACCCGAACGAGCGACGGATGGCGCTCGTTGCGGCGCGCGCCTCGCACGGGGCCGGCGACCTCGTCGCCGGGGCGCAGCTCGCAGCGACGGATCTGCGCCTGCGAGACGTAGCAGTCGGGACCGTCCTCGCGGCGCATGAACCCGCTGCCGTTCGGCAGCACGTCGAGCACGCCGGCGGCCGTCTCCTCGGGCTCGGCCTCGGCGGCGGCCGGGGCCTCCTCCTCGCGCTCGGGCTCATCCGCGACCTCTCCCTCGGGCTCCTCGGCGGCCGCCTTGTCCTCGACCTCGCGAACCGGCTCGTCGCGCGCGGGCTTCGCGCGGGCGCGCTTGGCGCGGCCTCGCTTCTCGAGAGCCGGCTTCTCCTCGGTGGCGTCGTCGGCGCCGGCGCCATCGCCACCCTGCAGATCGAGGATGGCGGCGACCAGATCCGCCTTGCGCAGTCCGCGGTACCCGTCGATCCCCAGCTCGGAGGCGATGGCATGAAGGTCGGCGAGGGGGCTGTCTTCCAGCTCCTTGCGCTGCAGGACTGACACTGAGGCTGCTCCTAGGAGTCGATTCCGGGCGCCGAAGGCTAACCGGCGCGGCCGCCGGACGCCGAAGTCGGCTCGCGCCGCAGCGCGTCGGCGAGCGCACCGTCGGGCAGCTGGCCGTCGCCGTCGCCGCGCAGGGCGGCGCGCACGGCGAGGAAGTCGGCGGTGGCGCGCACGTCGTGGACGCGCAGGATCGCCCCGGCGGCCACGTCGAGCGCGGGCTCGACGGCGGCGAGCGTGCCGGCGTCGCGCGCCGCGGGCGCGCGCCCGGTGAGCGCGCCGACGAAGTCCTTGCGCGAGATCGCCAGCAGCAGGGGTCGGTCGAGCGGCGCCAGCTCGTCCAGCCGTCGCAGGACCGCGACCGACTCCGCGGGCGTCTTGGCGAGGTCGATGCCGGGGTCGAGCAGCAGCTGGCCGGCGCCGACGCCGCGGTCGCGCGCCAGTCGCACGCGGTCGGCGAGCAGGTCGAGCACGTCGGCGACCACGTCCTCGTACGCGGGGAACGCCTTCACCTTCGGCGCCGCGCGCGTGTGGGTGATCACGAGGCCGGCGCCCGCCGCCGCGCAGGCGTCGGCGATGTCGGGATCGCCGAGCCCGCTGACGTCGTTCACGAGCACGGCGCCGGCGTCGAGCGCCGCACGGGCGACCGGGGCGCGCCAGGTGTCGACCGAGACGGCCACGCCTTCGCCGGCGAGGCGCTCGACGAGCGGCACGACGCGGTCGATCTCCTCGGCCGGCGCGATCGGCGGGCGGTCGGTGCGGCCCGACTCGCCCCCGACGTCAACGATCGCGGCACCGGCCGCGACGAGCGCGAGCCCGCGCTCGACCAGGGCGTCGAGCGACTTCGCGCCCTGGGCATCGGAGAACGAGTCTGGCGTCGCGTTGACGATGCCCATCAGCGCGGGCGCGCCCGCCTCGAGGTCGAGCGCGCCGCCGCGCAGGCGCAGCCTCATCCGCGCTCCGCCGGCCGGGCGTCCGGAACCAGGCCCTCGGCGGCCGCGACGGCGCGCCAGTCGTCGAGCTCGGCGCCGGTCCGGCGCTCGTCCCACCCGAGCTCGGCGGCCATCGCGACGGCGACCGCGCGCGGGCCCTCCGCGTCCGGGGCGGTGAGCGCGCGCGCGTCGAGCAGCCCCAGCCGCGTCCGCCGCAGCAGCACGTCGGCCACGCCGCGGGCCTGCTCGCGGCGGGCGGCGAACGGCGCCTCCGCGACCAGGGCGGGCAGCTCGGGCGAGATCCGGCGGGCCAGGCTCGGGTCCGACGCCGCGAGCTCGAGCACGTCGCGCGCCGCGTGGCCGTAGCGGCCGGCGAGCATCGCGCGCGTGTCGCCGTCGACGCCCTCGACCTCGAGCAGGTCGCCGGGCTCGGCCTCCATCCCGAGCGGGATCTCGGCCGTCCGGCAGGGCGCCTCGCGACCCTCGCGCTCGACGATCCGGTCGACCGCCAGCTTGGCCATCCGGCGCCACGTCGTGAGCTTGCCGCCGGTGATCGTGACGAGCCCGGAGCTGGTCTCGTAGAGTTCGGCCTTGCGCGAGATGTCGACGGACTTGCGTGGGTCGCCGGTCGAGATCAGCGGCCGGACGCCGGCGTATGCGCCGGTGATGTCGGACACGCCGATCGACGTCGCGAAGAACTCGTTGGTGGCGTCGAGCAGATACTCGATGTCCTCCTCGCCTGGAGGGACGTGGTCGAGGCCGCCGTCGTAGTCGTTGTCGGTCGTGCCGATCAGCGTGCGGCCGAGCCACGGCAGGACGAAGATCGAGCGCCCCGAGCCCGCCGGCACCACCGCGCCGGAGACGACCGGCAGCGTCTGCGCCGACACGGTGACGTGCGTCCCGCGGCTCGGGCGGATCTGCGGGACCTCCGCCTCGTCGTGGAGCTCGTCGGGGCGGATCCGGTCGGCCCAGACGCCGGTGGCGTTGACGACGTTCGCGGCCGTGACCTCGAGCTCGCCGCCGCCGATGCCGTCCCGGCACCGCACCCCGGCGGCGCGTCCGCCGCGCTCGACCAGACCGGTCACCTCGACCGAGTTGGCGCAAACCGCGCCGTACCGCTCGGCCTCGCCGAGGACGGTCAGCACCAGGCGCGCGTCGTCGGTCTGGCAGTCGTAGAAGAGGTAGGCCGAGGTCGGCTCGCGGCCCGCGAGCGCCGGCAGCAGCTCGACGGTCTCGGCGGCGTCGACGATCCGGTGGCGCTCGGGGCTCCACTCGTCCTCCTCGGCCAGGCGGCGGCTCTTGGGCTCGTCGGACCCGCGCCGGCGCCGGCGCTCGGTCGCCATCACGTCGTACATGTTCAGCCCGACGCCGAGCACGCGGTCGGGCCGGCGACCCTCGAACGCCGGCACGAGCAGAGGCAGCGGGCGCACCAGATGCGGCGCGAGATTGACCATCAGCTGGCGCTCGAGCAGCGCCTCGCGCACCAGCCCGAGGTCGAAGCTCTGCAGGTAGCGCAGCCCGCCGTGGACGAGCTTCGACGACCGGCTCGAGGTGCCGGCCGCGTAGTCGTCGCGCTCGACCAACGCGACGCTGTAGCCGCGCGATGCCGCGTCGAGCGCGACGCCCGCCCCGGTGATCCCGCCGCCGATCACGACGACGTCGAAGTCGTGGCGCTCGAGCGCCGCCAGGGCCTGCCCGCGCGCGATCACGGCAGGTAGGAGACGAAGTCCGCGGGCGGCAGCCGGTCCGGCGGCCGCTGCTCCTGGCGCGCGTGGCCGAGGTGGATCAGGGCTACGAAAAGCTCGTCGGCCCCCATGCCAACCGCGCCCGCGCCGTCGGGCGTGCGCAGGACGCCGGGCGTGCGCCAGTAGCCGGCGAGTCCGCGGGCGTGGGCGGCGAGCAGCACGATGAAGACGGCGCAGGCGGCGGCGCAGAGATCCTCCTCGTCCTGCACCGGATCGCCGCTGAGCTTGACCGAGGCGCAGACGAGCGTGGGCGCGCGGTCGAGCTTCGGGCCGGCCTCGGGGCCCGCGGCGCGCTTGAGCCGCTCGAGCGACAGCGGGCCGATCACCCGGAAGCGCCACGGATTGGTGAGGTGGTGGTTCGGCGCCCAGCGGGCGAGGTCGAACAGCGCCTCCAGCGTCTCGCGCTCGACCGGTTCCGGCGCGTAGGCCTTGTGCGTGCGCCGGCCGCGGATCGCCTCTTCGAGGTTCACGCGGCCGACGCTACCGGATGGGGTCGGCGGCGCCGTGGCGCAACCGCCAGCCGACGGCGCCGGCGAGCGCAACCGCGATCGCCGCGCCGGCGGCGAGCAGCGCGCCCGCCGGGCCGTCGCCACCGGAGCCGCGCCGGTCGCCACCTCCAGCCGCGCCGGTGCTCTCCGCCGCTGACGTCACGGCGGCTGCCGCCTTCCGCCTGCGCTTCGGCGGCGCCAGCGGCAAGGCCTTGCGCCTGATCGCCGCGAGCGCCTGCGCCGTCACCCAGACCGGCGTCTGGTCGCTTGCCCGCGAGTAGGAGAAGTGGCCGTCGCGGCGCTGGAGACCGCGTAGGTAACGGAGCGGATCGGCATCGAGCGAGCCGAGCGGCGTGCGCGCGGCCACGAGTCCCTGGACCGCCCAGGCGGTCGACTGGGCGTTCGAGTCGCGGCCCTCGAGCTGTCCCCAGCCGCCGTCGGCCGCCTGCGTCGCGCGCAGGTAGTCGGCCCCGTCGCGCACGGCGGCGCTCCGCCGCCGGCCGGCGGCCGCGAGCGCCTGCAGCGCGGCGCCGGTGTCATCGACGTCGGGCGTGGCGGCGGGGACGAAGCCCCAGCCGCCGCCGTCCGCCTGAGCCTCCTCGAGGTAGTCCGCCGCGCGGCGCACGCGCGGCGCACGCGGCCGCTCGCCGGCGGCCCGCAGCGCGAGGACGCCGAATGCCGTGAACGCGACGTTGCTCTCCCAGGACCCGTCGGCGCCCTGTGCGCGCCGCAGGCGTCCGAGCAGGCTCCGGCCGGCGAAGCGGCGCGCGGACACACCGCTGGCGCGCAAAGCGATCATCGTCCGCTGCAACTCGCCGACGTCGCCGAGCCGGCGCGTGTTGCGGCGCATGTACGCGACGACGGTGCGCCCGCCCACCCGGCGGACGTGCCGCGGGCTAACCCCGGCCGCCGCCAGCCCGATCGCCGACCAGCCCGTGACCAGCTGACTCGACGACTGGCGCGGCGACCCGCCGAAGCCGCCGTCGCGGTTCTGAGCTCGCCGCAGGTAGCGGACGGCGCGCCCGGCGCTCGACGCGGCGGCGTCGGCGCTCGCGGCCGGCTCAGCCTTCGGGGCCGGCTCGGCGGGCTCACCGGTCGCGGCGACGGCGCCGGCCCCGGGCACCGTCAGCGCGACCGCCAGCGCCAGCGCCGCGACCGCCGCGGCGACGGCGCCGCCCACGGCTCGGCCACCGGGCGGCGGCGTCCCGCTGGTGCCCCCGGCACGCTGCGCGACTCCAGCATCGCCGCCGGGCCACCGAACCTCGAACCGCCTCCGGTAGCGGCGCAGCGAGCGCACGAAGACCGGGCCGATCAGCAGGCAGAAGCCGACGTTGCCGAAGGCGTGCGCGAGGTTGTACGGCAGCGAGGTCGCCGCGATCGCGAGGTAGGTCGGGAGGTCCTGGCGCGCGGCGAGCGTCCACTGGTAGACGTCCATCAGCGCGCCGAACGCCAGCCCGGCGACGCCGCACGCGAGCGCGAGCGACCAGCGGCCGAGCTCACGACGGCCGACAGCGCGGGCCAGCAGCGCGCCGCCGATGCCGACGCCCCCCCACGCCGCCATCTGCCACGCCGTCCAGGTGCCGTGGCCGAGGAAGACGTTCGAGGCGACCGCGCCGATCGCCCCGACCGCGAAGCCGGGCGCCGCCCCGAGCGCGTAGCCCGCGAAGAGGACGATGTCGGTCGTCGGCTTGACGTTCGGGACTGCGGCGAAGGCGAGCCGTCCCACGACGGCGAGCGCGGCGAGCACGGCGACGACGCCGACGACCCGCGCCGGCGGGCGCTCGCGCTCGTACCAGGCGAATCCCGCGAGCAGCGCGCATGCGAGCAGCGCGTAGGAGGCCACCTGCCAGGTCATCGAACCAGCTCCCTTCCGATCAGATCGGCTCCGTGCTCGGGGGTCAGCGCGCCGGCGGCGCCGTCGAGCGCGCGCGCGACCTCGGTCGAGAAGTGCCAGCCGCCCGCGAGGACGTCGCCCGGAGCGGCGTCGGCGATCGTGACGCCCTGCCCCATCAGCACGACACGGTCGGCGAAGCCGGCCGCGAACTCGGTGTCGTGGGTGGCGACGATCACGGCGGCGCCGGCTTCAGCCAGCGTGTGGATGCGCGCGGTGAGCGCCTGCTTGTGGACGCGGTCCATGCCGCGCGTCGGCTCGTCGAGGCAAACCGCCGCGCACGGGCCGCCCGACAAGACGACCTCGAGCGCCAGCCGCTGGCGCTCGCCGCCCGAGAGGTCGCGCGGGTTGGCGCGCTCGCGGCCGGCCAGCCCGGCCGCGGCGAGTGCTCCCGCGCCCGCCTCGTCGACGGCGTGCTCGTGGATCAGGTAGTCGCCGGGGGCCTGGAGCAGCAGCGCGACCTCGCCGGCGCGCTCGACGCTGCCGCGCGTCGGCTCGGTCAGGCCCTTGAGGTGGCGCAGCAGCGTCGACTTGCCGGCGCCGTTGCGTCCCATGAGGGCGATCCGCTCGCCCGGAGCGACGCGCAGGTCGATGCCGCGCAGGATGGCGGGGCCGCGGTCGAGCTCGTGCCAGAGGCTGCGGACGGAGATCGCCGACCTGCGGCGCTGGCGGCGCCTCCACCAGGGCTCAGGCGTGGCTGCGCGCGAGGGCTCTAGCCGCGCTCCGTGCACCGCGGTCGTGGCGAGCAGGGCGGCGGAGCGGAGGGCGGCGCGGGCGTCCTTGACCGACGTGGGCAGGGGACGGAGGCCGGCGAGCGAGAAGAGGCGGGCGACGGGGGTTGCGAGGGCGCCACCGTGGTCGATGGCCCATGTGAGGAAGTCGGCCGGAGCGGCGTCGCAGGCGATCGAGCCGTTGTCGAGGGCGATGATGCGGTCGGCGGCTGGCAGGCAACGCTCGAGGCGGTGCTCGGCGATGACGACGGCCGTGCCCCAGTCCTCGTTGAGCCGGCGCAGCAGCCAGACCAGCTCGTCGCCGGCGACGGGGTCGAGCTGCGAGGTCGGCTCGTCGAGGACGAGCAGCGCCGGGCGGTGGACGAGCGCGGCGGCGATCGCCACGCGCTGGAGCTCGCCGCCGGAGAGCGTGTCCGTGCGGCGGTCGAGCAGGTCGCCGATGCCCATCGCGAGCGCGACCTCCTCGACGGCGCGCGCGATCGCCGCCGGCGACTCGCCGCGGTGCTCGAGCGGCAGCGACAGCTCGGAGCGCACGCCGCCCATGACCACCTGCGTCTCGGGATCCTGGAAGACGGTCCCGCAGACGCGGGCGAGCTCGTCCGGACCGTGGTCGCGGACGCTCAGGCCGGCGATCTCGAGCTCCCCCGCGACGTCGCCGCCGTGGAAGTGGGGCACGAGCCCGCAGAGGGCGCGCAACAGCGTCGACTTGCCCGAGCCCGACTCGCCGGCTAGGACGGTGAAGCCGCCGGCCTCCAGCTCGAAGGTCACGTCACGCAGAGCGTCGACGCCCCGCTCGGGATAGCGGTAGGTCAGGCCGCGCGCGGCGACGACCGGCTCAGGCATGGGCCACACCCAGCCTCGCGCCGCGGCCGGCGAACGGGAGCGCGGCGCCGGCGACCAGCAGCGCGCACAGGATCGCCTCGGGCGCGGCGAGCGCGATCTCGATTCGTGGGTAGGTCTCGACTGCACCGGCGCCCGCGGCGCGGAACGCGAGGGCGGCGACGGCGACGGTCGCCGCGGCTGTCGCCACCCGGATGTCATGGCGCGACCACGGCCGCGGCGCGCGCGGCGGGCGCCCCCCGACCGCGTAGCCGCGGACCTCGAGCGCGGCGGCGACGTCGACCGCGCGATCGAGCGCGCCGGACAGCGCAGCGCGGGCGACCGCGAGCCGGCCCGGCGGATTCGGCCGGCAGCGGGCCGCGTCGCCCATGCGCAGCGCGTCGCGCGCGAGCACGGGAACGAGCCGGGTCGCCAGCGCCGCGGTCAGCGCCGAGCGATACGACACCCGCCGCAGCAGCCGCAGCAGCTCGTCGGGATCGACGCAGGCCGAGAAGAGGCCGAAGATCAGCGTGAACGCGCCGACGCGCAGCCCGGCGAGCCCGCCGGCGACGATCGCCTCGAGCGTGACGTCCATCCGCCGCCCGAGGATCTCGCTGCCGCGGATCAGCAGCGTGTCGCCGTCGCGATAGACGAGCGGGTTGACGATCGTCACGAGCAGCGCGAGCGGCACCGCGAGGGCGGCCGCGCGACGGAGCTGCGTTCCCACGCCGGCGGCCAGTCCGGCTACCAGCACGCCGGCGACGACGGCCGCGAGCACCGCCGGGTGGGCGTAGACGGCACAGACGAGCGCGAGCGCCAGGCAGAGCGCCGCTGTCGCGCCGGCGCGCGCCGCGTGCAGCGGGCTGGCGCCCGGCGAGTAGACCGGCACGAGGCCGAGCCGGCTCACGGCGCCTCCGCGATCGGCAGCGGCTCGACGCCGCGCGAGCCGGCCGCGACGGCGAAGGCGTCGCGCAGGTCGGAGCGGCGCAGCGCGCCGGCCGCCGCCGCCACGCCGGCGTCGTCGACGCCCGCGACGACCCACGCCAGCTCGGCGTCTGTCGGACGCAGGGCCGCGACGACGCCGGCGGCCGACCGCTCGGTCCGGACGACGTCGCCGTCCGGACCAATCAGCTCGAGCGCGCGCCCCCCGTCGGCGAAGCGGGCGAACACGCCGCTGCGATCCGGGTCGAGCTCGATCAGCCGCGCCGTCGGCAGGTGGCGGATCGCCTCCCAGCGCCCGACGATCACGCGCGCCACCTGCTGGTCGCCGGACGCGCCGAGCGACGCCCCGCTGACCGGCACGCCGGCCTCGCCGAGCCGCCGCTTGACCGTGCGGCACGGCTCCGACTCGACGTCCTCGCACTCGACGCGGACCGGGAAGCGCTTGCCCTTGTAGCCGTCGAGGAACGGCTGCGGGAAGGCGCCGACGATCGCCCGCACGTCCATCGTCGTCGCCCAGTCGCGGTGGTCCCACTGGACGACGTCGCCGGGCGACAGCTCGAAGTCGGCCGCCCCCTCCCCCGCCTCGATGCCGTTGACGTAGAAGAACCAGTCGCTCGTGCCGCCGGGCCCGCGGCCGGCCAATCCGTCGATCGACTGCACGAAGCCGCCGCCGAAGCGCGTCTCCACATCGGCGTTCGCTCTCAGCAGGCGCATCGCCGTCTGGTCCTCGCGAATCGTCAGGCCGGCCTTGGAGACCAGCAGCTCACGGCCGAAGTCGCGCGTCACGCGCAGGTCGACGCCGGCGCCGGCGCGCTCGTCGCCGGACCCGAGCGCGCAGCCGGACAGCGCCGCGGCGACGGCGGCGAGGCAGGCGAGCGCGAGCCGGCGGGCCGTCACCCGACCGTCACCCGCCTCGGAAACGCCCGGATCAGGCCCTTGCGAGCGGCGTGGAGCAGGTACCTGCCGCGCGCGAGCGTCAGCGTCGCGCGGCCATCGGCGCCGGTCCGCGCGGACGTGCGCGTGCCCGACCGGCGGCGCACGGGGCGGCGCACTGCGACTACGCGCGCACCGGCGATCGCGCGGCCGTCGCCGGCGTCGTCGTAGCCGGTCACGGCGACCGTCACCTGCCGCCCGTCGCGCCGGCGGCGCAACTCCAGCGAGCGCTGGCAGCTCCCCTCGTCGAAGACGCAGTAGAACCAGACGACGTTGTCGCCGCGCCGCAGCCGTCCGCTGCCGAACGGGCCGGCCGGGTCGGCGGCGCCCGCCGTCCCGAGCCTGCGCCCGACCTTGTAGACCCAGCCGTCGAGGCCGTCGTTGACCTGGCCGCGGATCGCCTCGACGAACACGCCGGTCGAGTC
This sequence comes from Thermoleophilaceae bacterium, assembly GCA_040881635.1. GTDB lineage: Bacteria > Actinomycetota > Thermoleophilia > Solirubrobacterales > Thermoleophilaceae > JAAYBF01. The sequence continues at coordinate 95,209 of JBBECV010000022.1, forward strand.
GACCGGGCGGCGCGAGCAGGAGCCGTAGTCGTGGAAGCCGATCGCTCCCGGCCGCGCGTGCAGCAGCGCCGCGAGCGGCGTGGCGGCGGCCACGGCGCAGCGCCGGCCGTCGACGTCCGCGCTCGCGCGGCGGGCGACGACGCGGCGACGGAGGAACGCGCCCTTGCGGAAGACGACCATGTGGTCGACGCGCGGAGCGCCGGCCTGCGCCGTCGCCGCCGGCGGCGGGGTGGCAGCCGCGCTCGCGGCCACGGCCGTGGCCACCGCCACGGCAGCGGTCGCCAGCGCGGCGGTCGTCGTCTGAGCCTTCAATGGATCGCCCTTTCCTCGAGGGGTTGCGTTCGATCTCGGCCGGGGCAGGTCTCCTGGCTCCCGGGCTCGGACCTCCGCGCCTTCCCAGCGAGCCGTCGGCTCTCCAGTGGCAGGCGCCGCTCGGCGCCATGCGGTGTCGTCTTCGCCGGGTCACAGTGGCGGGACCGCGCCGGATTCGCACCGGACTTCCCCAGCCACCAGGCCGTATGTGGTCGTTGTGCAGCGTACCCCGTGCGGCGAAGCGAGCGCGCGACGGTGTACCGTTCCGCGCCGACAAGGGTCGGTGGTCAAGGGAAGCCGGTGAAAGACCGGCGCGGACCCGCCACTGTGACCGGGGAAGGCCCTCGCAAGCGCGAGGCGCAGCCACTGAGCGGCCGTCGGCCGTTCGGGAAGGCGCAAGGGCTCGATCCCGGAAGCCAGGAGACCTCCCTCCGGCCCCAAAGCCCAAGCCCTCGGGAAAGGGGTGGCTCCATGCCCATCACTCGCCTCATGCTCCTAGCGACCGCGCTCGCGCTCGCACTGCCCGCCGCGGCCACCGCCGCGCCAACCGCCGTCGATGTTCGGATCGAGGGCAAGGCCTCGACGATCTTCGCGGGACCGGTGACGACCGACGGCAAGGTGGTCGACCCGGCCACCGCGCCCGACCACCTCTGCGACGGCACCAACTTCGGGGCGAATCCCACCTCCGGCCCGACGCCCACGACCGCGCTCGACGACGCCGCGATCAAGGGCGGCTTCACCTGGGACGGCACCTGGTTCGGCCCCGGCTTCCCCGACTATGCGATCGACCGCGTCGCCGACGAGCCCGCCACCTCGAGCGAGTTCTGGGGCGTCTTCGTCAACGGCGTGATGCTCGACGTAGGCGGCTGCCAGCGCCTGCTGAAGGCCGGCGACGAGGTCCTGTGGGCATTCGACGCCTTCTCGAAGGACGGCGCACTCGAGCTTGCCTCTCCCGCGACGATCAAGACCGGCCAGCGGCTCGACGTCGGCGTGACGAACCGCGCCACCGGCGTCCCGATCGCCGACGCGACCGTCGGATCGGCCACGACCGCCGCGAACGGCGTCGCGTCGCTGTCCTTCGACGACCCGGGCGTCTACCGGCTAAAGGCCGAGAAGGCCGGCTACATCCGCTCGAGCGAGGTTCGCGTCTGCGTCGACCCGCCGCTCGTCGACGCCTGCACCTCCACCGACCGCACCGCTCCGACGGTGCGCCTCGACGTTCCGCGCATCGCCAGCTCGCTCGCCCGCTTCGGCTTCGTCCGCGTGAGCTGGCAGGGCGACGACGGCGAGGATGGCAGCGGCGTTCGCCGCTACCGCGTAGACACGCGCCGGATCGACGTGCCGGGCAAGCCCTGGCGTGCGCTGGCCGTCGACACGCGCAGGACGCAGGCGCGGATCCCGGCGAAGGACGGGTCCGCATACGAGATCCGCGTCCAGGCGATCGATCGTGCCGGCAACGCCAGCCCGCACGCCACCCGGACGGTCCTGATGCCGGTCGACAACCTCGACCCCCGCATCCGGTTCTCTAGGCGCGGCTGGGCGACGCTCAAGCGCCACGGCGCCTTCAAGCGCTCGGTCGCCCGCGCCGGCCGTCCCGGCGCCACCGCCCGCCTGCGGTTCAAGGGCACTCGCGCCACGATCGTCACCCGCACGCTCCGCCACGGCGGCCGCCTGCGGATCACGGTCGACGGCGACTCGCGCGTCGTCCGCCTCCGCGGCCGCGGCGCGTTCCGCGAGCGCCTCGTCAGCACCAAGGCGCTCGCCCCGGGCAGGCACACGCTCCGCATCAGGAGCCTCGGCGGCGGCCCCGTCGAGATCGACGCCGTGGCGATCAAGCCGTAGCGGCCGAGACGGGACTCCGCGCGGGGGACGGCTCCCCCGCGCGGACCACCGTCCACCGGCGGCCGGGAACCGCCGCCCACCCTCTACACTCGTGGCGACGCGCCTCCGACCGGGCTGTACAATGCCCGGCCGGAATCCTCCGAGCCGCCATCGTCTAGGGGACTAGGATACCGCCCTCTCACGGCGGAGACCGGGGTTCGAATCCCCGTGGCGGTACTGCGAAAGCCCGCTCCCAGAGCGGGTTTTCTCGTTCTAAGGTGCCCTGAATGAGAGCGTGACTGAGAGTGGCACGCCGCACGCCCCTCGCGTCGGTGGCCGTGTACATCACGGCGGCCCCATCGTGCTGCCCTCCGGGGTGAGGCGCGACCGGGCGGCTCAGGCGCCGTCGGCAGACTCAGCGTCGCCGAGGAAGGCGTCGAGCTTCGCCGCCGCCTCGGCGTGCCCGCCGGGCAGCAGGTGGCCGTAGACGTTGTAGGTGGTGCGGATGTCCGAGTGCCCGATGTAGACGCTGATCTCCTTGGGGTTCAGCCCAGCGGCGATCAGGTAGGACGCGGCACAGTGCCGAGCCTCATGGGGCGTGATCGGCGTCAACAGCTCGTCGGGCGCGAGATCGCGACCCTCTTCATCGGCTTGCTTGGCGGCCTTCTCGTTGGCCGCATCCCAGGCCGCGAGAGCCCGGCGGCGCACAGTGCTTGGCGTGAACGGAAGCTCGGCCGTGCGGCCGAACACGAGGTCGTTCCCGCTGCGGCCACTGGCGAGACGGTGCTGGACCAGCTCGCGCCGGAGCCGACCGATCAGCGGCACGTCGCGCTCGCCGGCCTCCGTCTTGACCTCGATCTCGCCCACCTCCGGGTCGTCGTCGAGGCTGCGACGAACACGGATCACGCTCGCCTCCAGGTCGACGTCCGACCAGCGGAGTGCTCGCAGCTCGCCGCGACGCAGGCCCGCGAAGAACGCCGTAGTCCACAGCGGGCGCTCGGCGTCCGGGAGCGAGTCCAGAAGCGCCTGGGCGCGCTCGGGGTTCTCTATCCGCTGCCGGCGCCCGCGGATGCGGGGAAGCTCAAGCCCGCTCGTTGGGTCGACGACGATCTCGCCGTCGCGCACGGCCCGGCGGCAGATCACCCGCAGCGGGTCGAGGGTGTTGACGATCGTCGAGGGTGCGAGGCCGTCGGCGCGAAGGTCGTCGACCATCTGCTGGATCTCGTTCCGCTCAAGCTGGTGCAGCGGCCGGTGGCCGAGTGCCGGCTTGACCCGCTTATCGAGCGCGCGGCGATACGAGCGGACCGCTGACGGCTTGTAGGGCTCCTGGCTGCGGTTGAGGACGGCGCCGCTCCCCATGCCATCGATCAGGGCGTCGGCGGCCTCAGCGACTGTCTTGCGGCTCCTGGCGGCCCGGACCTTGCCGGCGCGAACGGCGCTGCTCACGTCCTGGCGCCATGCGACGGCAGCGGCGAGGTTATCCGTGTGCTTGCGGATCGACTTCCGCTGGCGGGCCGAGTAGACGCTCGCCTGGTAGCTCGCCGGGCACTTGCACGCCCGCTTCGACTCCTTCCAGCGGCAGCCGCGGCGGTGGACGCGGTAGATGCCGGCGTGGCGGGTCTTCTCCAGCGTTTGCCGAGCCGCCATCAGCGCCCACCGCCCCACAGACGCCGCCACAGGCCCGCTCGCGCCGCTGCGCGGCCCAGCAGGATGTTCTTGCCGCGCCGGGCGATCTTCCGGCTGTCGCCGGAGGCGATGGCTCGCGCGGTCGCGGAGAGGCGGGCGGCCTTGAAGAGCTTGCTTGTGAGGCTCATGAGTCCGCCTCCATCTTCGCGTCCGTGGTGGACGTGTCGGGCTTCGGCCGCGACGCGGCTACAACAGCGCCCCGACCATCCGCCCGCTTGACCTCCCACCGGAAGCCGGGATAGCGGCGAGCGAGATAGTCGGCATACCCGGCGGTTAGCCGGTCCTGCGCAGCCTCGGAGGCGCGGCCGACGATGATCGCGCTCACGTCCGCCCCTCCCCCACCGGCCCCAGCGGACCCGTATGACCTAGGTCATACGCTTGACGAGCAAGAGCGACGAGCTGACGATGACGACGATCGGCAGGGCGAGTCGCGGCCAGATTGACGATGATCGCCACCGCCCTGTCCAGCCCTTCGCGCTCACGGCCGTACCGCTCCGCTTCTTCCGCGCCCAGCGGCTGGTCCCGGCTCGAGCCGCCCGAGGAGCGGGTCACGCCCTTCCCCCTCGCACGGGACCGACCGGGCCCGGCTCCGCCTGCCATCGACATTGACGAGCCAGAGCTCGGAGAGCCAGACGCTCGGGATGACCAAGGGGGCGAAGGCGGGCGCGCGTCAGGATGATCTCGGCGGCCCGCAGTAGTGCGTCACGGTCACCGGCCAGTAGGCCCGCTTCTCCGGGGTCGAGCGCTCGCCACGGTTTGACCGGCCCCACGAACGGTGTCGGGCGCTGGCCGCCCGTCAACAGGCGAAGGCCGTCATCGGTGCCATCGGCCATCAGGCGCCCCCGTTCCCGACGCGCTCGTTGTAGAGGCCGCGTGCAAACAGCTTCGCCGTCGTGCCGCCCCAGAGCCCCGGCGCCGTCCAACCCACATCACCACCAATATGCGCGAGGTACTTGGCGGTGCCCGCGAGGTCCAGCGCGAGCCGCGAGCCGTCTGGGAGCTGGACGGCCAGCTCGCGCATCACCTCGGCGAGCACCCCGCACGCGGCACGGTCGGCCCGGTCGATCTCGGCGCCGCGCGCTTCCAACTCGTCGATGGTCGTCATGCCACCACCTCCTCAGCCCCGAGTCGGTCGAGGACCGCCTGCGCCAGGGCGGGGTCCCTTAGTTCGTCGCCCGGGTCGGCGATCACCGCCTGCGCCAGCTCGCGCAGCAGACCGAGGTCGGCGACCGGCTCGCCATTCAGCAGCCGCCGCGCCTCGTCGGCGAGCGGCTGGAGCGCTTCGACGAGCTGCAACAGACCCTGCGGATCGTCGTACTCGGGGCCTATGGCCTCTCGCACCTGGGTCGCCTTGTACGCGACCTCGCGGGCCATCACGTCGGCCTGCTCGGGCGGCAGGGTGATCGTCACGTCGTCAGCCATGGTGGCCTCCCGTTCTCGGAGACGCGGCCTCGACGAGCGCAACCCTTGGCCGACGCGAAGGTCGGCGACGGAACGTAATCTGCCGGGCGGGCCATCGGAGGACGGATCTCCTGTGGTCAAGCCCCTCGTCGGCGTTGCAATCGCTGGCGGGGGGCGCTTTACGTAGGGGCCACCCTAACGCCCTCCGTCGGATAGCGCAACGTTCGGGGCACCAGACCCGCCGCCCGGCCCCGGAGACGGCGCGGAGACGCCCTAGAGCTAACCTCCCGGCATGCTCGCGTACTTAGACCCCGGCAGCGGCAGCGACCCCGGCCTGACCGTCCTCGCCACCGTGCTGATCGTGCTGGCCGCACTCCTTCTCCTCGGCGCGACGATCTACGTCGCGGTCAGGCTCGCGCGGCGCGACTAGCTCGACGGCACGGTCAGGTAGGAGGGCCAGCCCGCGCGGCCATCCGGCAGTCGGACCCGCGTCACGTAGAGCACCGCGCGGTGGTCGGCGCTCAATTGGAACTCGCGGGGAAGCCGGCGCGCTCGATCATGAGTGCCGCTGCGCCGAGCTCGCGGCGACCCGCCACCACCTCGCCGCTCGTCGCGCAGTCGGCGCACGCAACGGAGGGCTTCTCGCCGTCCACCAGGCCGAAGCCGCCGACGTTGAGGGCGTCCGTGACGATCAGCGTCTCGATCTGCTTAGCGGTGAGATCGCGGTGGTGCTCGATGATGGCCTCGAGGGTGACCACCTCTATGAGGGCCGCCTGCCCGCAGCGCACACAGCGGGCCGGCGCGGCGTCGATCTTGGCCAAGCCGTCAGCGACACTGTCGCCCTCCACGACCCGCGCCTTGCCAGCGCTCACCTAAGGCCTCCCCCGCGGCCAGGGCCGCTAGCAATCGCCGTGCGCGTCGCCCCGCGCAACTGCTGGCCGACGATCGTCTTGATCTTGTTGGCGTCCACGGCGCCATCTTGGACGATGACCTGGACGTTGACCGGCTGGCTGGCTGCGGATTGGTCGGGGAGCTGGATGTCGCCCCCGGGAACCGCCGCAAGCTCCGGCACCTTCGGTCCCGGCACCGTACCGCCGCCCTGAAACCGCGGGTACTCCTGGTTGACCGCATCGACCCTCTCCGCGCCGCCAAGCGCCCGCACCGCCTCTTTGTTGATGACGACCTCGCCCGGCTCCAGCAGTGCCCGGACCTTGTCGCCGAACCCGGTCCCCGGCACCTTGCCGCCACGCTGGAACTGCTCGCCCACCGGCGGGATGTCCTGCAACACCGCGAACTGGCGGTCCGCGACGATCCGCCGCTTGCGCTCGTCCTCGAACAGCTCCCTGTAGAGGCGGGCGAGCTCGGAGTCCGTGTCGTCGGTGCCCCCGCCGCCGGGGTCGCGTCCCTCCGCGTCGGCGTTGATGTCCCGCAGCGCCGATAGCGCATCGAGGATGCCGCCCCCATACGGGCCGCCGAGCTTCGGCGTGGAGGTGTCGGTGGTCATCGGCCCGCCGCGGCCCTGCACCGTCTCGAGCCCGTCGAAGCTGTCGGTCCCCGACCCCAGCACGTCGCGTGAGAGGTCGGTGAGCGACCGGCGCCGGTCCCGCATCTCGGGGATCAGCTTGCTCTTGAGGCTGTCGCGCAGCCGAACGCGCTTGGCCTGGCGGTCGTCGATGTTGCCGATCCGGTCGCGCAGGTTCCCGAGGCGGTCGCGCACCGCCTTGATCGCCGACCGGTTGCGCTTGGGGTGCTTGCGCAGCTTCTTCAACCGCGTGTGCAGGCCCTTTCGCCGGCCCTCCAGGCGGCGCTTGACCTTCGCGTCCTTGCGGATCGCCTTCGCGACCCCGGCGAGGCGCGCCTTCGCCTGGTCGAACAGCGCCTTTGCGCGGTCCTGCTCGGCCTGCAACTTCCCGTGTGCCTCCAGAAGCCGGTTGCGCAGCCCCATCAGCGACGAAAGGCGCTCGTTGAGCCAGTCCGCCTCCGTCTTGCCGCGGAAGCGACCGACGATCGGGTTGCCGTCCTCGTCGGTCTCGTTGAGGACGCTGGCGTTGGACGCGAACTCGCCAGCGTCCGTCGCCGACGACGACATCTCGTGAAGCTGGCGCTGCAACCCCTCCGGCAGACCGAGCCCCTTGACGATCCGCAGCACCTTCCGCTCGGCCTTGCGCCGACGCTGCGGCTTGCCTGACCCGATGATCGTGCGGAACGAATCGGCGACCCGCTGCCCCACCGACGCGGGCCGACGGTCATCGCCCCCGCGCTCCTGCTCGCGGCCCCTGCCGAGCATTCGCGGCCTCTGGCGGGCAAGACGCTCACGCTCCTTGCGCGACATGCCCGCCGCACCGCCGGCGGAGTAGTAGTTGTTGGCGCCATGAAACGCGAGCGCCGCGGTCGGATTGCCATACCGATCGGCGATGTACTTCGCCATCGCCCGAATCTGGTCGGCACCGTTGGTCGACGTCGCCCCGAACTTCGCGTAGGCATCCCGTGTGGAGCCGAGGAACTGGCCGAGCCCGAACGCGCCAGAGGACGGGTTGACAGCAGCCGGGTTGCCCCCCGACTCGCGCATCACCAGCTCGAGCCACGCCCCCGCATCCCAGCCCCGCGCCTTCGCGATCTGGTCCAAAACCCCGCGCCACGGTCCGCCACCAGCACCGGCGAACGTCGTCTGGCTGTTGAGGAACCGCTGGCCGGCGCTGCGGACCTTGTCGAGCGCCGCCTGCCCAAGCTCCTTCAGCGGCCCGTCAGAGCCCTCCAGGATGATGCGCTTGAGCTTCGGCGCCAACGCCGCCCCCGCACCACGGGCGCCGCCCATCGCATCGAGCAGCTCGATGTGCCACGGCTCCCAGCTCATGGGGAAGCCGAGGCCGAACGCCCCCTCACGGCCGCCGTAGGCGGGCTTCTGCGGCGAGGTGTCCGCGGCGAGGCCCGACTCGTGCTTCGACGTGCCCGGCCGGGCGACCATCCGCGGGTTCGGGTTCGCCGCCCATAGCGCCGACTGCTCCATGAACGAGCGGCCGCCGGAGGTGACGGAGATGTTCCCGACCGTCGCGCTCGCCAGCTTCGACAGCGCGAAGCCGAGCTGCGGCAGGAAGTCAGTGTCGCCCGACAGGCCCGGGTAGGCGCGCCGAACCATCCCCACGCTGCCGCCAGCCTGAAAGCGGGGGGCATCACCGAAGTTGACTTTGTCGAGAACGTGCCGGCCGATGCGCTTCACGGCCTTGCGGTTGAGCACGTACTCGTCGCGCTCGAGCAGGGCCGGGACCGAATCGCCCGACGGGGCGCCCTCGGTGATCGGCCCGCCGCGCTGCTTGCGTCGAGGGTTGAAGTCCTTGAGCCGGAACTCGAGCGGCTTGATGCCAAACGAGCCGAGTGCGGCGTTCATGTTGTCGCGGAAGACGTTGAAGCCACGGGCCGTCGTGTCGACCATCCGCTCGTTATCGCGGGTGACCGCGTTGGTGATCGCCTTCGACTTGCGCTTGACCGTCGTCTCGATGTCCGAGAACCGCGAGGCCACCCTCGACCGCAGCTTGCGGTACTGGTCGTCCTCGAGCCGGCCGGCCTTGCGCATCTCCTCCAGGCGGCCCATCCACGTCTTGATCGCGACCTCGCGCATGTCGCGGGGCATGCGCCTGGCCTCGCGGAGCATCCGATCCATGGAGCGCTCAGTGGCCTTCTCCGACTTGCCGAGCCCGCGCGTCCACTCCCGACTGAGCTCCGCAGCCATCTTCTTCGTCGGCTTGACGAGGTCCGCGCGACGCCAGATTCGCTTGATCCGGTCCTTCGCGGCCTGCGTGTAGTCGCCCGACTTCACCATATGGCGATTGAAGGCGTTGGCCGTAGCCATCAGATTCTTGCGGGCCAACTTGCGGCCGCGCTCGGTGCCCCGGCCAAGCGCGCGCTCGACGATCGCCATGTTGCGCTTGGACACCTTCGCGATGTGGCCGGTCTCCGAAATAGTGCCGTCGCGGAGCTTGGACAGCCCGCCCTGGAAGACGTCCATCGACCGCGCCGTCTTGGCGAGATCCTTGCGCAGCGGCGACGGCATGTCCTCCTGGTCGGTGTAGTACTCCTTGAACTCGCGGCGCAAGTCCTTGAGCGACATCCGGCCGGAGACGATCTCCCTGCGGAGAATCTGGAAGTCCTTGCGCGCCTCGGCCGCTTCGTCGTCGTAGCCGAGGTCGCCGAACGGCAGGCCGCCGCGGAAAGAGCCGCGCATCGCCTTGTCGATCTCCGGGCCGAAGGCGAGGGCCAGCCCGGTTGCGATCGCCGGCACGGCGCCGATCATCCGTGTCCGCATCGTCGCGGCCATGCTCGTGCCCGCCGCAGCGCCAGCCGACGCGCCAGCCGTCGCCCCGATTCGAGTGCCGAGCGTGGCGAACGCCGCGAGTCCGCCGAGCTTCTTGAGCAGGAAGCCGCCGATCAGCAGGCGCCCCCACGGGCCGGCTCCCATGAAGCCGTCGACGAACGCACCGGCGACCTTGGGGGCAGCCAACTCAGCCGCACGTGTGACCCTCGGGATCGCCCTCTCGAACGCGTCGCCGACCATCTCGGCGACCTTCGAGAACTTCTCCTCGCTCGTCAGCTTCTTGTCGGTGAGGATGCCCGACACCCTCTCCATCGCATCACCGACCTTGCCGAACACGCGGGTCGCCATCGGCTCGAGCCAGACCATGACCCGGTTGCGGAACATCTGCCACTGCTCGGCGAAGTCGCGGGTGTCGCGGCCGGCCTTCATGATCGTGTCGTCGCCGCGTGCCACCGTGCGGGTGAACTTCTCGATGTCGAACCGGCCCTGCCGGACCGCCTCGACCATGTCCGCACCGGCGCGCTGGCCGAAGATGTCGAGCGCCTCCGACGCCTCGATCGTGCCGTCCCTGATCCCCTCGAAGGTCTTCTGGAGCGCCTTCTGCGGGTCCTTGCCCTCCATGAGGAACGCCTTCAGGGCGAACTTCAGCCCCGGCATCATCGTCTGGATGTTCACGCCGGCCTTCTCGAACGACGCGAACATCGCGGTCGACTCCTCAAGCGTGAAGCCAACCTGGCGCAGCGGGGCGCCGAACTGCACCACGAGCTCGGTCAGCTCACTGACCGAGGCGCCCGACATCTGCGATGCACGGAAGAAGTAGTCGAGCGTCTTGGTCTGCTTGCCGGCGGCGACATCCCAATCCCCGAACGCCCGGGTGACGGTCTTGACATTCGACGCGACGTCGGTCTCGGTGATCCGCGACAGCTCGAGGAACTGCTTCGACGCCTTCTGTAGTGGCTTGCCCGTCAGGCCGAGCCGGGTGTTGAGATCCGCGATGGCCTTCGACGCGTCGCCGAACTCGGTCGGGACGTCCTCGACGACCGCCTTGAAGTCCTTCCGCAGCTTTGCGAGATTCTTGCCGGTCGCGCCCGTCCCGACACGGATCGTGTCGGTGGCGTCGTCGAACGCCTCGCCGATGTCATACAGCGCCTTGCCCGCCACAGCACCGCCCGCGAAGGCCGCGCCGATACCGGCCGCCATCGCCTTGCCGGCCTTCGCGAACTTCGGGTTGCGCTTCGAAAAGAACGCCCCGAGCTGCTTGCTCGTCGAGGAGAAGTCCGGCTGAAAGTCGATGTAGGCGGTGCCGGCCTGGACGCCCACTACGCGTCACCACCCCTGAGCGCCGCGGCGAGCGCGTCCATCAGCCGATCGCGCAACCCGTCGTCGGGGGCGCCGTCGTGCGGGACGACGATCACGACTGCATCGGGGTCCGCAGGCGTCCCCTCGACCACGCGGGAAGCGCCGGCCTCGCCAGCCGCGGCGTAGGCCTTGAAGCGCACATCGGCGTCCGCCAGGTGGAAAAGCTCGGCGGCGGGCTCACCCGCCACTCGCCCGGCGACGTAGGTGATGACCGTCGCGCCAGAGGCGTGGAACTCGTGCTTCTCGCGCCGACGGCTAGCCACGGTTCGCCTCCAGGTGGGCGCGCACGGCACGACGGATCTCCGCCGCGATAGTGCGGTCGGAGTCGGCCGCCAGCTTGCGGAGCGCCGCGGCCTCGTCGGGCCGCAGGCACGTCGCGAGGGTTGCGGCTAGACGATGGCGCGGGTCAAGCGCTGGCGGCACGGATCATGGCCTCGGTCCCGGTGAAGCGCTATGCAGCGCGCATTCGCCGGCCGTGCGGCCAGTCCGTCCGCAAACCGGGGCATCGCCACGATGCAGCGATGCCCCGACCCAAGCGCGGAGGTGAGTGCCCCTTCTGGGGCGGGATGCCATTCGGCGTCGCTCACAGGTTCCTAAAGATATCGCGCGGCCTGGACGTATCCGTTACGCCGCCCGCTCCTTCCGATCCGCCTCGCGACGAGCCTGCCGCTCACGTATGGCCGCCGTCGGCACGCCGGCGAGGTTCTCGCCCTCGCCGTTAGCCTCAGCTGTGGCGCGACGCTCCGCAGCAGCGGCCACCTCGCGGAGCCCATCGGCCGTCGTGCGCTCGTGGAACCGGATCGGCTTGCGCACGCTCGCCGACTTCGGATACTCGGGCACCCCGACGAGGACGTCCGCGTCGAGATCCGACTGATCCGGCCCCCCGTAACGGCCCGGCGTCTTCTCGCGAAGCACCTTCCTCGCGCCCGGCGCGTCACGTAGCGCGTACACCGCGTCCTCGGCGGCGCGTAGCTGGGCCTGCGCGTCGAAGACGGCAACGCAACGCCGCGCATACTCGGCTAGCTGACGTGCCTGGGGACGTTGTGAACGTGAGGGGGTAGGTCCGGGCCTGC
>JBBECV010000023.1:0-24956 GCA_040881635.1 Thermoleophilaceae bacterium
CCCCCCCCCCCCCCCCCCCCCCCCCCCCCCCCCCCCCCCCCCCCCCCCCACCACTATCCTTGACGGCCAATGCAATCCGCTATCCCCGCCGGGAACGGCGTGGCCCTGCCCGAGCGAGCAGCTCGGGTCCCACGTGACGGCCGACGGGAGCCACTGACGACGCAACAGACAAGGGAGCACGAGTTGGCTCAGGTAACACTCAGAGAGCTGCTGGAGGCCGGCGTCCACTTCGGCCACCAGACGCGCCGCTGGAACCCGAAGATGCGCCGCTTCATCTTCGGGGAGCGCAGCGGGATCCACATCATCGACCTGCAGAAGACCGAGCGGCTGCTCGCGCAGGCGCAGGACTTCGCCGCCGGGATCGCCGCCCGTGGCGGGACGGTGCTGTTCGTCGGCACCAAGAAGCAGGCGCGCGACACGGTTGCCGAGGCGGCCACGGCGGCCGGCATGCCGTACGTCAACCAGCGTTGGCTCGGCGGCCTGCTGACGAACTTCCAGACGATGAGCAAGCGCATCCGCCGGCTCCACGAGCTGACGGACTGGACCGAGACCGGCACGCTCGACCTGCTGCCGACGCGCGAGCGAATCGCCGCCACCAAGGAGTACGAGAAGCTCAAGGTCAACCTCGGCGGCGTCCGCGACATGCAGCGCCCGCCGGACGCGATGTTCGTCTGCGACCTCAAGACCGAGGTGATCGCCGTCAAGGAGGCCGAGCGCCTGGACATCCCGATCATCGGACTGGTGGACACCAACTGCGACCCGGGGCCGGTCGACTACGTGATTCCGGGCAACGACGACGCGATCCGGTCGTGCAAGCTGATCGTCGAGGCGATCGCCGGCGTCGTCGGCGAGCAGCACAGCGCCTTCCGTGCGCAGGAGGAGGCCGCCCGCCGCGAGGCCGAGGAGCAGGCGCGCAAGGAGGCGGAGGAGCAGGCTCGCCGCCAGGCCGAGGAGCAGGCTCGCAAGGAGGCGGAGGAGCAGGCGCGCAAGGAGGCCGCGGCCGCCGCCGGGCCGGCGCCCGGGCAGCAGCAGCCCGCCCAGCCGGCACCGCCCGCGCAGCCGCCCGCCGAGCGCCGCACGTTCTCGCCCGACGACGACCCGGCGCCGGAGCAGCGGACGTTCGATCCGAACGAGGGGGTGCAGTCGTGACGGCGATCGCGGCGAGCGACGTCAAGGAGCTCCGCGAGCGCACCGGCGCGGGCATGATGGACTGCAAGGCCGCGCTGGTGGAGACCGGCGGCGACATGGAGAAGGCGATCGAGCTGCTGCGCGTGAAGGGACAGGCGAAGGCCGCGAAGCGCGGCGAGCGCGCCGCCTCCGAGGGCCTCGTCACCAGCTACGTCCACCACAACGGGAAGGTCGGGGTCCTCGTCGAGGTCGATTGCGAGACCGACTTCGTCGCCCGCAACGAGGACTTCGCCGCGTTCGCCCGCGAGGTCTCGTCGCACATCGCCGCCGCGGCGCCGCGCTACGTCTCCGCGGAGGACGTCCCCGAGGAGGATCGCGCCGCCGAGCTCAAGGTCTTCCAGGACCAGGCCGCCGAGGAGGGCAAGCCGCCGCAGGTCCAGGAGAAGATCGCCGAGGGCCGGATGCGCAAGTGGCTCGAGGAGGTCGTGCTGCTGTCGCAGACGCACGTCAACGCCGACAAGCACGACGGCAAGACGATCGAGGAGCTGCGAGCGGAGATCTCGGCGGGCACGGGCGAGAACGTCGTGATCCGCCGCTTCGCGCGCTTCGCGATCGGGGAGTAGCGGGTGGCGGGGGAGGGCCAGGACGCCGCCACCGCCGACGGCGAGGCGACGTTCCGCCGGATCCTGCTCAAGCTCTCCGGCGAGGCGCTGATGGGCGACCTCGAGTACGGGGCGGACCCGCAGCGCATCCAGGCGATCGCCACCCAGGTCGCGCAGGTCCAGGCGCGTGGGGTGGAGGTCGCGATCGTCGTCGGCGGCGGCAACATCTACCGCGGGCTGTCGGGCGCGGCCAAGGGCATGGACCGCGCGACCGGCGACTACATGGGCATGCTCGCGACGGTTCTCAACGCGCTCGCGCTCCAGGACGCGCTCGAGAAGCAGGGGGCCGTCACGAGGACCCAGTCGGCGATCACGATCTCGGAGGTCGCGGAGCCCTACATCCGCCGCCGTGCCATCCGCCACCTCGAGCGCGGGCGCGTCGTGATCTTCGCCGCCGGAACCGGCAACCCGTTCTTCACGACCGACACGGCCGCGGCGCTGCGCGCGCTCGAGATCCACGCCGAGGCGATCCTGATGGCCAAGAACGGCGTCGACGGCGTCTACAGCGCCGACCCGCGCACCGATCCCGGCGCCGAGCTGATCCCCGCGATCTCGCACCGCGAGGCGATCGAGCGCCAGCTCCAGGTGATGGACTCGACGGCACTGTCGCTGTGCATGGACAACGACCTGCCGATATTCGTGTTCAACATGGACGACGAGCGCAACATCGACCGGATAGTGTGCGGCGGGCGCGTGGGAACGGTGGTGAGCAGCGATGGACGATGATGTGGTCAAGGAGTACCTCGACGACGCGCGCGGCCGCATGGGCAAGTCGGTCGAGGCGACCCGTGGCGAGTTCTCGACCGTGCGCACCGGCCGTGCCTCGCCACACCTGCTCGACCGCGTCGAGGTCGACTACTACGGCGCGACGACGCCGCTGAACCAGCTCGCGAACGTCTCCGCCTCCGAGGCGCGGCTGCTGACGATCACGCCGTACGACAAGGGCTCGATCAAGTCGATCGAGAAGGCGATCCTCGAGTCCGACGTCGGGCTCACGCCGTCCAACGACGGCAACCTGATCCGGCTCACGATCCCGGAGCTGACCGAGGAGCGCCGGCGCGACCTCGTCAAGGTCGTGCACGGGATCGCGGAGCAGGGGCGGGTGTCGATCCGCAACGTCCGTCGCGACGTGATGCAGGAGCTGCGCGAGCTGAAGAAGGAGGGCGAGATCGGCTCCGACGACGAGCACCGCGCCGAGACCGAGTTGCAGAAGCTCACCGACGAGCGGATCGCCGAGATCGACTCGGCCCTCGCCGGCAAAGAGGACGAGATACTCCAGGTCTGATGGCTCGGCCGTGATGGACGCCGACGGCGAGGGGCGCGCGCCGAGGTACGTCGCCATCATCACCGACGGGAACGGCCGCTGGGCGCAGGCGCGCGGCCTGCCGCCGATCGAGGGCCACCGTGCCGGGGCGGACGTCGTCAGGGAACGGCTGCGCGACGCCGCACGGCTCGGCATCGAGGAGCTGACCGTCTACTCGTTCTCGACCGAGAACTGGCGCCGGTCGCCCGACGAGGTCGACGGGCTGATGCGCATGTTCGGCGAGCGGATCGACCGCGAGACGCCCGAGCTGAAGGCGGAGGGCGTGCGGATGCGCTTCATCGGCCGCCGTGAGGGCGTCTCGGCCGAGCTCGGCGAGCGGATGGACTGGGCCGAGGCCGCCACGCGCGATAACAACCGCATAACGCTGTTCGTCGCCTTCAACTACGGCGGGCGCGCTGAGATCGTCGATGCCGCCAAGGGGTTCGACGGCGAGACCGAGGACGACTTCCGCGCCCGGCTCTACGCCCCCGACATGCACGACCCCGACCTGCTGATCCGCACCAGCGGCGAGCAGCGGATCTCGAACTACCTGCTCTGGCAGTGCGCCTACTCGGAGCTCGTGTTCCGCGACGAGCTGTGGCCCGACTTCACCCGCGAGGCGTTCGAGGACGCGCTCGGCGAGTACGCGCGGCGGCGGCGGCGCTTCGGCGCGCGGGAGACCACGTGAGCGTGCGCGAGCCGGTCGCCCGCCGGTCCGTCCACGAGCGGCCCGAGCGCCGCGGCGCGGACCTCGGGCCGCGGATCGTCGTTGCGCTGCCCGCGATCGCGTTCGCGATCTTCATCGTCTCCCAGGGCGGGCTCGTCTTCGCCCTCGGCGTCATCGCCCTCGGGATCGCGGCGCTGCGCGAGCTGTACACGCTGATGCGCCGGGCGCGGCCCGTCGACGTCGCCGGCTACGCCGGCGTCGCCGCGATGGTGCTGCTCGCCACCTACGAGCAGCGTGCCGACGTCCTGATCGCGCTCGCCGCCGTGGTGCCGCTCGCGTTCCTGCTCGCGCTCGCCAGGCCGCGACTGGCGAACGTCTCGTGGGGCCTGGCCGCGACGGTGCTGGGCGTGGTCTGGGTCGGCCTGCCGCTCGCGCATGCCGTCTTCCTGCGGTCGCTCGACCACGGCGACGGGCTACTGATCGACGTGCTCGTCGGCACCTTCGTCGGCGACACCGCGGCGTACGCCGGCGGACGGCTGTGGGGGCGCCGGCTGCTCGCCCCCGACCTGTCGCCCAACAAGACCGTCGAGGGTCTCCTCGCCGGGATCGTCGGCGGCACGCTCGCGTTCTGGTTCGCCGGCCTGTACCAGGACTGGCTGACCGGCTGGGACGCGCTCGCGATCGGCTTCCTCGTCGCGCTGACAGCTCCGCTCGGCGACCTGCTCGAGTCCGCGATCAAGCGCGACCTCGCCGTCAAGGACACCGGCCGCCTCTTCGGCGCCCACGGCGGCGCGCTCGACCGCCTCGACGCCGTCTTCCTGACGGTGATCGTCGGTTACTACGCGGCAGTCCTATTGGGATATGGCTGACCCTCCGCCACCCGGCCATGGCAGCACGGGGGGCGCGGGGGGGGGGGCCCCCCGATGGCCTCCTAGACTTGCCCTGATGCGCAGGATCGTCATCGCCGGCTCGACCGGCTCGATCGGCACGCAGGCCCTCGACGTGATCGCCGGCAACGACGATCTGGAGGTCGTCGGCCTCGCCGCCGCGTCGAGCGTCGAGCCGCTGCTCGAGCAGGCCGTCGCCCACGGCGTCGAGCGGATCGCGCTCGCCGATCCCGACGCGGCCGCGCTCGCTGGCGAGCGTTGGACCGGCGGGCGCGTGCTCGCGGGGGCGGAGGGCCTGGTCGAGCTGATCGTCGACACCGACTGCGACCTCGTGCTCAACTCGCTCGTCGGCTCGGCCGGGCTCGGTCCGACCGTCGCGACGCTCGGCGAGGGCATCGACCTCGCGCTCGCCAACAAGGAGAGCCTCGTCGTCGGCGGCGAGCTCGTGATGGCACTCGCCGAGGCGACCGCCGCCACCGTCGTCCCCGTCGACTCTGAGCACACGGCGCTCCACCAGCTGCTCGCGGGCCAGCCCGCCGGGAGCGTCGACCGGCTGACGATCACCGCCAGCGGCGGGCCGTTCCGCGGCCGCGGCCGTGCCGAGCTCGCCGACGTCACCGCCGAGCAGGCGCTCGCGCACCCGACCTGGCGGATGGGCGGCAAGATTACGATCGACTCGGCGACGCTGATGAACAAGGGCCTCGAGCTGATGGAGGCCCACCACCTGTTCGACACGCCGTACGAGGACATCGACGTCGTCGTCCACCCCCAGTCCCTGGTGCACGGCCTGATCCAGCTCGCCGACGGCGCGATGCTCGCGCACATCGGCCCGCCGGACATGCGGATCGCGATCTCCTACGCCCTGCACGGCGGCGAGAGCTTCCCGCTGCCGACCGAGCCGCTCGACCTCGCCGCGGTCGGATCGCTGACCTTCGAGCCCGTTGACGAGGACGCCTTCCCGTGCCTGCGCCTCGCGCGCGACGCCGCCGTCGAGGGCGGGACCGCGCCCTGCGTGCTCAACGCGGCCAACGAGATCGCGGTTCACGCGTTCCTGGCCGGCGAGCTGGCGTTCCTGGGCATCGCCGAGGTGATCGAGCGCACGCTCGCGCAGATCCCGGCCCGGCCGGTGCGCCACTTCTCCGACCTCTACGACGCAGACGCCGAGGCCCGCGCCCGCGCTCGCGAGCTGTGCCCGGGCGTGCGCGCATGAGCTGGCTGCTCGCCTTCGCCGGCTTCTCGATCCTCGTGATCCTGCACGAGGCCGGCCACTTCGCGGTCGCGAAGTGGGTCGGCATGCGCGTCGAGAAGTTCTCGCTGTTCTTCCCGCCGACGCTCGTGAGCAAGAAGGTGGGGGAGACCGAGTACGCGATCGGGGCCATCCCCGCCGGCGGCTACGTGCGCATCAGCGGCATGAGCCCCGCCGAGAACCTTCCCGACGAGGTGCGGACCCGCGCCTACCACGCCCAGCCGGTCTGGAAGCGAATGGCCGTGATCGCCGCGGGACCGGCCGTGAACCTGATCCTCGCGTTGGTGCTGCTGCTCGTCTACTTCGGCGCGATCGGCGCAGAGACCGCCACCGACCGGGTCGGCGCGATCGAGCGGGGCTACCCGGCCGCGGGGACGCTGCAGCCGGGCGACAAGCTGATCGCCGTCGACGGCGTGCGCGGCGACCCGGCCAAGATGTCGCGCCAGATCGCCCGCCACCGCTGCCTCGAGCAGTCGCCGACCGCCGGCTGCCGTGCCGCCGAGCCGGCGACCGTCGTCGTGCGCCGCGACGGCGAGCGCGTCGTCGAGCGGCTGACGCCCGTCTACGACCCGCGTGCCGAGCGGACCCGGGTCGGCTTCAACTATGCGCCCGGGCCGCGCGAGACGCTGCCGCTCGGCGTGGCGATGACCACCTCGCTCGACCGCTTCTGGTTCATCTCCAAGCAGACGGTCGCGCTGCCCGCGCGGATCTTCGACGCCGAGCGGCGCAAGGAGATCACCGGCATCGTCGGCTCCTACGAGATCACGCGCCAGACGATCATCGACGACGTCGCCCAGGTCGTCGGCATCCTCGCGATCATCTCGCTCGCCCTCGCGATCGTGAACCTCTTCCCGTTCCTGCCGCTCGACGGCGGCCACCTCTTCTGGGCCGCGGTCGAGAAGGTCCGCGGGCAGCCGGTGCCGTTCAGCGTCATGGAGCGGGCGGGGGTGGTCGGCTTCATGCTCGTGATCGGCCTGTTCGCAATCGGCCTGACGAACGACATCGGCCGATTGTCCGGCGAGGGCTTCGACGTCCGCTGAGGGTCCGGGGTGAGATCCAGGTTGCGGCCAGAATGCGGCCGCAACCTGGGTCTCACCCCGGAGATGCTGGGCCCGGACTGGCCGCCGCCGTCGGGGGCATAGGCGGGGCGCGGGGGTGGCCGGCCGGTACCCTTCCGAGGGATGGCCTCCAAGCGGCAGATAGACGTGGGCGGCGTGAAGATCGGTGGGGGGGCGCCGGTCGCGGTCCAGTCGATGACGAAGACCGAGACGGCGGACTTCGAGGCGACGATGCGCCAGATCCGCGCGATCGCCGATGCGGGCGGGGATCTGGTGCGCTGCGCGGTGCCGCGGGAGAAGGACGTGGAGGCGCTGAGGCGGATCGTGGTGGAGTCGCCGATCCCGGTGATCGCGGACATCCACTTCAACCACACGCTGGCGCTGAAGGCGATCGAGGCGGGGGCGCACTGCGTGCGGCTGAACCCGGGGAACATCGGGGGGCCGGACAAGGTCGCGGAGGTCGTGGAGACGGCGAAGCGGCACGGGACGCCGATGCGGATCGGGGTCAACTCCGGGTCGCTGCCCAAGCACCTGCACGAGCTGGAGCGCGAGAATTCGGTCGAGGCGCTGGTCCAGGCCGCCGTCGAGTTCGTCGAGCTGATGGAGCGGCTCGACTACGAGGACTTCAAGGTGTCGATCAAGTCGACGAGCGTGCCGAGCACGATCGCGTCGAACCGGCTGCTCGCCGAGAAGATCGACTACCCGCTCCACCTGGGCATCACCGAGGCGGGCACCAAGTGGTCGGGCTCGCTGAAGTCGGCGGTCGGGCTCGGCACGCTGCTCGCCGACGGGGTGGGGGACACGATCCGCATCTCGCTGTCGACCTTCCACGCCGAGGAGGAGGTCAAGGTCGCCTGGGAGATCCTCAAGGCGCTCAAGCTGCGCGAGCGCGGACCCGTGCTGATCGCCTGCCCGACGTGCGGGCGACTGCAGTTCGACATGGACACCGTCGTGTCGGAGATCGAGCAGCGGCTCGAGGGCTACGTCGAGCCGGTCGAGGTGGCGGTGCTCGGCTGCGCCGTCAACGGGCTCGGCGAGGCGGCGCACGCCGACTTCGGCATCACCGGCGCCAAGAACGAGGGCCTGATCTTCGCCCACGGCAAGCCGCTGCGGAAGGTGCCGCAGGAGCGGCTCGTCGACGAGCTGTTCGCCGAGATCGACCGCTCGCTCGAGCGCGGGCGGACCGTCTTCGACGACACCAAGGCGGCCGAGGGCGCCCAGTGGCTCGAGCGGATCGAGGAGGAGAACGCCGGCGAGCTCACGCCCGAGCGCCTCGCCGCGCTCGAGGCGAAGGCGGCCAGCGCCGAGGCGATGGACAACGGGTCGCCGCTCCCGATGGCCCCGGCCAAGAACGTCGAGCGTCGGGTCGTCACGCTTGACGAGGACGATTCCCCCACGGCCGGCCGGCGCTTCACGCGCGCCTGACGCGCGGGACGTCAGTCCCGCTCCACTCCGCCACTGGAGCCGGCGGAGACCAGCCGATTCCGCCGCCGGAGCCGTCGGCAGACCAGCTCCGCGCGGGGGCTCCGGGGGACGCGAGTCCCCCGGTAAATACACTCGCCGGCCATGACTCGCCAGAGCGGATACCTGCTGCCGACGGAGAAGGAGGCGCCGGCCGACGCGGAGGCGACCTCGCACAAGCTGATGGTGCGGGCGGGACTGATCCGCCAGCTGGGGGCGGGGATGTGGACCTACCTTCCGGCGGGCTGGCGCACGCACCGCCGGGCCGAGCAGATCATCCGCGAGGAGCTCGACGCGATCGGCGCGCAGGAGATGCTCATGCCGGTGCTGCAGCCGGCCGAGCTGTGGCGCAAGACCGGCCGCTACGACATCGACGAGCTGTTCAAGCTCGAGGACCGCAAAGGCGCCGAGCTGGTGCTGGCGATGACGCACGAGGAGGCGCTGACCTTCCACGTGGCGCGCGAGGTGCGCTCCTACCGCGACCTGCCGCTGATGCTCTACCACTTCCAGGTCAAGGAGCGCGACGAGCCGCGCCCGCGCGCCGGGGTGCTGCGCACGCGCGAGTTCATCATGAAGGACTCGTACTCGTTCGACCGCGACCGCGAGGGCCTCGACCGCTCCTACGAGTTGCACGTCGAGGCCTACGACGCGATCTTCGAGCGCACCGGGCTCGAGTGGTATCGCGTCGAGTCGGACGTCGGGATGATGGGCGGCGTCGGCGCGCACGAGTACATGGCGCCGTGCGCCGCGGGGGAGAACGAGGTCGCGCTGTCCGGCTCCGGGTACGCAGCGAACGTGGAGGTGGCGAGCGCAACGCCCCAGGACGTAGACGGGCTGCCCGACGGCCTCGCCGCCCCTGAGCCGGTCGACACGCCGGGCGCGTCGACGATCGAGGACGTGGCGCGGCTGCTGGGGGCCCCCCACGGCGCGCTGATCAAGGCCCTGCCCGTGATCCAGGACGGCGGCGAGCCGCTGCTGGTGCTCGTGCGCGGCGACCACCGCCTGAACGAGGTCAAGCTTCAGAACGCGCTCGGCGCGCCCGCGCGACCGGCGACCGAGGACGAGATCCGCGACCGCTTCGGCGCTCCCGCCGGCTTCGTCGGCCCGATCGGCGTCGACGTGCCCGTGATCGCCGACGAGGCGCTGCGCGGACTGCGCGGGCTCGTCGCGGGCGCGAACGAGCCCGACCGCCACCTGCGCGGCGTCGAGCCGGGGCGGGACTTCGATCCGCGCTGGGCCGACGTGCGCACCGTCGTCGCGGGCGACCGCTGCCCGCGGGGCGGGACGATCCGGATCGAGCCGGCGATCGAGGTCGGCAACATCTTCAAGCTCGGCACGCGCTACTCGGAGCCGCTCGGGGCGACCTACCTCGACGAGGACGGGGGCGAGCGCCACGTCTGGATGGGCTCCTACGGCATCGGCCCGGCGCGGATCGTCGCCGCGGCCGTCGAGCAGCGGGCCGACGAGCACGGGATCGCATGGCCGCGCGCGCTGGCTCCGTTCGACGTCCACCTGGTCACGCTCGGCAAGGAGGGGGAGGAGGCGCGCGAGATCGCCGACCGCCTCTACGGCGAGCTGGGCGCGAGCGGGCTCGACGTGCTCTACGACGACCGCGGCGCGAGCGCCGGCGAGAAGTTCGCCGACGCCGAGCTGCTCGGGGCGCCGCTGCGGCTGACCGTCGGCCGCAAGGGGATCGAGGCCGGAGAGGTCGAGGCGCAGGTGCGGCGCGGGCGCGAGCGCCGCGCGCTGCCGTTGGAGGGCGCCGCCGAGGCGGCGGCGGAGCTGTGGCGCGCGCTCCCCTGAGCAGGCGCCGGCTGCTGGGAATCGACCGCTCGGGCGGCGCGCCGCCCGAGACGCTCAAGGGCCAGCCGCTGCGGCCCTGGACGGTGCCGAACGTCGTCTCGTACGTGCGGCTGGCGCTGCTGCCGGTCTTCCTGACGGTGGCCCTCAACTCGGATGACGGCCGCGGCGCGGTCGTGGCGGGCCTCTACTGGGTCATCGCCTGGGGAGACCAGCTGGACGGCTTCCTCGCGCGCGTCACCGGCCAGTACAGCCGCCTCGGTGCGCTGCTCGACCCGTTGACCGACCGCGCGCTGGTGATCGCCGGCGTCGTCGTCTGCTGGCACTTCGAGCTGCTGCCGCGCTGGCCGCTCGCCGTGCTGGCCGGTCGCGAGCTGCTGATGCTCGTGCTGACGCAGGTCGGACTGCGCGCGGGGATGGACCTGCGCATCAACATGGTCGGCCGCTGGGCGGTCTGGCCGGTGATGCTCGCGATCTTCCTCGCGCTGATCGTGGAGACCTGGGTCGCCGAGGCCTCGCTCTACGTCGGACTCGTGCTGACGCTGTGGGCGACGGCTATCTACATGGCCGACGGCGTGCGCTTCGTGCAAGCGCACCGCCGACCCTCAAGCTCGACTTGACGGCTGCATCTATACTCGCCTCCCGGCCACGAACGAAATGGGCGAGCAGATGGACGACACCTTCCCCGACCTGGGCGCGCTCTCCGACCAGGAGCTGAAGGACCTGATCGAGAGCCTGACCGAGGAGGAGCAGGAGGTCTCGTATCGGCGCAGGATCCTGCACGGCAAGATCGACATCCTGCGCGCGGAGCTGGTGAACCGGCTGCGCAAGAAGCACGAGGCCGGCGAGTCGGCGATCAGCGGCGCCGACGTCCAGCAGCTGAGCGACATCCTCGCCGGCAAGGCGATGCCCGAGGGCGAGCGCTAGGACGGGAGGCCGCGATGCACTGTCCCGAGTGCGGGTTCATCAATCCGGAGGGCGCCAACTACTGCCAGAAGTGCGGGGCGTTCCTGGCCGAGGCGGAGGCCGCGGGCGAGACCGGCGACACGACGGCCGCCTACCAGCTCGACGAGTCCGGCGACGTCAGGCCCGTCGACCTCGAGGAAATCGCAGCCGAGGGCGCGACGCTCGCCATCCGCTCGGGCGGCGGCCGTGCCGGCGAGGTCTTCGAGGTCGGGCGCGAGCAGATGCGCATCGGGCGCAGCCCCGACTCGGACGTGTTCCTCGACGACGTGACGGTCTCGCGCAACCACGCGCTGCTCGTCCGCCGCCGCGACGGCGTCTACATCGACGACCTCGGGTCGCTCAACGGCACGTACGTCAACCGCCACCGGATCGAGTCGCACAAGCTCGCCAACGGCGACGAGCTGCAGGTCGGCAAGTACAAGCTCACCTACCTGGAGCGCTGATGGCCCCGACCGAGACAGGCACGCGGATGATGGACCCGACTCCGATCCAGGGCAAGGCCCTGACGATCGGCGCGGTCTGCAAGCAGCTCGAGCGCGAGTTCCCCGACATCTCGATCTCGAAGATCCGCTACCTCGAGGACCAGAAGCTGCTGACGCCACGCCGCACCGCCGGCGGCTACCGCCTGTTCAGCCCCGGCGACGTGGCGCGGTTGCGGACGATCCTGCGCTTGCAGCGCGACGAGTTCCTGCCGCTGCGCGTGATTCGTCAGGAGCTCGCGTCCGGGATGGCCGAGCGCGACATCGAGAAGCCCAACGGACCCGACCCGAAGTCGCTGCGCCGCGCCACGGTCTCGGGTGCGCAGGAGTCGCTGTACCGCCTCGACGAGGTGCTCGACGAGACCGGCGCCGACGCGAGCCTGGTCAAGGAGCTCGAGGAGTACGGCGTGATCCACGGCGAGCGGCGCGACCGCGAGACCTTCTACGACGAGACCGAGCGCGAGATCGTCCGCGCCGTCACCGAGCTCAAGCGCTACGGCGTCGGCGGTCGCAACCTGCGCGTGTTCCGCACCTCGGCCGACCGTGAGGCGGCGCTGCTCGAGCAGATCCTCGCTCCCGCGCTGCGCTCGCACAACGCCGAGCGGCGCAAGGAGGCGGTCCAGACGCTGGAGAACCTCGCCGCGATCGCCTCGCACCTCAAGCACCTGCTGCTGATCCGGGACCTGCGCAAGATCGCCAAGTGATCGCGGAAGGCGCCCGGTGCCGGCGCCCGTCGAGATGCCGACAGTGACCCGCACACGCACCGTGCCCGCGCCGCCAGAGCGCGTCTGGTCGGTGATCGCGAACCCCGAGCGACTGGTCGAGTGGTGGCCGCGCGTGCGGCGGGTCGAGGAGGCCGACTCGGCGACGTGGACGACCGTCGTCGCCTCGGACCGGGGCGGTCGCGTGCTGCGGGCCGACTACACGCGCGTCGGCTTCGAGCATCCGCGCCACCTGAGCTGGCGCCACGAGGTGGCCGCGTCGCCGTTCGAGCGCGTGATGACGTCCTCGGTCACGGACATCGATCTCGAGGCGGTCGACGGCGGCACGACCGCCGTGACGATCCGCGAGCGGATCGTCCTGCGCGGGCTCTCCCGCCTCGGCGGCATCCAGGTGCGCCGTGCCGTGCGCAGCAAGCTCGACGGCGCGCTCGAAGGGCTCGAGCGGGTCGTCTCCGACGCGGCGGTGCGCTGATGCGCTGGTGGGGCTGGGGGCGCGACGAGGACGCGATCGAGCTGCCGCCGGCGGCAGCCGAGCTGCTGCGCGGCGAGCTGGGCGTCGACGGCGGCGAGCGCGGCGATCGCGTCGGGCTCGACGAGGTGGCCGTTCCCGAGTCGCGGCTGGGCGACTCCGGCCGCCGGGCGCTCGCCGCCGCCGTGGGCGCCGACGCCGTCCTCGGCGATCGCGAGACGCGCATCGGGCACGCGGCCGGCCGCGGCTACGCCGACCTGGTCCGCCTGCGACGCGGCGACGCGTCAGGGGCCCCCGACGCCGTCGTCCTGCCCGGCGACGTCGCGCAGGTCGCCGCCGTGCTCGCCGCCTGCGCGGAGCACGGGATCGCGGTGATCCCATTCGGCGGCGGCACGAGCGTCGTCGGGGGCGTCGAGCCGCTGCGCGGCGGCCACGACGCCGCGATCTCGCTGAGCCTGCGGCGGCTGACGCGCATCGACGCCGATCCGGTGTCGCGGACGATCGCCGCCGAGCCGGGCGTCTTCGGGCCGGCGCTCGAGCGGACGCTCGCCGGCTGGGGCTTGACGCTCGGCCACTTCCCGCAGTCGTTCGAGTACTCGACCGTCGGCGGATGGGTCGCCACCCGCTCGGCGGGCCAGGCGTCGACCGGCTACGGCCGCATCGACGAGCTGGTCGAGGCCGTCCGCTGCGTCACGCCCGCGGGAGAGCTCGCCACGCTCGACGCGCCCGCGACCGCGGCCGGGCCCTCGCTGTGCGAGCTGGTCGTCGGGTCGGAGGGCACGCTCGGCGTCATCGCCGGCGCGACGCTGCGCGTGCGGCCGGCGCCCGCGGAGCGCCACTACGAGGCCTGGTCGCTCCCGGACTTCGACGCGGGCCTGGCGACGCTGCGCGAGCTCGAGCAGTCGGGCGCCGCGCCGGACGTGGCGCGGCTGTCGGACGAGGACGAGACCAGGCTGACGATGGCGCTCGGATCGAGCGGCGGCGTCGCCGAGCGCGTCGGCCGCGCCTACCTGCGCGCGCGCGGCCACGAGCACGGCTGCATCGCCTTCACCGGCTTCGAGGGCGAGACCGACGCGGTCGGCGCCCGACGCGGCCGTTGCGCGCAGATCCTGCGCGCCCACGGCGCCGTGGCGCTCGGCACGCGCCCCGGCCGCTCGTGGCTGCGCGGCCGCTTCTCGGCTCCGTACCTGCGCGACGAGCTGCTGGACCGCGGCGTCATGGTCGAGACGCTCGAGACGGCCACGACGTGGAGCAACCTGAGCGCCCTCTACGACGCCGTCGGC
This sequence comes from Thermoleophilaceae bacterium, assembly GCA_040881635.1. GTDB lineage: Bacteria > Actinomycetota > Thermoleophilia > Solirubrobacterales > Thermoleophilaceae > JAAYBF01. The sequence continues at coordinate 14,132 of JBBECV010000023.1, forward strand.
GCCGCGCTGCGGACGGCGCTCGCCGAGCGCGGCACGCCCCCGGCGGTGATGTGCCACGTCTCGCATCTGTACCCGTCCGGCGCCTCGCTCTACTTCACCTTCCTCGCCCGCCAGGAGGCGGGGGTCGAGCTCGACCAGTGGCGTGCGGCCAAGCGCGCCGCCGGCGAGGCGATCGTCGCCGCCGGCGGCACGATCACCCACCACCACGCGATCGGCCGCGACCACCGCGAGTGGATGGCGGACGAGGTCGGCGGGCTCGGCATCGACGTACTGCGCGCCGTCAAGGAGCGCGTCGATCCCACCGGGATCATGAACCCGAAAAAGCTGCTGCCAGGCTAGGGGCTCTGCCCGCTCGCGATGCTGGCGATCCGGGTGCGCAGCACGGAGTTGCCGGAGTGGGCGTCGTCGCCGTCGACGGGCTCGCGCGAGATGTCGAGCAGGCGGTGGTCGCGCCAGTCGTCCGGCAGGATGGCGCGGCCGGCGAAGTTGCCCTGCTCGTCGGTGACCTGCGCGCCGAGCGAGACGGCGTCCTGGCGAGAGTCGTAGAGCCAGACCTCGTAGGCCTGGTTGCGCCTGGTCGCCTGCAGGCGCGCCTGCACGCTGAGCTCCTCCTGGCCGTCCTCGCGGGTCACGATCGCGATCCCGGCGTCCTCCTGGGGGTTGGCGTCCCCGACGGGCCTCAGGACCGCCTGGCCGACGATCTCGGTGCCGTCGGAGCCGGCCTGCGAGTCGCCACCGGCGGAGTCGTCCTCGCCGCCGGTCAGCAGGCCGATCGGCCAGAGCAGCAGAGCGACGAGCAGCAGGGCGGCGAGCGCGCCGGCGCCGGCGATCCTCCGCTGGCGCACCGCCGCGGTGGCCTCGGGCGACAGCTCGGCGCGCGGCGGGCGCTTTGGAGCGGCGGCAGCGGGCGGCGGTGCGGCGTCGCCGCTTGGGATCGTCGGCATGTTGCCGTTGGCGTAGAGATGGTCGAGCGAGTCGAGCACCGAGCGCGACCAGGCGCGCGCGGCCTCTGAGCGGCGCAGGTGGCCGCGCGTCGCCGCCGCCTCTGGTGGCGCCTGTTGGCCGAGCAGGTAGTCGGCGATCTGGGCGCGCCAGCTCTCGTCGACCGCGGCTGCGCTGACCGGCGCCAGGTCCGTCAGCGTCGCGCGCGCGAGCTCGCGCACGCGGTCGACCGGGAGCCCAAGCGTGTCGGCGAGCTGGTCGTAGCTGCGGCCGCGCTTGAGGACGAGGTCGACGATCGCCCGCTGCTGCGCGGGCAGCTGATCGTAGGAGGCCATGCCGCCGCCGAACGATAGCCTGCCGTCCGTGTCCGCTGGCGCACCCGAGTCTCCGAAGCTCAGCACGACGTTCGACCAGACGCTGGGCTTCGAGGTCGGCGAGATCGGCGATGAGCTGGTGACCGGGAGCTTTCCGGTCGCCGACGCTGTCCGCCAGCCGTTCGGGATCGTCCACGGGGGCGCCTACGCGGGCATGGCCGAGATGCTCGCCTCGGTCGCCACCTACGTCAACGTCCAGGCCGACGGTCAGATCGCCGTCGGCCTCAGCAACGACACGAACTTCCTGCGCCCGGTGTCGGAGGGGACGGTGCGCGCCGAGGGCCGGCGCCGCCACCGTGGCCGCACGACCTGGATCTGGGACGTCGAGTTCCGCGACGAGCGGGACCGCGTCTGTGCGCTGTCGCGCGTGACTATCGCCGTGCGGCCTGCGCCCGCGGGTCGGCCGCCGGCACGGGCCGGCGGTAGCGGCTCGTAATCGGCAGCCGCCGGTCGCGCCCGAACGCACGCGTCGAGATGCGCACGCCGGGGGGAGCCTGGCGGCGCTTGTGCTCGGCGGCGTCTACGAGGCCGATGACGCGCTCGACCTCCTCCGCCGGGTGGCCGCGTGCGACCAGCCCGGCCACGTCGAGGTCATGCTCGACGTAGCCATCGAGGATCGCGTCGAGCAGATCGTACGGTGGCAGCGAGTCGTCGTCGCGCTGGCCGGGACGCAGCTCCGCCGACGGCGCGCGCTCGATCACGCTCGCCGGCACCAGCTCGCGATCCTCGCGCTCGTTGCGCCAGCGGACGAGGCGGTAGACCCAGCCCTTGAACACGTCCTTGAGCGGCGAGAAGCCGCCCGCCATGTCGCCGTAGAGCGTCGAGTAGCCGACCGACAGCTCGGACTTGTTGCCCGTGGTGAGCACCAGCCAGCCGAGCTTGTTCGACAGCGCCATCAGCAGGTTGCCGCGGATCCGCGCCTGGAGGTTCTCCTCCGTGATGTCCGGCTCGAGGCCGGAGAAGACGTCGGCGAGCAGCTCGTCGTAGGCCTCCATCGCAGCGCCGATCGGTAGGTCGTGTAGACCGGCACCGAGGTTCGCGGCGATCGCGCGGGCGTCGTCCTGGGTGGCGTCGGAGGAGTGGGGGGAGGGCATCACGACGCAGGTGACACGCTCGGGGCCGAGCGCGTCGACGGCGACGAGCGCGGCCAGCGCCGAGTCGATGCCGCCGGACAGGCCGAGGACCGCGCCGTCGAAGCCGTTCTTGTCGACGTAGTCGCGGACGCCGAGCACGAGCGCCTCGTAGACCTCCTCCTCCTCGCCGAGCGGCGTCGCCAGCTGGGCGGGCAGCCTGTCGGATCCGGGCACCGTCGGCCGTCCCGAGGCCCGCAGCGACGCCAGTCGCCTGACCGTCGGCCCACCCTCGGCGCGTGCGCGACGGACGTCGTCACGGTGCCGGGGGTCGCGCAGGCGGGCGCCGAGGGCGGCGCCGAGCTCGACGGTGCAGGTGACGATCGACTCCTGGAACTGCGGTGCGCGCGCGATCACGGTGCCCGTGTGGTCGATCGCGACGCTGTGGCCGTCGAAGACGAGCTCGTCCTGGCCGCCGACCATGTTGCAGAACAGCACCGAGACGAGGCTGTCGCGCGCTCGCTGGGCGAGCATGCGCTCGCGCAGCGCGCCCTTGCCGCGGTGGTAGGGCGAGGCGGACAGGTTGACGATCACCTGCGCGCCGGCGAGCGCCTCGTCGGTCGCCGGCGGCCCCGGCTCCCAGATGTCCTCGCAGATCGTCAGGCCGATCGTCGCTCCGTTGACCTCGATCGTCGCCGGTCCGTCGCCGACCTGGAAGTAGCGCCGCTCGTCGAAGACGCCGTAGTTGGGCAGGCCCATCTTGCGATAGATGCCGGCCACCTTGCCGTCGGCCAGCACCGCCGCCGAGTTGTAGACGTCGTCGGCGCGCTCGGGGAAGCCGACCAGGGCGACGACGTCGACGGCCTGGGTCGCCAGCTGCTCGAGCGCCGCGGCGGCGTCGTCGAGGAAGTGGGGGCGCAGCAGCAGATCCTCCGGGGGGTAGCCGGTCAGCGCCAGCTCCGGGAATACGACCACCGCGGCGCCGCGCTCGCGCGCCTGGACGGTGGCGGCGGCGATGCGGTCGGCGTTGCCGGCGATGTCCCCGACGGTCGGGTCGATCTGCGCGAGCGCGCAGCGCAGCGGCTCGGGTGGAGACGGCATCCGCTGAAGTATGGACGAGCCGTCCGCGTTCAGGGCGCGAGCGCGGTGACGGTCGCGACCGTCGCCGACACGCAGCTGCAGAGCCGGTGCGGCTCGATCTCCACCACCGTGCTGCCGTCGCCGCCCGCGGTCCACACCGTCGCATGCGCGAGCAGCGCCTCGTCGACCACCACCGGCAGCCCGTGCCCGAACGGCGGGATGCCGTCGGCGGGGAAGCCGGTCGCGGCGCGAACCTCGCTCGAGCTGGCGCGGCGCAGCTCGGCGACGTCGAGGGCGTCGGCGAGCAGGTTCGCGTCGACGGGACAGTCGCCGGCGGCGACGCAGACGACGGGCTCGCCGTCCGCGACCCAGACGGCGGAGATCGCCATCCGCGACTCGCCGCAACCGACGGCCTCGGCCGCGTCGGCGGAGCCGGCCGCCGTCGGAAGCCGTCGGACGTTCAGCTCGAGGCCGAGCTCGCGGGCGCTGTCGATGACCTTTGCTCGCATGAACTGCGACATCGCGAATGCGACATCGCAATCTCCTCTATATCAGCGGGCGACGCCGGACGTCATCGTGCGGTCTGACCAATTCACGCCGGCGCCCTCTGCCAGCTCGGCCAGCGAGTCGCGCAGATCCGTCGCGAGGTCCTCAATGTCATCCATGACGTCGTAGTCGCCGACGAGCCCGAAGTCCATCCGGCCGTCGTAGCTCATGATCGCGATCCCGAGGCCCTGGTTCTTGGCCAGCGGGACGAGCGGGAAGGGGTCGAGCAGCCGCCGGCCGAGCAGGTAGAGCGGGATCTGCGGGCCGGGCACGTTCGTGATGACAAGGTTGAAGAACCGCTGCCGGCTCATCAGCCGCGCCGCCTGGCCCATGATCGTCGGCGGGGCGAAGCCGCTCAGCTCGGTCAGCGCCTGGGCGCCGACCGCCTGTCCTCCGTGCTTGAGGTGCTCCATCGATGCAGCCACGATCCGCTGGCGGGCGACGGGGTCCTTGCACCACACCGGCAGCGGCGCCATCATCGCCGCCACCCGGTTGCCGAGCTCGCCGGCCTCCTCGGCGGCACGCACGCTGACGGGCACCAGCGCCTTCAGCTCGAGCCCGTCGGTGGGCGTTCCGCGACGCCGCAGGTGCCTGCCGAGGCCGCCCGCCACAGCCGTCAGGACGACGTCGTTGACGGTTCCGCCGAGCTCGTTCTTGATCGCCTTGACGTCGTCGAGGCTGGCGCGCACCCACGTGAAGCGACGGTGCGGGCCGATCGGCCGGTTGTACGGCGTCGTCGGCGCCGGGTTGAGGCCGGTCAACGCCATCGCGCCGACCCCGGCCGCCGTCTCGGCGACCTCGCGCGCGACGCGCCGCGGCGCCCGCAGCAGCGCCCGCACCGATCGGGCCGCCTCGGCCGGGATCGTGGCCCGCTCGACCAGCGCCTCGCCGAGCAGCTGGGCGCCGCTCGGCAGGGGGCGAGGCAGCCACGGGTTGCCGGGGTCCGCCGGAGCCGCCGGCTCGGGCGACGTGTCGAAAAGCACCGTCACGATGTCGACTCCGGATATGCCGTCGACGAGCGCGTGGTGGGTCTTCGCCAGCAGAGCGAAGCGGTCGCCCTCGAGCCCGTCGACGAGCGAGATCTCCCAGAGCGGCTTGTCGCGGTCGAGCGGCTGGGCGAAGACGCGTCCGGCCAGGTCGCGCAGCTGACGCTCGCTGCCCGGCGCCGGCAGCCCGGAGTGGCGCAGGTGGTAGCGCAGGTTCAGGTGCGGGTCGTCGACCCAGCGCGGGCGGCCCTGGCCGAAGGGGACGAACGCCAGCCGCTGGCGGTAGCGCGGCACCAGGTGCAGGCGGCGCTCGAGGTGGGCCAGCATGTCGTCGTAGCGAGGCGCCTCGCCCTCGAAGACGAGCACCGACGCGACGTGCATGTGCGCGGACGCGTCCTCCAGGTGGAGGAACGACGCATCCAGTCCCGTGAGGCGATCTCCCTGCATCCGGCCTTCCCTCTTCGGTGGGGCCACCACCGTATCGACCCCGGCGAGCCCCGGCATGCCGGCCGCCGGAAGCCGTGTGACCAGGATCACATACCCCGGGCCGCCGATCCCTACCCTCTCGTGGTCGGACACAGATTCGGCCTCGCCGAACCGCCGGCATCGGAGCCGGCGGGCGGGGGACCCAGAGCCAGCGAGCCCGGCCGTGAGCCGGGTGGTGGCAGGGGCGAATCGGGCACGGCCGCCAGGCGGCCGCTGACCCGTAGCGCCGGTCCGGTGACGCGAGAGCGCGCCGGCGACGTGCGAGCCCGTCAGCTAACCCCGCAGGGAAGGGGCCGGGAACAGGAGACTCTCCTTGACTTCGCACGCAAGCGTGCGCGGGCTGGCGCCAGCCGCCCTCGCCGCAGCAGTTGCAGTGACCGGCCTCGGTTCACCCGTCGCCTCGGCGGCTACGTCGACGACCGAGGCGACGTCGACCGCGACGGTGGCGAACGTCACGATCGCTCGTGCGGGGCGAGCGCAGCGAGTGCCGCATGGTCGCAAGGTGCGGATCGGCGGGCACGTCGAGCCGCGCATGGGCGGCCGCGCCGTCGTCCTCAGGCGGGCGGTGCGCGGACGCCCGTACCGCGACGTCGCACGGACCTGGACGCGCGCGGACGGGTCGTACCGCTTCCGCGTGCGCGCCCGCCGGTCGAGCGCATACCGGGCGGTCGTGCAGCCATCTGTCGCGGCCGCCGCGGGTGCGCAGCGGCCGGTGAGCGGAACGCGGAGGATCAGGGTCGTCGCCCGCATCGCCGGCAGCGTGACCCGGCACGTCTACGGCGGCGAGGCCGTCCGCGTCCGTGGCCGGCTGCTGCCCGCGCTGCGCGGCCGGCGCGTCCACGTCCAGCTCGCCGCCGGGCGCGGCTGGACGACCGTCAAGCGCGTTCGCACCCGGCGCGGCGGGCGCTTCCGCGCAAGCTGGCGCCCGAGCGGCGCCGGGCGCTACCGCCTCCGCGTGCGCTTCGCCGGCGACGGCGCGGCGGCGGGCGACCGCGACCGGCTCGCGCGCGTCCACTCCTACCGCGCGGGCCACGCCTCGTGGTACGGCCCGGGCTTCTACGGCAACCGGACCGCGTGCGGCGGCACGCTCGGCACGGGCACGCTCGGCGTCGCGCACAAGTGGCTGCCGTGCGGGACGCGCGTCACGTTCCGCTACCGCGGGCGCTCGGTCACCGTGCCGGTCATCGACCGTGGGCCGTACGTCGCCGGACGCGAGTGGGACCTGACGGGCGCCACCAAGGCGCGCCTCGGCTTCCCGTCCACCGGCACCGTCTGGTCGACGCTCTGAGGCGCGAGAGGCGTCGCCTGGCTTTGTCATCGGCCCCTCACGGGCTGGCGCCCGCCACGGGGCCTGCTTCCGCGCCAGGCTCGCCTCTCGCGCCTCAGAGCGAGAGAGCGAGTTGACCGGAGGGAGGGGTGGCGGCGTCGGGCTGCCGTCGCTCCTCCATCCCGGCGACGCGGACGCCGAGCAGACGCACGGGCCGGGCCGGGTCGAGCGCACGCAGCAGCTCGAGCGCGACGCCGTGGACGGTGTCGTGGTCGCTCACCGGCGCGTCGAGGCTGCGAGCGCGCGTGTGGGTCGAGAAGTCGTCGAGGCGCACCTTGATCCCGATCGTGCGGCCGCTGCGGCCGTGCCGGCCGAGGTCGTCGCAGAGCTGGCGCGAGAGCCGCTCGAGCATCGGCTCGAGCGCGGCCACGCCGGTGACGTCGCGATCGAACGTCGTCTCGCGCGACTCGGACTTGCGCACGCGCTCGGTCTCCAGCGGCCGGTCGTCCTCGAAGCGGGCGAGCCGTCCGATGTGCGGGCCGAGACGGTCGCCGAACCAGTCGGCGAGCGTGTCCTGTGGCACGGCGGCGAGGCGATCGAGGCGGTCGATGCCGCGCGCGGCGAGGCGCTCGACGGTCTTCGGCCCGATCCCGGGTATCAGCGCCGGCGACGCGCCCGCGAAGCGCTCCCGCGCCTCCGCGCGCGTGAGGGGGAGGAAGCCGTCGGGCTTGTCGGCGTCCGAGGCGACCTTCGCGACGAGCTTGCTCGGGCCGATCCCGATCGAGCACGCGAGGCCGGTCGCCTGCGTCACGCCGGCCTTGATCCGGCGTGCGGCCGACCGCCAGCGCTCGATCCCGGTGAGGTCGAGATAGGCCTCGTCGAGCCCGATCTGCTCGACGCGGTCGACGTGCGCGCGCAGCACGTCCATCACCGCCGACGAGCGCGCGCGGTAGTGGTCGAAGTCGGGCGCGACGAAGACCGCCTGGGGGCACAGCCGGCGCGCACGCGCCGCCGGGGTCGCCGAGAAGACGCCGAACCTGCGCGCCTCGTAGCTCGCTGTCGTGACGACCGCCCGCGGGCCCGTGCCGGCCACCACGACCGGCTTGCCGCGCAGCTCCGGGCGCCGCTGCAGCTCGCAGCTGACGTAGAAGGCGTCCATGTCGAGATGGGCCACCCGGCGATCGTCGTCCACGTCGATCAAGCTAGAGGCGGGGCCGGATGTGCGCGGTGCGGCGCGCCGATCTCCGAGGCACGCGGACGGCATGCGGATAGGCTGGCGCGTCGATGGGGGAGCCGCTTCGAACCACCGCCCGCTTTCCGGGCATCGCGCTCGGCGACGGGCACTACGAGAGCTTCTACCTCAAGGCGTCGCATCCGACGGAGCCGATCTCGATCTGGCTGCGCTACACCGTGCACAAGCGTCCCGGTGAGCGACCGCGCGGCTCGCTCTGGCTGACGCTGTTCGACGCCCGCGCCGACGGCCCGTGGGCGGTCAAGCAGACCACCGACGACGTCGGCGCCGGAGCCGACCACTACATCCGCGTCGGCGACAGCCGCTTCGAGCCGGGACGAGTGGTCGGCAGCGCCGCCGCGGATGGGCGCTCCGCGTCATGGCGACTCGAGCTCGAGTCGTCCGAGGCTCCGTTCCGCCACCTGCCGCGCGAGTGGATGTACCGCGCGCCGCTGCCGCGCACGAAGCTGCTCAGCCCGCACCCCGATGCCCGCTTCAGCGGCCGCGTCGAGGCCGGCGGCCGCGTCGTCGAGCTCGACGGCTGGCGTGGCATGGTCGGCCACAACTGGGGCGTCCAGCACGCCGAGCGCTGGATCTGGATGCACGGCGCCGACTTCGCGGGCCACGACGACGCCTGGTTCGACGCAGCGCTGGGACGGGTCCGGGTCGGTCGCTGGACGACGCCCTGGATCGCCAACGGCGTGCTCTGCCTCGACGGCGTCCGCCACCGCCTCGGCGGCATCGGCGCCACGCGCCGCACCGAGGTCGACGAGGCGCCCGACGGCTGCACGTTCACGCTGCCCGGCGACGGGATCACCGTGCAGGGACGGATCGCCGCCGCGCGCCGGGACGTCGTCGGCTGGATCTACGCCGATCCCGACGGCTCCGAGCACAACACCGCCAACTGCTCGGTCTCCGACATGACTCTGACGGTCTCGCGACCGGCGCAGCCGCCGCTGACGCTCGATCTCGCCGCCGACGCCGCCTACGAGCTCGGCATGCGCGAGACCGACCACGGCATCCCGCTCCAGCCGTTCCCCGACGGCTGAGCCGCGGTCCAGGCGCTTGCTCGAATCGAGTGTTCGAGAATGTGCGTTATGTAAACCTGATCCGCGAAACGTGGCTTTCGGCGGAGATGCCGCCGAGATCGACGTCTCGCTGCCGGCCGGTCCTGAGCGCAGCGGCCCCTACCGCTCGTAGACGAGCAGGCTCTGCGTCCCGCGGGCGACCATGCCGTCGCGGTCGTGGAGCACGGTGTCCGACAGGCCGACGCCGTGATGGCCTGGATACGTGACCGAGTCGAGGCAGATCCAGTCGCCGCGCGGCAGCCGGCGCAGGCTGACGCCGAGGTCGGTGTTGATCGCCGAGAAGCGCCGGTAGTCGAGCGGCGCGCTGACGCCGTTGCCGCCATCGGCGGCGACGATCAGCCGGTCGAGCGGCGTCGTCGCCTCGCCCTCGATCAGCGGCACGCGCATTCGCATCCAGGCCTGTCCGGGCCCCGGCTCGACGAAGTCGCCGCTGAGGAAGCGGACGTCCATCGCGGCCTGGAAGCCCAGGTCCCAGTCGACGTCGAAGTAGCGAGCCGGCCGCGCGCCGTCGGGTCCCGGCAGCGCCGGCGGCTCGGGCGGCTCGGGGTCCACCGCGACGTCGGCGGTCCGTATCCGCCACGCGCGCGCTCGGATCAGCTCGGTCCCCTCGTGGGTCAACGCGCCATCGATCAGCTCGACCTTGCGACCGCCGCGGACCACCTCGGCCGTCATCGCGAGCCGCCCGATCGGCACCGGCCGCAGGATCTCGAAGCTGATCCGCACCATCTGCGCCGGGGAGATCGCTCCCGCGGCCTCCAGCGCGCGCCCCAGCAGCGCGCACGGCGGGCCTCCATGCTGGCTGTCCACGTCCCAGGGGCCGCGCGTCAGCTCGGTCGAGGCGAAGCCGTCGCCGTCGGGGACGTAGAACGCGGTCAGGTCGCCGATCCGCTCCACGACGCGGCATCGTAACCGGGGCCGCCCAAGCCCCCTGGCTCCCACCTCCGACCGGCCAGGTGCCGGCGGGGGGTCCGGGGGGCGCGAGCCCCCTGGATACACTCCCGACCCGTGGCCAAGCAGCGTCAGCCAAAGATGCAGCAGATGCAGGTCGGCTCGCTCCAGGCGATGCAGACGCTCGAGGACCGCACCGACGAGCAGCTGCTGAGCGAGTCCAAGCACCGCGTCGCCGCCAAGGCGCTGCTCGGGGCGCGCGCCGCCGAGCGCTACGACTCGGTCGCCGCGCGCAAGTACTTCAACGAGGCGCTCGCCGGCTGCCATCCGCAGGAGCGCCCGCCGCTGCGCCAGATGATGAACGCCTCGATGGCGCTCGCCGAGCGGCGCCCGGATGACCTCAAGGCGGCCGTCCAGAAGCTCGGGCAGGCGCCGCCGTCGGGCCGCCAGCTGTTCATGCTGCGGATGATGGGCCTGGTCGCCCCCGCGCCCGGCGCCAGCGCCGGCACCCGCATCCGCGGCATCCTGATCCTGCTGGCGCTCGTCGTCGCCCTGCTCGCGGTCGGCTTCGGGCTCGCCAAGCTCGTGGCGCTGCCGTTCGGCGGCGTCGGGACGATCGGCAGCGTGCTGCTCGGCATCCTGATCGTCGTCGCGGTGCTCGGCATCCTCGCCCTGCTGGGCCGCCGGCGCCAGGCCAAGGCCGCCGCGGCGGCCCGAGCGCCCTAGCGCAGCTCGAGCGGCCGGCCAGGTGCCTGCGGGGGGTCCGGGGGGCGCGAGCCCCTGGATCCCATCGCCGGCCGGCCAGGTGCCTGCGGGGGGTCCGGGGGGCGCGAGCCCCTGGATCCCATCGCCGGCCGGCCAGGTGCC
>JBBECV010000023.1:25056-47609 GCA_040881635.1 Thermoleophilaceae bacterium
GATCCCATCGCCGGCCGGCCAGGTGCCTCCGGGGGGTCCGGGGGGCGCGAGCCCCTGGATCCCATCGCCGGCCGGCCAGGTGCCTCCGGGGGGTCCGGGGGGCGCGAGCCCCCTGGCGGCTATCCCCCGTCGAGCGCGGCCTCCTCGATCACGACGGGGCGCAGCGGTGTGCCGGCGCCGCCGCTGGCGGGGTCGCCGAGGCTCTCGATCCGCTCGACGGTGTCCATGCCGTCGACGACCTCGCCGACGATCGCGTACTCGGGCGGCAGCCCGGCATCGGCGCCGGTGACGACGTAGAACTGGCTGCCCGCAGTTCCGGGCGGCTCGGTGGCGGTCTTGGCCATCGCGACGACGCCGCGGGTGTAGCGGGCGCTGGCGGGCGGACGGTCGCGCGTCTTGTAGCCCGGCCCGCCCGTTCCCGTGCCCGTCGGGTCGCCGCCCTGGATGACGAAGCCGGGGACGATGCGATGAAAGGTCGTGTCGTCGTAGAAGCCGCTGCGTGCGAGCGCGGCGAACGATGCCGTCGTGTCCGGTGCGCCCTCGACGTCGAGGCGGACGGTGAACTCGCCACAGCTCGTCCGGAAGGCGACGTCGTAGGTGCGCGACGGGTCGAGGTCGGCGCGCGGCCGGCGCTGCGCGCCGTCGGCCTTGGGCGCTGGTGCCTCCACCTCGCGGCACGCCTGCTCGCCCGAGTCCGCCTGCTGTGCGCCGCCGCCACCGGAGCCGTCGGAGCCGGGATCGTCGTCGCCGCAGCCGGCCGCGACCAGTAGCAGCAGGGCGGCGACGAGCAGCGACGAGAGGGCGCGAGGCACGGCGACCACCCTAGTCGCGACTACGATCCGCTGTCGAAGTTGAGCCTCTCCCCCCTCCTCCGGCGCTACGACCAGGTCATCCTCGACCTCGACGGCTGCGTGTGGGTCGGCGAGGAGGCGGTTCCGGGCTCGCCCGAGGCGGTCGCCGCGCTGCGCGCCGCCGGCAAGCGGGTCGCGTTCGCGACCAACAACTCCTGGCATCCCGGCGAGGACCACGTCGCACGCCTGTGGCGGCTCGGCATCCAGGCCGCCCTCGCCGACGTCGTCACCGTCGGCGGCGCGCTCCAGCACCTGCTCGCCGAGACGCGCCAGGGACGCACGGCGTTCGTCATCGGCGCTCCCTCGCTGCTGCGCCACGTCGCCGACGCCGGGCTGCACGTCCTCAACGGCACCGATCTCGCCTCGCGCGCCGAGGTCGTGATCGTCGGCGGAACCGACGACGTCGACTACGCCGCCCTGCGCACCGCCACGCTCGCGGCGCGGCGCGGCGGCGACCTGCTCGCCACCGCGCGCGACCCCACCCTGCCGATGCCCGGGGGCGACTGGCCGGGGACCGGAGCGCTGCTGGCCGCCGTCGAGACGGCGTCCGGCGTCACGGGCGAGATCGTCGGCAAGCCACAGCCGCAGCTCTTCCTTACCGCGGTCGACCGCATGGGCGACGGGCGTACGCTCGCCGTCGGCGACCGGCTCGACTCGGACGTCGCCGCGGCCGCGGCCGCCGGGGTCGACGCCGCGCTCGTGCTCAGCGGCGCGACGACCCGCGAGGCCGCCGCGCAGGCCGACGGGCCCGCGCCCGTCGAGATCGCCGACGACCTGCGCTCGCTCGTCCTGGCCTCGTAAATATGGTGTGCCTGTGAGCCGGCGCTTCGCCGTCATCTGCAACCCGGCGGCCGGGGGCGGGCGCGCGCTGAAGCGGCTGCCCGCCGCCGTAGCGGAGCTGGAGCGCCTCGGTGCCGAGCATCGGGTGATCGAGACGCGCGACATCGCCCACGCGCGATCGTCCGCGCTGGCGGCCGCGGAGGCCGGCGAGACGGTGGCCGCGGTCGGTGGCGACGGCCTGCTGCGCCCGATCGCCGACGTGTTGCGGCGCACCGGCTCCGCGCTCGCGATCGTCCCGGGCGGACGTGGCAACGACCTGGCGCGCGTGCTCGGCGTGCCGACGGACGCGAAAGCGGCGGCGCGCGTGGCGGTCGAGGGGCGCGAGCGGACGATCGACATGGCGACCGTCGACGGGACGCCCTACCTCGGCATCGCGAGCTTCGGCTTCGACTCCGACGCGAACCGGATCGCGAACGAGACGCACGTCGTCAGCGGCAACCTCGTCTACCTCTACGCCGCCCTGCGCGCGCTCGGCGCGTGGCGCCCCGCCAAGTTCACCGTCGTGGTCGACGGCGAGCGCCACGAGCTGACCGGCTACTCGGTCGCCGTCGCCAACTCGCGCGCCTACGGTGGCGGGATGCTGCTGGCGCCGCAGGCCGACCTCGACGACGGGCTGATCGACGTGGTCGCCGTCGGCCGCCAGTCGCGCCTGCGCTTCCTCGCGAAGCTGCCGAAGGTGTTCCGCGGGACGCATCTGCGCGACCCCGCGGTGACCACCTATCGCGGCCGGACGGTCGACGTCTCCGCCGACCGCGACTTCGAGATCTACGCCGACGGCGACCCGGTCGGCGCCGTGCCGGCCCGGGTGGAGGTCGACGCCGCCTGCCTGCGCGTCGTCGTGCCGCGCTGATGCTGGCGCTCTGGCGACTGCTCGCGCGCGGCGTTCGCGGGCTCACGCGGCGGCTCGGCCGCGGCGGCGGCACCACGCTGCCGGGCCGGCTGCTGCTGCGCGTCAACCCCGATGCGCTGGAGCGCATGGGCGCGCGGCTCGACGACGGCGCCGCGGTCGTGTCGGCGACGAACGGGAAGACGACGACCTCGGCGATGGTCGCGGCGATCCTCGAGCGGGCCGGCGAGCGGGTCGTCCACAACCGCGCCGGCTCGAACATGGGCTGGGGCGTCGCGACGGCGCTGCTCGACGCGCGCCGCGGCGCCGGACAGGTCGGCCTGCTCGAGGTCGACGAGGCCTGGCTGCCCGAGGTCGCGCGCTCGCTGCGCCCGCGCGCCTACCTGCTCTCGAACCTCTTCCGCGACCAGCTCGACCGCTACGGCGAGCTCGAGTCGATCGCCGACGACTGGGCCGAGCTGGTGGCCGAGCAGGCCGGCAGCGCCCGCTTCGTCCTCAACGCCGACGACCCGCTGATCGCCGACCTAGGCCGTGGACGCGAGGGCGTCACCTACTTCGGCGTCGGCGACGACTCGCAGGCGCTGCCCGGGCTGGCGCACGCCGCCGACTCCAAGCACTGCCGCAACTGCGGCACCGCCTACATCTACGAGGCCGTCTACCTCGGCCACCTCGGCCGCTACCGCTGCCCCGGCTGCGGGCGAGCGCGGCCCCGCCCGGCGGTCGAGGCCGAGCGCGTCGCGCTCGAGGGCATGCGCGGCGCGCGCGTGCGGATCCGGACCGAGGTGGGGACGATCGAGGTGCGACTTCCCCTCCCCGGCCTCTACAACGTCTACAACGCCGTCGCGGCGACCGCGCTCGCGCTCGAGCTCGGCGCGTCGCTCGAGGACGCCCAGGCCGCCCTGGAGGGCTTCGGCGGTGCCTTCGGGCGCGTCGAGACGATCCCCGTCCCCGGTCCTGGCGGGTCGTCGCGCCCGGTCTCGATCCTGCTCGTCAAGAACCCCGCCGGCGCGAACGAGGTGCTGCGCACGCTGACGCTCGAGGACGACCGGGTCGACCTCTGGCTCGCGCTCAACGACCGGATCGCCGACGGGCGCGACGTGTCGTGGATCTGGGACGCCGACTTCGAGCTGCTCGCCGGCCGGGTGCGGCGCGTCACGTGCTCCGGGACGCGCGCCGAGGAGATGGCGCTGCGGCTCAAGTACGCGGGCATCGACGCGGACACGGTCGTTGAGCGCGACGTCGGCCGCTCGCTCGACGCCGCGGTCGCCGCCGGCGAGGACGGGCGACCGCTGTACGCGCTGCCGACGTACACGGCGCTGCTGGAGCTGCGCGACCTGCTCAGCCGGAGGGGCCTGGCGCCACGGTGGGCGGATTGAGCGACTACGTCTTCGCCTACGGGTCGCTCGCGGGCGAGATCGCGACCGCGGGCGACGGCCGCGACGGGCCGCGCGTCGCGACCCACCCCCGCCCGCGCCGGGTCTGGGGCGTCGCGGCCGACAACGCCGAGGCGATCCCCGGCTACAAGCAGTACCTGTTGCGCTCGGACGGCTCGGCGCCGCAGGTCTTCGTCGCGTTCCTCGACCTCGCCGACGACCCGGGGTGCGCCGTCAACGGCATGCTCGCGCCCGTCGACGGCGAGCGTCTGGCCGAGCTCGACCTGCGTGAGCGCAACTACGATCGGGTCGACGTGACGGCCGCGATCGATAAGCCGCCCCCCGGGCGCGTCTGGACCTACGTCGGCTCGGCCGCCGGCCGCGGGCGACTGGCTGCCGGCGTCCGGGCGCAGCGGGCCGTGGTCTGCCGCGACTACGTGGAGAGCGCGCATGCCGCGTTCCTGCGCCTCGGCGGCAACGAGTACGAGCGCTTCCTGGCGTCGTCGCGGCTCGACGGGCTGCCCGTGCTCGACCTCGAGCGCGTCGACCTGCCGCTCTCGGAGCCCGCGCGGTGATCGTCTCGTGGTGACGGCCGTCGACGCCGCGGCGTGGCACGACGTCGAGTGCGCCGCGTACGCCGCCGACGTCCCGCTCTGGCGCGAGCTCGCCGCCGAGAGCGGCGGCCCCGTGCTCGACGTCGGCTGCGGGACCGGCCGTGTCGCGCTCGACCTCGCCGAGCGCGGGCACGAGGTGACCGGCGTCGACGCCGACCCCGTCCTGGTCGCGGCCCTCAACGCGCGCGCCTCCGAGCGCGCGCTGCCGGCGCGCGCCGAGACGGCCGACGCGCGGGCGCTCGCGCTCGACCGCCGCTTCCCGCTCGCGATCGCCCCGATGCAGGTCGTCCAGCTGCTGGGCGGCTCGTCGGGCCGCGCGGCGATGCTCGCGAGCGTCGCCCGGCACCTCGATCCCGGCGGCCTGCTGGCCGTCGCGCTCGCCGACCCCTTCGACGCCGTCCCGGCCGGCGACGCCCGCCCGCCGCTTCCCGACGTGCTCGAGGTCGACGGCTGGGTCCTGTCGTCGACGCCGGTCGCCGTCCGCGACGAGCCGGAGGCGGTCGCGATCGACCGCGTCCGCCAGGCGGTCTCGCCCGCCGGCGAGCTGACCGAGGAGCTCGCGACGATCGTGCTCGACTCCTGCGCGCCGGCGACGCTCGAGCACGAGGCCGCCGCCGCGGGCCTGCGGCCGGCCGGGCGCCGCCAGGTGCCCCCGACCCTCGACTACGTCGGCAGCGCCGTCGTCCTGCTGGAGGCGCAGCCATGAGCACCCCCCAGCCCCACCACCGACCGGCCATGGCAACACGGGGGGCGCGGGGGGCGCGAGCCCTCCGATCCAACTCCCTGCGGGTGTGTGCGCTGTACCCGGAGCTGATGAACATCTACGCCGACCGTGGCAACATCGCGATCCTGCGCGCCCGCTGCGAGTGGCGCGGACTGGGCTTCGACCTCGCGGCCGCGTCGCTCGGCGAGCCGCTCGACCCGGCTGCCCACGACCTCGTCTACGTCGGCGGCGGCCAGGACCGCGACCAGATCGCCGTCGCACAGGACATGGCCGCCACCAAGCGCGACGCGCTCCACGCCATGCGTGATCGCGGCGCGGTCATCCTCGCCGTCTGCGGCGGCTACCAGCTGCTGGGCCACGGCTACCAGCTCGGCGAGCGCGAGCTGCCGGGCGTCGGCCTCGTCGACATGCGCACCGTCCGCGAGGACGGCCCGCGCCTGATCGGCAACTGCGCGATCGAGGTCGACCTAGGCGAGGGGCCTCGCACGGTCGCCGGCTTCGAGAACCACGGCGGGCGCACCTACCTTGGCCCCGGCGAGCGCCCGCTCGGCCGCGTGCTCGCCGGGCACGGCAACAACGGCCACGACGGCTACGAGGGCGTGCGCAGCGCCAACGCGATCGGCACCTACCTCCACGGCCCCCTCCTGCCCAAGAACGTCTGGCTCGCCGACCGCCTGATCGAGCTCGCCCTCGGCATCCAGCTCGATCCGCTCGACGACACCCTCGAGGATGCCGCCCACGCCTCCGCCCGCCGCGCCGCCGGAATCTAGAGGCGCCAGTCGAGCCGTCGCTCGAAACGCTCGACAAGCGCAGCGAGGAGCGGCGGTAACCTGCCTCTGGTCTCCATCAGTGCTTGAGCGACCTCATGCTCATGCATGGCATGCAACCGCAGCCGGCCGCGTGCAAGGGCAAGCAAGAACTCCGGGAAGGCCTCGCCCTCTTTCGTCTCACACCGCTTGGCAAAGCGAAGCACGATGTCCTGCATCTCGGCGCTGAGCTTCCTACTGGCGCTGTAGTCAAGCTCGCTCTGACGAGCCGCGCGCAACAGTGACGCTTGGATGACGCCATCGTTGAACCGGGCGAAGTTGGAGGGGCCGAGCACGGTGCGATTGTGCTCGTGTTGAACGAGCGCCCGGCCGTCGGGATGCGATTGGCGAAGCTCATGAAGCACGGCCGCGATCGTCAGATAGACCTCCGACTGCGTGGCTGACGTCTCCGGATCGGCGTGGTGTTGGCGCGCGACGCTCCGCCAGAACACAAATCCCTTCCGTAACTCAAGCCGTCCGTCCCGCCCAGTGCTATCGAAGCCTCCGCCTTGTCGGACGGCCGGTAGGAAGAGTTGATCGGTCAAGCCATCGCGATCTGCCTCGACCACCCCGTTGAGGATGTCGCGGCGCTGATCAAGCGCCGCGGCCGCCTGCTCGGACGAGTGAGCGATGTCGTCCCGGGTGGTCTCCCAATAGCGCTCCTCGGTTCGCCACGGCGACGCGTCTGGGCCGCTGTCGTCTGGGAGGTGGCACAAACGCACTGCAAGCAGCGGGTACTCGCCGGGGTCAGTGCCGAATGTGAGGTTCTCACGCAGCCGGCGCCAGTCTCGTGGCGTCGCAACGCGACCCACCCCAATGAGATACGAGAGATGACCCAGATC
Organism: Thermoleophilaceae bacterium; assembly: GCA_040881635.1. Classification (GTDB taxonomy): domain Bacteria; phylum Actinomycetota; class Thermoleophilia; order Solirubrobacterales; family Thermoleophilaceae; genus JAAYBF01. The sequence continues at coordinate 31,954 of JBBECV010000023.1, forward strand.
CTCGACGCTGCGCAGAAACTGGCTGACGCTCAACAGCGCCCTCCCCGTGGACACCACCCCGGCGACCACCATGATCGCCCCTCCAGCGGGCACCAGCGAAGTCGGGTCCTCGCGCGCGACCAACTCGGAGATCACCAGTCCGTCCGATGCGGACTCATTGTGTCGTGCGTAGTGGCGGGCGACGGTCTCGGCGAGCGCTTTCGAAGAGGCGTCATTGAGATGCACGACGCGCTCGAGGGCGACCGGGGTCGCTGACAGCAGCCGCTTCTGGATGCGAGCGGCGAGCGGCGATCCGTGTGCATCGTCGGCGATCTTCGACAGATCGATCGAGATCTCGCGGAACCGCGCGGCGTCCCCAACTATGGCGGTGTTGCAGCGTACGGCACCGGTGCCGAGGAGGTCAGTGAGCAACGGGGCGAGCCAGGTCGGCTCGTGGTCCTGAGATATGAGGATCTCGTCGACCTCGGGATCGGCGGGCAGGAACTGGTCGCCGCTGATGTGGATCGTCGCCGAGCCTTGACGGCAGAGCTTGCAGTCGCCCTCGCTGGCGTAGCTCTCGATGAGCGCATGACCGTCATCGACGCCCTCGCGCTCAGTGATGTCACAGAGGATTCTGCGTCCGTCCAGCGCCGGACCGCAGTAGAACAGCGTGGCGATCCGGTCGGCCGGGAGTAGGCCCGTCGAGGTCAGCCGCGCCTCCAGATTCCCCGATGTCGAGGCGGACACGACGCAGAAGGACTCGCTCTCGTCGAAGTCGAAGCGGTCGAGACCGCCGTATGAAGAGAAGCTGTCGATCGTAGGCCTGGCATGGTGCGGGTCAAAGTGCATGCAGAGGTCGGCGAGCGCGTACCCGACCGCGTTGATGCTTGCGGTGTCTGTAAAGATCCGCCGCGTGCCCGCCGGGCACCACTCGAGCAGTCCCATCGCGATGAACGCCACCTCGGCTGAGTGCAACAGCACATTTCCCGTCCTGATGAACGCCTTCGTGTGGCGCCGCGACGGGTTCACGTAATGGTAGCCGGGCCCAGCGGTGAGCATCCCCTGTCGCTTATCGAAGATCGTCATCAGACCGCACCTCATGATCTTCTGGCGGCGCACGGCCGAGACGGTGGCCGCCTCAGCGACCAAGGAGGTCAACGTGCCGCTCCGGTCGAAGGCGACGGGCTCAATGTCCGGCGGGTCGACGTACCGGGTGACCGACGGCAGCGTCTCTCGCAGGGCCGAATCTCCTGCGAGCGACAGCAGGACACTTTCGTCGCTGCCCATCAGGATCACGCGCTCTGGGGGCGCATGGGTCAAGTGATGGTTGCGGAGCCGCTCGACCAAATGATCTGCGTCCGCGGCCCGACCCGCGGCGAACACAACGGTCTCTGTCTTCGGATCCTGTCCCGAGGCTTGGGCCTCAAAGACGAAGTACTCGGACGGCTGCTTACGCTCGGACACGGGGCAATGGGAAGAGCAGCGTGTAGAAGGTTCCCGAGACCGGCGCTGCCTGAGTCGCGGCGAGTCGCGACTTCCAATCGACTAAGTAAGGCTCGTCGCGATTTCGCCGCGGCTCGTAGGGCAGATCCGAGAAGTCACGATAGAGGTGAAGCCGTCCGGTGCGTATGCGCAGTAGGCCGTTGAGCTCACTGATCGTTCCTAGGACTCGGTGTAGGCCAACGCCTCGCACCGGCTCATGAGAGGAACTGAAATGCTTCCCGAGGCAGTGACGGACCGCTGCGACCTCCGCGTCCATGTCCGCCGGGTCGGCCCCTACCTCACATAGCCTGTGGGCCGCCAACCCGGGTCCACAATCGAATACCGACAGCTCAACGAGATGAAGGCGATCACGCCCGCGCGAGGGGCCACGCGCGACGAACTCCGCCAGCGCCGGATCCGTCGTAACGGTGCTGACCTGGCCGATGTCGATGTTGTGCAGCTCTACCCTCACTCCGCGCACGCCGCTGCGGTACGTGACCCCACTGGCATCGCGACGCGCCCAATCGTGGGTGTTGCGGAACAGCTCGCGGAGAAGTCGGGCTAGCCCGACATTGTGGCGCTCGGTGCGGGCGAGGCGCGCCTCCCGCCCCAGCGTGATCGCGTCCCTCAGCTCACGAGCCAGGTTCCGGAAGCCTGCGCTCTCGCGTACCTCCGGCTCGCCGCCATCGCGCGGCTTGTAGAAGACGCGCGGCTCGGCATGTGGGCCGTCGCCGACAGCCGTGAGCAGCACCTTCTGGCCCCGCTTAGCGCTGGCCACGGCATCCATGGTGGCCAGGCGCGCCGACCCGAGGGGGGCGGCGATGTCATCGAGATCCTCATCCCCTGTTCGGTTCAGCAGTTGCCCGCGCGTCAACGCCCATCCGAAGAAGCCATGATCGGCCTTGATGAATCGCTCTACCGTGGCGCGGCGGTCTTCATGCGGGCCCCCGGCGCTCACATGAGTGCGAATACGACCACCCGGACATCGTCGGTGCCACGTCGCAATCAGCTGCAACATGGCGGAGGTTCCTCCGAGTTGGCGGGCCCTTAGCGCATTTGGCAGCAACAGATCCCGATCGCTGGGGGCATCGACCAGTTGCTCGAGAAAGTCCTCAACGGCGGCGATGGAGCTCGTCCGGTTTATGACAAGCGCGCTGTGTGCGGATGTCGCCCCCCTCGGGTCACTTCCTTTCCCCTCCATGCTGTTCACGGCAGCTCACTGTACTGGCTGCGACCTTGCTTGAAGGCTACCCCTAGGCCGAGGCGCCGAGGACGCGCAGGAGCTCGGGCCTGGAGGTGCGGCAAACGCGAACCTTCGCGAGGCCGTCGTCGGGCAGGCGGCGCATACCGTGGCCGACGGCGACGGCGGCGATCTCGTCGGCCGCGCGCTTTGCGACTATCAGGGCACGCAGCTCGTCGGTGACCTCCATCAGCTCGTAGAGGCCGATGCGTCCGCGGTAGACGGTGTGCGAGCAGCGGACGCAGACGGCGGGCTCGCGGGCCTTGATCGGCCCGTCCACGCCCTGGAAGCCGTTGAGGGCGAGCACGTCGGCGCTCACCCGCGTCTCGGTCGCGCAGTCGCAGAGCCGCCGCGCGAGCCGTTCTGCGGCGACGCAAGTGACCCCACAACGACCGGAACGGCTCGATGCCCATGTCGACGAGGCGGGCGGCGGTCAGCGGCGCAGCGCGACGGTTGAGGGCGACTTCGCGGCGAGGTCAGCGGCCGGTCGAGCCGAAGCCGGCGACGCCGCGGGCGGTCTCGTCGAGCGAGGCGACCTCGACGACCTCCGGGGCGGCGTGGCGCACGATCACGAGCTGTGCGATGCGGTCGCCGGTCGCGATCTCGAAGGTCGCCTCGCGGTCGGTGTTGAGCAGCAGCACCCTCACCTCGCCGCGGTAGCCGGCGTCGATCAGTCCCGGAGCGTTGACGAGCGCGATGCCGTGTCGGGCGGCGAGGCCCGAGCGCGGCAGCACGAGTCCGGCGTGGCCCTCCGGGATGGCGACGGCGATGCCGGTTCCGACGCTCGCGCGGTCGCCCGGCGCGAGCGTCGCCGCCTCGGCCGCGTGGAGGTCGTAGCCGGCGTCGCCGGGGTGCGCCCGGACGGGAGCGACCGCGTCGGCGGCGAGACGCGCGAAGCTGAGCCTCATCCGCCGGCCCCGCCGTCCGAGGCGCCCGAGCCGTTGCTTTCGAAGCGCTCGAAGCGCGCGGCGGCAGCGACCGGGACGCGGGCGCGCACGCGCACGCCGTCGGCGGTGTCGGTGCGCTCCATCTCGCCGGCGACGTCGTGGAGCTCGGACAGGCGCCGTCCCTCGTCGTAGGGCAGGAGCAGGTCCATCCGGCGCAGGCTCGTGAGGAAGCGCGCCTCGATCCGGTTGCGCAGCGCGTCGAGGCCCTCGCCCGTGGCGGCGGAGACCTGCAGCGCCTGGGGGAAGCGGAAGCCGAGCTCGCGCCGGCCGTCGTCGTCGAGCAGGTCGACCTTGTTGAGCGCGAGCAGCCGCGGGCGGTCGCCGGCGCCGATCTCGTCGAGCACGTCGTCGACGGCCGCGAGCATCTCGAGCAGCTCCTTCTCCGGCGCCGACGCGTCGGCGACGTGGAGCAGCAGGTCCGCCTCGAGCGCCTCGTCGAGCGTCGCGCCGAAGGCGTCGACGAGCTGGTGCGGCAGCTTGCGGATGAAGCCGACGGTGTCGGTCAGCAGGTAGCTGCGCCCGCCGATCTCGAACGACCGCGTCGTCGGGTCGAGCGTGTGGAAGAGCCGGTCGCGGACGCCGACGTCGGCGCCGGTGAGCGCGTTCAGCAGCGTCGACTTGCCCGCGTTGGTGTAGCCCGCGAGCGCCACCGTCGGCAGTGCCGCGCGCTCGCGCTCGCGGCGCATCGTGCGGCGGCTGCCGTGGGCCTGCTCGAGCCGGCGCTTGAGCGCCGAGATGCGGTCGCGCGCGAGCCGGCGGTCGGTCTCGATCTGGCTCTCGCCGGGGCCCCTGGTTCCGATCCCGCCGCCGAGCCGCTCGAGGTGCGTCCACAGCCCGCGCATGCGCGCGAGGTTGTACTCGAGCTGGGCGAGCTCGACCTGGAGCTTGCCCTCGGCCGAGTGCGCGTGGTCGGCGAAGATGTCGAGGATGATCGCCGTGCGGTCGACGACGGGCACGCCGATGGCCTGCTCGAGGTTGCGCTCCTGACGCGGAAGCAGCTCGTCGTCGCAGGCGACGAGGTTCGCGTCGGCCTCCTCGACGGCCCGCTTGAGGTCCGTGAGCTTGCCCTTGCCGAGGTAGCGGTCGGGGTCCGGCGCCGGCCGCCGCTGGGTCATCTCGCCCGCCACCGCCACCCCGGCGGTCCGCAGCAGCTCGCGCAGCTCGGCGAGATCGGGCTCGTCGGGCGACGCGGCGATGCAGAGCGCGCGCTGGCGGGCACGCGGGTTGCGGACGCCCTCGCCGTAGCGGCTCTGGCCGGTGCGTCCGTTGCGTCCCTTCTGCATTCCCCTCCAGTCTAGGGCCGACGCGCCCGGCCAGGGAGAACGTGCCCGTCGGTTGGCCACCCGGCCAAAGCGCGCCCGGTGAGGGTAGGATCGCCGCGTGAGGGTCTTCATGACGGGGGGCACCGGGTTCATCGGCGGGCACGTCGCGCGCCGCCTGCGCGCCCGCGGCGACGAGGTCGTCGCGCTGGTGCGGGCGCCGGCCGGCGCCGAGTCGCTGCGTGCGATCGGTTGCGACCTCGTCGAGGGCGACCTCTCCTCCGAGGAGGCCATCCGAGCAGGCGTCGAGGGCTGCGACGCCGTGATCCACGCCGGCGCCGTCTACAAGGTCGGCGTCCCACGATCGCAGCACGAGGCCATGTACGAGGCGAACGTGCGCGGCACCGAGCGCGTGCTCGACGCCGCGATCGTCGCCGACGTGCCGCGGATCGTCTACGTCTCGACCGTCGCCGTCTTCGGCGACACCCATCGCGAGGTCGTCGACGAGGGCTTCGAGCGCGACAGCGACTTCCTCTCGGAGTACGACCGCACGAAGACGCTCGCCCACCGTGTCGCCCAGGACCGCATCGCGGGCGGGGCGCCGATCGTGATCGTCCAGCCCGGCGGCGTCTACGGCCCCGGTGACCACTCCGAGCTCGGCAACCTGATCGACCAGGCGAGCACCGGCAAGCTGCCGGCGAAGATGTTCCCCGACTCGGGGATCATGCTCTGCCACGTCGAGGACGTCGCGACCGGGATCGTGCTCGCGCTCGACAACGGCCGTGTCGGCGAGTCCTACGTCCTGTCCGGCGACCGCGGCACGCTCGGCGAGATCGTCGACCGCGCCGCGGCGGCCGCCGGGCGCCGCCCGCCTCGCTTCACGATGCCGCCCGCGCTCCTGAAGCTGTCGGCGCCGCTCGGCCCCGTCGTCGGCCCGCTGCTGGGCTTCCCGCCGAACCTGCGCGAGCTGGTCCGCAGCACCGACGGCACGACGTTCTGGGCCAGCGACGCGAAGGCTCGCCGGGAGCTCGGCTTCGAGCCGCGCGACTTCGAGACCGGCCTGCGCGACACGCTCGCCGCCTCGGGCCGCTCGGCTGCCGGCTAGGCCTGAGAGCGCTCGTGCGCGCGCTCGCGCGCGGTGGCCTTCTCGTCGAGCGTCATCGCGCCGGGGTGGCCGTCGCCCGGCCATGGCGTGAGCACCAGCAGCAGCCGCGCGTCGTGCGTGGCGCGCACCTCGTGGCGCTCCCCCGGTCCGAACTCGGCGACGAGTCCCCGCCTACCGCCGATCGTCTCGCCGCCGGACTCGACCTCGACCTCGCCCTCGAGCACGACGAGCAGGGCCTGCTCGTGGACCTCGTGCTCCTGCAGCAGCTCGCCCGCCGGCAGGTTCAGCGCTATCACGCGCGCCGCGTCGCCGGAGCTCAGGATCTCCGGCCTGTGCGGCGCGACCTCCAGGGTGTTGGCTTCCCAGGTCCTCATGCCCGAGTCGTTCCCCCCGGACCGCGGCGGCAAACGCGGCCCACGGCGCGTCAGCCGCCGAGGCTCGAACGCAGCCGCTCCATCGCCTCGGCCAGGCGGTCGTCGGGAACGGTCAGCGAAATGCGGAAGAACCCTTCGCCGTTGGGGCCGTAGGCGCCACCGGGCGACACGACGACGGCCGACTCCTCGAGCACCATCTCGCAGTACGAGGCCGACGTGTGGCCGGCGGGCACGGGCGCCCAGATGTAGATCGTGCCCTTCGGCGACTCGACCTCGACGCCGATCGCGCGCAGGGCACCGATCACGATGTCGCGGCGGCGGGCGTAGACGTCGCTCATCTCGAGGGCGATCTCGTCCCCCCGCTCGAGCGCGCGCACGCCGGCGAGCTGCACCGCCTCGAACATGCCCGAGTCGATGTTGGTCTTGAGCTTCCAGTAGGCCTGGATCGCCTCGGCGTTGCCGACGATCGCGGCCACCCTCCAGCCGGTCATGTTGTAGCCCTTGGACAGCGAGAAGACCTCGACGCCGACCTCCTTGGCGCCTGGCGTCTCGAGGAAGCTGGGCGCGACGTAGCCGTCGAAGGTGATCTCGGTGTACGAGGCGTCGTGGACGACGAGGATGTCGTGCTCGCGAGCCAGCTCGACCACGCGCTCGAAGAAGCCATCGGGCGCGACGGCCCCGGTCGGGTTGTTCGGATAGTTGAGGTAGAGCAGCCGCGCGCGCTCGAGCGCGTCGGCGGGAATCGCATCGAGGTCCGGGACGAAGCCGAGCTCGGGCACGAGCGGCATCAGGACCGTCTCCGCGCCCGCAAGCAGCGGGCCGCCGGTGTACACCGGGTAGCCGGGGTCCGCCGCCAGGGCGACCGTCCCCGAGTCGAGGAACGCGAGGTTGAGGTTGAAGATGCACTCCTTCGCGCCGAGCGCGGGGACGATCTCCGTCTCGGGGTCGAGCTCGACGCCGAAGCGGCGACGGTAGAAGCTCGCGACGCCGTCGCGGAACTCGGCGCGGCCGCGGTTCGACGGGTAGGCGTGCGTCCCTGGATCGGCCGTCGCCTCGGCGAGCGCCTCGACGACCGACCGCGGCGTCGGCGTGTCGGGATCGCCGATGCCGAGGCTGATCACGTCGATGCCGGCGGCCTTCTTGTCGGCGATCTTGCGCTCCAGCTCGGCGAACAGGTATGGGGCCAGGCGATCCAGCCGCGCGCTCGTCTTCATGCGTCTCTCAGAGCCTCCAGGAAGTCGGGGCTGAGCTCGCCCGCGTACACGGGCACCGTCCAGCCGCTCAGGTTGACGTGCAGGTCCTCCCCCACCTCCACCTCGAGGTCGCCGCCGTCGAGGTGGACGGTCACGGGGCTGTCGAGCCCGCCGAGGACGGCCGCGACGGCGGCCCCGGTCGCGCCGGTGCCGGACGACATCGTCTCGCCGGCCCCGCGCTCGAAGATGCGCGCCGTGATCTCGCCGTCGCCGTCGCGGCGCCAGAACGAGACGTTCGTGCGGTTGGGGAACAGCTCGTGGCGCTCGAGCGCCGGTCCGATCGCGCCGAGGTCGAGGTCCGCGAGCCCGTCCGGCCACTCGATCGAGCACTGCGGGTTGCCGATCGAGACGTGCTGGAACGCGTACTCTCGGCCGCCGGCCGAGAGCGCGGCGCGGCCGTCGGCCGGCCCCGAGGGGAAGTCCTTCGACGTCAGCTTGGCGCGACCCATGTCGACCGTGCAGGTCGTGGGTCCGGTGATGCGGGGCCGCACCTCGCCGGCGGCGGTCTCGATGCCGAACGTGTCGTGCTCGGTCCAACCGGACCGTCGCAGGTACATCACCGCCTGGCGCACGCCGTTGCCCGACAGCTCCGCCTCGGAGCCGTCGGGGTTGAAGATCCGCAGCGCGGCGACGAAGGCGGGGTCGGACGGCCCGTCGAGCAGCAGCACGCCGTCGGCGCCGACGCCGCTGTGCGCGGCGCAAATCGCGCGGATCCGCCCCGGCGTCAGCTCGAACGGCAGCGCCCGCGCCTCGATGATCGCGTAGTCGTTGCCGAGGGCGTTCCACTTCTCGAACTTCACGGCGCGGCACTCTACGCGAGCGCCCCGCCCGCGCTACCCGCGGCCCTCCGGGAACGGCGGGCGCACGCCCGGCAGCGTCAGCCGCTGCCCGCGCCGGCGCCCGCGCGGGCGGTGGCCCTTGAAGGACACGACCTGCTGGAACGTCGGCCGGTTCGTCCAGCGCATGGTGCGGTCGGGCCCGAGCAGGCCGGGTTGGAACACGATCCGCTCGCCGGTCGCGTCGGCGCGCCAGGCGGCCGGGTCGGCGCCCTGGGTCGCCGCGAGCTCGTCGGCGGCCTGCTCGACCGCCGTCCAGAGCGACTCGCGACAGCGGGCGAGGTCGCCGCCGCCGCAGTAGCGCCGGCTGTAGCGGCCCCGGACCCGGCGGCCGAGCTGGGTACGCAGGTCCTTGTCGACGTAGCCGTACCAGCCCGAGCCGTAAGAGCTACCACGCGAGTTGGCGGCGTCGTCGCGGCGCACGATCCTGGCGAGATCCGCGGTCAGCGGGCCGAGGACGGGCGCGAGCACGGCGTCGGCGAGCGCCGGCCACGCCCGGTCGAGCACCGCGGCGCCGGGGTTGTCGATCGCGCCGTCGAGGTCGCGGTCGAGCCGGTGGGCGCCCGCCTGGACCCACTCGGTGACGAGGTCCGCCGCCTGCGCGGCGCGCGCGCCGGGCGCCGGCCCGCGGCGAAGCACCGCCGCGATCGCCGGCCACGTGTCGGTGGCCCGCAGGTCGCGCGTGGCGGCCGCGTTCATCACGGCGATCAGGTCATGCAGCCGCATCCGCGTCCCGAAGCCGTCGAACAGCTCGACGCGCTGGACCGAGCCGTAGCCGTACTGGCTGTCGGAGGCTCCGAAGCCGGCGGCCGGCTTGTTGTTCCAGTTCGCGAGGATGCCGCGACGCGGATTGATCGCCTGCGGATGGCGCGAGCGCGGCAGGTAGCCGCGCCACTCGTAGCGGCCGGTGCCGAGCGTCGGCAGGCTCGGGTCGACGCCGCGCGCGCGGATCGGCAGCCGGCCCGACGAGAAGAAGGCGACGTCGCGGTTGTCGGCGTAGTGCCAGTTGAAGGTGAGCTCGACCTGGCCCATGACGCGCAGGAAGCTGCGCGCCGAGCGCACCCGGTTCGCGTTGAGGTCCGCGAACGCGATCGCGCTGATCGCGTCGCGCCCGCGCGTCGAGCGCTTGGACGTCACCGCGAACGGCCGCCCGCCGATCTCGACGGTGCCGCTGACCGGGCCGTGGACCGTCTGCCTGAACCGGACTCGCTCGCTCGACCCGCCGCCGCTGAGCGTCCCGGCGTCGAAGGTCCGCATCTGGCGGCAGCGCCCGCGGAAGACGTAGCCGGTCGACCCGCGCGTCGGCGGGCTGCCGTCCGCGTTGCAGAGGCGCTCGACGTACTGGTCGACGTTGTCGGCGCCGGAGGACGTCGCGCTCCAGGCGTAGTCGCGCCCGCGGCCCAGCAGCACGTACATCGAGATGCCCGGGAACGCCGCGCCGCGCGCATCGATGCCGCCGCCGTGGAGGTCGAGCTCCATCAGGAACTGCGGGTAGAAGTAGCCGACCTGCGGACCCATCACCGCGAGCGGCCGGCCCGTCGCCGACCTGCGCGCGCCGACGAGCAGCGCGTTCGACATCGGCACGCGCTGGCGCTGGTCCACACGCGCGGCCCGGGCCGCCGACGCGCTGACCGAGTCCGGATCGACGGTTCGCGACCCCGGCGCGCCGCCGCGGCCGCCCGTGTCGTACGGAAAGCGCTTGCGCAGGGTCACCGGCGTCTCGGGGTCCTGGGCCGAGCGCAGATCGCGCCAGACGCGCGTGCCGGCGCGCGCGCCGAGCCGCTCGCGCAGCGCCGACAGGAGCTGCGAGCTGCGGACCTCGTCGCCACCGCCCTTGCCGAAGATGGCGCCGATCAGCGCCGCGACCGCGACGACGTCCTCGCGCCGCCACGGCTCGGCCGTGTTGCCGCTGCGGCGGTAGTAGGCGTTGATGCCGGCCACGTAGGCGTCGACGTCGCGCACCACGCGCCGTCCCTTGCGACCGGCGCGCAGCAGCGACCGCGCCTGCCGGCGCAGGAACCGCTCCGTCGCCGCGCTCGGCTCGAACCGCCGCAGCGAGATCCCGAGCGAGAACGGGTCGAGCCCGGGCGCGTCGAGCGCGGCTATGCGCGCCGGCCCTCGGATCGTCTCGATGAACAGCCCGCGGTCCTCGGCCGTCGCCCAGCCGGCGCCGAACATCACCTTCGAGCGGGTCTTGCCGTGGACGTGCGGCACCCCGTAGCGATCGCGCCTGATCGTCAGGCCCTTGCGCGGCCGCACGACCCGTCCTCCACGCGGACGATCGAACCGCGCGGATTTGAAGTACCGCGTCGCCGCCCCGGGCCTGAGGTCGCGCCCCAGCGGCGTCAGCCCGTCGTAGAGTGGAATTTGGTCGACGCTGTCGTTCTCCGGCGGGAGCTCCCCCGACTGCCCGGGCGGCAGCACGTTGCGGATCGTGCCACCGAAGTCGAGCGGCGCCGCCGCTGCCGCGGACGGCATCAGCAGTGCGCCGACGATCGCGGCTAGGACAGGCCTGGCGGCTGGCTGACGCAACGGGACTGACTCCCTCGGTCGCTCACGACGCCTCCCGTTCGCCGACTATACGCCCGATCTTCTCCGCCGTCGCCGGTTCGGACCGGTCCGTCACGTCGATCGTCACGACGTTCGGCAGCTTGCGCATCCACGTCATCTGCCGCCGCGCGTAGTTCCGGCTCCGGCGCTTCATCCTCTCCACGTCCCCCTCCAGCAGCTCCCGAAACCCAAGCGCCTTCCGCGCCGTATGCGACGGTCCCAGCTCCTGCGCCCGCCGCACCTCCTCCTCGGCCCCCGCCGCGACGATCGCGTCCACCCGCGCGTCGATGCGGCGGTACAGCTCCTCGCGCTCCATCGTCAGGCCGAGGATCAGCGTCGGATGACGCGTGTCGGGCGACCACAGCTCGGAGCCCTCCGTGCCGGGCGGCACCTTCTCGAGCGACAGGTCGGCGAGCGCGGCGCGCAGGTACAGGCCCGTCCCGCCCAGCACGATCGGCCGCCGGCCGGCCTCGAGGGCCGCGTCGATCTCCGCATGCGCCACCGGCATGTACTGACCGACGGAAAAGGGCTGGGTAAGGGGGACGAACCCGACCAAGCGGTGCTCCAGGCGCGCCTGCTCCGTCGCAGTGACCGCCCCTGTCAGGGCTTGGAGGCCCTCGTAGACCTGCAGCGCATCGGCGGAGACGGCGACCGGGTCCTCGCCACGCTCCCGCAGCAGATCCGCCAGCTCCAGCGCCACCCCGGTCTTCCCCACCCCCGTCGGCCCGAAGATCGCGATCGTCAGCACCGCTCGAGCCCTCCGCCCGCTCCCCACCGGCGCTTATGGCCGGAATACGGCCGCAACTCGCCCGTCGGGCTCGGGCCCTGAGAGCTGGTCGACTTGCGGCCGCAATCTGGCCGCAAGCCACCTCTCGGCAAGAGCAGATCGCCAGCACGTGTCGTCGCGCGACCGAATGATCGCGAGAGGAGCGTTAGGAACGGAGCTCCGTTCGCGATCATTCGGTCGCGCGCCCCCAACCCCGCGCGCCCCTACGCCACGCGCGAGAGCAGCGACTCCTCACCCGCGAGCGTCGTGCTCGTCGCGGACACCACATCCACCTGCGTCATCTCCCCCGCTTCCGCGACCCCCTCGAAGTTCACCGTCTTGTTGTGCGCCGTCCTCCCACGCAGCCGCGACGGATCGGTCCGCGACGGTCCCTCGACCAGCACCTCGACGGTCCGCCCCACGAACCGCTGCGCCCGCTCGGTCGCGATCCGCTGAACCGCCTCGACGAGCCGCTCCATCCGCTCGCGCTTGACCGCGTGCGGAAGCTGGTCGTCGAGGTCGGCCGCGACCGTCCCGCGGCGCGGCGAGAAGATGAACGTGAACGCCGAGTCGTAGCGAACCTCCTCGACGACCTCGAGCGTCTCCTCGAACTCGGCCTCCGTCTCTCCCGGGAACCCGACGATGACGTCGGTCGTGATCGAGCAGTCGGGCACGAGCTCGCGGATCATGGCGGCGCGGTCGAGGTAGCGCTCGCGGTCGTAGGTGCGCCGCATCGCCTTCAGCACGCGGCTGGAGCCGGACTGGAGCGGCAGGTGGATGTGCGGGCAGACGCTCGCCAGCTCGGCGTGCGCGCGGATGACGTCCTCGCGCATGTCCTTCGGGTGCGGGCTGGTGTAGCGGACGCGGTCGATCCCGTCGATCGCGTCGACCATGGCGAGCAGCTCGGCGAACGTCGCCTTCTCGCCCTTGGGCAGGTCGCGCCCGTAGGAGTTGACGTTCTGGCCCAGGAGCGTGACCTCGCGCACGCCGTCGGCGGCGAGCCGCTCGATCTCGGCCACCAGCTCGGCGGCCGGGCGCGAGACCTCGCGCCCGCGCGTGGACGGCACGATGCAGTAGGAGCAGACGCAGTTGCAGCCGACGGAGATCTGGACCCAGCCCTGGAAGTCGCGCTCGCGGCGCATCGGCAGGTGGCCGGTGAAGCCCTCGAACTCGAAGTAGCCCTGGGCGGTCAGGCTGTCGCTGTTGAGGAACTCCGCGAGCCGGTGGACCTGGCCGGGGCCGAAGGCGACGTCGACGAACGGGAACTGCTCGAAGACCTTCTCCTTCATCGACTGCGACCAGCAGCCGCCGACGCCGACGATCCGGCTCGGATCCTCGCTCTTGAGCCGCTTCGCCTCCCCGAGGTGGCCGATGAAGCGCGTATCGGCCGACTCGCGGATCGAGCACGTGTTGAACAGGATCAGGTCCGCCTCCGAGCGCTCGCCCGCCTGCTCGTACCCGAGCGACTCGAGCATCCCCTTCATCCGCTCGGAGTCGTGCTCGTTCATCTGGCAGCCGAACGTCGTGAGGTGGTAGCGCGGCACGCTCCACAAGGTATCGAGCCCCTGGCCGCGTAACCCCCCACCGGCCACAGATCGGAGAGGGGGCCTGGGGGGCGGTAGCCCCCCAGATCTGCTCAGTTGAGAGGGGGCCTGGGGGGCGGTAGCCTCCCAGATCTTCTCATTTCGCGACGGAGGTGGAGCGGCTCTCGCGGATCACGGTGACCTTGATCTGGCCGGGGTACTCGAGCTCGCGCTCGACCTCGCGGGCGATGTCGCGCGAGAGGATGGTGGCGCTGTCGTCGTCGATCTCGTCCGGCTTGACGATCACGCGCAGCTCGCGGCCGGCGTGCATGGCGTAGACCTTCTCGACGCCGGGGTGGCGCGACGCGACGCCCTCGAGGTCGTGCAGGCGCGAGACGTAGCGCTCGAGCGACTCGCCGCGGGCGCCGGGGCGCGCGCCGGAGACGGCGTCGACGATCTGAACGATCACCGCCTCGACGGTCTGCGGCTCGACCTCGTTGTGGTGGGACTCCATCGCGTGCGCGACCGCCTCGACCTCCTCGTAGCGGCGGGCGAGCTCGCCGCCGATGATGGCGTGCGGGCCGTCGATCTCGTTCGAGACCGCCTTGCCGATGTCGTGCAGCAGCGCCGCGCGCGCCGCCGTCTTGGGGTTGGCGCCGATCTCGTCGGCGACGAGCGTCGCGAGCCGGGCGCACTCGACCGAGTGGGCGAGCACGTTCTGGCCGTAGCTGGTGCGGAAGCGCAGCCGGCCGAGCAGCTTGGTCAGCTCGGGGTGGAGCGGCCCGACGCCCGCCTCCAGCGGCGCCTGCTCGCCGAGCTCGACGATCCGGCGGTCGAGCTCGGACTCGGCCTGCCCGTACGCCTCCTCGATCCGCGCCGGGTGGATGCGGCCGTCCTCGAGCAGCTTCTCGAGCGTGATGCGGGCGATCTCGCGGCGGACGCCGTCGAACCCCGACAGCACGACGGCGCCCGGGGTGTCGTCGACGATCACGTCGATGCCCGTGAGGTTCTCGAGCGCGCGGATGTTGCGCCCCTCCCGGCCGATGATGCGGCCCTTGAGCTCGTCGGACTCGAGCTGGACGGTCGTGACCGTGGTCTCGAACGAGTGACCGCCTGCCATCCGCTGCATGCAGGTGGAGAGGATGCTGCGCGCGCGGCGCTCGGCGTCGTGGCGCGTCTCGTCCTCGACCTGGCGGATCAGCTTGGCCCGGTCGTGGCGGAGCTCCTGCTCGAGCTCGGCGAGCAGCTCGTGGCGGGCCTCGCCGGCGCTCAGCCCGGCGGCGCGCTCGAGCGCCAGCAGCCGCTCGTCGCGGGCCCGCTCGATCTCGTCGCGGGCGGCGTCGAGCTCTCCCGCCCGCTGGTCGAGCTCGCTCTCGCGCCGCCGCAGCTGGGCGCCTCTGCCGTCGAGGTCGCTCTCGCGCGCCTCGAGCTGGCTCTGCTTCTGCGCCACCGCGTCGACCGCACCGGGACGCTCCGCCGGCGCGGTCGTGCCGCCGTTCGCCATCGCAGCCCCTCCACGCACGCGCAGGGCGACGAGCGCGACGGCGCCCGACACCGTCGCCGCCACCAATGCCGCCAGCAGGATCTCCATCTCGCAGTCTCCTCGTCCGGCCGCGCGCGGCCGGGTCGGTGTCGCTGGAGCGGCCTGATCGGCGCCGCGAGACATCGGAGATCTCTGCGTGTGGGTCGCGCGCCGTCCGGAGCGGCGCGCCTGGTGGCGCTACGTCACTGGACCTGCCGTGTCCCCTCTCTCGCGGTCCGTAGCCGTCGGTCAATGGTGATCATCGTCGCCGGAATCCGATCTGCGCTGCGCAGAGCTGCTCTTTCGTGTCGCGTCGGCCAAGTGGCCGCCCTGGTCTCAGAGTAGACCCCCGAAATTCGAGCGGCAAGCCGCGCAAGCGAATTGGCGAGCTAGGCGGCGTGCCGCCGGCCGTGAGCGCGCACGGCGTCGTATGCCAGCTCGGGCTCGTAGCCCTTGCGCACGAGCAGCCGCCATGCGCGGTCGCGGCCACGGTCGTCGGGCGGCGGCTCGGGCATCCGCTCGGCGAGGATCGTCAGCGCCGCGTCGAGCGCGTCGGACCGGTCCTGGGTGGCGACCGCCGCCTCGATCAGCTCTGCCGCCACGCCGCGTCGGCAGAGGTCACGCTCGATCCGCTCGGGGCCCCAGCGCTCGAGCGCCCGCTTGTCCTCGGCGAAGCGGTGTGCGTAACGGGCGTCGTCGAGGAACCCGGCGGCCGCCAGCTCCTCGACAGCGTGGTCGATCGCATCCGGCTCGACCCGCTTGCGCTCGAGATAGGCCCGCATCTCCGCCACCGTGCGCTCGCGCTGGGCGACGTGCGCGG
>JBBECV010000023.1:47619-104927 GCA_040881635.1 Thermoleophilaceae bacterium
GGGGGGCGCGCGCACGGTAGGCCAGATCGACGGCCCGCTCCCGCTCGTTCATCAGGCCGCGGCGCGGACCTCACCCGTCTCTGGGTCGACGTTCGGCGGGGGCGGCTCGACGGCGGCGACGGCGTCCTGGCCCATCCCCGTCGCGGCATGGACCTTCTGCTCGATCTCGCGCATCGTCTCCGGGTTCTCACGCAGGAAGCCCTTGGCGTTGTTGCGGCCCTGGCCGAGCCGCAGCTCGCCGTAGGAGAAGAACGAGCCGGACTTCTGGACGATGTCGTGCTCGATTCCGAGGTCGAGCACGCAGCCCTCGCTCGAGATGCCGGTGCCGTACTCGATGTCGAACTCGGCCTGGCGGAACGGCGCGGCGACCTTGTTCTTGACGACCTTGACGCGGACCCGGTTGCCGACCGCCTCGGTGCCCTCCTTGAGGGTCTCGATGCGGCGGATGTCGAGGCGCTGGGACGAGTAGAACTTGAGCGCCCGGCCGCCCGGCTGGGTCTCGGGCGAGCCGAACATCACGCCGATCTTCTCGCGGATCTGGTTCGTGAGGAGGCAGAGGGTGTTGGCGCGGTTGAGGTTGCCGGCCAGCTTGCGCATCGCCTGGCTCATCATGCGCGCCTGGACGCCGACCGTCTGGTCGCCCATCTGCCCCTCGAGCTCGGCCTTCGGCGTCAGCGCCGCGACCGAGTCGATCGCGACGACGTCGATCGTGCCCGAGCGGATCAGCAGGTCGGCGATCTCGAGCGCCTGCTCGCCGTTGTCGGGCTGGGAGACGAGCATCTCGTCGACGTCGACGCCGATCCGCTTCGCGTACTGCGGGTCCATCGCGTGCTCCGCGTCGATGAACGCGCAGATGCCGCCCTGCTTCTGGGCCTCGGCGAGCACGTGGTAGACGAGCGTCGTCTTGCCCGACGACTCGGGGCCGAAGACCTCGACGATGCGCCCGCGCGGCATGCCGCCGACGCCGAGCGCGAGGTCGAGCGACAGCGCACCGGTCGGGATCGCGGAGACGTTGACGGCGGCGCGCTCGTCGCCCATCTTCATGATGGCGCCCTCGCCGTAGTCCTTCTGGATCTGCTTGATCGCGCTGCTCAGCGCGGCGTCACGGGCCTTGGCGGCCTTCTCCTGGTCCTTGTCCATGGCGATCTCCTCGAAATTGCGGTGCCGGGGAGGCTAGGACCGGGATCGGACGGCGGGAACGACCTTCTGCGACGGCTCTGCGACACCGCGGCGACGGCGGGCGCCTCAGCCACTCAGCACGCGGCGCAGCAGGTGCATCGCCACCGTCGTCGAGCGATCGCGGATCTCGGCGCGGTCGCCGGGCAGCCGGGCGTCACGGACGAGCGCCTCGCCGCCGGCGGGCTTGACGCACCAGAGCACGGTGCCGACCGGCTTCTCCTCCGATCCGCCGTCCGGTCCGGCGATCCCGGTGATCGAGACGGCCACCGCGGCGCCGAAGCGCGCGAGCGCCCCGTCGGCCATCGCCTCGGCGACCTCGCCGGACACGGCGCCGTGACGCTCGATCAGCTCCGGGTCGACGCCGAGCAGGCCCGTCTTGGCGTCGTTCGAGTAGGCGACGACCCCGCCGGCCATGTGCGCCGACGCGCCGGCGCGCTCGGTCAGTCGCGCCGCGAGCAGGCCGCCGGTGCACGACTCGGCGACGGCGATCGGACGGCCCGCCGCGAGCCCGGCAACCTGCTCGTCGACGCTCGCGCCGTCGGTCGAGAAGAGCGTGTCGGGGTGGCGCTCGGCCGTCAACTCGGCCAGCGCCCGCCACGCCCGCTCCACGCCGGGGGCGTAGCGCGTGACCATCTCGATCTCGCCGCGGCGCAGGCACGTCGTGACCTCGAGCTCGCCGAAGCCCTCGATCCGCTCCTCGGCGAGCCGCAACGTCGCGGCGATCTCGGACTCCGGGATCCCGAACAGGCGCAGCACCGCCTGCCGGTGGTCGCGCGCGCCCGCGAGCGCGTCGCGGAAGGCGTCGGTCCGCACCACCGCGGGCCACATCGCCTGCAGCTCGCGCGGAGGGCCCGGCAGCACCACGATCGCGGGCAGGCCGGCGCTGGCCGGGACGACCATCCCCGGCGCGGTCCCGGCGGGCTCGAGCACCGTCGCACCGCGCGGCACGAGCGCCTGCTTGCGGTTCGAGGCGCGCAGTGCATCCTCGTCGAGGTGTGGCCAACGCCGCATCAGCGGGCGCAGGATCTCCCCGATCCTGGCCTCGAGCGCGTGGTCGAGCTCGAGCGGCCGCCCGGCGAAGCGCGCGACCACCTCGAGCGTGATGTCGTCCGCCGTCGGGCCGAGCCCGCCGGTGGTGAGGATCGCATCGACGCCCTGGCCCGCGAGGAAGCGCAACTGAGCCTCGAGGTCCTCCGGCCGGTCGCGGCAGATGGTGATGTGGAGCAGGTCGACGCCGAGCTCGTCGAGGCGGTCGGACAGCCACGGCCCGTTGCCGTCGCGGACGCGCCCGGTGATCACCTCCGTGCCGGTGACGACGATGCCGGCGCCGGCGCTCACGAGCAGGGGCGCTCGCCGAGCGGGATCTCACGCGTCCCGCCGGGCCGCAGGGCGAGACCGAGCGCGTCCGGGCTCTCGGTGACGGCGACCGGCTCGCCGTTCAGCGTGATCTGCGCCGAGCGCTTGCCGAGGTTCAGGCGGATGAGCCGGCGGTGGTTGAAGGTCTGGGGCGCCTCCAGCGTTCCCTCGTAGACGACCTCGGTCGGCGCGCCGTTGTCGACGCAGGCGTAAGTCGGCTCGACGGGCACCACGCGGACGCGCACGCCGCGCGGCGTGGGCTCCTCCGCTGGCGCCGCGCGCCGCGCGCGTTGGCGCTCGGGCTCGCGCTCGGGCACCGTCTCCGTGGTCGTGGACTCGGCGCGGTCCCCGTCGCCGTCCTGCGCGTCGTCACCGCCGAGCAGCCCGAGCACGAGCAGGAACGCGACCAGCGCCACCACCGCCGCTGCGACTACCGCTCCGCGCCCGGGCGGTCGCGACGGCGGGCGCCGCCCGCCGCGGCTTCCCTGGCGGTGGGGCATCGGGGCCAGTGCCTGGAGCTCGTGGTCGTCGTCGCGCTCGTGGCTGTGGCGGTACTCCTCGACGAGCACGTGCGGATCTAGGCCGACGACCTCGGCATAGGTGCGCAGGAAGGTCGTGACGAACGTCGCCCCGGGCAGCAGCGACCACTCCTCGTTCTCGAGCGCGCGCAGGTACTTGGCGCGGATCTTGGTCCGCTGCTCGACATCCGCGATGTCGAGTCGCTGGCGCATCCGCGCCTCCCGCAGCGTCTCACCGATCGGTGGCATGACCGGCGCCCCATTGTGGCGGACGGACGCCGCGGACGGTCAGGACGCCTCGTCGGTGGTCGCGCCGACGGGGTCGGCGGGGGGCTCGTCGAGCGCCGCGAGCACGCGCGGCAGGTCGGCCTCGGAGATCAGCACCTTGCGCGCCTTCGATCCCTCGTAGCCGGAGATGACGTTGCGCCGCTCGAGCATGTCGATCAGTCGTCCGGCGCGCGTGTAGCCGACCCGCAGGCGGCGCTGGAGCATCGAGGTCGACGCCGTGTCCATCTGGACGACGGTCCGGATCGCCTCCGCGAGCAGGTCGTCCTCATCCGGGTCGTAGTCCCCGCGCTCCTCCTCCGGCTCGTCGCTCTCGACCGCCTCGAGCAGCTCCTCGTGCAGCTCCGGCTCGCCCTGGCGGCGCCAGTGCTCGGTCAGCTTCTCGATCTCCTCCTCGTCGACGAACGCGCCCTGGATGCGGTTGAGCTTCGAGCCGTTGCCGGGCTTGAAGAGCATGTCGCCCTTGCCGAGCAGCGACTCGGCGCCGTTCTGGTCGAGGATGACGCGCGAGTCGGTCTGCGAGGAGACGGCGAACGCGATCCGCGCCGGGACGTTCGCCTTGATCATGCCGGTGATGATGTCGGCGCTCGGGCGCTGGGTCGCGAGCAGCAGGTGGATGCCGACGGCGCGCGACTTCTGCGCCAGGCGGATGATCGCGTCCTCGACCTCGGCGGGCGCGATCATCATCAGGTCGGCGAGCTCGTCGATGACGCACATGACGTAGGGCAGCGGCCGCTCCCCCTCGCGCACGCGGACGCGGTTGAGCTCCTCGAGCTTGCGCGTCCGCGCTCTGCTCATCAGCGAGTAGCGCTGCTCCATCTCGCCGATCAGGTTCTGGAGGACGTTGGCCGCCAGCCGCGGGCTGGTGACCACGGGCGTGAGCAGGTGCGGGATGTCCTCGTAGAGGTTGAGCTCGACCTGCTTCGGATCGACGAGCACGAGCCGGACCTCGTTCGGCGACGAGCGCATCAGGATCGACGCGAGCATCGCGTTGACGGCGCCCGACTTGCCGGCGCCGGTCGTCCCGGCGACCAGCACGTGCGGCTGGCTGGCGATGTCGATGCCGATCGCGCGCCCGTCGATGTCCTTGCCGAGCCAGACGGCGAGCGGCGACCAGCCGCTGGGTGGGTCCTGGGCGACGTCGCCGAGGTGGACCATGTAGCGGACGCTGTTGGGCACCTCCACCCCGACGGCGCGCTTGCCCGGGATCGGAGCGAGGATGCGCACGTCGTCGGCCGCCAGCGCGTAGGCGAGGTCGTCGCGCATGTTCGAGACCTTCGACATCTTGATGCCGGGCGCCAGCCGCAGCTCGTAGCGCGTGACGTGCGGGCCGCTGACGCTGCCGACGACCTTCGCCTCGACTCCGAAGTGGCCGAGCGCCTCGACGAGCTGGGCGCCGACCTTGTCGGTCGCGGCGGTGTCCGTCTTGCGCCCGTTCGGCGAGCGCTTGAGGAAGCTCGGGCTCGGCAGCGCGTAGTCGACGTCGTCGGCCTCGGTCACCCCGGCGGTGCGGCGGTTGCCCATCGGCGTGAGCGACTCCTGAATCGGCTCCTCGAGCGGCGCGGCCTCGCCCTCCGCGACCGCCTCGACTCCCTCGGCCGCCTCGAACGGCTCGTCGTCGGGCGTCTCGTAGTCGACGTCCTCGTCCTCGTAGGGAGGCTCGTCGCCGAAGAGGTCGGGGAAGCGTGACTCGGCGTCGAGCGCGGGCGCCTCGACGTGGGTGGCGTGGACGACGGGATCGACGCCCGGCGGCTCCGGTGGCCCCTGCGGGCGCTCGGATGCCGCCTCCGGCGACGGCTCCGCGACCGGAGCCTCGGCGGACCTGCGGCCTGCGTGCGTGAGCGGCCCGTTCTCGCCGGTGAGCACGGCCGTCAGGTCGGCGGTCGACCGGCGTACCGCGCGTGTCGTCGTGGCGACGCCCGAGCCGGTCGTCGTCAGGATGCTCGCCAGCGACGCGCCCGTCAGCAGCAGCAGGCCGCCGGCGATCAGGAATACGAGCAGGATGTGCGAGCCGACGTCCGAGAAGAGGGAGCTCGACGCCCAGTAGAGGAGCTCGCCGAGCACGCCGCCGCGCGCGGAGACGTAGGACGAATCGAGCAGCGGCTCGTGTGGCGCCGCGCCCGGGCCCAGCCCGAGCGAGCCCGCCGACAGACCGAGCGCGAGGCCGAGCGTCAGGCAGGCGGCGCCGGCGCGGAACGGCCGCAGCGCCGGCAGGACGTCGGGGACGACGAGGATCACGCCCGCGGCGATCGCGCCGACGGGAGCAAGATAGGCGACGTCGCCGAGCAGGAACCGCAGCGCATCGCCGGCCGCCTCACCGACGCGGCCGCCGGTCTCGCCGGAGTAGAGGACGACCGCGAGGAAGCAGCCGAAGGCGACCAGGCCGAGGCCGATCAGGTCGCGGTGGTGACGCTCGAGCGCCGGCATGGCGAAGGGCATGCGGCCCTTGCGCGCTCGAGGACGCTTGCGAGCCGGCTTGCGGGTGCTGCCACGGGAGGCCATGACTGACTTCGTTCCTTCGACGGCGGTGCGGCCGCCCCTCCCTACCATCAGGAGCATGGAGCGCTCGCCCAGGGTCCTCGTCGTGGAG
Source organism: Thermoleophilaceae bacterium (assembly GCA_040881635.1). Lineage (GTDB taxonomy): Bacteria > Actinomycetota > Thermoleophilia > Solirubrobacterales > Thermoleophilaceae > JAAYBF01. The sequence goes on from JBBECV010000023.1 coordinate 53,548, forward strand.
GACGACCGCGACATCGCCGACGTGCTGCGGCGCTCGCTCGACCTCGACGGGTACGAGGTGCGCCTGGCCGGAGACGGTCAGGCCGCGCTCGACCAGGCGGGCGCCTTCGAGCCCGACGCCGTGATCCTCGATCTCGGGCTGCCCAAGCTCGATGGCGTCGAGGTCTGCCGCCGACTGCGCGCCGACGGCGACGTCCCGATCCTGATGCTGACCGCGCGCGACGGCGTCGACGCGCGCGTCGCCGGCCTCGACTCCGGCGCCGACGACTATCTCGTCAAGCCGTTCGAGCGCCGCGAGCTGCTCGCGCGCGTCCGCGCTCTGCTGCGCCGGCGCCCGCCGCGCGGCAGCGCCTCGCTCGTGGTCGGCGACCTGCGCCTGAACGCCGATGCCCACGAGGCCCTCCGCGGCGAGCGCCGCTTGGACCTGACCGCGCGCGAGTTCGAGCTGCTCGAGTACCTGATGCGCAACGAGCGCCTGGTGGTCTCGCGCGAGCGGCTGCTCGACGACGTCTGGGGATACCACCCGTACGCCGAGACCAACACCGTTGACGTCTTCGTCTCGAACGTCCGCCGCAAGCTCGAGGCCGAGGGCGAGGAGCGCATCCTGCACACCGTGCGCGGCTCCGGCTACGTCCTGAGAGCCTCATGAGCGGCCGGCTCGCGGGCACGCGACTGCGGCTGCGGCTGCCGATCCGCTTCAAGCTCGCGCTCGTCTCCGCCGTCCTGACGTTCGCCATCCTGGCGGCGTTCGCGATCCTCGTCGGCGTCTTCACCGAGCGCCAGCTCACGTCCAGCTTCGACAGCGAGCTGCGCTCGACGGCGACCGACCTGCAGAGCCGCTTCCAGCTCGGCGGGCTCGAGATGCGCCGCGACCTGGTGACCGGCGAGCTGGTCTCGCGCGTCGACGAGGAGCTCTTCCGCGGGGTCGCCTCCGGTGGGGCCGCGGTCCGCGTCTGGGACCGCGTCAACGGCAAGGTCTTCCAGCTTCCGGGCACGCCAGACCTCGGGCCGTTGTACGAGGGCGTGCGCGAGGTCGGCGGCTACCGCGTCGTCTCGCGCTCGCTGTTCGTCCTGGAGCCGGCGGCGAGCGACCCGGGCTTCGACGACACGCTGCCCGCGCCGCTCGACGGCGCCGGCGCCGCGGTCCAGTACGGCAAGCCGAGCGCGAACCTCGAGGCGACGATCGGACGCGTCCACCTCTTCCTGATACTCGGCGTGCTCGTCGGCACGCTGCTCGCGTTCGTCGCGGGCTTCGTGGTGGCGCGGCGCGCGATGCGGCCGATCTCCGGGCTGACCAAGGCCGCCCGCGAGGTCGCGCGGACGCGCGATCCGGCCACGCGCCTGCCGCGACCAGCCGCCAACGACGAGGTCGCCGAGCTGTCGGCGACGCTCAGCGAGATGCTCGCCCAGCTCGATGCCGCCCGCACCGAGACCGAGCACACGCTAGAGCGCCAGCGCGAGTTCGTCGCCGACGCCTCGCACGAGCTGCGCACGCCGCTGACGAGCATCCTCGCCAACCTCGAGCTGCTCGAGGACGAGCTCAGACGCCCCGACGGGCCGCGCGACAGCGCCGGCACGGCCGACATCGCCGGCTCGGCGCTGCGGTCCTCGCGGCGGATGCGCCGGCTCGTCGGCGACCTGCTGCTGCTCGCGCGCGCCGACGCCGGCAGGCGCGAGCAGCCCCGCCCGGTCGACCTCGCCGGCGTCGTACGCGAGGCCGCGCGCGAGGCCGAGGCGGTCGGCGGCGAGCACCCGCTGACCCTGGACCTCGCCGACGCCGGCACGGTGGTCGAGGGGTCCCACGACGATCTCCACCGGCTGGCGCTCAACCTCGTCGAGAACGCCTTCTTGCACACGCCCGCCGGAACGCCCGTCGTCGCCTCGGTGCGCCGCGACGGCGACGTGGTGACGCTGCAGGTGGCCGACCGCGGACAGGGCGTGCGCGCGTCCGAGCGCGAGCGGGTCTTCGAGCGCTTCGCGCGCAGCGACGGCGACCGCTCCAGCGCCGGCGGGAGCGGGCTCGGGCTGGCGATCGTGCGGGCGGTCGCGGACGCCCACGGCGGGGCGGCCGCGGTGCGCGACGCTCCCGGCGGCGGCGCGCTGTTCGAGGTTACGCTGCCCGCCGCGCCGATCCGATCGTCCGAGGGCGGTGTTCCGGACGCAGAGCCGCACCGAGCCAGCGATCCCAAGGGAGCCCATCAGACGTGAAGCGCATTCTCGCTCTCCGCCCCAGCCCCGCGATGGCCGTCGCGTCGATCGCGCTCTTCGTGTCGCTCGGCGGCGTCTCCTACGGCGTCGCGACCGGCTTCGTCGACAGCCGTGAGATCGCCGACAACACGATCCGCAGCAAGGACGTGCGCAACAACAACCTCCGCTCCCGCGACATCCGCAACAACGAGGTTCGCGGCATCGACATCCGCAACGGCACGATCCGCCGCCGCGACGTCGCCTCGAACACCCTCACCGGCGACCAGATCCTGGAGCGCAAGCTGGAGCAGGTGCCGAGCGCCGCCCTGGCCGCCAGCGCGACTCGAGCCGGCGACGCCGCTCGCCTCGGCGGCCTCCTCCCCTCCGCCTTCGCGAGCTCCGACGTCGAGCGGGTCATGCCGGCGACGCTGGCGCCGGGCGTAACGCCCGCGCCGCTCGACCTCGCGCCGGGGTTCTGGAAGGACCCCTTCGGCACCGTGCACCTCCAGGGCACCGCTACCGGCGTGGCCACTGCGGTTCTCGAGCTGCCGATCGGCTACCGCCCCGCGGGCAGGGCGCGCTTCGCCGCGCCCGACGGCGTAACCGTCGTCGTGGAGGCCGATGGCCACGTGGATGCCCTGGGCGGCGCCACCGTCTCCCTCGACGGCATCGCCTTCCGCGCCGACTGAGCCGCGGTCGTGCGGCGGCGGGCCCTGAATTCACTCATCCCTGTTCAGTTGATGGCCCTATACACCCCCCAAGTGGGATGACATGCGGATCGGGGTGCCGGCGGGACGGCCGGCGATGGCTCAGACCTCGACCACGACGGGCAGGATCATCGGCCGTCGCTTGAGGGCCTTGTAGACGAAGGCGGCCATGTCGTCGTGGAGGTTGGACTGGATCAGGTCGATCTCGTGGACGTCCTCCCTGGCGCTGCGCCCGAGCGAGGCGATCACGGCGTCGCCGAGGTCGGCCATCAGCTCGTCGGCCTCGTCGACGAACGGCACGCCGCGGAAGATGATCTCCGGCTCGGCGACCGAGCTGCCGTTCTGCTCGGAGACCGTCGCGACGACGATGAAGATGCCGTCGGCCGAGAGCATCCGCCGGTCGCGCAGGGCGACGTCCTCGATGTCGCCGACGTCGACGCCATCGACGAAGATCATCCCCGCCTGCTCGGGCTTCCCGAGACGGGCGCCGTCGGCGTCGATCTCGAGCGGGATCCCGTTGTCGGCGCTGAAGATGCGGTCGGCGTCGATGCCCACCGCCCGGGCGAGGTCGCCGTGGAGCTTGATCCGCTTGTAGTCCCCGTGGACGGGCATGACGTAGCGCGGGCGCGTCAGGTTGAGCATCAGCTTCAGCTCCTCGGCATAGCCGTGACCAGACGCGTGGATCGGCGAGTCGGCGGGCGTGATCACCGAGGCGCCGAGGTGGTAGAGCCGGTCGATCGTGTCGTTGACCGCGCGCTCGTTGCCCGGCACCGGCGTCGCGGAGAACACGACGGTGTCGCCCTCGCGCAGGTTCACGTGCGGATGGTCGCCGTGCGCCATCCGCCGCAGCGCCGACAGCGGCTCGCCCTGGCTGCCGGTCGAGACGACGACGAGCTTGTGGTCGGGGAAGTCCTCGATCTCCCTCGGCTCGACCAGCATCCCGTCGGGCACGTGGATGTGGCCGAGCTGGCGCCCGATGTTGACGTTCTTGCGCATCGAGCGCCCGACGAGCGACACCTTGCGTCCGAGCGCGGCGGCGGCGTCGATCACCTGCTGGACGCGGTGGATGTTCGACGCGAACGAGGTGACGACGATCCGGCCGGCGCAGCCCGCGAAGGCCGCCTCGAGCTTGGGCCCGACCAGCGACTCCGACAGCGACCAGCCGCTGCGGTCGGCGTTGGTCGAGTCCCCGCACAGGAGCAGCAACCCCTCCCGTCCCAGCTCGGCGAGCCGCGCGACGTCCGCCGGCTCGCCGTCGACCGGCGTCTGGTCGAACTTGTAGTCGCCCGTGATCAGCGTCGTCCCGAGCGGGCACGTCAGCGCATAGGCGAACGCGTCCGGGATCGAGTGCGCGAGCCTGACCGGCTCGACGCTGAACGGCCCGGCGGCGATCCGCTCCCCCGGCCTGACCGCCCGGATCGCCGCATCGTCGATCTTGTGCTCGTCGAGCTTCGAGCGCGCCATCGCCATCGTGAGCGGGCCGCCGAAGGTCGGCGGCATCCAGCCGAGCTCGCGTACGACGTACGGCAGCGCGCCGATGTGGTCCTCGTGGCCGTGGGTGATGAAGATCGCCTCGATGGCGTCCGCGCGCTCGCGCAGATAGGCGAAGTCGGGCAGGACGAGGTCGATGCCGAGCTGGTCCGGCGCGGGGAAGCGCAGGCCGGTGTCGACGACGACGATGCGACCGTCGTACTCGACGACGGTCATGTTCTTGCCGATCTCCCCCAGGCCGCCCAGGGGCAGCACGCGCAGCGTCCTACCGGCCAAGGCGGGCTAGACCCTCTCGATCACGTCCAGGGCCTCGAGCGCGGCGCGGATCTCCGCCCGCTCGTCGGACGTGGCCTCGACCATCGGCAGCCGCACGCCGCCGACCTCGTGGCCGAGCATGGCGAGCGCCGCCTTGATCGACGTGCAGGCGGGGGCCACGGCGAGTGCGCGGTACAGGCCCTGCAGACGCGCGTCGATCGCGCCGCGCTCGGACGGCTCGTCGATCATCCGCCGCATCTCGCGCCCGACGACGTGCGAGGCGACGAGGATGCCGCCGGGGCCGCCCATGTCGAGCACGGGCGCCAGCAGGTCGTCGTTGCCGGCGAGCAGATCCAGCCCGTCGATCGGCCGGCAGTCGTCGGGGCGGGCCTGCTTGACGGCGACGATCGTCTCGAGCTGGGCGAGCTCGGCCAGCAGGTCGTTCGGCATGTCGACGCCGGTGCGGGCCGGGATGTTGTAGAGCACGATCGGCACGTCGGTCGCGTTGGCGACGGCGCGGAAGTGCGCCAGGATCCCGCGACGGTTGGGCCGGTTGTAGTAGGGCGCCACGACCAGCGCCGCGTCGACCCCGGCGGTGGCGGCGCGCTCGGTCAGCTCGATCGCGTGGCGGGTGTCGTTCGAGCCCGTGCCGGCGATCACCGGCGCCCCGGGCGCGAAGGCGCGGGCGACCTCGACGCCGATGTCCCATATGCGCGCTCGCTCGTCGTCGGTGAGCGTCGACGCCTCGCCGGTGGTGCCGGTCAGCACGAGCCCGTCGGATCCGCTCGCGAGCAGGTGGCGCATCAGATCCGCGGCCGGCTCCTCGGCGAGGCCGCCGTCGGCGTCGAACGGCGTCACCATCGCTGTGAGGATGCCCGCGATCGTCACGCCCGCCACCTTACCGCGCGCGGGAGCCGCGGGGCCGCGCGTGCAACCGGCGATGGCCGTCTGTCCAAGATGTCACAATCCCTGCTGAATGGCCGACCGCGACTACAGCCACCGCAGCACCGTCCAGAAGCTCGGCGTCAGCGAGGGCGAGCGGATCGAGGTCGTCGGCGACGTCGGCCCCGGCGTGCGCGACGGCGTCAAGGAGGCGATCGGTCGCGGGCTCGTGCGCGCCGGCGAGCTCGACGGCGCGATCGTGCTCGTCGAGACGCTCGACGAGGCCAAGGAGGCGCTCGTGCGCTACCGCGCCCGCCTCAAGGACTCCGGCTATCTCTGGCTGATCACGCGCAAGCGCGGCCACGACCGCTACGTCAACCAGCTCCAGGTCGTCCCCGTCGCGAAGCGGATCGGGATGATCGACAACAAGACCTGCTCGATCGACGACGACCGCTCGGGCATCCGCTTCGTCGTCCCCCGCGCCCTGCGCAAGAAGGCCGACGAGCCGGCCGAAGACTTCGCCGCGGCCTAGCGGCTGTCTAGAGCAGGTTCTCGAGGCCGATCGTCGGCGACCGCTCGAGCGAGCCGACGCGGCGAACGGCGAGCAGGACGCCGGGCATGAAGGACTCGCGCGAGATCGAGTCGTGCCGGATCGTCAGCGTCTGGCCGAGGCCGCCGAAGATGACCTCCTGGTGGGCGACGAGTCCCGGCAGGCGGATCGAGTGGATCGGCTCGTGGACGTTGCCGCCCGCGGCCGAGATCAGCTCGGCTGTGCGTGCCGCCGTTCCCGACGGCGCGTCGAGCTTGCGGTCGTGGTGGAGCTCGACGATCTCGCACTCGGGCATGTGCGGGGCGGCGAGCTTTGCGGCCTCCATCATCAGGACGGCGCCGATCGCGAAGTTCGGGGCGACGAACAGGTTGGCGCTGCCGACGCCCTCGAGCTGCGAGAAGTCGGCGCCGGTCGTACCCATCACGCAGTGTACGCCCGCCTCGAGGCAGGCGCGCCCGTTGTCGAGCGCGGTGTCGGGGCGGCTGAAGTCGACGACGACATCGGCGCCGAGCAGGACGTCGGCGAGGCTCGCGCCGAGCCGCGGGTCGGCGCGGCCGGCGAGCTCCATGTCGTCGGCGCCCTCGACCGCCCGGCAGACCGTCTCCCCCATCTTCCCGGCGGCGCCGGAGACGGCGACGCGGATCACGCAGCCGCCGCCAGCGTCGAGCTCACGGGCTCCAGAGCGGCGCGGAAGGCACCCTCGTCGGCGCCGACGCCCGCGGCCGACAGTCGTGCCGGGTCCCACAGCTCGCGCGCCACCGCACCGACGTCCTCGAGCGTCACGGCGTCGATCCTGGCGAGGACCTCGTCGAGCGTCAGCAGCGGGACGCCCATCGACAGCGAGCTGCCGAGGCGGTTCATGCGCGACAGCGTGGACTCCATCGAGAGCGTCGTACGGCCCTTGACGTTCTCGCGCGCGCGGTCGAGCTCGTCGGCGGCCACGCCGTCTGCGGTGAGGCGGTGCAGCTCCCCGCCGATCACCTCCATCGCCTCGGCGACGTTGTCGGGCCGTGTGCCGACGTAGATGCCGACCTGCCCGCCGTCGGCGAACTGGCTTGCGTAGGAGTAGACGGCGTACGCGAGCCCGCGCTTCTCACGCACCTCCTGGAACAGTCGCGAGGAGGTCGAGCCGCCGAGGATCGTGTCGAGCACCCGCAGCGCGAACCGGCGCTCGTCGGCGCGCGCGATGCCCGGCCCGCCGAGGCAGAGGTGGTACTGCTCGGTCTCCTTGGCGTGGAAGCGCAGCCGCGGGCTGGCCCCGTCGGGCGCCGCCTGGACCTCACGGACGGCAGCCGCCGGCGAGCAGTCGAGCATGCGCTCGGTGAGCGCCACGAGGCGGTCGTGGTCGACGTTGCCGGCGGCGGCGACGACGAGGCTCGCCCCGACGTAGCGCTCGTCGTGGAAGGCGGCGATCTCGGGCACCGGCACCGACGAGACCACGTCGGCCCGGCCGATGATCGGGCGGCCGAGCGGATGGTCGCCGAAGACGGCGCTCGACAGGACGTCGTGCACGCGGTCCTGCGGCTCGTCCTCGTACATCGCGATCTCCTCGATCACGACCTGGCGCTCGGAGTCGATGTCCGGGTAGGTCGGCCGCAGGACCATGTCCGACAGGACGTCGAACGCGCGCTCGAGGTGGCGGTCGAGGAAGCGCGAGTAGACGGAGGTCGTCTCCTTGCTCGTGCCGGCGTTGACCTCCGCGCCGATCGAGTCGAACGCCTCGTCGATCTCGCGCGAGCTGAAGCGGTCGGTGCCCTTGAACAGCAGGTGCTCGAGGAAGTGCGAGAGCCCCGCCTGCGCGGGGCTCTCGTCACGTGATCCGTTGCGCACCCAGAGCCCGAGCGCGATCGAGCGCACGGACTCCATGCTCTCCGTCGCGACGCGGACGCCGGACGGGAGCGCGGTGACCTGGGCCGCGTCGGTCAGCGCTGCTCCCTGCGGTGGTCGCCGCCGCCGCCGCCGTTCTCGCGGCGCCCGCGTCCGCCACCGTCGCGACGGCCACGGCCACCGCCGCCACCGGAGCCGCCCTTGTCGCCGGTGCCGACGCCCGCGAGCTCCTCGGACGTCTTGCCGGCGATGTCCGGGTCGTCCGCCCGGCGCAGCCCGACCCGGCCGCGCTCGCGGTCGACCTCGACCACGCGCACGTCGATCTCGTCGCCCCGGCTGAGGACGTCGTCGACGGTGTCGACGCGCTCTCCCGGCTTGACGTTCGAGATGTGCAGCAGGCCGTCGTTGCCCTTCGTCAGCTCGATGAAGGCGCCGAAGGTCGTGGTCTTGACGACCCGGCCCTTGAACTCGTCGCCGACCTCGACGTCCTTGGTCATCGAGCGGATGCGATCGATCAGTGCGTCGCCCTGCTCGCCGTTGGTGGCGAACACGCGGACGGTGCCGTCGTCGTCGATGTCGATCTGGGCGTCGAACTCCTCCGACAGCGCCCGGATCGTCTCGCCGCCCTTGCCGATGATCATGCCGATCTTCTCGGTGTCGATCTGGACCTGGCCGATGCTCGGCGCGTGGCGCGAGAGCTCGGGGCGCGGGCCCTCGATCGCCTCGGCCATCTTGCCGAGGATGAACTTGCGGCCCTCGTGCGCCTGCGACAGCGCGTCACGGAGGATGTCGAACGTCACGCCGGTGATCTTGATGTCCATCTGCAGCGCGGTGATGCCCTTCTCGGTCCCTGCGACCTTGAAGTCCATGTCACCGAGGTGGTCCTCGACGCCCGCGATGTCGGAGAGGACGACGTAGTCGTCGCCCTCCTTGATCAGGCCCATCGCGATTCCGGCCACCGGGCGCTTGATCTGAACGCCGGCGTCCATCAGCGACAGCGACGACCCGCAGACCGACGCCATCGAGGACGAGCCGTTCGACTCGAGGATGTCCGAGACGACGCGGATCGTGTACGGGAACTCCTCGGGGTCCGGCACGACCGGCACCAGCGCCCGCTCGGCGAGCGCCCCGTGACCGATGTCGCGGCGCTTGGGCCCGCGCATGAAGCCCGCCTCGCCGACGCAGAACGGCGGGAAGTTGTAGTGGTGGAAGTAGCGCTTGGCCTTCTCGAGCCCGAGCGTGTCGAGACGCATCTCGTCACGCGTGGTGCCGAGCGACGCAACCGACAGCGCCTGGGTCTGGCCGCGCGTGAACACGGCCGAGCCGTGCGTCCGCGGGGCGACGCCGATGTCGATCGAGATCTCGCGGATCTCCTCGGCGGCGCGGCCGTCGGGACGCTTCTTGTCGATCGCGATGCGGCGCCGGATCGTCTCCTTCTCGACGCGGTCGAACGCCATCTGCGCCTGCGCGCGGCGCTCGTCGTAGCCGTCGATCGCCGGATCCCCGGCAAGCGTCTCGACCGCCTCGGCCTCGACGGCCTTGGTGGCGTCCTGGCGCTCGAGCTTGTCGACCACCTGCGTGGCCTCCGAGACCTTGGCGCCGAAGCGCTCGCGCATCTCGGCGAGCACGCCCTCGTCGATCTTCGGGACCTCGACCTCCGCCTTCGGCTTGCCTGCCTTCTCGGCCAGCTCGCGCTGGGCGGCGCAGAGCTTCTTGATCTCGCCGTGGGCGATGTCGAGCGCGTCGAGGATCTCGGCCTCGGAGATCTCGTCGGCGCCCGCCTCGACCATCAGGATCGCGTCCTCGGTACCGGACACGATCAGGTCGAGCGGCGTCTCGAGGTTCCACTCCTCCTCGGGGTTGACGACGAAGTTGCCGTCCTCGTCCTGGCCGATGCGCACCGCGCCGACCGGCTCCGGGAACGGGATGTCCGACACCATCAGCGCCGCGCTGGCGCCGTTCATAGCGAGGATGTCGTACGGGTGGACGTGGTCGACCGAGAGCGGCATCGACACCAGCTGCGTCTCACGCCGCCAGCCCTTGGGGAAGAGCGGGCGCAGCGGGCGGTCGATCATGCGCGCGGTCAGCGTGCCCTTCTCGCCGGCACGGCCCTCGCGCTTGAAGAAGCTGCCGGGAATCTTGCCCATGGCGTACATGCGCTCCTCGATGTCCACCGTCAGCGGGAGGAAATCGACGTCGCGAAGGCTGCCTGCGGTTGCCGTCCCGAGGACCATGGTGTCCCCGCTCTGGACGACGACCGCGCCGCTCGCCTGCTTGGCGAGCTTGCCGGTCTCGAAGCTGATCTCGGCGCCGCCGATCTCAACCGAGACCCGGGTCACGTCACTGCTCATATGTTCCTTTCGGTGCCGCCTCCGGTTGGCGGCTCGGTTCTTGACTTCTTCGGTAGGAGTCGAACGCAGGGTATCAGCGGTGCGCGGATCGGCCGCCGAGGCGCGCGAGCAGCGCCGTGCCGGGCACGCCCGGGTGGGCCTCGCCATCGACGAACAGCGTCGGCGTGCTCATCACGCCGGCGCGCACCCCCGAGCGGAAGTCCCGCTCGACGCGGTCGGCGACGGCGTCCGAGCGCCGGTCGCGGTCGAAGGCAGCGACGTCCAGCCCCAGCCGCTCGCAGCGCTGCCAGAGGTGCGGGTCGTCGAGATGTCCCTGGTCGCCCATCAGCGACCCATGCATCTCCCAGAAGGCACCCTGGATCGCCGCCGCCTCGAGCGCGTGCGCGAGCACACGTGCCCGCGGATGCTTGGAGACCACCGGGAAGTGCCGGAACACGCGCCGCACCGCGAGCTCGGACAGCAGCGCGTTCGCCTTGGCGCAGTACGGGCACTCGAGATCCGCGTACTCGATCACCAGCGTCCCCTCGCCGCGCACATGGTCGTCCGTCCCGACGGGCGGGACGGGGCTCGAACGCAGCTCGCGGTCAGGCGGCGACGGCGTCAAGCGCGTCGAAGATCAGGTTGGCGCCCGGGATCTCGAGCGGGCTCGGAGGCCGGTAGGACCACTTGACCTCGAGGTCCGGGCCGATCATCACGAGCGCGCGGGTGGCTACGCCTCGGTCCGGAACCCAGACGCCGTAGGCGCGCGCGACCTCGCCCTTGGGATGGAAGTCCGACAGCAGCGGTATCTGCGTTCCGAGGCTCGCCTGGAACGCCTTCAGCGAGAAGGCACCGTCGACGGAGATCCCGTACAGCTCCGCCCCGCGCTCACGCAGATCCGGCAGGACCTCCTCGTACACGCTCAACTGGTCGGTGCAGACGGGGCTGAACGCGGCTGGGAAGAAGACGAGGACGCTCGTCTGGCCCTCGAGGTCGCGCAGCGCGACCTTCTTCCCGTCCTGGTCCCTCAGCTCGAAGTCGGGGGCGCGCGCGCCCGACTCGACCAGCGCCATCACCGGCGGAGGCCGAGCTCCTTGATCAGCGCGCGGTACCGGTCGAGGTCGTTGCGCTGGAGGTAGTCGAGCAGGCGGCGGCGCTTGCCGACCAGCATCAGCAGGCCGCGGCGGCTGTGGTGGTCCTTCTTGTGCGTGCGCAGGTGCTCGGTGAGCTCGTTCACGCGCGCGGTGAGCAGGGCGATCTGGACCTCGGCGGAGCCGGTGTCTTGCGCGTCCTTGCCGTGCTTGGAGACGATCTCCTGCTTCTGCTCGACGGTGAGAGTCATGCGGCGGAGAAAGGTATCAGGCCGGGGGATGATGGCGATCGGGGGGCCAGCGCCCCCCGGGCCCCCCGGGGCGCCTGGCCGGTCGACGGTGGACGAGCGGGGCCACCTGCCGTCTCTCGAGCCGCGCCGTTCACCAGCGGGCGGCGGCGCAGAGGCGCTCGGCCTCGCGAACGTCGGCGTGCATCTGGTCGACGAGCTCGTCGATCGAGTCGAAGCGCTTCTCGCCGCGCATGCGCTCTATGAAGGCGATCCGCAGGGTCTCGCCGTAGAGGTCGCCCTCGAAGCCGATCAGGTGCGCCTCGACGAGCGGGCCGCGGCCGGTCTCGAACATCGGCCGCACGCCGACGTTGACGGCCGCCGGGTGGCCATGCGCCCAGGCGGCGTAGACGCCGTGGCCGGGGCAGATGAGCGCGTCGTCGGGCACGAGGTTCGCCGTCGGCATGCCGAGCTCGCGCCCGCGGCGGTCGCCCGACACGACCTCGCCCTCGAACAGGAACGGGCCGCCGAGGAACTCGGCGGCCGCGCCGACGTCGCCGGCCGCGACGAGGCCGCGGATGTGGCTCGACGACGCCGTCTCGCCAGCCGCCTCGACGAGCGGCACGATGCGCGTCTCGAAGCGGCCGTCGGCGGCCAGCGACTCCGGAGTCCCCAGCGCGCCGTGGCCGAAGCGGAAGTTCTCGCCGACCGAGACGGTCGTGGCACCCAGCTGGGCGACGAGCACGTCCTCGACGAACTGCTCCGCGCTGCGCTCGGCGAACTCGTGGTCGAACGGGATGACGACCAGCTCGTCGACGCCCAGCCCGGCGATCAGGTCGCGCTTGATCGAGAACGGCGCGAGCAGCTTCGGCACGGCCTCGGGGCGGATCGCCGACAGCGGGTGCGGTTCGAAGGTCAGGACGGTGTCGTTGCCGCGGATGACCTCGCGATGGCCGACGTGGACGCCGTCGAACGTCCCGATCGCCACCTGCCGGCCTCGGTCCTGCCGCGCCACGTCGGCCAGCGCCGTCACCTTCATGGCGCGAACACTACGACGGGCGCCAGCTCGTGGTCCCGCCGCTCGCCGATCGCGATCACGCGGCCAGCGTGGCTGAGGCGGAGCGCCGTCCCGACCGGCGCGTCGCTCGCCTCGACGCGCACGCCGTTGGCGACCGCGGCCGCCTCGGCGGCGTCGAGCGCCCGCTCGGGGAGGAACGAGAGCGCCGCGGCGGGGGCCAGCGTGCGATCCGGGTCGGCGTCCTCGAGCCGGAAGGGGCCGATCGCAGTGCGCTCGAGCTGCTCGCAGTAGGCGTCGCCGAGGCCGGCGATCAGCTGGCGCACGTACGTGCCCGACGAGCACTCGATCTCGAACGCGGCGCGGTCGCCCTCCTGCCAGAGCAGCTCGGCGCGGTGGACCGTGACGGGTCGCGGCTCTCCCTCGACCGGCTCGCCGCGGCGCGCCTTCTCGTAGAGGCGCTCGCCGCCGACGCGCACGGCGCTGTAGGCGGGCGGGCGCTGCATCAGCTCGCCGGTCGGGATCGCGAGCGCCGCCGGCATCCGGCCGGTGCGCTCGAGCACGCCGTCGCGGTCGCCGCTGTCGGACGTCCACCCCAGCCGCGCGACGGCACGGTAGGTCTTCGGCAGCGCCATCAGCCAGCGCTGGGCGCGCGTCAAGCGCCCGACGAGGATCAGCAGCAGGCCGGTCGCGAACGGGTCGAGCGTTCCGGCGTGGCCGACCTTCGTTCGCCGCGGCAGCGTCCTGCGCACGCGCGCGACGCAGTCGTGCGACGTCACGCCGGCGGGCTTCGCATAGAGGATCAGCCCGTCGGCGGGCGCCTCGCGGCCGTGCATGCGCCCCGCCGTCAGCCGGTGAGCTGCCGTCGCACGTGCGCGCAGATCTCGTCCGTGAGGGCGTCAAACGGCAGCTCCGTCGTCGCCCCAGCCGCCTGGCGGTGCCCGCCGCCGCCGAGCGTCCGCGCGATCTCCGAGACGTCCACGCGGCCGTCGGTCGAGCGCAGCGACACCTTGCGCTTGCCCGCACGGTCGCCCGTCAGCTCGCGCACGAGCACCGCCACCGCCGTCCCTTCGACGGCGCGGGCGTGGTCGACGAGGCCCTCGGAGTCGTGCTCGACCGCGCCCGTCTCGGAGAAGTCCTCGGCCGTGACGTGGACCAGCGTGATCGTGCCGCCATCCAGGCGGCGGAGGCTCCCGAGCGCGCGCTCGAGCAGCTTCATGCGCGTGAACGGCAGCGACTCGTAGATCCGGCTGTAGATCTCGTGCGGCTCCACGCCGGCCTCGATCAGCTCCGCGGCCATCTGATGCGCCTCCGGCGTGGTGTTCTCGTACATGAAGCGGCCGGTGTCGGTGATCAGTCCGACGTAGAGGGCGCTTGCGATCTCGGGCGTCAGCTCGGCGCCGAGCTCCTTCGAGAGGCGCCAGACGATCTCCGCGGTGCACGACGCCTGCGGGTCGACGAGGTTCGCCGTGCCGAAGCGCGTGTTGTCGTGGTGATGGTCGATGTTGAGCAGGTGGATGCCCTCGCGCTGGAGGAACTCGACCGGCATCCGGTCGATGTTGCCGCAGTCGAGGAAGACGGCCACGCGCTCGTGCATGTCCGCCGGTGGCGCGCCGACGATCTCGGTCGACTCCATGTGGCGGTACTCGTGCGGGAGCGGGAACTCCTCGGGCGAGAGGTACATCAGCGAGTCCTTGCCGAGCTGGCGCAGGATGCCGTGCATCCCCAGCAGCGACCCGAGCGCGTCCCCGTCGGGGTTCTCGTGCGTGGTCAGCAGGAGCTTGTCGGCGAGCCGCAGCTCCTCGACGACGTGGTCGAGCTCGGTCTCGACGCCGGTCACGAGGCGAAGCCCCCCTCGTCGGCCTCGTCGAGCAGGCGCGAGATGCGCATCCCCCGCTCGAGCGCCTCGTCGTGCTCGAACCGGAGCGCCGGCGTATGCTTCATCCGCAGCTCGCGCCCGATCGCGGCCTGCAGATAGCCGCGCGACGACTCCAGTCCCTCGAGCGTCGACTCGCGCTCCTCGTCGCTTCCGAGCACGCTGACGTACACGCGGGCGTGGCGCAGGTCCGGGTTCGTGTCGACGGCGGTCACGGTGACGAATCCTATGCGGGGGTCCTTCAACCCCTCGGCGATCCGGGCGGAAAGGACCTCCCTCAAGGCCTCGTTCACCCGCCGCATGCGGTCGCCGGGCATCCTACTCGCCCCGCAGCTCGTCCGCCGACACGATCGTCCGCCGCACGGCGGCGCCGTCGGGGAAGCGCCCCAGGAGCCAGCGCTCGACGGCGTCTGCGCCCTCGGCGACGCCGCGCTGCTCGCGCGCGACGAGCGCGGCCGCGAGCGACGAGCGCTGCCAGAGGTCGTGGTGGTCGGTCTCCGCCACGGAGGCGCCGAACCTACGCTGGAGGGCGGCCTTGACCGACTGCAGCTCCTTGCGCTTGCCCTTCAGGTCGGAGCCCTCGGGAAAGTGGAGCTCGATCTGGAGGAGCGCGATGAAGGCCACTTTAGGCAACTCCGGCGCAGCCGGCCGAGCCGGCTGCTTCCGGCTACTGGAGCGTCTTCTCCACCTGCCGCGTCTCGTACACCTCGAGGACGTCGCCCTCCTTGACGTCGGCGAAGCTCTCGAGCACGATGCCGCACTCCATGCCCTGGGTGACCTCGCGGACGTCCTCCTTGAAGCGCCGCAGCGAGCCGATGCGCCCGTCGTAGACGATCGTGCCGTCGCGCACGAGCCGCACCGTCGCACCGCGCCGGACGAGGCCGTCGGTGACCATCGAGCCGGCGATCGTGCCGACGCGGGAGGCCTTGAAGATCTCACGGATCTCGACCGTGCCGACCGTCTCCTCGACGTCCTCGGGCTCGAGCAGGCCCTCCATCGCCGCGCGCAGCTCCTCGACGACCTTGTAGATCACCGAGTAGCCGCGGATCTCGACGCCCTCGCGGTCCGCGACCTGGCGCGCATCGCCGACAGGGCGCACGTTGAAGCCGATGATCACCGCGTTGGAGGCGGCGGCGAGCATGACGTCCGACTCGTTGATGCCGCCGACGCCAGTGTGGACGAGGTTGACCGCGACCTCCTCCTGCGGCAGCTTCGCGATCTCGTCCGCGAGCGCCTCGAGCGATCCGGCGACGTCGGACTTGACGATCAGCCCGAGCTCCTTGAGCTCGCCCTTCTGCGCGCGCGCCATCACGTCCTCGAGCGAGACCTTCACGCCCGCGCGGCGCGCCAGCGCCTCGGTCTTGAGCCTGTTGCCGCGCTCGCCGGCGATCCGCCGCGCCTCGCGCTCGTCGCCGACGACGCGGAACTGGTCGCCGGCCTCGGGGACGCCGTCGAAGCCGAGCACCTCGACGGGCGTGCCGGGACCCGCCTGCTCGACGCGCGCGCCGAGATAGTCGTGCATCGCGCGTGCGCGACCGGAGTGCTCGCCGGCGACGAGCGCGTCGCCGACCCTCATCGTGCCGCGCGAGATCAGCAGCGACACGACGGCGCCGCGGCCGGGATCGAGCCGCGACTCGATCACGACGCCGGAGGCCTCCGCGTCCGGATTCGCCTTCAGCTCCTGGATGTCAGCGAGCGTCGTCAGGGTCTCGATCAGCTCGTCGAGGTTCTGGCGCGTCTTGGCGGACACGTCGCAGAACTCGGTGTCGCCGCCCCAGTCGGCCGGCGTCAGGCCATGCTGTGCGAGCTCGCCGCGGACGCGCTGGGGGTCGGCGCCCTCGACGTCGATCTTGTTGACGGCGACCACTATCGGGACCTCGGCCGCCTTCGAGTGGTCGATCGCCTCGACCGTCTGGGGCATCACGCCGTCGTCTGCCGCCACCACGATCACCGCGATGTCCGTGACGCTCGCGCCGCGGGCGCGCATCGCCGTGAACGCCTGGTGGCCCGGCGTGTCGAGGAACGTGATCGTGTGGTCGCCGTGGTGGACCTGGTAGGCGCCGATGTGCTGGGTGATGCCACCGGCCTCGCCCGCGGCGACCTCCGTCTCGCGGATCGCGTCGAGCAGCGACGTCTTGCCGTGGTCGACGTGACCCATGACGGTGACCACCGGGGGCCGCGCGGCGAGCTGCTCCTCGGCGTCCTCGTAGGCGATCGCCTCGTCGGCGACCTCGTCGGCGGCGTGGACGATCTGGACCTTCTTCTCGAAGCTCTCGGCGAGCACCTCGATCGCCTCGTCGGGCAGCGTCTGGGTCAGCGTCGCCATCTCGCCGAGCTCCATCAGCTTCTTGATCACCTCGGGCGCCGACAGGCCGAGCGACTCTGCGACCTCCTTGACGGTCGCGCCGGACTTGAGCTCGGTTATCCGCTCCTCCTGCGGCTCCTCGGGCTGCTGGCTGAAGTCGGGCTCGACCCACGGCGTGCGGCGGCGGCGTCCGCGCCGGCGCGGCGGGGTCTGCTGCTGCGGCGGCGGGCCCGGTGCGCGGCGCGACGCCTGCGAGTCGATGACGACCCGTCGCCGCCGGCCCCCCTGTGCTGCTCCTCCCCCGCCACCGTCGTCGCGCGCCGGACGCGCCGGCCGTTGCGTGGAACCGGCCGCGGCCGCCTGGGCCGGCGGGCGGCTCTCCTGGCCGGTGGAGGCACCGGACCGCGAGGCGCCGGCCCCGTTGCCGCCGCTGCCGGCCTTGCGCGCGGCCGCGGCGGCGGCGCGAGCCTTCGCCGGGCCCTTGCTGCCTTCGGCGACGCCGGGCACCTTGCGGCCGCCCTTCTCTGCCGGCGGCTTCTTGCCACCGCTGAACGCCATCTCGATGTCGCCCTCGTCGACGCTCGAGGCGGCCGCCTTCACGTCGAGGCCGGCGGCCTGCAGCTTGGCGATCACCTCCTTCGAGGGGATCCCACGCTCCTTCGCTATCTCATGGACGCGCTTCTTGGCCATACCTGCCTAGCTCTGGTCGCCCGCCGGCTCGGCCTCGGCCGTCGCGCCGTCGCCGTCGACCGCTGGGGCCTCCGGCTCGGTGTCCTCGACGGCCGGCGGCTCACCGGTGACGTAGTCGTTGTCGGTGTCCGTGAGCGCCTGGTGCGCCGGCAGGCCGCAGTAGCGCGACCCCGGGATCGAGGCGTTCGGACAGCGCTTCCCGTTCGAGAGGATCGCGGCGCAGCGGCCCGCGGTCTCCTCCTCGTCGAGGCCGAGGTCCGAGTCCTCCTGGGCGAACTCGGTCTCGGACCGGATGTCCACGCGCCAGCCGGTCAGGCGGGCCGCGAGGCGTGCGTTGAGCCCGTCCTTGCCGATCGCGAGCGACAGCTGGTCGTCGGGCACGATCACCGTCGCCTGCTTGGCCTCGTCGTCGACGAGCACCTCGCGCACGCGCGCCGGCGACAGCGCCTTGGCGACGAAGCGGGCGGGCTCCTCGTTGAAGGGGATGATGTCGATCTTCTCGCCGCGCAGCTCGGAGACGACCATCCGCACGCGCGAGCCGCGCGGCCCGACGCAGGCGCCGACCGGATCGACGCCGTTGGCGTGCGAGACGACCGCGATCTTCGAGCGGTAGCCGGGCTCGCGGGCGACGTTCTGGATCTCGACGAGGCCGTCGGCGATCTCCGGCACCTCGAGCTCGAACAGCGCCCGGATCAGCTCCGGCGAGCGGCGCGAGACGATGATGCTGGGGCCCTTGGACTCCGCGGACACGTCGGTGATGATCGCCTTCACGCGCGCGCCGTGGTCGTAGCGCTCGCCGGGCACCTGCTCCGACCGTGGCAGCAGCGCCTCGACGCGCTCGCGCAGCTGGACCAGCGTGTAGCGCGAGTCCGACTGCTGGACGAGGCCGGTGATCAGCTCGCCGACGCGGTCCTGGTACTCGTCGAACATCATGTCGCGCTCGGCCTCGCGCACGCGCTGGAGGATGACCTGCTTGGCGGTCTGGGCGGCGATTCGACCGAAGTCCTTCGGCGTCACGTCGCGCTCGTCGATCTGGTCGCGGTACTCGGCGAGCACCTCCGGATCGAGCTCGGGCTCCTCGGGCTCGCGCATCTCCCCCGTCTCGGGGTCGATCTCGGGCTCCTCCTGAGCCTCCTCGGCCTCCGCGAGCAGGCGCTCCTCGAGCTCGGCCGGCAGCAGCAGCTCGTAGACGACGAAGTCGCCGCTCTCGTGGTCGATGTCGACGCGCGCGTACTTGGCCGAGCCGGGGCTCTTCTTGTAGGCCGAGAGCAGCGCATCGGCGAGCGCGTCCATCAGCGTGTCCGTGGCGATGCCCTTCTCCTGGCCAAGCGCCTGGATCGCCTCGACGATCTCCTTGCTCATCAGTTGCCTCCATTCCCCATGTCGTCGGTCCGGCCGCCCTCGGCGTCGGGGGTGCCGCTCACCAGATGGCTGCGCGCGATCTCCGCGTACGGGATCGTCACGACGCCCGTCCCGGCCGCGACGGTGACCTCGGCCTCCGATGCGCCCACGAGCTCGCCCGTGAAGCTGCGATGGCCGTCGCGCGGCTCGCGCGTCCGCACGCGGGCGCGCCGGCCGAGGAAGCGGCGAAAGTGGTCGGGCTTGACCAGCGGGCGCTCGGGCCCCGGCGAGGAGACCTCGAGGCCGTACCTGGTCAGCAGATCCCCGAGCTCGTGCGTGACGCGCTCGCAGAGCGCGAGGTCGACGCCGTCCGGGTGGTCGATCGTCACGCGCAGGCGCTCGGCGCCGATCTGCTCGCAGGCGAGCAGATCGACATCAGGCAGCGAGCGCGCCAGGCGCGCCTCGACTGCGGTGTGGATCTCGTCCGTGTGATTCGTCATATGGTCGAAAAAAAGGTGGGCTGCGAAGCCCACCTCCAGGCGCGACCGAGGTCGCGGTACGTCTGAAAGTCCAAGCAGCGGACCAGTATAGACGCGTCAGGCGCCCGCCTTCGAGTCGTAGTCTGGGTGCGATGGCTGCCGCTGTCGACATCGTGGATGCCTACGTCGGCTCGCTCCCGGGCGAGAGCCGGCGGCCCGCACACGCCGAGTGGGGCGTCACGCTCGACGCCGACCATGGCGGCGGCTGGCCGCTCGATATCGGCGTGCGGATCGCCGACGGGCTGCTGACCGCGAAGGCGCACGCGCTGAGCGATCCCGAGCTCGTCGACCCGTGGATGCTGCTGTGGTGGAACCGCTCGACCCGGCACGTGCGCTTCGGTTGCACGCAGGCGCACGAGATCTGGGTCCATGCCGATCTCGCCGCGACGTCCGTCTCCGAGCGCGAGCTCGACCGCCTGCTCGGCCTCGTCGTCGAGGCCGCTATCGCCGTGCGCGAGCTCCAACGCGCCAAGCGCTCACCGCCCCCGCCCGACGGCTGGCTCAGGCCGCTCTGAGCCTGTCGCGGAGGTTGCGGTAGTCGGCCCGGTCCGGCCGCATGCCCGCCGCGAGAACGGCGTGCCGGCGGGCCTCCCGCCGGCGGCCGGTCTTGGCGAGCGCCTTGCCGAGGCAGAAGTGGGCGAAGTCGTTGACCGGGGCCCGCTCGACGACCGCCTCGAACTCCTCGGCGGCGCTGCGGAAGCGCCCGCAGCGAAAGTACGCGCGGCCGAGCGCCTCGCGAATCGAGGTCTTGTCCGGCTCGAGCCTGCGTGCGCGCTCGAGCGGGATCGCGGCGGCCGCGAAGTCGCCCTTCTCGAGCAGCTCACTGCCGCGCTTGTAAAGGTCGTAGACGAGCTCGCCGCGCTGCTCGGGCGTCGCCTCGCTCACGACGTCACCTCCCCTGCTGTCCTCCTGACGGCCTCGACTCGATCGAGTATGGCGATGGCGATTGCGGACTTCGAGCCGCGCGGCACGGGCTGCTCGCCGTCGCGCGTGAGGATCGTCACCTCGTTCTCCTCCGCGTCGAACCCGATCCCCGGCTGACTGACGTCGTTGAGCACCACGGCGTCGAGGCGCTTGCGCTCGAGCTTGCCGCGGGCGTGCGCGAGACCGTCCTCGCCATGCTCGGCGGCGAAGCCGACGAGCGTCTGACCGTCGCGCCGCAGCTCGGCGAGACCCCCCAGCACGTCGGCCGTCGACTCGAGCCGCACGGTCAGCTCGCCGCGACCGTCCTTCTTGATCTTGCCGCCGGCGACGTCGGCGGGCCGGAAGTCCGCGACGGCGGCGACCATCAGCAGGACGTCGCAGGCCGGGAAGCGGTCGCTGGTCGCCGCCTCGAGCTCCGCCGCGGTCGTGACCTCGACCAGGTCGACGCCGGACGGCGGCGGGACGGCGAGGTTGGCGCCGATCAGCGTCACGGCCGCGCCGCGACGCGCGGCCTCGGCGGCGAGCGCCACGCCCATGCGGCCAGAGGAGCGGTTGCCGACGTAGCGGACGGCGTCGATCGGCTCACGCGTGCCGCCGGCGGTGACGAGGACGTGGAGGCCGTCGAGCCGTCCGCCGGGCGCCGCGGCGCTACCGAGCGCGCGCTCGGCGGCCGCGAGGATGCTCTCGGGCGGCGCCAGGCGACCGGTCCCCCACTCGCCCCTGGAGGCGAGCCGGCCGGTCTCCGGCGCGACGATCGCCGCGCCGCGGGCGCGCAGGACCTCCACGTTCGCCGCGGTGGCCGGGTGCTCCCACATCGCGCCGTTCATGGCCGGCGCGACGATCGTCGGGGCCGTGCAGGCGAGCGCGGCGCTGGTGAGCAGGTTGTCGGCGTGCCCGCCGGCCAGCTTGGCGATCGTGTTCGCCGACGCCGGCGCGATCAGCAGCGCGTCGCAGCGACGGACGAGCTCGAGATGGGAGATCGGGTCGTGGTCGGGCGGTGGGTCGCCCGGGAACGCGCCGCGCGCCGGATCGGCCTCGAACTCGTCGACCAGCACCGGCGCGCCTGTCACTGCCTCGAACGTCGCCCTGCCGACGAACCGCAGGCTCGAGGGCGTCTGGACGACCCGCACCGCATGCCCGGCGGCCGTCGCCAGCCGCACCAGCTCGACGGCCTTGTAGGCGGCGATCCCGCCCGAGACTCCCAGCAGCAGTCGCGCCATGACGCCCTAGCCGCTCACCGGGCGCTAGTCGTTGTAGTGGTACTTGATCTTGCCTTGCGCGATCTCGTCGAGGGCGATGCCGAGGTAGTTCTTCGACCCGGTCTCGACCATCGGCGGCGGGTACTCGTCGAACGTCCCCTCGCCGAGGTTGTGGTAGTAGCTGTTGATCTGCCGGGCGCGCTTGGCCGCGACGAGCACGCACGCGTAGTGCGAGTCGACGTTCTCCAGCAGCGTGTCGAGGCGAGGGTTGATCACGTGTCGTTCCTGACTTCGGGGGCACACATGGTAGCGGCGAGGTCGATCAGCTCCCGCGCCGCGGTCTCGGCGTCGGTGTTTACGATGCGGTGGCGGAACTCGTCTTGGGCCGCCATCTCGTCTCGCGCCACGGCCAGCCGGCGCTCGATCTGCTCCGGTGTCTCGGCGCCGCGCGCGACCAGCCGGCGCTCCAGCTCGCCGAACTCGGGCGGCGCGATGAAGACCTGCTCGGCCTCGGGCATCGTCTCGCGGATCTGGCGCGCGCCCTGGAGATCGATCTCGAGCACGACCAGGCTGGCCGGCCGCCGCAGCTCGCTGCGGAGCGTCCCATAGTGGTTGCCGGCGTACTGGGCGTGCTCGACGAACTCGCCGCTCTCGACCCGCGTTAGGAACTCCGGCTCGCTCAGGAAGTGGTAGTCGCGGCCGTTGATCTCGCCGCCACGCGGCGGGCGGGTCGTCGCCGAGACCGACAGCTCGCTGCCGGGCACCGCCTCGAGCAGCGCCCGGATGAGCGTGCCCTTGCCGACGCCCGAGGGGCCTGTGATGACCAGCACCGGGGTGTCCACTCGCCGCCGATCCGCCGGGCTAGCGCCGCAGGTAGGACACCAGCTCGTTGCGCTGGCGCTCCGAGAGGCCGCCGATCGTCTTGCTCGGCGAGATCCGGCACTGCGTGAGAATGCGGTTGACCTTGACGCGGCCGTACTTGGGGACCGCGAGCAGCAGGTCGAACGCCTTCGCCGTCGCGAGGTAGTCCGGCGGGTCCAGCAGCAGCGTGTGGATCTGGATCCGGCCGCCCTTGAGGTCCCGCTTGAGGCGCGCGCGGCGCGTACGGATCTCGTTCGCGCGCTTGAGCGCCTCCATCCGCTGGGTCAGCGACCGCTCAGGCGCGATTCCGGGCTGGGCGCCCCGACCGTCGTTGCGCGAGTCGCCGCCGGGCTGGGTCTTGGCGGGCGATTCGTGCGCGACCGGCATGGGCGGCGACTATACACACGGATCGCGGCGCTCGCCGCCCGAAGGCGCCGATTTTTGGTGAATTCACCTCGACCTCGACTCGAGGTTGAGGAAGCTTCGTGCTGCTTGACCCTTTCGGTCGGCTTTGCAGGCACTTTGTGCTAGGCGCGAGAGAACGGCGTGTCCCTGGCATCGCTCACAGCGCGGCGCCAGCGGACGCGTCCCGCATCGCGGCGCGGATTGCCGCCAGCTCGGCGGCGATGCGCCGTCCGGCCGCCGGATCGCGGAAGCTCTCGGTGCCGACGGCGACCACGGAGGCCCCTGCCGCGAGGAAGTCGTCGGCGTCGCGGCCCGACGCGATCCCGCCCATGCCGACGATCGGAATGTCGACGCGAGCGGCGACCGCGGCGACCTGCTCGAGCGCGACCGCGCGCACCGCCGGCCCGGAGAGGCCGCCGGTGCGGTTGCCGAGCGACGGCTGGCGCGTGCGCGGGTCGATCGCCATCCCCTTGAGCGTGTTGATCAGCGCGACGGCATCCGCGCCCGCAGCCTCGGCCGCCGCCGCGACGGCCGCGGGATCGGTCGCGCTCGGCGTCAGCTTGACGATCAGCGGCTTCTCGGTCAGCGGGCGAAGCCGCCGCACCGCCGCCTCCGTCTCGCCCGGGTCGGCGCCCACGATCGTGCCGGTCTCGACGTTCGGGCACGAGACGTTGATCTCGACGAGCCCGATGTCCTCGACGGCGCCGACGGCGCCGACCAGGGTCGCCAGCTCGTCGTGGCTGAAGCCCATCACCGACACGCACAGCGGCACCGGCAGCGTGGCGAGCTGCGGCAGGTCGAGCTCGAGGAACCGCTCGAGCCCCTTGTTCGGCAGCCCGATCGAGTTGATCATCCCGGCGGGCGCCTCCCAGAGCCGGGGCGGCGGGTTGCCGTCGCGCGGCGCGACCGTGATCGTCTTCGACACGAAGCAGTCGAACGGGAACGACTCCAGGAGCGCGTCGCCGAAGGCGCGATGGGCGGCGATCGCGTCGAACGTGCCCGAGCCGTTCAGGATCGGGCCGCGCAGGGGGACGCCGCAGAGCTCGACCGGCTCAGGCCTCATGCGAGCACCGCGGCGTCGAAGACGGGCCCGTCGACGCATACGCGCGCGTAGCCGTCGACCGTCGGTACGACGCAGCCGAAGCAGGCGCCGTAGCCGCACGCCATGCCCGCCTCGAGCGCCAGGCGCGCGGGGACGCCGAGCTCGCCGCAGACGGACCTGACGGCGTCGAGCATGCCCTCGGGCCCGCAGGCATGCACGACGGCGAGCGGGTCGCGCTCGAGATCGGCGCGCAGCGGCTCGGTCACCACGCCCGCGCGACCGACCGAGCCGTCGTCCGTGGATACGTCGGGCGAGCCGGCGAACAGGTCCGCCGCCCGCGCGTGACCGGCCGAGCGGAAGCCGAGCAGCACGCCGGGCTCGCGTGCGCCCGCGCGCAGCTCGTCGTCCCAGCAGAGCAGCGGCGCGACGCCGATCCCGCCGCCGACGAGCAACGGCCGGCGGTCGGCAGGTGGCGACTCGAAGCCGATCCCGAGCGGTCCCAGCAGCGCCAGGGGATCGCCGGCGACGAGCTCGCCGAGGCGACACGTCCCAGGGCCGACCTCCTCGAGCAGGAACTGGAGGTCGACCCCCTGGCCGCCGGCGAGCGGCCGCGCGCGAGCGTAGGAGAACGCGCGTGGCAGGTACGGACGCTCGCCGGCCCCCCCACCCCACCGCTCGCCGGCCGCGAGCATGTAGAACTGGCCGGGGCGCGGATCCGGCGGCCCGATCGGGTCGCGTGCCGTGATCAGGTCGTAGGCGCCGATCCGCTCGACGGAGCGGACCTCGGCGATCCGGCGCTCCGGCGGCGCCAGCGTCCGGGCCTCCGCGGTGAGGGTCACCCGCCGGCCCCGCTCGGCCGCTCCCCGCCGGCCGCGACCGTGGCCCGCGCGGCGGCACGCTCCCCATGCAGCTCCTGCAGTGGGATCGGCGGCTGCTCGTCGCCGAGCTTGGCTCGGATCGCGCGCTGTGCCGCCGAGGCCCCGCTCATCGTGGTGATGCACGGGATGCCGCGCGCGACCGCCGCGCGCCTGATCTCGTAGCCGTCGGCGCGCGCCCCTGAGCCGGTCGGCGTGTTGATGACGAGATCCACCTCGCCCGCGTCGATCCGCTCGACGACGTTCGGGGAGCCCTCGCTGAGCTTGCTGATCCGCTCGACCGGCACCCCCATGCGGCGGATCGCCTGCGCCGTGCCGCCGGTGGCGAGGACCGCGAAGCCGAGGTCGTGCAGCGACGCGGCCAGCTGCGTGGCGCTCGGCTTGTCGCCATCGGTGACGCTGATGAACACCGTGCCGCCGGCCGGCAGCTCGGCGCCCGCGGCCGCCTGGGCCTTGCCGAACGCGGTCGGGTAGTCGGCGGCGATGCCCATCACCTCGCCGGTCGACTTCATCTCCGGGCCGAGCCGCGCGTCGGCGCGCGGGAAGCGTCCGAACGGGAGCACCGCCTCCTTGACGGCGACGTGGCCGGGATGGGCCGGCAGCGCGAGGTCGATGTCCGCGAGCCGCTCGCCGAGCATCAATCGGCAGGCCACCTTCGCGAGCGGGACGCCGACGGCCTTGGAGACGAACGGGACCGTGCGCGAGGCGCGCGGGTTGGCCTCGATCACGTAGAGCTCGTCGTCGCCGTAGACGGCGAACTGGATGTTGATCAGCCCGACGACGCCGAGGCTGAGCGCAATCCGCTCGGTCGCGCGCTCGACCTGGGCGAGCATGTCGGGGCCGAGCGACATCGCGGGGATCACGCAGGCCGAGTCGCCGGAGTGGATGCCGGCCTCCTCGACGTGCTGCATGATCGCCCCGATCCGGGCGGTCTCGCCGTCGCAGAGCGCATCGACGTCGATCTCGATCGCATTCTCCAAGAACCGATCCAGGAAGATGGCCCGAGGGGGCTCCGCCCCCCCTGGATGCGGATCACGGGGGGACTCCCCCCCGTGGGCCCCCCCTGTTCCAGCCTTAGCGGCGCTTGGCCGGTCTGCTGGCGGCCCCTGCGGCGCATGGCGCCGCAGGTAGTCCGCGAGATGGTCGCGGGAGTAGCAGATCTCCATCGCGCGGCCGCCGAGGACGTAGCTGGGCCGGACGAGCAGTGGGTAGCCGACGCTGTCGGCGGCGTCGAGCGCCTGCTCGGGCGAGCCGGCGGTGGCGTAGGGCGGGCTCTGGAGGCCGAGCTCCTCGAGCAGGGCGCCGAAGCTGGGGCGGTCCTCGGCGCGGTGGATCGACTCGACCGGCGTGCCGAGCAGCGGGACGCCGGCGTCGGCGAGGGCCTGCGCAAGCTTGAGCGGCGTCTGGCCGCCGAACTGGACGATCACGCCCTCGGGCCGCTCGACCTCGATCACGCCGAGCACGTCCTCGAGCGTCAGCGGCTCGAAGTAGAGCCGGTCCGACGTGTCGTAGTCGGTCGAGACGGTCTCCGGGTTGCAGTTGACCATCACCGCGTCGCGACCGGACTCGCGGACGGTCATCGCGGCGTGCACGCAGCAGTAGTCGAACTCGATCCCCTGGCCGATCCGGTTGGGGCCGGAGCCGAGGATCACGACCGACCCCGATCCCTCCTGCGACCGGCCAGGCGCGAGCGGGGGGCCCGGGGGGCGCGAGCCCCCCGATCCCATCCGGACCTCATGGCGGGGGCCGTCGGGGCCGGGGCGCTCCCAGCCGGAGTAGTAGTAGGGCGTCAGCGCCTCGAACTCGGCGGCGCAGGTGTCGACGGCCTTGAACGTCCGCACGAGGCCGGCCTCGGGATCCTCGCCGCGGGCGAGCGCGGCGAGCTCGGCGACGTACCAGGGGTCGATCTGCGTGCGCGCGCAGATCTCACTCTCGGGCACGCCACGCCGGATCGCCTCGAAGAGCAGCTCGTAGCGGTCGTGCGCCGGCCGCTCGAGCCGCGTGAGCAGCTCGTCGACGTCCCGCGGCGGCGTGGGCACGACGTCGAGCTCGCGCGAGCGCATCGCCTTCACGAACGCCTGCTTGAAGGTGCGGCCGATCGCCATCGCCTCGCCGACCGACTGCATGTAGGTCGAGAGCAGCCCGTCGGCGCCGGGGAACTTCTCGAAGGCGAAGCGCGGCCACTTGACGACGACGTAGTCGATCGTCGGCTCGAAGCTCGCCGGCGTGACGCCGGTGATGTCGTTGTCGATCTCGTCGAGCGTGTAGCCGACGGCCAGGCGCGCGGCGATCTTCGCGATCGGGAAGCCGGTCGCCTTCGACGCGAGCGCGGACGAGCGCGACACGCGCGGGTTCATCTCGATGACGATGATCTCGTCGGTCTCGGGGTTGACCGCGAACTGGATGTTCGAGCCGCCCGTCTCGACGCCGACGGCGCGGATGACGGCGATCGCCTGGTCGCGCAGCAGCTGGTACTGGCGGTCGGAGAGCGTCTGCTGCGGCGCGACGGTGACCGAGTCGCCGGTGTGGGCGCCCATCGGGTCGATGTTCTCGATCGAGCAGACGACGACGACGTTGTCGTTGCGGTCGCGCATCAGCTCGAGCTCGAACTCGCCCCACCCGATCACCGACTCCTCGACGAGCACCTGCCCGATCGGGCTGGCGGCGAGGCCCTCCGCGACGCGCTGCTGGTACTCGGCCTCGCTGCGCGCGATGCCTCCCCCCTGCCCGCCCATCGTGAAGCCGGGCCGGACGATCGCCGGCAGCCCGATGTCCGGCAGCGCCGCGAGCGCCTCCTGCATCGAGCTGACCGCGGTCGAGCGCGCGCTGCGCAGGCCCGCCGCGTCCATCGTCTCCTTGAACAGGTCACGGTCCTCGGCACGCTGGATCGCCTCGTAGGTCGCGCCGATCAGCTCGACGCCGTAGCGCTCGAGCGTGCCGTCGTCGGTCAGGTCGCGGGCGATGTTGAGCGCGGTGCCGCCGCCGAGGGTCGGCAGCAGCGCGTCCGGGCGCTCGCGCTCGATGACCTTCGCCACCGAGGCGGGCAGCAGCGGCTCGATGTACGTCGCGGTCGCGAACTCGGGGTCGGTCATGATCGTCGCCGGGTTGGAGTTGACGAGCACGACCTCGTAGCCCTCGGCGAGCAGCACCTTGCACGCCTGCGCGCCGGAGTAGTCGAACTCGGCCGCCTGGCCGATGACGATCGGCCCGCTGCCGACGACGAGGATCTTCTGGATGTCGTCGCGCCTAGGCAACGCGCTCGACCATCCTCAGGAACCTGTCGAAGATGTGCAGGGAGTCGTGCGGGCCGGGGCCGGCCTCCGGGTGGTACTGGACGGTGGCGCCGGGGACGTCGCGCAGGACGAGCCCCTCGACGGTGCGGTCGTAGAGGTTGATCTGCGAGAGCTCGGCGGCGCCGAAGTCGGTCTCCCAGCGGACCGGCTCGTCGGTGTCGATCGTCTTGCTCCCATCCGGACCGACGACGGCGAAGCCGTGGTTCTGGCTCGTGATGTCGATGCGACCGGTCTCGAGGTCCTTGACGGGGTGGTTGGACCCGCGGTGTCCGAACGGCAGCTTGGTCGTCTCCAGGCCGACCGCCCGGCACAGCAGCTGGTGGCCGAGGCAGATGCCGAACACCGGCTTCTTGCCGACGAGCTCGCGGATGGTGTCGACGACGTACCCGAGCGCGGCGGGGTCGCCGGGCCCGTTGGCGAGGAAGAAGGCGTCGGCGTCGCGTGCGAGCAGCTCGTCGGCGGAGGTCGCGCACGGATGCAGCTCGACACGCGCGCCGCGCTCGCGCAGGTTGCGCACGATCGAGTCCTTGATGCCGGTGTCGATCGCGGCGATCGTCGGCCCGGCCGTGTCGGTCAGGGGCTCGAGCACCACGAGGGCGGCCGGCGTCACCTCGCAGGCTAGGTCGGCGCCCGCCATCGGCCGCTCGGCGCGAACCCGCTCCATCGCCTCGCCCTCCGGCAGCCCGCCGGGGAAGATGCCGCCGCGCATGGCGCCGCGGTCGCGGATGTGGCGCACCAGCGCGCGCGTGTCGACGCCGCAGATGGCGGGGATGCCGCAGTCGGCCAGCCAGGTCAGCCAGCCGCCCTCGGCGTGCGGGGCGTCCTCGCGGTCGACGCCCTCGCGCATCACCACGGCGCGCGCGTGGACGCGGTCCGACTCCATGTTCTCGGCGGCGACGCCGTAGTTGCCGATCAGCGGGTACGTGAAGACGATCAGCTGGCCGCGGTAGCTGGGGTCGGTGACCGCCTCCTGGTAGCCGGACATCGCCGTGTTGAAGACGACCTCGCCGGTGACGGGCCCGGTGGCGCCAGCGGCGTCGCCGTCGAAGCGAACGCCGTCCTCGAGCAGCAGGTAGGCGCTCACCGGACCGCCTCGATCGCGAACGAGCGCTCGCGGAACGCGACGGCGCCCGCCGCGACGGTCATCCGCACGCGGCCCTGCAGCGAGCGGCCGGCGAAGGCGCAGTTCGCCGAGCGGCTCTCGTAGCCGGACTCGCCCACCTCCCACTCCGCGGCGAGGTCGACGAGGCAGAGGTTCGCCGGCGCGTCCTTGGCGAGCGTCGGCACGACGAGCCCGAACGCCGCCCCGCCGGCCGTCATGCGCTCCACGACCAGGCCGAGGTCGAGCACGCCGGGCAGCACGAGGTCGGTGTGAATGGCGGCAAACGCCGTCTCGAGCCCAGTGACGCCCATCGGGGCGAGCTCGAACGGCTCCTCCTTCTCCTCACGCGAGTGCGGCGCGTGGTCGGTGGCGACGCAGTCGAGCACGCCCGAGCGCAGGCCGTCGACGACCGCCTGGCGATCGTCCTCGCTGCGCAGCGGCGGGTTCATCTTGAAGTGGGTGTCGAGCGAGCGCACCGCCTCGTCGGTCAGCAGCAGATGGTGCGGGGACGCCTCGGCGGTCACCTGGACGCCCGCGGCCTTGGCCTGCTCGAGCACCTCGACCGTCTGGCGGGCGGAGACGTGCTGGATGTGGATGCGCCCGTCCTCGTAGCGGGCGAGCTCGCAGTCGCGGGCAACCATCGTCGACTCGGAGACCGACGGGATGCCCGCCAGGCCGAGCAGCGCCGCCACGTC
Source organism: Thermoleophilaceae bacterium (assembly GCA_040881635.1). Lineage (GTDB taxonomy): Bacteria > Actinomycetota > Thermoleophilia > Solirubrobacterales > Thermoleophilaceae > JAAYBF01. Next base: position 83,256 of record JBBECV010000023.1, read on the forward strand.
GCCCTCGTGCATGGCGCCGCCCGCGGAGAGCGTCGGGTCCTCCTCGTGGAGGGCGAGCACGCCGCCGCAGAGCCGCTGGTAGCGCAGCGCCTGGCGCATCATCCCGGCCGAGCGCACCGGCAGGCCGTCGTCGGTGAAGGCGGCGGCGCCGGCGTCGGCCAGCTCCGCCATCTCGGTCAGCCGCTCGCCGGCCATGCCGACGGTTATCGAGGCCGTGAAGCCGGTCGGGATCCGCGCCTCGGCGCGCGCGCGCTCGCGCAGCGAGCGCAGCACGGGCGCGGAGTCGACGACGGGATCGGTGTTCGGCATCGCGAGGATCGCGCAGAAGCCGCCCGCCGCCGCCGCCCGCGTGCCGGTGTCGATGTCCTCCTCGTCCTCGCGGCCGGGCGTGCGCAGATGCACGTGCGGATCGACGAACGCGGGGAAGGCGTGCAGCCCCTCGGCCTTCACCACCTCAGCGCCCTCCGGCGCCTCGAGCGCTCCGGCAGCGCCGATCGCGGCGATCGCGCCGTCACGGACGAGCACGTCGCCGGGACCGTCGAGCCCGGCGCGCGGATCGAGCAGGTGGGCGCCGCGGACGAGCACGGTCGCGTCCGGCGCGGGAGCGCGGTCGAGCCGCCCGGACTCGGGCGCCCGGGCGCTGGCGTGGAGGCCGTTCATGCCGGCTGTGGCTCCGAGACGTCGGCGTGGCGAAGGGCCGGCCGGCCGCCGCCGGGGCCGCCGGCGAGCAGCTCGTACAGCACGGCCATCCGGACGACCACGCCCGACTCGACCTGCTCGGCGATCAGCGCCTGGGGCGAGTCGATCACCTCGGCGGCGAGCTCGACGCCGCGGTTGATCGGGCCCGGGTGCATCAGCAGCTGGCCGTGGCCGAGCCGCCGCCCGTCGATCTGGTACCGCGCCGCGTACTCGCGCAGCGACGGCACCAGCTCGCCCGTCATGCGCTCCTGCTGCATCCGCAGCGCGTAGACGACGTCCGCCTCGCCAAGGTCGTCGAGCGTGTACCTGACCTCGCAGCCGAGCGCCTCGATGCCGCGCGGGATCAGCGTCGGCGGGCCGCAGACGGTGACCTTGCAGCCCATCCGAGCGAAGGCCAGGATGCCCGACCGTGCGACGCGGCTGTGGAGGACGTCGCCGACGATCCAGACGCGCAGCCCTTCGAGCGAGCCGCTGCGCCGGCGCAGCGTGTAGAGGTCGAGCAGCGCCTGGGTCGGGTGCTCGTGCTTGCCGTCGCCGGCGTTGACGACCGCCGCGCTCGTCCAGCGGGCGACGAGCGCCGCGGCGCCGACCTGCCCGGAGCGGATCACGATCGCCGCCGGGTCGTAGGCGGAGAGCGTCTGGATCGTGTCCTTGAGCGACTCGCCCTTGTCGACGGAGGAGCCCTGGGCCTTGACCGAGACGAGGTCGGCCGAGAGCCGCTTGGCGGCGAGCTCGAACGACGAGCTGGTGCGCGTCGATGCCTCGTAGAAGAGGTTGATGATCGTCCGCCCGCGCAGCGTCGGCACCTTCTTGATCTCGCGGCCGGAGACCTCGGCGAAGCTCTCGGCGCGGCGCAGGATGCGCTCGATGTCGGGGCGGGTCAGGTCGTCGATCGACAGCAGGTGCCGGTTCATGCCTCGTTCCTCTCGATCCGGATCTCCGAGCCGGAGACGATCGCGACCTCGTCCTCGCCGTCGAGCTCCTCGACGTGGACCTCGACCCGCTCCGAGCGCGCGGTCGGCAGGTTCTTGCCGACGTAGTCGGGCCGGATCGGCAGCTCGCGGTGGCCGCGGTCGGCGAGCACGGCGAGCTGGACGCGGCGCGGGCGGCCGTAGTCGAGCAGCGCGTCGATCGCGGCGCGCACGGTGCGGCCGGTGAAGAGCACGTCGTCGACGAGCACGACCGTCGTCTCCTCGACGGGGAAGTCGACGTGCGAGGCGTGGACGACCGGGCCGGCGGCGGCGTCGGCGGGATCGCGCAGGCCGACGTCGTCGCGGTAGAAGGAGATGTCGACGTCGCCGAGCGGCACCGGCTCGCCGATCAGGTCGGCCACCCGGTCGCGCAGGCGGGCCGCCAGGAAGGCGCCGCGGCGGTGGATGCCGACGATCGCGAGCGGCTCGCCACCGTTGCTCTCGACGATCTCGTGAGCGATGCGCACGAGCGTGCGCCGCATGTCGTCGCGGTCGAGAACGACCTTCTGGGTCAAGCCATCTGTCCTTCCTGGCCTCACGGGACCGGGTTAAAGGAGCGTCCCGGCGAATGTAGCACCAGGGCGCGACGTCGCGGGGCCGCGGGCGCGCTCAGCCGTCGGGGCCGCGCTCGTGGACCGGCTCGCCGCGCTCGGGGAACGGCACCTCGACGCGGTCGAAGTCGCGCGGGACGATCGTGCGGTCGAGCTCCGCGCGCGCCTCGTCGCGCAGCGGGCCGGCGCCGTAGCGCGAGGAGATGTGCGTGAGGGCGAGCAGCCGCACCTGCGCCTCGGCGGCGAGCATCGCCGCCTGACGGGCCGTGGAGTGGCCGGTCTCGCGGGCGCGCGCAAGATCCTCGTGCATGAACGTCGCCTCGTGGACGAGCAGGTCGGCCCGGTCGGCGATCGCGCGCGTCATGTCGCACGGCGCCGTGTCGCCGGTGATGACGATTCGCCGGCCGGCCCGCTCCTCCCCCAGCACCTGGTCCGGGCTGACGTCCCCGTCCGTGCCGGCCACCGTCTCGCCGCCCTGTAGCCGACCGAAGTCGGGGCCGGGCTTGACGCCGAGCTCGATCGCGCGCCGCTCGTCGAAGCGGCCGGGCCGGGGATCCTCGACGAGCGCGTAGCCGAGCGCGGGGACGCGGTGGGCGACCGAGAACGCCGAGATCGCATAGCCGTCGCCGTCGAGGTCGTCGCCGCTCTCGAGCTCCTCGATCCGCACGTGGTAGCCGGTCTTGCCGATCAGCGGCGCGAGCACCCGGAACAGCGTCTCCAGGCCGGCCGGTCCGTACACGGTGATCGGCCGCTCGCGGCCGTGGAGGCCGAACGTCTTGAGCATCCCGGGCAGCCCGAGCACGTGGTCGGCGTGGAAGTGGGTGATGAACACCTCGTCGACGTCGACGAGCCCGATCGAGCGGATCATCTGCCGCTGCGTGCCCTCCCCGCAGTCGAACAGCAGCCGCTCGCCGCCGCGCCTGATCAACGTGGCGGGCAGCCCGCGCCGCGCGGTCGGCGCCGAGCCGGCGGTTCCGAGGAATACGACGTCGAGGTCCATCCGGCTGCGTATCTTCGCTGCCGCGGGCCCTTCCCGCTCAGTCGAGCGCCACCATGGGTCTACACTGACCCATCCCAGCGCCCGTAGCTCAGTGGATAGAGCGCTTGCCTCCGGAGCAAGAGGTCGCAGGTTCGAATCCTGCCGGGCGCGTCCGGGTGCAGAGCCGGATCGCCAGCGCTCGCGTGCGCGGTCGCAGGATGCCTATTGGGATTGGAGCCACGTCTCCGATCGAATCAATCGCCACTGCGCCGCCGGGCAGGTCGCATCTGATAATCTGATCCATATGAGGCAGGTGACCGCCACAGAGGCCGCGCGGCGCTTCTCGGAGATGCTCGACTCCATCGAGAACCGGCGCGAGACCTTCGTCGTCATGCGTCGCGGCCGCGCCGTCGCGACCGTCGGGCCGGCGATCGGGTCCACCGGCCGCGACCTCAAGGACATCCTCCAGCGAAACCGGCCAGATGCGGCGTGGGCCGACGAGCTGCGCGAGCTGCGCGAGGCGGTCGGCAGCGAGACGGACCCCTGGCACGCCTGATCCTCGACACTACGGTGCTCGTCGCTGCCGAGCGCGGGTCCGCCTCCCCACTCGAACTGATCGGTGACGACGAGGACGTCGCCATCGCGGCGATCACCGCCGCCGAGCTGCTCGTCGGCGTCGAGCTCGCGGACGAGAGGCGCCGCCCGTCGCGCGAGAAGTTCGTCGACGCCGTACTCGAGACCGTGTCGATCGAGCCCTACGGCCTGCCGATCGCCAGAGCGCACGCGGCGCTCCTCGCCCACACGCGGCGCACCGGCCACCAGCGCGGCGCGCACGACCTGCTGATCGCCGCCACCGCCCGCGCGACCGGGCGCACGGTCATCACCGCCGACCACGGCGGATTCGCCGACCTTCCGGGAGTAGCCGTCCGCCACGGCCCGACCTTGGATTGACGTACATCAATTCAATCGATAGGCTTGCATCGATGCCTGTCGATATGGATCTGACCCCCAAGCAGAAGCACCCGCCCGGGCAGCCCTGCTGCGAGCCGGTCGTCTACCCCGACGTCGAGCGTGAGCAGGCCGGGCGGATGGCCGCGGTGGCCAAGGCCCTGGGCGATCCGGTCCGCCTGCAGCTCGTCGACGTGCTGCGCAAGCACGCCGGGAAGGTGTGCGTCTGCGAGCTGGTGCCGCTGTTCGAGCTCTCGCAGCCGACCGTCTCCCACCACCTCAAGGTGCTGCGCCAGGCCGGGATCGTCGACTCGGAGCGCCAGGGGTTGTGGGCCTACTACTTCGTCAATTCAGAGGCGCTCGACGAGCTCGCCAGCTGGCTCGCCAACTGACGCCGCCAACCCAACGGAGGACCACCATGAGCGCAACCGACACCCGCACCGACGAGGAGATCCGCGCCGCCGTCCGCGAGACCTACGCGGCGGCGGCGACAACCGCCAGCGGCTGCGGCTCGGGCTGCGGATGCGGCACCGAGGCGTCGAGCGACGACGGCGCGGAGGAGGTCTTCGGCGCTGGTCTCTACGACGCGGCGGAGCGTGACGCGCTCCCCGACGCGGCCAGGCTCGCCTCGCTCGGCTGCGGCAACCCGACTGCCGTCGCCGAGCTGCATCCCGGCGAGACGGTGCTCGACCTCGGCTCGGGCGGTGGCATCGACGTCCTGCTCTCCGCCCAACGCGTCGGGCCGACCGGCAAGGCGTACGGCCTCGACATGACCGACGAGATGCTGACGCTGGCGCGCGACAACGCCGCCAAGGCCGGCGCCACCAACGTGGAGTTCCTGAAGGGCGAGATCGAGCAGGTCCCCCTTCCCGACGCGTCCGTCGACGTGATCATCTCCAACTGCGTCATCAACCTCTCCGCCGACAAGCCGCGAGTCCTGCGCGAGGCGGCGCGCGTGCTGCGCCCAGGCGGCCGCCTCGCGTTCACCGACGTCGTCGCGGACCCCGGCATGGACGCCACCACCCGCGCCGACATCGCCCAGTGGACCGGTTGCATCGCCGGCGCCCTCACAGTGGCGGAGTTCGAGCGCGAGCTCGCCGCCGCCGGGCTCGAGGACGTCGAGGTCCGCGAGACCCACCGCGTGCACGACCAGGCCGGATCGGCGATCATCCGCGCCCGCAAGCCGGCCTGACCGGGCGCCGAGGCGATTGGGGATGAGCACGCCGGCCCCACGCACCACCGCGCGCAGGGGCGCCGTACCAGTCCCGTCGGCCCGCGTAGAGGCGCTCGCCCGGCGTGTGCGCGTCCTCTCGTGGATCAGCCTCGCCTGGATGACGGCCGAGGGGGCGGTCGCGATCTTCGCCGGCGTGATGGCGGGCTCGATCGCGCTGATCGGGTTCGGCATCGACTCGGCGATCGAGGGGCTCGCGAGCGGGATCATCGTCTGGCGCTTCGCGGGCGCGCGGATGTTCTCCGAGGCCGCGGAGACCCGGGCGCAGAAGCTCGTCGCCGTGCAGTTCTTCCTGCTCGCCCCGTACGTCTCCTTCGAGTCGATCCAGGCGCTCTTGACCGTCGAGCGTCCGGAGACGAGCTGGCTCGGGATCGCGCTCGCCGCGACGAGCGTCGTGGGCATGCCGATCCTCGGCATCGCCAAGCAGCGCCTCGCCGACCAGCTCGGCTCGGCCGCGACCAAGGGCGAGGGTCGTCAGAACATGCTCTGCGCGTACCTGGCCGCCGCGCTACTCGTCGGCCTGCTCGCCAACGCGCTCTTGGGCGCCTGGTGGCTCGACCCCACGGTCGGACTGCTGATCGCCGCCGTGGCGGTCAAGGAGGGTTGGGAGGCCTGGCGCGGCGAGGGCTGCTGCGTGACGGACCCGCTCGACGGACGCGCGCACGGCGACGGACGGCTCGAGTGAGGCAGGCCGGCTGAATGGCCGGGAAGGCAGGGCGCATCGTCGCGCCCCGCCCTCCCGCACCATTCCGCCCCGCCCGTAGAGGGAGGGCCGGCTAGAGCGGCGCCCTGCCGTGGGATGTCGCTGGTGACCGCCCCAGTCACTCCAAGATAAGGGGCACTCACGTCATCCGTCCAACCTGCGCGAGATTACTCTCACGCAGGCAGTCGCCCCCGACGGTCTCGCTCGGCCGTCAGCCCGTGACGCCCGGGGCGGGACGAACGCGGACGGCGAGCCAGCCGGGAATGGCGAGCATCGCCACCGCGACGAAGGTGACCAGCGCGAGGACGGCGAGCGCCCCCAGGCCGGCGGTCGAGTACAGGACAGGGAAGCCGGTGATCGTCTCCAGCGCGCGGCTGAGCAGGACCTGGCCGTAGAGGCCGAAGACGGCGCCGATCAGGCAGCCGGTCCCGAGCAGCAGCGTGCTCTCGAGCAGCAGCGCGCGCCACAGCTCGCCGTCGGGGTAGCCGTGCACCTTCAGCGCGGCCAGCGTCCGTCGTCGCTGCCAGATCATGCCGCCCATCGCGGCGACCATCGCGAGCACGGCGGAGATCAGCACAAGCACGGAGATCTGGGTCATCCGCGCGAGCGCGTCGCGCGCGGTGCCGTAATGCCGGAGCGTGCGCTCGTGACTGGTCTCGACCCGCAGCGGCACGCCAGCCCCGAGCGTCGCCTCGACCGCGCGCTTTGCGCGCTGTGGGGAGGCGCCCGGCTCGAGCTCCACGTGCAGGCCGCTCACCGCGTCGGACCCCCACGCGCGCGCGTAGTCGTCGGCATTGAGCAGGATCGCGCCGGCGGGCCAGGCGAGGTTCGTCGATAGCGCCGCGACCCGAAACGTCCGTGGCACCGGCGAGGGTAGCCGCACGGACTCCCCCACTCCGACGCCCTGCTGCTCGGCGATCGCCTCGGACAGGACGACCCAGCCGCCCCGGCGAATCCGGGCGTTCGCGAGCGCCGCGTCACCTTCGCGGATCTGCTGTGACGGGACCGGCTGCTCGCTGTCACGCGGCGGCGCGAGCACCCATGCGCGCCGGTCGCCGACGTCGAGGAACCCGCCGCGGTAACGCTCGACGTCCTCGACGGCGGGTAGCGCACTCAGGGCCGCGGGGCGATCGCGGCGCTGGGCGAACGCCGTCGTCGCGAGCGTGTTGCCCTCTCCCTGGAACGTCACCCAGAGGTCGGCGTTGCCGTCGATCTCGCGCGCCGAGGCGTCCAGGCCGCGCTCGAGGTCCGCATGAGCTCCGCCGATCGCCACGGTCGCGAAGACGGCGACCGCGCCCGTCGCGGCGAGCGCCAGCGTGCGCGTGTGCGCGGCACGCGACCTGATCTCGAGGACCGCAAGCACCGGGACGGGGCTCCGCACGCGCCGCCCGAGGAACTCGAATGCGGACGTCACTCCACGCAACAGCAGCGGCAGGAGCAGCAGCAGCGACAGCGTGAGCAGGACGATGCCCGCCCGGGCAGCGTTCGGCGAGCCGGCGCCGATCGCGACGACGGCGGCCAGGCAGGCGATCCCCGCGACCGCGAGGCGCCTGCCACCGCGGGGTCGGCCCGTCGACGACGGCCGGCGGGCCGGATGCCGGGCGAGGATGTCGCGCAGCGGCGCCAGCACCGCGACGCATGCGGCGATCAGGCCCGCTCCCGCCGCGATGCCCGCGCTCTGCCAGGTGACGATCCGCTGCGACCCGACCGCGAACGCGGACGACAGGTAGTCCGGCGCCGTGTCGAAGAGGTGCCGCGAGAGCTGGTCCCCGAGCGCGAGGCCGACGAGCGACCCCGCCACGCCGAGGACGAGCGCGTCGAAGAGCAGCAGCTGGACGAGCACCCACGGCTCGTGCCCGGCCATCCGCAGGTCGGTCAGCAGGCGCCGCCGCTGGGGCACGGTCAGCAGCATCGCGCTGAACGCGAACAGGAATCCGACGAGCGCGCTGAAGACCGAGAACAACGTCGTCGACTGGTTCGTCGGGTCGGCGGCACGCTCGAACACGCCCCGCTCGGCGTCGGCGGGCAGCACGTTCAACCGGCCGCCGGCGACCTGGTGCAGCGCGGCGCGGACGTCGTCTTCGCTTCCCGGCCGCGACCTGACGAAGACGCGCGTCACCCGACCGCGCATCCCGCTGATCTCCTGCACGAACGAGAGCGATGCGAGCGCCACCGGGCTGTGCATCAGCGTGTCGATGTCGCTCTCCTGGAGCCTGGCACCCACCGCCACGCGGACCGCCCGTCCGGCGACCTCCACACGCAGGGGCTGCCCGAGCGAGACGCCGAGCTCGCGCGCCAGCGGCTCGGGCAGGCCCAGCGACCGCTGAGCGCCGAGGTCGATCCCCGAGAAGTGCGGTAGCAGGATCCCGTCGAGCCGCGCGAAGCGCGAGTCGCCGCCGATCAGCAGCACCGAGCGGCGTCCGCTCGGGCCGAGGAGGTTGGCCCGCAGATCGAGCACCGGCGCCACCGCCTGCACGCCCTCGATCCGCGCCACCTCGTCTACGACGCCCCGGTCGAAGCCGTCGGGCCCGCGGGCGGCCACCTGCAGGCTCGCCTTCCCGACGATGCCGCTCGTGAGCTGGTCGACCGACCCGGTCAAGCTCGTGTTGGCGACCAACGCGGCGAACACCAGCCCGACCCCCACCGCGATGCCGGCCATCGCGAGCAGCTCCTGCACCAGGCGGCGCCGCAACCTGGCGCGGTACAGATGGATGACGCTGGACAGTCGCACCGGCTATGGCCCGCTCGCCGACAGCGCGTCGACGTCAGGCCGGTAGTCATCGAGCTGGCCGTCGCGCAGCTCGTGGAGGCGGTCCGCATAGCTCGCCGCCTGCGGGTCGTGCGTGACGAGCAGCATCGCCGCGTCGCGCTCGTCGCACACCTCCGTCAGCAGGTCGAGCACCTCGCGGCTGCGTTGACTGTCGAGGCTGCCGGTCGGCTCGTCCGCCAGCACGAGCCGCGGCGCGGTCGCGAGCGCGCGCGCGATCAGCACGCGCTGGCGCTCGCCCGCCGAGAGCTGCTCAGGCCGGTGACCGAGCCGCTCTGCGAGGCCGAGCCGCTCCATCAGCGGCGCGATGCGGCGGTGCGCCTCGCGGACGCCGATGCGCGTGTCGAACAGCTTCAGGGCGGCGTTGTCGATCGCGGGCACGCCGGGCATCAGGTCGAGCGCCTGGCTGACATAGCCGATCTCGAGTCGCCTGTAGCGCGCCGCGGCGCGTCCCGACAGCGCCGACAGCTCGCGCCCGCCGACCCGCACGGTGCCCGCGTCGGGTGCGATCAGCGCCGCGACGATCGTCAGCAGCGTCGTCTTGCCCGAGCCGCTCGGCCCGTACAGCGCAACCAGCTCGCCGGCGGCGATCGACATCGAGACCCCGTCGAGCGCGCGCACCGGATCTCCGCCCCCGGACGGGTAGTGCTTGACGAGCTCCTCTATCTCGAGCACTCAGCCGGTCCGCTTGTCGCGGTGGAGCTCGACGACGGTGCCGGGCCCGCCGCGGTCGCCGCGCGGAGCGTGCAGGCGGCCGCGGCTGAGTGCGCGCACCTCGTGCGCGAGCACCATCGCGGACATGTCCGGGACCGCCATCAGGACGCCCACGCCACCGTCCTCGGCCGCCGCGCGCAGCAGGCCGACGACGCGCTCGCGGTCGACGATGCCGAGGCCGGCCGTCGGGTCGTCGGCGATCAGCAGGCGCGGCTCGCGCGCGAGCGCCTGAGCGACCGCCACGAGCGCCCGGGTCGCGTCGGAGAGGTCGTCCCAGCTCCGGTGCGCGCAGTCCTCGGCGCCGACCCGCCTGAGCGCCGCGAACGCGCGGCGACGGCTCTCGCCCGGCCCGAGCCGGCGGTAGAGCGGGAGCGCGACGTAGTCCAGCGGGCCGAGCTCGCAGCTCAGCGAGCCGGTCGCCTCCACCCAGGCGATCCGATCGCGGTGCAGGCGGGCGAGATTGCGGCGCGAGAGGGCGGCGAGATCGCGTCCCTCGAAGGCGACGTGCCCGCCGTCGGGATCGTCGAAGCCGGCCGCGAGCGTCAGCAGCGTCGTCTTGCCGGCGCCGCGCTGCCCGTAGACGGCGACGAGATCGCCGGCATGGACGGTGAGCGACGCGCCGCGCAGCACGGGCCGCTCGGTAACGCCGCGCCAGTGTGACTTCGTCACCCCGTCGAGGGTCAGCAGCGCCATCAGCGCGCGGATGACGAGATGTCTGGCGCCTGCTGGATGCGCTCCTCCATGACGTCGCAGATCGCATCGAGCCAGTCGATCAGGCTCTCGAGCCAGCGGCCCTTGAAGTCGTCGACCATCATCCGCGCCGCGGCGCTCCACGGAACGTCGGGCGTGGCCGCCTGCGCGAGCCCGGGACGGCTGAGCAACGTGAGCTCGGCCAGGCACTCGCGCGCCTGGGCCTCCGCCAGCTCGAGCAGCTGCGGCAGGTCGGCGGGACCGGAGAGTGCCAGCTTCGCCTGCAGCTCGTCGCGCACGACGGCGCGGTCGCTCGGCTCGGCCATCCAGCGCCTGAAGCCCTCGATCCCCTCGGGCGTGGCGCGGTAGAGGATGCGCGGAGCGCCCCGCCGGGTCCGGCCCACCTGCTTCTCCCCCGCCTCCTCGATCCAACCGTCGTCCTCGAGCCGTTCGATCGTCTTGTAGACGGCGCTCTCGGCCAGGCCGAGGAATCCCAGGCGCTCGGCGATCTGCTGCTGCAGGCCGTAGCCGTAGCTGGGCCGCTCGATCATCAAGCCGAGCACCACGTGCTTTGTCGAAAGCCGGCTCATCCCTCCTCCCTCCAGTCCGTCGAAGCAGACGGTACATCATCGTCGCCCACCGTTCCACTTGCATCAGCGGACCTCGCCGCCCCCGCCCCGGCGCGCCGACGTAGGGTCTGAGGTGGGATGTCGTACCAGGCCGTCGATCCGACGCCGCTCACGCGCGCGCAGTTGCGCGCGCTGGCCGCCGCCGCGGGGCGCGAGGTCTCGTGGGGCCTGCGCGAGGTGACGGCGCAGACGCGGGAGTGGCGGCGACTCGCGGAGCGGATCCCGGACGGCCCGCTGCGCCACGACGCGCTCGCCGCGCTGGCGGGCAAGCGCGGCCACACCGACGGCGCCGCCCTCTTCTCGGTGCTGCCCGATCGGCGCAACCACGACCTGCTGCGAGCGCTGGTCGCCTACGAGACGATCCTCGACTTCCTCGACGAGGTCAGCGAGCGGCACGCGACGGAGGCGAACGGCCGTGAACTGCACCAGGCGCTGATCGACGCCGTCGAGCCGGAGCGCCCGCTGACCGACTACTACCGCCATCACCCCTGGAGCGAGGACGGCGGCTACCTGAGGGCACTCGTCGAATGCTGCCGGCGCCACTGCCAGGCGCTGCCCTCCTACGGTCGCGTGCGGTCGCTGCTGGCGGGCGAGACGCGCCGCGCGCAGGTGCTCGCGCTCAACCACCTGGTCGAGCCGACCCGCAGGGACGCCGCCCTGCGCGACTGGGCGACCCGCGAGTTCCCGGCCGAGCGGCGGCTCGCCTGGTACGAGCTCGGGGCCGCGGCCAGCGCCTCGCTGGTCGTGCACGCGCTCCTGGCACTCGCGGCGAGGACGCACGTCGACGACGACGACATCGCCGCGACCTACGCCGTCTACTGGCCCTGGACCTCGCTCGCGACGGCGATGCTCGACAGCTACGTCGACCGGGCCGAGGACACGGCATCGGGCGACCACAGCTACATCGGGCACTACCCCTGCCTCGAACGCGGCGTGACGCGCCTGTGCGACTGCATCGCGCGCGCCGCCGAGGGCACGCGAGCACGGCCGGGCGGGCGCCGCGACGCGGTGATCGTCGCGTCGATGGTCGCGATGTACCTCTCGAAGGACAGCGCACGCGCTCCCGAGCTGCGCGCGTCGACGCGACGCCTGGTCAGGGCCGGCGGGTCGCTCAGCCTGCTGCTGCTGCCCGTGCTGCGCATCTGGCGCGTGGCGTACTTGCAGCGCTCCGCATAGGCGGGGCCCGGTGCCTGCGCGAGAGTACTCCCACGCAGGGATGGACAAAGGGACACAGGCGTCCTACCGTGTGAATTGCGCGTGACAGGAACCTCGGTGTCTCACCAAGGCGCCTGTCCCGGGTGAAGGTCCCATTCCCTCCCTCCATTGGAAGGGATCCCGTCCGGGGGCGGCGGGGGAGCACCGTGGCGCGTTCGCGAGAGCGGGCGGGCGCCTCGGTCCCCTCGCCGCCTGCGCCACACCTTCGATGCGCCATCCCCTACCACCCGTGCCGTTGCTCGAGATCGATGCCGTGACCAGAGGCTACTGGCGCGGCGCAAACCGGCTCGAGGTGCTGCGCGACGTCTCGCTCGAGGTCCATCCCGGCGAGCTCGTGGCGGTCTACGGCCAGCGCAGCTCGGGCAAGACGACGCTGCTGAAGCTCGCGGCCGGCTTCGAGCCGCCCGACGGCGGCAGGGTCCTGTTCGACGGCGGCGACCTCGCGCAGCTCACGCGCGGCGGCCTCGCACGCCTGCACCGCAGCCACATCGGCTGGGTCGAGCGCGGCGGTCCCCACAGTGACGAGCTGTCAGTGCGCGCCTACGTGGCGCTGCCGCTGTACCGCACGCTCGGGCCGGTTGAGGCCGAGCGCCGAGCGGTGGCGGCGCTCGCCCGGGTGGGGGCCTCGGACTGCGCCGACGGCAGCTGGGAGGACCTCTCCGACACGGCGCGCGCACTCGTCGCGATCGCCCAGGCGCTGGTGCGCGAGCCGCGACTGCTGGTCGTCGACGACCCGACGGCGGGGCTCGGGATCCTCGATCGGGAGCGTGTCGTGGGCCTGCTCCGCGCCGCGGCGGAGGACGGGGGGCTCGGCGTCCTGATGGCGGTGCCCGACATGCCGTCGATGCTCCATGCGCACCAGGTCCGGTCGCTCAGTCGCGGCAGCCTGCGGAGCCCCGCGCCGCGCGCCGCCGGCGGTCACGACAACGTGGTGGAGCTTGCGCCGCGCAGCGACCGCCCGTCGGAGGCGTCGAACAGGTAGAGCCAGTCGACGTCGACGGCCAGCGTCAGGTCGCGGTCGGCCGTGACCGGGGCGCGTGCCGGCAGCGCGGCCACGAAGTAGGACCTGTGGTCGTCGGCCAGCAACCGCGCGTCCGCATCGGCGCCCGGCGCCGCGACGTCGCCATCGAGGTCGAGCGGTCGCGCGGCGACCGGGAAGACGACCTGACGCTCCGATCCCAGCTCCTCCACGACGGCGGGCGAGACGGAGATCGTAGGCCGGCCGTCCGCACCGCCGTCCGGGACCAGGTGCAGGTCCGACGGCCTGATCCCGACGATCACGTCCTCGGGCAGGTCGCGGCCGTAGGCGCCGTCGAGCGGGAGCGTCCAGTCGCCGAGGCGGACGGTGCCGTCGGCGACCTTCGCCGCGGCGAGGTTCATTCTCGGCGAGCCGACGAAGCCGGCGACGAAGAGGTTGGCTGGCCGCTCGTAGAGCGCGAGCGGCGTCGCGAGCTGCTGCAACAGGCCGTCGCGCAGCACCGCGACGCGCGTCCCGAGCGTCATCGCCTCGACCTGGTCGTGAGTCACGTAGACGGTCGTCACGCCGAGCCGCTCGTGCAGCCGCGTGAGCTCAGCGCGCATCGAGGTTCGCAGCGAGGCGTCGAGGTTGGACAGCGGCTCGTCCATCAGGAACGCCCGCGGCTGACGCACCGCCGCCCGACCGAGCGCCACGCGCTGGCGCTGGCCGCCCGAGAGGTCGGACGGGCGGCGGTCGAGCAGGTCGTCGAGCCCGAGCATCCGCGCCGCCTCCTCGACCCGCCGGTCGCGCTCGCGGCGGTCCATGCCGCGCAGCTTGAGGCCGAAGCCGAGGTTGCGCGCGACGGTCATGTGCGGATAGAGCGCGTAGTCCTGGAAGACCATCGCCATGTCCCGGTCCTCCGGCGGCACCTCGGCGAGGTCGTGGCCGTCGAGCAGCACGCTGCCGGTCGTGGCCGGCTCGAGGCCGGCGATCAGCCGCAGCAGCGTCGACTTGCCGCAGCCGGAGGGCCCGACGAGGACGAGGAACTCGCCGTCCTCGATCCGCAGGTCGACATCCGCGACGGCGACCGTCTCGCCGTAGCTCTTGCCAACGCCGCGCAGCTCGACGCCACGGACCGCGGTCAACTCCCTCCTCCCCTCGAGCTGCCCGCATAGAGGCCGCGGACGAGGAAGCGCTGCATCGCCAGGTAGAGGGCGACGATCGGCAGCACCGAGAGCATGACGCCGCTGATCAGGACCGGCACGCTCTCGGTCTCGCGGCTGGCGAGCGTCGTGAGACCGGCCATCAGCGGCCGGTGCTCGTCGGACTGGAGGAATACGAGCGCGATCAGGAGATCGTTCCAGACGAAGAACGCCGTCACCACGGCCAGCGTCGCGAGCGCGGGCTTGGCGAGCGGCACGACGACGGTGGGCAGGATCCGCAGCGGCCCCGCGCCGTCCATGCGCGCGGCCTCGAGCACGCTCCGCGGCATCGTGCTGAAGAAGCGGGCGAGCATGTAGGTGGCGAAGGGCAGCGAGAGGCCCGAGTAGATCAGGATCGCCCCGAGGTAGCTGTCGATCAGGTCGAGCCGCGCCAGCTCGACGAACAGCGGCACGACGAGCAGGATCGGTGGCACGATCATCAGCGACGCGATCGCCCGCGTGAGCACGGTCGAGCCGGGCAGCTCGAAGTAGGTCAGCGCGTGCGCGGCCATCGTCGCCGCCACAAGCACCACGATCGTGCTGACGCCGGTCAGCAGGAGGCTGTTGCCGAGCCAGCGCATAAAGTCGCTCAGCTCGAGCAGCCGGTCGAAGTTCGACAGCGTCAGCGCGCCGGGGAGGCCGCCCGGGTCGCCGGCGTAGTCCCGGCCGGGGCGCAGCGAGGTCGCGATCAGGAAGTAGAGCGGGACCAGGGTCAGTGCGGCGAGCAGCCACAGCGACAGCCGGCTCACGCCCTTTCCGAGGCGCGCGGTCACCGCCCGCCTCTCAGTCCGATCGCCAGCCGCCGCCCGAGCGCGGCCACGGCGAACGCCAGCACGATCGCCCCCAGCATCATCACGCCGACCGCGGCCGCGGCGCCGATGTCCTGGCCGCCGGAGCCGGCGCCGAACATCCGCCGGTAGAGGAAGATCTCGAGTACCGACGTCGAGTTCGCCGGTCCCCCGCCGGTCAGGACGTAGATGTAGGCGAAGACCCAGCTGAGCATCGTCACCGTGGCCAGCACGACGTAGAAGCCCATGACGTCGCGCACCTGCGGCAGGGTCACGTGCCACAGCCGCCGCCACCAGCGGGCCCCGTCCATGCGCGCCGCGTGGTAGAGGTCGTCGTCGACCCTGCTCAGCCGCGCCGAGAAGATCAGCATCCCGAGCCCCAGCTCCTTGACGACGATCACGACGAGCACCGTCCAGATCGCCAGGCCGGCGCTCGCGAGCCAGTCCTGCGCGAGGAACGAGAGCCCGACCGACTCGAGCGTGCTGTTGAGCAGCCCGTCGCCGCGGAGCACGTAGCGCAGCGCCAGCGCGACCGCCGGGATCGGCAGGACGTAGAGCAGCGCGATCAGCGTCCGCTGCACGTTCCAGCCACGCCAGCGCTCGCGCAGCGCCGCCGCGGCCAGGATCGCGAGCCCGAGCAGCAGCGGGACCGCCACCAGCAGCCTCGCGCTGTTGCCCAGCGAGCGCAAGAACTCGGGATCGCTCCAGACGAAGCGGTAGTTGTCGAGCCCGACCCCGAACGTCCGCTGGTAGGTGACGACGTCCTGCGTCGACAGCTCCACCAGCCGGACGAGCGGGTACCCGTAGACGAAGGCGAGCAGCGCCAGCGCCGGCGAGAGCAGCGCCAGCACGGTCAGGGCGCGCGTGACTCGACGAGCCACGCGGCCCCTTCCCGTGTACGTGAACCGCTGCTCGGCCGGAAGTGGAGCAGCCTCTGTCGTGGAACCCGTCGTGGCTACTCGGAGCTCCCCGTCACCTGGTCGCGCCACTCGCCGAAGTTGTCGGCGATGCGGCGGTTGTTCTTCAACCAGCGAGCGTTGGCCTCCTCGGAGACCTCAGCGGCCTCCTCGGGAGTCATGTCGCCCGCCAGCAGCTTGCCGACGTTCGGCCAGATCCACTCGTCGACGGTCGGCGGCGACGTGTAGTACAGCGCGAAGTAGCTGTCCTCGGCCCAATCGATCATCTGGCGGCTCACCTCGCCGTCGGGCTCGATGTCGAGGCGATCGTTGCCCATCATGGCGCCCGCCTCGCGGTAGAGCGCCGCGCCCTGCTTGGGCTCGTGCATGAACGCGATGAACGCCGCGGCCTCCTCCTGCTGGTCCGAGAACGCCGGGATGCCGACGTAGTGCCACGCGTTCGGGTAGCGCTTCGCGAGCGGGCTCTCGTCCTGGCACGGCGTCAGGAACGCGCCGAGCTTGTCGGAGCCGAGCTTGCGCTCCCAGTCGACGCCGGTCGGCGCAACCGGCGTGCCGATCGCCGCGTTGCCCTCGAGCAGCTGGTCGAAGCCCTCGTAGAGCGCGAGGTCGAACAGGTTGTCGGCGTACATGCCGGCCTCCCGGGTCGCCGCGATCTTCTCCCATGTCTGGAGGAACTCGGGCTCCTCAAGGCTGCGCTCGCCGAGGAACGCGTCGAACCACTCGCCGGCGTCCTCGACGCCGCACGCCTGATAGAGCATCCACGGCCAGTCGGCGTACCACTGGTCCTTCATGCCCGCCGCGAACGGCGTGATCCCGGCCGCGTTGAGCTTCTCGCCGGCGTCGAGCAGCTCGTCGAACGTCTCGGGCGGCTGCTCGGGATCGAGTCCCGCCTTCTCGAACAGGTCCTTGCGGTAGACCCACGGATTGCCGATCGAGTACATCGGCGCGCCGTAGACGCTCCCCTCCCAGCTCGCGTAGTCGCGCGCGGCTGCCGGGAAGCTGGCGAGCTGCTCGTCGCTGAGCAGCTCGTCGAGCGGTGCGAGGTTGCCGTTGAACATGTCCTCCTGGAAGAAGCCGACGGGCCAGTAGAACTGGATGTCGGGTCCCTTCTGGGCGGCCTGAGCGGCCTGAGAGGCCTGGACGAGGTTGTTCGTCGTCTGCTCGACGAGCTCGACGTCGACGTCGGGGTTCTCCTTCTCGAACGCCGCGGCGGTGCTCTTGATCCACTTCTTGAAGCCTGGGGCCTCCTCCTCGCCCCACCACCAGAACTCGACGGTTCCGGCCAGCTCTCCATCGCTGTCGGCGGTCGACGTGTCGTCGCCACCACAGGCGACGACGGTCGTCGCGGACACGGCGAGGAGCAGCGAGATCAGCAGCCAGCGCAACGCTGACGCTCTGGTACTCGACGGCATTGGGTACTCCCTCCGGATTCGCGCGAGCCCCCGCGGGCTCGCGATTGGGCGCAGGAGGCGGATGCTATCCGCACCACGTGCCGAAAGCCACCACCAAGGCACATCGCGTTACGCCCCGTTCGTGCCGACGATCCTCAGCGGCGCCGTCCCCTCGAGCCATACGCGCTCGCAGACGCGTGCCAGCGCCGCGCGGTCCTCGGCCAGGACGCGGCCGAAGAGATTGGCGTCGACGACGCCCTCGGGACCGCGCACGCAGGCGTCCGAGCCGTAGATGAACGCGATGTCGAACAGTCCGTGCTCGGCGCTCGGGAAGTCGGGGTGGTGGTCCGTCCAGCCCGGCGGCAGGTGAACGAAGACCACGTCACCCGCATTGACGACGCGCCTGGCGTTCTCCCGCCCTGGAGGCTCGAACGGGTCCGCGAGCACGAACAGCTCCTGGCCCGACCGGCGGCCGTGGAAGGCCGGCTTCTCGATCGGCAGCGCCGCCCAGATGGCGGCGCAGGTCGCCGGCGCGTCGGCCCAGAGCAGCTCGACGCGGATCGCCGCGTCGTACGCCGGCACCGCGACGAGCAGGCCGCGGCTCACGCGCGCACCAGCTCGAGGTCGATCTCCCGCGCGCCGTGGCGCCATACGTGCTCGCCGAGGCGGGCGAGCGACGCGACGTCCTCGAACGAGCCCACCCGCCGGTAGCGACGCGGCCGCCCGCCGCGATCGAACGGCGAGACGAAGAGGTGGTCCGGCCCGTACACCAGCACGATCTGCCCGCTGCGCTCGCGGCGCGGCCCCGACGGGTCGCCGCCGAAGACGAAGACGTCGCCGGGGCGGCCGCGGGTCTCGCCGCCCTCCGGCAGCCCGGTGAGGCCGTCGAGGTAGGCGAAGCAAGCCTGGCCGTCGCGCTTGGCGTGCATCAGCGACAGCGTCTGGCGACCCGGCCCGAGGGCACCCCGCAGCGGCTCGGGGTCGGCGGTGCCGTCGATCGCGACGTCGAGCACGGCGCAGCTGAGCCTGAGCGTCAGCGGCGCGGAACCCACTCGATGTCGGCCCCCTGGTCGAAGAACGGAAGCGTCCCGCGCTCGAGGTACGCCGCGTGCGCGGCCGCGAGCCGGTCGCGGTCGATCTCCACGCCGATGCCCGGCCCGGTCGGCAGAGCGGCGCCGCCAGCCTCGACGGTGAACGTCGACGTCGTCACGTCCCCCGTCAGGAACCCCGGCGCGTAGGCCTGGCCGGCGACCGTGCAGCTCGCGCTCGCGGCGTGGACGTGCATCGCCGCCGTCATCGCGATCGTGAGGCCGCTGAAGGCGTGGTGGGCGACGGGCAGGCCAGCCACCTCGCAGATGCCGATCACCTTGCGCAGTGCGCTCAGGCCCCCCTCCTGATGCGGGTCGGTGACGATCACGTCGGCCGCGCGCCGCTGGGCGATCTCGAAGATCCGCTTCGCTGTCCAGCCCGACTGGTTCGCGCCGATCGCGACCTGGCTCGACTGGCGCAGCCGGACGAGCGCGTCGACGTCGTCCATGCGCACGGGCTGCTCGACGAACTCAAGGTCGTAGGGCTCGAGGCGCTTGAGCATCCTCGTCGCCGTCCCGACCGTCCATGCCTCGTTGGCGTCCAGTCGCAGCTTCGGCTCGGGGCCGAGCCGCGCGCGCAGCGCGGCGACCAGCTCGACGTCGCGCTGCTCGTCCCAACCGCCCTTGAAGAAGAAGCTGGAGAAGCCGTCGGCGACCGCCTGCGCGGCCTCGTCGGCCATCGCGGCGATCGACTCGCCGGCCTGCAAATAGTAGACGTACGGGACGCGCTTGCGGACCGCGCCGCCGAAGAGCCGGTGCAGCGGCTCGCCGACGCTCTTGCCGAGCACGTCCCACATCGCCATCTCGAGCCCGGCGACGATCAGGTTGCCGGTGCGCTCGAACATGTACCAGCCGCCCGCGTAGAGGATCCGCGCGACGTTGCGGTTGATCTCGCGCGCGTCCTGGCCGATCAACAGCGGCTCGAGCTCCTCGACGGCCGCCGTCAGCGCGCGCGGCCCGGGCCCGGCGGGCAGGATCTCGCCGAGCCCGACGATGCCCGAGTCGGTGCGCAGCTCGACGATCAGGCTCGTCATCCCGTCGTGGTCGCCGAATGCCCAGCGCTCGGGCCCGGTGAAGGGGATCGACACAGGCGTGACGTCGATGCTGGCGATCCTCGTCACGGCGTCGCCTCGATCGAGTAGCCGCCGTCGACCACGATCGACGCTCCGTTGACGTATGCGGGGGCGCCGGCCAGCCAGACCGCCACGTCGGCGACCTCGTCGGCGCTGCCGATCCGCCCGACCGGCGTGCGGGCGAGCATCCTCGACAGGGCCTGGTCATCGCGCGCCACGGCGTCGTTGAGCGGCGTATCGATCGTCCCGGGGACGATCGTCGTGCAGCGCACCCCGCGGCCGCCGAGCTCGACGGCGATCGAGCGCCCGAGCATCTCGAGCCCGGCCTTCGCCGCGCAGTAGTGGGCGAAGCCGCGCTCGGCCTGGCGGCCGCAGAGCGAGCCGATCAGCACGATCGCGCCGTCTCCGCGCTCGGCCATGCCGCGAGCAGCCTGCTGGCAGAGCGGAAACGCCGCGCTGAGATTGAGCTTCACGACCGCGTCCCACTGCTCGTCGGTCAGCTCCAGGAAGCCGGTCTGGTCGCTCTCGCCCGCGCAGTGCACGAGGACGTCGACGCGCCCCATCGCTGCCTCCGCGGCCCGCACGACGTCACGCGGATCCCCGTCGTGCAGATCGCCCACCAGCACGTGGTCGACCGCCACCGTGGGCTGACGCCGGTCGTGAGCGGTCACGGTCGATCCGGCGGTCTTGAGCGCCGCGGCGACGGCGCCTCCGATCCCTCCCGCGGCGCCTGTCACCAGGGCGGCGCGCCCCGATGCCTCGTCAGCCCGCACGAAGATCCATCCTAACCGCAGCCGTCAGAGGCAGGCCATGGCCTGTGCGACATGAGCCAGATGGCTCAGGCCAGCCGCTGCGAATACCACTCGTACGTTCGGCGCAACCCGTCGTCGAGCTCGACGCGCGGCGACCAGCCCAGCTCCGTGCGAATCGCCGTCGAGTCGAGGTACTGGCGGTCGATCTCCCCCGGGGGCGTGCCGTCGCCGCGGACGTCCGGCGCGACCGAGCTGCCGGCCGCCGCGATCAGGCGGTCGACGATCTCGCGCACCGACAGCGGCGCCCCCCAGCCGGCGTTCCATGCGCGCCCGCGCAACTGGGGATCGTCGAGCGATGCGGCGATCGCGAGATAGGCGTCGACGGCGTCGTCGACGTGGAGGTAGTCGCGCTCGGGGCTGCCGTCGGAGCGGATCACCGGCGGCTCGCCGCGCGCCAGCGACCGGCAGGTGTCCGGCACGATCCGCGACCAGTTGAGGTCGCCCCCGCCGTAGACGTTCGCGAGCCGGGTGACGGCGATCGGGAGGTCGTAGGTGGCGGCGAAGCTGCGCGCGATCATGTCCGCGCACGCCTTCGAGACGTCGTACGGGAAGGTCGGCGTAAGCGCGAAGCCCTCGCGGTACGGGAGCTGCTCGTGGGACCCGTAGGCCTTGTCGGACGACGCGACCACGATCCGCTCGACCGTTCCCAGCTCGCGGCATGCGTCGAGCAGGACGTAGGTGCCGCGCACGTTCGCCTCGAAGGTCGACAGCGGCGAGCGGTTCGCGGTGCCGACGATCGTCTGCGCCGCCAGGTGGAGCACCGCGTCGACGCCGTGCTCGTTGAGGATCCGCACCAGCGCGTCGCGGTCCTGCACGTCCGCCGGCACCACGACGCAGCGCCGCTCGAGCCCGTCGGCGCGGAAGCGCGACTCGGGCTCGGCGTCGCGGCGCGGGACGACGACCCGCGCCCCCTTGTCGAGCAGGCGCTCCGCGAGCCAGGAGCCGACGAAGCCCTGAGCCCCCGTCACCAGGACGGCCGACTCGCCGGGGCTCCAGCTCACGCGGCGGCTAGCCGCCGGCGACGGCAGGCAGGATCGTGACCTCGTCGCCGTCGCTGACGGACGTGTCGAGGCCGTCCAGGAAACGGATGTCCTCGCCGCCGACATAGACGTTGACGAAGCGGCGCAGGCCACCGTCCTCGGCGATGCGGTCGCGCAGGCCGTCGTAGCGGTCGTAGAGGCCGTCGAGCACGTCGCCGACCGTCGTCGCGTCGTCGACGGCCGCCTCGGCCTCGCCGCCGGTGACGTTCCGCAGCTGCGTGGGAATCTTGACCGTGACGCTCATCGAGCGCGGCAGTTTATAGCCACCCGGGGGGGACGCCCCCCCCCCCCCCCCCCCCCCGGCCC
>JBBECV010000024.1:0-19523 GCA_040881635.1 Thermoleophilaceae bacterium
GAGCCGGCGCCGGAGCCGGTGCGCGTCGACCTGCCGGTCGACGCCTACGTCCCCGGCGACTACGTGCCGTACGAGGCGGCGAAGATCGAGGTCCACCGTCGCGTCGCCGGCGCGCGCGAGGTGGCGGACCTGATCGTGCTGCGCGAGGAGCTCGCCGACCGCTTCGGCCCGCTGCCCGAGCCGCTCGACAACCTCGTCAAGCTCCAGGACGCGCGGATCAAGCTCGGCCGCGCCGGCGCCCGGACGGTCGACTTCGCCGGCGGCCGTCTGGCCGTGTCGCCGATCGAGCTCGATTCGTCGCAGGTGAGCGTGCTGCGCGAGCGCGTGCCCGAGGCGATCTACGAGTCCGGGCGCAGCACGGTCCGGGTCCGCGTCCCCGACGATCCGGCGGAGCGATTCGCCGCCGTCGTCCGCGCCGCCGAGGCCGTGCTGGAGGCCGCGAGCGAGCCGGCGCGGACGGGCTAGCGGCGCCAGTTGCGCCGCCGCCGTCAGTGACTCGTTACCATGCGCGGCGCTTTAGGCGGCGTTCATGCGGCGTCCCTATCGATACACCGATGAACTTGCCCTCCAGGAATCCACTCCGCGCCGTCGCGGGCCTAGCGCTCGCCGGCATCGCCGCGGCCGTCGTCGCGGGCTGCGGCAACGACGTCCCCTCCAACGCCGTCGCCAGGGTCGGCGACACCGTCATCACCAAGGACCAGTTCGACCACTGGTTCAACAGCGCCGCCAAGAGCCAGCAGCAGGCCGGCGGCCCGCCTGCCGTCCCCTCGCCCGACGATGGCTACGAGAAGTGCGTCGCGGCCCTGAGGGAGGCACAGCCGAAGGGCAGCGAGACCAAGGACGCCGACCTGCGCAAGCAGTGCAAGCAGAGCTACGAGCAGCTCAAGCAGCAGGTGATGCAGTTCCTGATCCAGTCGCAGTGGGTCCAGCAGGAGGCTGGGGACCGCGGCGTCGAGGTCAGCGACAAGGAGGTCCGCACCCTCTTCGAGGACCAGAGGCAGCAGGCGTTCCCGAAGGAGAAGGACTACCGCGAGTTCCTCAAGACCTCCGGCGCGACCGAGCAGGACATCCTCTTCCGCGTCAAGCTCGACGCGCTCCAGAGCAAGCTGACGGAGAAGATCCAGAAGGACCAGGAGAAGGTCACCGACGCGGACATCGAGGAGTACTACGAGAAGAACAAGGAGCGCTTCGCCCAGCCCGAGCGGCGCGACCTCAACGTCGTCCTGACCAAGACGAAGGCGAAGGCCGAGCAGGCCAAGCGCGAGCTCGACCAGGGCGCCAGCTTCAAGTCCGTCGCCAAGAAGCACTCGATCGACCAGGCCTCGAAGGCGAACGGCGGCAAGCTGCCCGACCTCGCCAAGGGCCAGCAGGAGCCGGCGCTCGACGAGGCGATCTTCGGCGCCGAGCGCGGCGAGCTCCAGGGCCCCGTCAAGACCCAGTTCGGCTGGTACGTCTTCGAGGTGACCGGGGTCACCGAGGGCAGCCAGCAGTCGCTCGAGGACGCCAAGGAGACGATCCGCGGCGTGGTGCGCTCAGAGCGCGAGCAGACGGCGCTGCAGGACTTCATCGAGGACTTCCGCGAGGAGTTCAAGGGCGTGACCAAGTGCCGCGAGGGCTTCGTCGTCGCCGAGTGCAGCAACGCGCCGCAGGAGGAGACCGAGACGGCTCCGGCCGGCGGCGCTCCGCAGCCCCCCGAGGGCGCTCCGGCACCGCAGCAGGCGCCTCCGCCTCCGCCCGCCGGCCAGTAGCCGGTGGCGAACGGCGCGGCCGCCGATCCCGCCGAGGCGCTGCGGCGCCTCGACGAGATCACCAGGCGGCTGCGCCGTGAGTGCCCCTGGGACCGCGAGCAGGACGAGCGGTCGATCGTCCCCCATACCGTCGAGGAGGCCTACGAGCTCGCCGACGCCGCCCACTCGGGCGACGACGGCAAGCTCCTCGACGAGCTCGGCGACGTCCTGTTCCAGGTGATGTTCCTTTCGATGCTGCTCGAGGAGCGCGGCGCCGGCTCGCTCGCCGCGGTCGCCGAGCACTGTCGCGAGAAGCTCGTCCGTCGCCACCCGCACGTGTTCGGCGAGGCGGCCGCCGAGACCGCCGGCGAGGTGCTCGAGAGCTGGGCGCAGATCAAGCGCGAGGACGAGCGCGGCGGCGAGGTCTTCGGCGAGCTGCCGGAGAACCTGCCCGCGACGCTGTACGCCAAGAAGATCCTGCGACGCGCGCAGTCCGCAGGGCTGGCGCCGAAGCGCGGCCCGGGCGAGGGCGGCGGGCCGGCGCCCGGCGACGAGGCCTTCGACGCGATCGGCGAGCGCCTGCTCGCCGCCGTCGACGAGGCCGGAGCCGCCGGCGTCGACCCCGAGATAGCGCTGCGCGAGGCGGCGCGGCGGTTCAAGGCGCGGCTCGAGGCCGACGCCGGCTGAGCGGCTGTCGGCGGGCGCCGCGCAGCACATAGGATCGCCCGGCTCGCAACGAGAACCCCGTCAGGAGGTCGACCCAAGCCAGTGAGCGAGATCACGAAGGTCCACGCGCGCCAGATCCTCGACAGCCGCGGCAACCCGACCGTCGAGGTCGAGGTGACGCTGTCCTCGGGCGCCAGCGGGCGCGCCGCCGTGCCGTCGGGCGCCTCCACCGGCGAGTTCGAGGCCGTCGAGCTGCGCGACGGCGGCGCCGCCTACCTCGGCAAGGCCGTCACCCAGGCCGTCGCCAACGCCAACGGCGAGCTCGCCGAGGCGGTGCTGGGCCGCGACGCCGACGACCAGGAGGGCCTCGACCGCGCGATGCTCGCCACCGACGGCACGCCGAGCAAGGGCCGCCTCGGCGCCAACGCCATCCTCGGCATCTCGCTCGCCGCCGCCAAGGCCGCCGCCGCCGACGCCGGCCAGCCGCTCTGGCGCTACCTCGGCGGGGAGGACGCCCGCACGCTGCCGGTGCCGATGATGAACGTCCTCAACGGCGGCGCCCACGCCGACAACAAGGTCGACTTCCAGGAGTTCATGGTCATCCCCTGCGGGGCGCCCAGCTTCTCGGAGGGACTGCGCATGGGCACCGAGGTCTTCCACGCGCTCAAGAAGACGCTCAAGCGGCGCGGGCTCGGTACCGCCGTCGGCGACGAGGGCGGCTTCGCGCCCGACCTCGACTCCAACGAGGCGGCCCTGCAGGCGCTGATCGAGGGCATCGAGGCCGCCGGCTACACCCCCGGCGAGGACGTCGCGATCGCGCTCGACCCCGCGACCAGCGAGATCCACTCGAACGGCGCCTACGAGCTCGAGCACGAGGGTCGCACCCTCTCCGCCGACGAGCTCGCCGGCTACTGGGCCGAGATGGCCGGCCGCTACCCGATCCTCTCGATCGAGGACGGCATGGACGAGGAGGACTGGGACGGCTGGAAGGCGCTCACCGACCGGCTCGGCGACCGCGTCCAGCTCGTCGGCGACGACCTCTTCGTCACCAACACCGAGCGCCTGCGGCGCGGCATCGACATGGGGGTCGGCAACTCGATCCTGATCAAGGTCAACCAGATCGGGACGCTGACCGAGACGCTCGAGGCGATCGAGATGGCCCACGACGCCGGCTACACCGCCGTGATGTCGCACCGGTCGGGCGAGACGGAGGACGTGACGATCGCGGACCTGGCCGTGGCGACCGGATGCGGGCAGATCAAGACCGGGGCGCCGTCGCGCTCGGACCGGGTCGCGAAGTACAACCAGCTGCTGCGGATCGAGGAGGCGCTGGGGGAGCGAGCCGTCTACCCAGGCCGGGGCGTCTTTCGCTCGTGAGGTGGCGGTGGGGCCCGGCGGGGGGACGGCCAACGGAGCTCCGTTCCTAACGCTCCTCTGACCGCCCTCCCGCCGGGCTCTGAGCCTCGGCCGGGGTGGCGGGGCGGGAGCATTTGGCCCGCTTGGTGGGTGGTGAGCTGATTCTCCGTGCTTGGTGGGAGGAGGGCCGGCGGGGGCGTCGAAGGCGGGTCTGATGGCCGCTTCTGCTCGTGGACAGGTTCAGCGTCGGCGTGCTTCTCACGCCCGTGGTCGGTCCGCGGGCGGAGTTCGGTGGGATCGGCTCGGACGGGTCGCGCTGCTGGCGCTGCTGGGGATGATCCTGCTGCTGTACGTGTCGCCGGCGAAGCACTGGTACGAGCAGTCGCAGACGGCCGCGGCGCAGCGTGAGGAGCTGCGCAAGCTCGAGGCCGAGCACGCGGAGCTGAAGGCGCGCGCGCGGCGACTGCGGGACGAGGACGCGGTCGAGCAGGAGGCGCGCAAGCTCGGCATGGTCCTGATCGGCGAGCGCGCCTACTCCCTCGAGCTGCCGAACCGCCGCTGACGACCTGCCGAGCGGCCGCTGACGGGCTGCCGAACCGCGAGACGTCGCTTTCGGCGGCATATCCGCCGAAAGCCACGCCTCGGTCGGCTGGGCTCTGGGGGCCCCGGCTAAGCTCGCGGCCGTGGGCTACTCGTTGGATCTGGCGTTGGACCAGTGGCGGCAGGGGCAGCTGCGGATCATGGGCGATCCGGCGCTGATGGATGCGGCGGAGGCGGTGCTGGCCGAGCTGCGCAAGCGGCTTGGTGGGGGGTTCGAGATCGGCGAGCTGGCCGACCTGTACGGGCAGGACAACGACTGGGCCTACGAGGTCGCCGGGCGGCATTCGTCCGGGACGGACTCGAGCTATGCGGTCGACGCGGCGTTCGCGCGCTATGCGCGCCAGGCGTCCGACTTCGCGGGCGGGAGGATGCGGCGGGTGGGGGACGAGGGCGACGGCGACTAGCCGTCACCAGCATCGTCCTTGCGGGTGATGACGATCTTGTCGGCCTCGACCGTCACCGTGACGGGGCGGTGGCCGGCCCAGTGCTCGGCGTAGATGGCGTCGTCCTGGACGGCGGGGTCGAGCCAGAGGCCGTAGCCCTCGTCGCCGTGGTCGAAGGTGCCCTCGAGCGGCTTGCGCCCGCCGCGCTTGCGGCCGCGCCCGCCGCGGCGCCCGCGCCGGCGGCGCTTCTTGGCGTCGGCGTCGGCGTCGGCGTCGGCCTCGGCGCCCCTGTCCTCGTCCTCGGAGTCCTCCGAGTCGCCGTTCTCGTCGATCTCGCGGGCCTCCTCCTCGAGCGCGGCGGCGACGAGCGCCTCGTCCTCGGCACGCAGGTCGACCTCGGCCTCGTCGACGCGGGGGCCGAAGAGGTCGGTCTCGACGTCGCCGGTGTCCTCGGCCTCGAGCTTGTGCTCGCGCTTGAAGTTCGAGATGTCCCTGACGGACACCTCAAGCTGGTGGGCGATCCAGGCGTCGGTGCGGCCCTGCCGTACCCACGTCCGGATCTGGTTCAGCTGCGGTTTGAGGGATCTCCGTGCCAAAGCGCGCGGAAGACTAGCTAACCGGCCACTGAGGCGAGTACCTGGAACATGACGACCGTCACCACGATCGTCGTGATCAGGATCGTCGCGATCAACCCGGCGAAGCGCAGGGTGCCGTGCTTGTGGACGCGCTCGACCCGCCGGGTGCGCGAGCGCTGGGCCGCCTCCTGGCGCAGGCGCTCGCGTCGCGCGACCGACGCGGCCGCCGCCTCGCGGAAGGCGACCTCGTACTGGTTCAGCGACTGGCGCATCCGCATCGCGGGAACCTTAGACGTGCGCACCCTGCTCCGCGCTCTCGTAGACGTCGACGAAGCGGAGGTAGTTGGCGGCGACCTGGTCGGAGGCGTCCTCGCGCGCGACGGTGCCGCCGAGGAAGCCCTTCAGCGCGTCCCACCAGATCGAGCGGCCGATCGCGAAGCCGACGAAGCCCTCGACGGGTGCCGCCTGGCGCAGCCAGTGGTCGACCTTGTCGTCGCTGGCGCCGCGGCCGAGCAGCACGCAGACGACGCCGCCGCGGCCGTCGCGGCGCGTGGTCCGGGCGAGCATCTCGCAGTCCTCGCGCGTGTCGACGCCCTCGATCTTCCAGATGTCGACGTCGATGCCGGCGTCCTGGATCTGCTCGATCGCGCGGCGCATCAGGTCCGGCCGCAGCTCCGCGTCGTAGCGGTCGGTGTCGCCGCCGACCGACTCGAGCTGGTCCGGCTCGGCCGGGACGAGCAGCTCGAAGAGGAACTTGCGGTCGTTGTCCTTGAGCCAGTCCGACAGCCGCTTCAGCCGACCGAGCTGGCGCTCGTTCATCTCGGCGTCGCCGTCCGGGTTGAGGCGGACGAGCACCTTCGAGAAGTCGGGGTCGAAGCTGAGGATGTGGTCGCCGAAGGCGTCGCCGTACTGGAAGTCGAACTCGTTCTGGCCGCTCTTCTCGACCGGCATCGCGAGCTTTAGGCCTCGGGACTTGGCATCGCGGGGGATGTCGCCGCCGAACTGCTCGTCGACGAGCGTGCCGGAGGCGGCAGGGTCGGCGCCGCGCTCGGCCGCCTTCGCCATTCCCTCGAAGATCAGGTGCTTCGCGTCGGCGATCGTCGCGGTCTCCTCCGGAGTGGGATCGCCCTCGATCCCGAACATCTTCTTCTGGAAGGACCCGCGGTGGTCGAACGCGAGGATGTAGAGCTTGCCGTCGTAGCCGAGGGTCATGATCCTGGTCTCGCCTCCTCGAAATTTGCGTGGCCGCCCAGGATATCCCCTGGTCTGACGCCGCCGTCGCCAGATAACCCCGGGCGCAGCCGGCCGAGCCGGCTGCTTCCGGCTGTTGCCCACGGTTTGCCCAGCCGGGCGGGCGGATACCTTGTCACCGTGGAGCACCGGTTCACCGGGCCCTCCTACACCCTCGGGGTCGAGGAGGAGCTCATGATCGTCGACGCCGAGACCCTCGAGCTCGCGAACTCGATCGAGGGCCTGCTCGACGACCTCGAGGGCAGCGACACCGACGGCGACGTAAAGCCTGAGCTGATGGAGTCGGTCTGCGAGATCGCGACGACGCCGTGCCGCGACGCCGGCGAGGTGGGCCTGCAGCTCGACCAGCTGCGGCGCGAGGTAATGGCCGTCGCCGCACGGCGCGGGCTCGCGATCGGCGCGGCGGGGACCCACCCGTTCGCGATGTGGGAGGACCAGCGGATCGTCTCGCGCCCGCGCTACCGCGAGCTCGTCGCGGGCCTGCAGTGGGTCGCGCGCCAGGAGCTGATCTTCGGCATCCACGTCCACGTCGGCGTCGACGACCCCGACAAGGCGATCCACGTCGCCAACGGGATGC
Source organism: Thermoleophilaceae bacterium (assembly GCA_040881635.1). Lineage (GTDB taxonomy): Bacteria > Actinomycetota > Thermoleophilia > Solirubrobacterales > Thermoleophilaceae > JAAYBF01. Next base: position 7,136 of record JBBECV010000024.1, read on the forward strand.
GCGTCCACCTGCCGCTGCTGCTCGCGCTGTCGGCCAACTCGCCGTTCTGGCGCGCCGACGCGACCGGCCTCGTGTCATCGCGCATGCCGATCTTCCGCGCCTTCCCGCGCGTCGGCATCCCGCCGCGCTACGAGGACTTCGCCGAGTGGGAGCGGCGGATGAACTTTATGATCGACAGCAAGGCGATCCCGGACTACACCTACCTCTGGTACGACGTCCGCCCGCATCCGAACTTCGGGACGGTCGAGATCCGGGTGATGGACTCGCAGACGCGGCTCGAGCACACGGTCGGGCTCGCCGCGCTCGTGCAGGCGATGGCGAAGGAGCTCGGCGAGCACTTCGAGGCCGGCAAGCAGCTCTCGCACTACCCCTTCGAGATGCTCGACGAGAACAAGTGGCTCGCCGCGCGTCACGGGCTCGACGGCGACCTCGTCGACCTGCCGAGCAAGGATCGCGTGCCCACGCGCCAGCTCGCGCGCCGCCTGGTCGAGCGCCTGCGCGGGCACGCCGAGGAGCTCGGCTCCGGCGACGAGCTCGCCGCCGTCGAGGACCTGATCGACCACGGCAACGGCGGCGCGCGCCAGCTGATCGTCTACGAGGCCAACCGGGACCTGCGCGAGGTCGTTGGCGAGATCGTCCAGAAGACTTCCCCCTCCGCCCCCCTGGAGAGCTGAGCGATCCGGGATCCCGCAGCCGCGCGGGCAGGCACTGCCCGGCCAGTATCGTCAGTTCAGTGAGTCAGCCGGACCTGTTCGTGGTGTGCCGCAACTGCGGGTCGGAGGTCAGCCCGTACGTGACCGAGTGCCCGTACTGCGGGCAGCGGATCCGGCGGCGTGCGCCGAAGATCGAGCGCTACGGCGACGACGAGCCGACCGCCCGCAAGCGGCGGCTGCGCGGGCGCCTGTCGCGCCAGCGCGCCGACGCCCTGGAGGGGCTCGCGGCCGAGACGCGGCCGGTCGCGACGATGCTGCTGATCGGCATCTCGCTCGCGGTGACGCTGGCGCTTGCGACCGGCGCGGTCGGGCTGGTCGACGTCGGCGGCATCCTCGTCCTGCTGAACGACGATCCCTGGCGCTACGTGACCGCCCCGTTCGTGCACGACAACCTCGGCTACCAGTTCGTCGCGCTGCTCGGCGTCGGCGTCTTCGGCTCGATGCTCGAGCGCCGCTTTGGATGGCTGACGCCGGTCCTGATCTTCCTGCTGGCCGGGACGGCGGGGGCGGCGGCCGCCGTGGCGCTCGACGTGGCGCCGCCGTTCGAGGACGTCGGCATCGGCTACTGGATCCTCGGCGCGAACGGGGCGGCGCTCGGGCTGCTGGTCGCCTGGCTGGTCGAGGACCGGCTGTCCGCGCGCGGCGGCCTCGACCGCGGCAACGACCTGATCGGCGTCGGTGTGTTCGCGGCCGTGCTGTTGCTGCTGCCGCTGGCGGTGACCGAGGCGAACGCGATCGCCGGCGTCACCGGCGCCGCGGTCGGGGCGGTCGTCGGCACCGTGCTGCCCCTGCTCGGGCGCAGCTGAGCGCGCGCCCGGGCGCGAGACGTCGCTTTCGGCGGTCATCCCGCCGCGATCGACGTCTCGCGGCGGCGCGTCGTCGGGCGGCGCATATGATCGCGGGTCGATGGCGGACGCCGAGCGCAGCTTCACGGACGCCGAGCTCGACCGGGCGGTGGAGGCCCTGAGCGAGCCGGAGCGCTTCCGCGCGGCCGAGGCGCGCGTCGTGCGCGTCGCGCCGCAGCTCCAGCAGGTGCTCGACCGGGCGCTGAGCGCCGGCGGCTGGGTCGGCGAGGCGCAGGAGCAGCAGCTGCGTCAGGCGGCCGGCCACGACGACCCCGCCGAGCGGATCGCGGCGATGCGGTCGCTGCTCGGCGAGGAGGCGCGGATCGGGATGCTGGTCGGCGTCGCCGTCGGCTGGGAGCTGGCGCGTGAGCTCGAGCTCGACGCGGATGACGATCGAGGGCAAGCGAGAGAGGAGAGCGGCTGATGGAGATTCGCTATCTGGGACATGCGTGCTTCGAGCTCGAGGAGGGCGACGCGCGCGTGCTGATCGACCCGTTCCTGACCGGCTGCCCGACCGCGGCCGCGTCGGCGGACGAGGTCGAGCCGACGCACATCCTGCTGACGCACGGCCACGCCGACCACCTCGGCGACACCGTCGACATCGCCAAGCGGACCGGCGCGCAGGTGATCGCGATCGTCGAGCTGGCGAACGAGATCGCCGGCAAGGGCGTCGAGGACGTCATCGAGTACAACATCGGCGGCACCGTCGAGCTGCCCGGCGGCTGGGTGCGGATGGTGCCTGCCTGGCACACCGCCGTCTCGCCCGACGGCACGCCGCACACGCCGGCGGGGGTGGTCGTCAAGCTCGGCGACACCATCGTCTACCACCTCGGCGACACGGCGCTGTTCTCCGACCTCGCGCTGCCCGGGCGCCGCGACGACATCGACGTGGCGCTGATGCCGGTCGGCGGCCACTACACGATGGACCGCCACGACGCCGCCGTCGCCGCGGAGCTCGTCGGCGCGCGGGAGATCGTGCCGTGCCACTACGACACCTTCCCGCCGATCGAGTGCGACGTCGAGGCGTTCAAGCGGGACGTGGAGGGGCGGACGGAGTCGTCGGTGGTGGTGCTCAAGCCGGGGGAGTCGCACCGGGCTTAGCGCGGGTGGTGGGGGGCCCGGCGAGAGGGTCCCCAACCGACCTGACATAGCAACGCTCCTCTGGGGACCCTCTCGCCGGTCCCTCGAGCGGTGGTGGCGGCGCGGGTTGGCCGGGGTGCGCGGCGGCTGGGTTCTCCCCTACGGTTGGCTGATGCATGGATTCAAGAATCTGGCGGCGCTGGCGATGCTGGCGCTCGCTCTCGGACTGACGGCCTGCTCCGACGACGAGAACGAGAGCGAGCCGGCCGGGAATGGCGGGGCGGCGACGGAGACGACGGCGACGGAGACGGAGCGGACGCAGACGACGGATGCGGACATGACGCGGCCCGTGGAGCCGGGCGATGGGAAGGGCGGGGGGGCGACGGCGCCGTCGGGCGAGTCGCCGGAGGAGCAGCCGGGCGGGGCGGGCGACGAGGTGCCGGCGAGCTCGCAGGCGCTGATCTCCGGGCTCGGGGGCGAGTTTCATCCCACGGTCGTGCACGTGCCGCCGTTCATCGCGATCCGGGTGCGGCTGCGGTCGGAGGACGGGGCGCGCTACGTGCTGCGCGGCGAGGGGCGCCAGGTCGAGGCCGGCGCGGACGTCGAGGCGACGTCGACGCTGTTCGACGGGCTGCGGCCGGGCGAGCGCCTGGTGCTGCGAGGACCCCAGGGCAGCGTCGCGATCGAGGCGAACGCCGAGCCTGGGCCGTAGCCCCTCAGCCTGAGGGAGGCGGCGGCTCGGCCGGCGGTGGAGGCGGCGGGGCGGGCGTCGTGCTGGTGGTCGTGGGTGCCGACGCACCACCCGTGGACGCGGGCGTCGGTGTCGTCGTGGTCTCCTCGGAGGGCGGCGAGGTCGTCTCGGAGGGCGTCGTGGTGGTGGGCTCCTCCGAGTTGCTGCCGTCGGCCGGCGGGTCCGCAGGCTTGGTCGGTGGCAGCACGACCGTCCCCTCCTCCTCCTGGATCGCGTCGGGGTCGAGAGGGGCGGCCGGTGGCGTCGCCGGTGTCGTCGTCGTGGTGGTGGTCGTCTCCGTCTCCGCCGGCGCGGCCTCTGCGGCCTCGGGCTTCTTCGCGGCTGCCGGTGCCGTCGCGGCGGCCTTCTTCCCCTTCGACGCCTTCTTGGGCTTCTTCGCCGGGGCCGGCGGGGGCGGTTGCGTGGGGGCTGCGGACACGGCGGCCGGCGGTGCGAGCGCGGGGTCGGACTTGGTGACGTGCTTGACCTCGACGGCGCCGGCCGTGACGAGCGCGGCGGCGGCCATGCCTGCTGCGGCCTTGCCGGCAACCGTGCCGATGCCGGCCGAGATCGCCCCTCCGGCGGCAGCGGCGCCGCCCGACGCGGCGGCCGCGGCCCCTCCGGCCGCGATGCCGGCTCCGCCCGCGGCCGCGCCGGTGCCACCCGCTGCGGTGCCTGAGGCCGCGGCGCCGCCGAGGCCGAGCTTGGCGAGCCCGACCTTCACGAAGCCGAGGTGGTGGAGCAGGATCATCGGCCCGATCGGGTAGACGGCCGCGAGCGCCTTCGAGGTCTTGCGCAGCTCCGAGCGGAATACCTGGCAGCGGTCGCACGCCTTGAGGTGGCGGCGCACCGGCGCAGACGTCTTGCCGAGCCCCTCGGCGACCTCCCCAAGCTCGAGCCGCACCTCGGCGCAGGTCAGCAGGCGCGCCTCGGCCGCCTCGGCGAGGCTCACGCGTGCGCGCACGAGGAGCGACTTGACGCTCGGCACCGTCGTGTCCATCGCCTCGGAGATCTGGTCGTAGGACATCGCGTCGATCTCGCGCAGCAGCAGCGCGGTGCGCTGACTCTCGGGCAGGTGGCCGACGTCGCTGACGATCTGACGGAACTCCTCGCGGCGGTGGACGGTGTCGGCCGCCGTGATCCCGTGCTCGCGCTCGAAGATGTCCATCGAGTCCTGGCCCGTCGCGCGCGGCTTGCGCAGGTGGTTGAGCGAGCGGTTGCGCGCGATCCGGTACAGCCACGGCCGCGTGTTGATCGGCCGCTCGTCCGCCAGCAGCGCGTTGTAGGCGGCCGCGAAGACCTCCTGCAGCACGTCCTCGGCGTCCTCCTTCGACCCGAGCATGTGGCGGCAGAAAGCGAGCAGGCGCGGCTGGTAGCGCTGCACGAGCGTCTCGAACGCGGCCTCGTTGCCGCGCCGGGTGGCGGCGATCAGCTGCTCGTCGCTGCGCAGGCGCAGCAGCGGCGAACGGCCGTGAACGCCGGGCAGCCCGGCCTGTCTCTGTAGTGCGGAAGCCTCCATGCGTTTCTATGCGGGTCCTACCCGCACTGCCCCCTGCGACACCGTAGCGGGACGGAAGTTGCGACGTTCGCCCAGGAAAGGTCTCCGTGATCCGTGCGGAGAAGGCTGGTCGCGCAACGCAGAACCGACTAGTCTCACTACACCGACGATATGATGTCTTCCATGGACCACGCGCCGAATCCATTCCGATTCTCCGGGCCTCTCAGTCCCGTCGACATGATCGACCGGGAGTCTGAGTCGGCCGACCTCCTTTCGCTTGCGCGCGGCGGTCATTCTGTTCGACTGCTGGGTCCCCGCCGCTACGGCAAGACGACGCTGCTTCGGAAGGTGCTCGACGACGCCGGCGAGGCCGGCATGGCAACCGCGCTGGTCGACCTCGAGGACGTCCTCAGTCTCGGAGGGATCGTCGTCCGAATCGAGCGAGCCTACGCGCAGCGCTTGAAGGGGCCGCTGCGCGCTCGCGTCGACCGGCTGTTCAGTGCCTGGAACGTCGGCCTGTCGCTGGGCGGTTCAGGATTCAGCGCCACGCTGCAGCGCAATCCGACCGCGAACGTCGAGGCCGTCCTTCAGCGGCTGCTCGACCTGCCCCGGGAGCTGCACGAGCGCACCGGTACGAGGAGCCTCGTCGTCTTCGACGAGATCCAGGACATCCTGTCCGTCGACGGCGCAGACGGACAGATTCGCAGTGTGATCCAGCATCACCTCGACGCTGCTTCGTATGCCTTCGCCGGGTCCGCGCCGGCGATGATGGAGAGGCTGTTCGCCGACCCGAGGCGGCCGCTGCTGGAGCAGGCCGTTGCGCGCACGCTTGCCCCGCTCCCACCCGTCGATGTCGCGGAGTACGTCACCGAGCGCTTCGTTGCGACGGATCGCGACCCAGGCGATGCCTTGCCCGCACTGCTCGAGTTCAGCCGCGGGCATCCGCAGCGCGCGATGTTGCTCGCCCACCATCTCTGGGACGCGGCTGCTCCGGGCACCGTCGCCGACGAGCGCCACTGGATCGAGGCTCGCGATCGGGCGCTCGGCCAGGCGTCCGGGTACCTCGCGGCGACGTGGCGCTCGTGGCCGACGAACGAGCGTCGCGTGGCGATGGCTGTCGCCACCGCCCCCGGCGGTCCCTACACCCGAGCCGCGCAGGCTCAGGTCGGCATCAAGAGGTCGAGCGTTCGGTACGCCCTCCAGGCGCTCATCGACCGTGCCGATGCGGTGGCCGCCGAAGACGGCTTCGCTCTGATGGACCCCCTGCTCGAGCTCTGGCTGCAGCGACACGCAGTTTAGACGTAGTCGATGCCGGCTGGCGTAGACCTTCGCGGCAGTGCCCGGGACGGGATTCGAACCCGCATCGTCCTTGCGGACCACGCGTTTTAAGCGCGCTGCCTGGACCAATTCGGCTACCCGGGCAGAACGATGGTAGGGGTTGGCCGGCGGGCCGGCGGTCGCTCAGGCGGGGTCGGGGCCGACGCGGACGAGCATCTTGCCGATGTTCTCGCCGTGCAGCAGGCCGATGAACGCCTCGGGCATGCGCTCGAGGCCCTCGACGACCGTCTCGCGGTAGCGCAGCTCGCCGGAGCGCACCCAGGCGCCGATCTCCTCGAGGAACGGCTTCATCAGCTGCCCGTGGTCGAAGACGATGAATCCGCGGATCGTCAGCCGCTTGGGCAGCACGGCGAGGAAGTTGTCGGGGCCCGGCTGGGGGTGCTCCTCGTTGTAGGTGGCAATCGAGCCGCAGAGCGCGATCCGCCCGAATACGCGCATGCGCGCGAGCGCGGCGGCGAGGTGGTCTGCGCCGACGTTGTCGAAGTAGACGTCGATGCCCTTCGGGCAGTGCTCGCGCAGCGCGTCGGCGACCGGGGTCTCGCGGTAGTCGAAGGCGGCGTCGAAGCCGAGCTCGCCGGTCAGCCACTCGACCTTCTCCGCCGAGCCGGCGCTGCCGACCACGCGGCAGCCGCGCAGGCGCGCGATCTGCCCGGCGGCGCTGCCGACCGCCCCGGCGGCGGCCGAGACGAAGACCGTCTCGCCCTCGGCGACGGGCGCGATCTCGGTCAGGCCGGCGTAGGCGGTCAGGCCGGGCATGCCGAGGACGCCGAGCGCGGTCGACACGGGGGCGGCGTCCGGATCGACGCGGTGGGCGAGCGAGCCGTCGCTGAGCGCGTGCTCGCGCCAGCCGCCGAGGTGCTGGACCCAGTCGCCGACCGCAAACGGACCGTCGTTGGAGGCGACCACCTGCCCGACGGCGCCGCCGTCGAGCGGCTCGCCGATCCCATACGGTGGGATGTAGGACTTCACGTCGCGCATGCGCCCGCGCATGTAGGGGTCGACCGACAGGTGGCTGTTGCGGATCAGCACCTCGCCCGGCCCCGGCTCGGGCAGCGGCGCCTCGACGAGCCGGAAGTCCTCCGGCTGCGGCTCGCCGGAGGGCCGGCGCGCCAGCTGGACCATGCGCGTGGTCGCGGTCATGGGCGAGCACCCTAACGGCCCTGGCCGCGCGGCCAGGGTCGCGCCGCGCCCCGTAGGATCGTGTTCATGGCGACTACGGAGCAGGGGACCGGGACGAGCGTGCACGGAGGGCGGCTGGTCGCGAAGCGCCTTCGCGCGCACGGGGTGACGAAGCTGTTCACGCTCTCCGGCGGGCACATCTTCTCGATCTACGACGGCTGTCGCGAGGAGGGCATCGACATCGTCGACGTGCGCCACGAGCAGTCGGCGGCGTTCGCCGCGGAGGGCTGGGCGAAGGCGACGCGCGAGCCGGGCGTGTGCGCGCTGACGGCGGGACCGGGCGTGACGAACGCGATGAGCCCGATGGGCTCGGCGCTGCAGAACCGCTCGCCCATGGTGGCGCTCGGCGGCCGCGCGCCGGCGATGCGCTGGGGCCAGGGCTCGCTGCAGGAGATCGACCACGTCCCGTTCGTCTCGCCGCTGAGCCGGCTGGCGCGCACGGCCGAGTCGACCGGCGAGATACCGGGGCTGATGGACGCGGCGTTCGCGGCGGCGATGGGGCCGCCCGGCGGGCCGGCGTTCCTCGACTTCCCGCTCGACCACGTCTTCATGGAGTCCGACGTCGACGCGGACGCGCCGGCGACGCTGCCCGACCCGGTCGCGGCGCCGGCGGCCGAGGGCGTCGAGGCGGCGGCTGCCCTGCTGCGCGGCGCCGAGCGGCCGGCGATCATGGCCGGCACCGGGCTCTACTGGGCGCATGGCGAGCACGCGCTGCGCGCGCTGGCCGAGGAGCTGCGGGTCCCGGTGTTCGTCAACGGGCTCGGCCGCGGCTGCATCCCGGCCGATCACGAGCTCGCCTTCTCGCGCGTGCGCGGGAAGGGGCTGAAGGAGGCGGACGTCGTGCTGGTGATCGGCGTGCCGATGGACTTCCGGCTCGGCTTCGGCGGCTCGATCGGCGACGAGACGAAGATCGTGGTGGTCGACTCGTGCGCGCCCGAGCGCCCGCATCCGCGCGAGGTGGCGGCCGAGCTGATCGGCGGCGTGCCGGCGACGCTCGACGCGCTGCGCTCCGCGGGCGCCGGCGGCCCGGACCGCTCCGGGTGGGTCGCGGACCTGCGCGAGGCCGAGAGCGAGAAGCGGGCGGGCGAGAAGGCCGAGCTGGAGGACCCGCGTGCGCCGCTGCACCCGCTGCGCCTCTACGGCGAGCTGGCGAAGGTGCTCGACCGCGACGCGATCGTGATCGGCGACGGCGGCGACTTCGTCTCCTACGCCGGCCGCGTGATCGAGACCTACGAGCCCGGCTGCTGGATGGACCCCGGGCCGTTCGGCTGCCTCGGCGCCGGCCCCGGCTACGCGCTCGCCGCCAAGCTCGCCCGGCCCGACCGCCAGGTCTGCCTGCTGCTGGGCGACGGCGCCTTCGGCTTCTCCGGCATGGAGTTCGACACGCTCGTCCGCCACGGCGTGCCGGTCGTCGCCGTCATGGGCAACAACGGCATCTGGGCGCTCGAGAAGCACCCGATGGAGTTCCTCTACGGCTACTCGGTCGCCGCCGACCTGCAGCCCGAGTGCCGCTACGACCAGGTCGTCGAGGCGCTCGGCGGGCACGGCGAGCTGGTGTCCGAGCCGGAGCAGCTGCGGCCCGCGCTCGAGCGCGCGTTCGCGAGCGGAAAGCCGGCGCTGGTGAACGTGCTGACGGACCCGAGCGTCGTGTACCCGCGCAAGTCGAACCTCGCCTGAGCGATGCGGAGGATTAGTTAGCGAGGCTAATTGTTAGCTAAGCTACGGATGTGCCCGCATCCGCCTCACGCTCGAGCAAGGCCGTCCCCCGCGACGCAGACCGCGAGCGCTTCGAGGCCGCCTGGGACGGGTTCGCCGCCGCGCTACGGCGTCGGCGCAGCCGTGTGGCCGACCGCCCCGACGCCAAGCTGACGCCCGCCCAGTACCACCTGCTCTCCGCGCTCGAGGGCGGCCGGGCGCTGGCGGTCGGCGAGCTGGCCCGCGCCGCCGGCGTGTCGTCGCCCACCGCGACGCGGATGCTCGACGGCCTCGAGCGCGACGGCCTCGTCACGCGCCAGCCGGCGGTCGAGGACCGCAGGCGGATCTCCGTGACCACGACCGGCGCCGGCGCGAGCGCGCTCGCCGAGACCCGAGCCCGGATCGACGGCATCCGGGAGCGGCTCTTCGCCGAGCTCACACCTGAGGAGCGCGCCCAGGCGGAGGCGCTGCTGCCGCGCCTCGCCGAGGCGCTCGAGCAGCTGTGAGCGCGGTCGAGTCGCCCGCGCGTCAGCACCACAACATCACGCTCGCCGTGCTCGCCACGGCGGCGCTCGCCTACTCGGTCTCCCAGACGATGGTCGTCCCGGCCCTGCCGGCGATCCAGGACGACCTCGACGTAGCCACCAGCGAGGTGACCTGGGTGCTGACCGTCTACCTGCTGAGCGCGGCGATCGCGACGCCGATCGTCGGCCGGCTGGGCGACATGTTCGGCAAGGAGCGCATGCTGGTCGCCACGCTGCTGGTCTTCGGCGCCGGGCTGGTGGTCGCGGCGCTGTCGGACTCGCTTGCCCAGCTCGTCGCCGGCCGAGCGATCCAGGGCATGGGTGGCGCCGTCTTCCCGCTCGCCTTCGGCATCATCCGCGACGAGTTCCCGCCCGCGAAGGTGGCCACGGGCATCGGGCTGATCAGCGGCACCTTCGGCGTCGGGGGCGGCGCGGGCCTGGCCCTCAGCGGCGTGGTGGTGGACGGGCTCGGCTACGCGGCGATCTTCTGGCTGGCGCTCGTCGTGGTCCTGGTGGCCGTCGTGATGACGCGCCTGTTCGTCCCCGAGTCCCCGGTGCGCGCGCCGGCCGGCATCGACTGGGCCGGCGCGGCGCTGCTGTCGGCTGCGCTGGTCTGCATCCTGACCGCGGTCAGCAAGGGCAACGACTGGGGCTGGGGGTCGCCACGGGTGCTGGGGCCGCTCGCGGCGGGCGGGGCGATCGTCGCGATTTGGGGCTGGGTCGAGGCGCACGTCGACGCGCCCATGGTCGACATGCGGATGATGCGCCGGCGTGGCGTCTGGACGAGCAACGTGGCGGCGCTCCTGATCGGCTTCGGGATGTTCGGCGCCTTCATCATCACGCCGCAGCTGGTGCAGACGCCCGCCGCGGCCGGCTACGGCTTCGGCGCCTCGGTGACCGAGGCGGGCCTGTTCATGCTGCCGTCGTCGGCGGTGATGCTCCTCGCCGCGCCGCTGTCGGGATGGCTCGGCACGCGCGTCGGCTCGCGGGTGCCCGTGCTGCTCGGCACGGCGGCGGGGGCGGTCTCGTTCAGCTGGCTCGCGCTCGCGCACGACGAGCCGTGGCAGGTGCTGCTCGGCCTCGCTCTGCTCGGGGTCGCGATCGGCCTGTCGCTGGCCGCGCTGGCGAACCTGGTCGTCGAGGCCGTCGAGCAGACCCGCACCGGCGTCGCGACCGGCATGAACACGATCATGCGGATGATCGGCGGGTCGCTGGGCGCACAGATCGCGGCCAGCGTCGTGGGCGCGCACGTCGTCGCAGGCTCGGCCCTTCCCGCGGAGTCGGGGTACACCGGGGCGTTCGCCATCCTCGCGCTCGCGCTGGTGCTCGCCTTCGTCGTCGCCCTCGCGGGACCGCGGATGCGGGCGATGGCCTAGCTCTCTCGCTGCCAGGCGCAGCCCCGGCGCGCTCGGAGCGCGCTTGGGCCCAGAAATGGAACCGCCCGCTTGCGCGGGCGGCTCCGACGACCCAATCAGGACGGGCAGGGGTACATGTCTTGAGTGGGCCTGACGGTCCGGGCGGCGGGAGGCGCCGATACATGCGGCTACGCCCGAACCTATGTACCGGGCTTCGGGAAGGGCCGACGGTCTTGCCGCGCAACCGATCCCACCCGGCAGGGGCACTATACGCCCCTGGGGCGCAGACGCAAGTACAAACTTGGCCGACGTCGTGCTCCCGTTTGGTCAGACCAGTCAGCGCTTCTTAGGCACCACGTATGGTGCCTGAAGCCGCTTCGAGCGCGGCACCCTCCAGGATGTCGCGCTCGCTGACCTCGACGTGCTCCAGCCCGAACAGGCGCATCGCCTCGACGAGGATCGCCACCCCCGCCACGATCGTCGGGGCGCGGTCGGGGTGGAGGCCGGTTACCGCGCGGCGCTCGTCGAGGTCCTTGACGGCGAGGAGCGCGAGGATGCGCTCCGCGGTGGCCAGCGGGAGCACGTAGCCGTCGACGCGCTCGGGGTCGTAGGGGTCCAGCTCCTGGTCGATCGCGGCGAGCGAGGTGGGGGTGCCGGCGACGGCGATGCCCCTGGTGACCTCGGCGCGCACGCCGCCCGGCACGGCGTCCGCGATCGTGCGGGCGGCCTCGTCGGCGAGCGCCTCGAGCTCGCCATGGCGGGGCGGGTCGTGATGGAGGTGCCGCTCGCTCTGGCGGACCGAGCCGAGCCTGGTCGAGACGTGGAAGGTGGGGTCGGCCCCGCGATGCCCGACGACGAGCTCGGTGCTGCCGCCGCCGACGTCGATCACGAGCGTGGGCCCGGTGTCGGCGCGGCCGGCGGTGGCGCCGAGGAAGGTCAGGCGAGCCTCCTCGTCGCCGGAGATCGTGTGGATGTCGAAGCCGATCTCGTCGCGGACGCGGGCGGCGAGGTCGTTGCCGTTGGCGGCCTCGCGGACGGCGCTGGTCGCGACGGCGACGCGCCTGGTGGCGCCCGCGGCGTCGGCGATCTCGCGGAAGCGGCGGAGGGCGGCGCAGACGCGGTCGGCGGCCTGGGGGGCGAGGCGACCGGACTCGTCGACGCCCTCGCCGAGGCGGGTCACGACGGTGTGGCGCTCGAGCTGGTGGACGCGGGGGCTCGGGCCATGCTCGTCCACGTCCGCGACGAGCAGGCGGGTGGAGTTGGTCCCGAGGTCCGCGACGGCGATCCGCATCGCCGCGAACGCTACTCGGCGCGCGGCCGGCTGGCCCATTGCGGAGCCATTGACGAGCGCTTCCGTCTTGCTACCCTTCTAGGTCGCGACGCGGGGTGGAGCAGTCAGGTAGCTCGTCGGGCTCATAACCCGAAGGTCGC
>JBBECV010000025.1:0-137297 GCA_040881635.1 Thermoleophilaceae bacterium
GGCAGGCCCGGACCTACCCCCTCACGTTCACAACGTCCCCAGGCACGTCAGCTAGATTGCGCGGACGGTGGCGAGGGTTCAGTCAAATGAGGGCCGGGCGCAGGAGGATTGGACGCCGGCGCGTTTGATCCCGACTGTCGGCATAAGAGGGCAGGAGGAGCAGGAGAAGCGGGCGACGTCGTCCTTGCTCGCGGTGATGCACGCCGTGCCTGAGTTCGGGCATGCGGTGTTGGGGCCGTTGGGGGCGCCGAAGAGCCCGCCAAGGACCTACACGGAGGTGCGCTTCAAGGATGCCGACGGACGGGCTTGCATTCCCGATGGTGCCGTCGTCGTCGAGCGAGGCAAGAACCGTTGGTCTTGTTTTGTGGAGGTCAAGACCGGCACCGCCCAGCTCGATGGGGATCAGGTCTCGCGTTACCTGGACATTGCGCGCGAGCATGGCTTCGACGCTGTATTGACGATCTCGAACCAGATCACGTCTGCGGCTGCCACGGACTCGCCGGTGGCCGTGGACAAGCGCAAGCTCCGGCGGGTCGCCTTGTACCACCTGTCCTGGCTGAGAATCGCCACCGCGGCGATCGTCCAACACCGGTTCCGCGGCGTGAGCGACCCGGACCAGGCTTGGATACTCGGAGAGTTGATCGCGTACCTGGACTCCGAGCCGTCCGGAGCGAGCGGATTCGACGACATGGGTGCCGATTGGGTGAAGGTGCGCGATGCGGCGCGCGCCGGGACGCTGCGTCCCGGACCCGAGGTCGAGGCCGTAGCCGAGCGCTGGGATCAGTTCGTCGAGTATGTGGGGCTCGGCCTCGCGCAGGAGCTCGGCACCGACGTGACGATCGCCGCTCCGCGCAGGCAGACGCGCGAGGAGCGGGTCGCCCTGCTGGCGAAGGCGGTGGTCGAGTCGGGCCGCCTCGACGGTGGGCTCCGGGTGCCCGACGCCGTGGGCCCACTGGAGATCGTTGTAGACCTCGGGCGCCGCCAGGTCGAGGCGACCGTCGTGGTTGCCGCTCCGAAGGAGGGTCGCGCGACTGCGCGTCTGAACTGGATTCTGCGCCAACTCCGAGACGCGCCGAGCGACCTGCGGCTCGGGGTCAGCTTCGAGGGCGCCCGCGAGACGACCAGTGGCTCGCTCGCCGAGGCCCGAGACGACCCCAGGCTGCTCCTATCGCAGGCCGATCCAAAGCGCTGCCCGAGAACGTTCGCGATCACGCTCGTCCGGCCGATGGGCACGAAGCGCGGCAAGGCTCGCGGCTCGTTCGTCGGCGACACCCGTCAGCAGGCGTTCGACTTCTATCGTGAGATCGTCCAGACGCTGAAGGCCTGGCAGCCCCGCGCCCCGCGGCTCGTCCCGCACGAGGTCGAGAGCGAGGACGCGGTGCACCCGCGGACCGGCGATGCGCGCGCAGAGCCGGCCTAGCGCCGCATCGCCGAGCGACGGCAGCTACATCTGGCTACGCCGACGGGCGCTCGATCAGCTCGATCCGATACCCGTCCGGGTCGCGGACGAAGCAGATGCGCGAGCCGGTGGTGCGGCCGCCGGGACGGTAGGGCGGCTTCTCGGGCTCGATGCCGACGGATGCCAGCTGCTCGAGGGTTCCGTCGAGGTCCTCGACGGCGAGGGCGATGTGGTTGTAGCCGGTGCCCAGCTCGTAGGAGTCGACGCCGTGGTTGTAGGTCAGCTCGAGCGTCGGATCCTCGCCCGGCAGGCCCATGAAGACGTTGATCGCCTCGTCGCCGATCGGCATCCGCCGCCGCTCCTCGTAGCCCAGCTTCCCGTAGAAGTCCACCGATCTGTCGATGTCCCCGATGCGGTAGCAGGTGTGGAGGTAGGAGGGCATGGGACTGAAGCTACCGATGGTAGGCCGGCTCGGGGCGGGTCCTCACGCCTCCACGATCAGCGTCACCGGGCCGTCGTTGACGAGGCTGACCTCCATCCGGGCGCCGAAGCTGCCGCCCTCGGCGCCCAGGGCGGTCCGGACGCGCTCGTAGAGGGGCTCGGCGAGCTCGCGTGGGGCGGCGTCGCCGAAGCTGGGGCGGGTGCCCTTGCGGGTGTCCCCGTAGAGCGTGAACTGGCTGACGCACAGGATGGCGCCGCCGACGTCCCCTACCGAGCGGTTGAGCCGTCCGTCGGCGTCCTCGAAGAGCCGCAGCCTCCGGAGCTTGTCGGCGATCCGGTCGGCCTGCCGCGGGCCGTCGTCGCGGTGGACGGCGAGCAGTACGAGCAGTCCGCGGCCGATCGTGCTCACGCGCTCGCCGTCGACCTCGACCGACGCCTCGCCGACCCGTTGCACCACCGCCCGCATCGCCGCGCATCATGACGACGAGGGCGGGGACGAGGTCAGTAGTAGTGGCGCCGCCCGCCGATCGCGGTGCCGAGCGTTCCGAGCAGGGCGAGGATGAGCCCCACGACGAGCAGGATGATCCCGATCGTCCACAGGATCCCCACGTCGAAGATCAGGCCGAGTATCAGCAAGATGAGGCCAAGGGCGATCACTGCGCTACCTCCTGGGTCGGTGCTGTATGCCAACGGGTCCCCCCTCGGGACCCGACTCAAACCGGCTCGTCGTGCGAGCATGCATCCGGATGGCCGCCGTGGACCTGGATTCGTCGCACGAGCGCCGGCCGAGCCGGCGACTGCTCAACGTCGCGCTGGCGGTCGGCATGACCGACGCGCTGCTGCTGCTCGCGCTGCTCTACGTCGCGTTCGTCGACCGCAGCGACGCGGCGGTGCATGTCCTCGGGCCGATCCACGGCGTCGGCTACCTGCTGCTGCTTGGGATCACCGGCCGCGGAGCCGTCGAGGGGCAGTGGGGATGGTGGTTCCCGGGGCTGGTCCTCGTCACCGGCGGGCCGCTCGGGACGATCGCCGGCGAGATCGTCCTGCGTCGGCGCCTCGACGCGGAGGGCACGTCGACGGCGTCGGTCCGGTGACCGCCACCCTCTACTCGCTGCGGCTCTCCCACCCGGCCCATGCGGTCGGGCTGATGCTCGAGCGCAAGGGCATCGACCACGAGGTGCGCAACCTCATGGCCGGGTTCCACCCGCTGCTCGTCCACGCCGCCGGCTTCCGCGGCGGCACGGTTCCGGCGCTGAAGATCGACGGGCGGCGGATCCAGCGGTCGCGCGAGATCGCCGCCGCGCTCGACGAGATCCAGCCGGAGCCGGCGCTGTTCCCGGCCGACCTCGAGCGCCGCCTACCGGATCCCCCGCTTCCTCCCGCCGGCCTGGTTGCCGCCGGCGTGACGATCGGCCGCATGCGAGGAGACGCCCGTGGCCTATGACGAGGAGCTCGCCGCCCGCGCCCGCGAGGCGCTCGCCGACCGTGCGCAGGCCAGCGAGCGGAAGATGTTCGGCGGCCTGGCGCTGATGGTCGACGGCCACATGTGCTGTGGCGTGATCGGCGAGAACCTGGTCGTGCGGCTCGGGCCGGAGGGCGGCGAGGAGGCGCTCGACGAGCCGCACGTCAGCCCGATGGACTTCACCGGGCGGCCGTTGACGGGCTTCGTCTACGTGGCTCCGGCCGCCACGGCAACCGTCGACGACATCCGGCCGTGGGTCGACCGCGCGCTCGCCTTCGTCGCGACGTTGCCGCGCAAGTAGCGCGTCGGCGCCCGGCGCGTCAGCTCCGGCGGTCCATCTCCTCGGCCTCGCGAGACTTCTCCTCGGCGCGCTGCTGCGCCTCGGTCGCCTGCTCCTTGGCCTCGCCCTTCTTCTCCTCGCGCGTGCCCTCCTTGCGCATGCTCGGGTCGCCGGTCAGGTCACCGGCGGCCTTCTTGGCGCGTCCGCTGATCTTGTCCATGAGTCCCATGGCTCGCCTCTCGTCGTCGGGATCGAGGATCGCCTACCCCACGGGGCGGCGTCAAAACGCGGAGGCCGCGGGCTCCGGAACGCGCGCGGCGATCCAGTCGGCCACGTCGGCCACGACCCGCTCGCGCTCGGGCTCGTTGAGCAGCTCGTGGTAGAGGCCGTCGTAGGCGATCAGCGTGCAGTCCTCCGAGCCCGCGCGCTCGCGCACGAGCGCGCTCCCCGCGGGCGCGACGAGCCGGTCGGCGGTGCCGTGCATCGCGAGAATGGGCAGGCCAAGCTGGGGTAGGCGCTCGGGCAGCGCGGCCACGCCGGCGGCGAGCTCGCCGACCGTGCGGGCCGGCAGGCGGCCGCGGTGGTTGAGTGGGTCGCGCTCGTAGGCGCGGACGACGTCGGGGTCGCGGCTCACCGTGGTCGCGTCGATCCGGTGGAGGGGCAGGCGCGGGGTCAGGCGCGACAGCGTCCTGACGGCGGCCCGGGCCACCGGGCCGGCCTCGATCACGGCAAGCGGCGCGGAGAGGATCAGCCCCGCCAGCTCGCCCTGATGGCGATCGGCGCAGGTCAGGGCGATCAGGCCGCCCATGCTGTGGCCGAGCAGGAAGACCGGCGCGCGCGGGCGGGACGCGCGGGCGCGGTCGCACAGCGCGTGGAGGTCCGCGACGGCGCTCTCGAGCCGGTCGACGAACGCCCGCTGTCCAGCCGATCGGCCATGCCCGCGGTGGTCGAGCGCATACACGGCGTGCCCTCGCGCGGCCAGCTCGCCGGCCACCCAGCTGTAGCGCCCACTGTGCTCGGCGGCCCCGTGGGCGATCGCCACCACGGCCTCCGGCTCGTCGTCGGGCAGCCACGCCCGCCAGAAGACCGAGGCGCCCCCGCTGCCGTCGAACCGCCCCTCCTCGCTTCGCGCCGCCATCGCGTGGATCAAACCACGCGTCGTCGGCGTACGCTCCGCGCGGATGCGCCGGACAGTGGCAGCAGGGCTCGGGTGGGCGATCGTCGCCGCGGTGCCCGCGATCGTCGTCGGCAACGCGCTGTGGGTGCTGCTGAACCCATGGCTCGCCGACGCGCAGTACGCGCTGCCGGGGTTCCCCGACGACTCATATGGCCTCGACCGCGAGCAGCGCAGCGAGCTGGCGGCGATCGGCATCCGCTCGATCCGGCCGCTCGGCGACGGCGTGCAGCTGCTGCGGGACGCGCGCCTGCCGAACGGGACGCCGGCGTTCCAGGCGCGCGAGATCCGTCACATGGCCGACGTGCGCGACCTGGTCGCCGGCTTCGCGGTCGCCTGGGCGGTCGGACTGGCCCTGGCGCTCGCCGGGGCCCGCGGCCCTGCTCAGGCTCGAGGGACCGCGAGCCGTGCGCGCCGCCTTCGCCCGCGGCGCGCTCGCGACCCTCGCGGTCATGGCCCTGCTCGCCGTCTTCATGGTCGTGGCCTTCGGCGCCTTCTTCGCCAGCTTCCACGGCCTCTTCTTCGAGGGCGACAGCTGGCGCTTCAGCGACACCGCGACGCTCCGGCGCCTCTATCCGGACAGCTTCTGGGCGATCGCGGCGGCGGCGCTGGCGGCGCTGGTCGCCGCCCAGGCCGCCGTCGTCGCCCTCGCGCTGCGCCGCGGCCGGCGCAGCGACCGCGCCTAGGCTAGGCGTACATCCGCTCGATGTCGTCGGCGTACTTGTCGATCACGATCGAGCGCTTGACCTTCAGCGTCGGCGTCAGCTCGCCCTCCTCCTGGGAGAGGTCGCGGACGAGGATCTCGAGCTTCTTGACCTGCTCGACCTGCGCGTACTTGCGGTTGACCTCGCGCATGTGCTGCTCGAGCTGCTCGCGGACGTGGTCGTGCGCGGCGAGCTCGGCGGGGTCGGTCGGCAGCCCGTGCTCCTTGGCGTACTCGGGCGCCTCCTCGGGGTCGAGCGTCACGAGCGCGGTCAGGTACGGGCGCCTGTCGCCGACCATCACGCACTGGCTGACGAGGGCGTGCTGCTTCATGTCGCCCTCGAAGTTCGCCGGGGTGATGTTCTTGCCGCCGGCGGTGATGATGATGTCCTTCTTGCGGCCGGTGATGCTGACGAAGCCGTCGGCGTCGATCTCGCCGAGGTCGCCGGTGTGGAGCCAGCCGTCCGCGTCGAGCGTCTCGCGCGTGGCCTCCTCCTTCTTGTGGTAGCCCTGGAAGATGTTGGGCCCCTGGACGAGGATCTCGCCGTCCTCGGCGATCCGGACCTCGACGCCGCGGAACGGCTGGCCGACGGTGCCGAACTTGAACGCGTCGGGGCGGTTGATCGTCGCCGCCGTCGAGGTCTCGGTCATCCCGTAGCCCTCGAGCACGACGATCCCGGCGGCCCAGAAGAACTCGAGGATCTCGGCGTTGATCGGCGCGGCGCCGGTGACGCAGAGGCGCACGCGGCCGCCGAACAGGTCGCGGATCTTCGACAGCGCGAGCTTGTCGGCGAGCGCGTACTGGCGCGCGAGCACGAAGCCGGGCTGCTCGCCGCGACGCTCGCGCTCGCGCACCTTGCGTCCGGTTGCGATCGCCCGGTCGAGGATCTGCTTCTTGACGCCCTCGGCGGCCGTCGCCTTGGTGTAGACCTTCTCGAAGATGCGCGGGACCGACGGGAGGTTCGTCGGCCGGACCTCGGCGACGTCCTCGATGATCTTCTTCGGGTCGAGCGACCAGTAGGCGATCGTCGAGCCGCTCTCGAACGCGCCGAGCTGGATCAGCATCGCGAACGAGTGCGCGAGCGGCAGGAACAGGTAGATCACGTCGTCGCGGGCGATGATGTCGTCGGCCTCGAGGACCATGTCGACCATCGCGCGGTAGTTGGCGTGCGAGATCACGCAGCCCTTGGGCGGGCCGGTCGTCCCCGACGTGTAGATGATCGTGCAGACGTCGTCGCCCTCGACCGACCGGTGGCGCTCGGTCCAGCCGGCGTCGTCGATGCCAAGGCCGCGCTCGACGATCTCGGGTGTCGAGAGCGCGTCGTCGGCGTCGCCGAGCATGAGGATCGCGTGCTCGAGCTCGGGCAGCGAGTCGCGCACCTGGCGGACCTTCGCGAGCTGGGTCTCGTCCTCTACGACCACGACCTTGGCGCCGGAGTCCTCGAGGACGTACTGGCACTCCTCGGGCGAGTTGGTCTGGTAGATCGGGACGACCGTCGCCCCCGCGGACAGCGCCGCGAAGTCGTAGTAGCTCCACTCCGGGCGGGTGTTGGCGAGGATCGCGACCTTGTCGCCCTTCTCGACGCCCAGCGACATCAGGCCCTTGGCGAGCTCGCCGACCGTCCGGCCGACCTCGGCATAGCTGCGCGTCCGCCAGCCGCCGTCCTCCTTCAGCATGATCGCGTCGCGATCGCCGAACCTCTCGGCTGCCCGCGGCAGCAGGTCGGCGATGCCCTTGGACTCGCTCGCGGTACCCCCCGCGGCGCTCACACTCTCCACACGTTCCTCCTCGCTCGCTTGCGTCCGGTGAACGTCGACGTCCAACCCGGCCGCCACTGGAGCCGAGTCTATTGCTCATGGCCCGAGCGCTCCGATCGGGATCACGTTGACGCCGTCCGAGCGCAGATGGCCGTACCCCGTGCCGACGATCACGCCCAGCACCGCCGGCTCACCGCATCTGGCCGTGTCGATCTGGCGCGCGAAGCGCTTCAGCGTATCCGCGGCCGCAGCGCTCGCATGAGCGGAAGGCCGCGGAACCCTGGCCAGCCGCCGACCGCGACCTCCTCGGCGATCTCAGGGGGGAGATTGTAGAGATCGCAGCGGGGAGATTGTAGAGATTCCAGCGGGGAGAATGTAGGCCTCGGGTCGGGCCTTCGGCCCAGGCAGACATGGAGTCGGGGAGAACGGGTAGCCAGCGGCGGGACGGAGTCGACCGGCGAAAGGACGAGCGATGGCGAACGCGACGAGCATCGGTAGGGCTGGGCTGCAGGGTTGGCGAGCGAAGGTCGGCGACGGCATGGCGGAGCCGGTCGCGGCACGGACGCCACTGGAGCCCGATCACGTGCGGGCAGCGGTGGGAGCGATCTTCTTCGCGCTGTCGGTGATCTACGTCTACAAGACGATCAAGGTCGCGTCGAAGGAGGCGCGCCGCGGTTGACGATCGCGCGGGGCCGGGCGGGTCGGTCCGGCGCGCCCGCAAGCGGCGCGTCTCAAGCATCGCGCAGGAATCCGGTCACAAGATCGCGCGAAGTCGAAATAGGAGGTAGTGGCAAGGCGCCTGGCCCAGATGACCGCCACGCTTCACGAGGCCTTCGGGGAGAACCTGAGGGACGCTCGCGAGCGCGCTGGCGTCTCGCAAGCCGCATTGGCGCGCGCCGCGCAGGTCAGCCCGTCCGAGATCAGCCGGCTCGAGGGCGGTCAGCGCGAGCCCCTGCTCACGACGATCGTCCTGCTGGCTCGGGCGCTCGAGATCGAGCCGATCGACCTGATGCGAGGCATCCGCTAGGTACGCGTTCGTACTGACTTCCCGCTATTTGCGACCACCGGCTCCGCCGTGAGCCTGGACACCCCTGCGCGGATGGTGTACTGTGCTCGGTGTCAATGGAGGGAATAGCTCGCACCGGAGGGGTGGTGGCCGCAGGCGGAGACGTCAGCGCGTCGTCGTTCGAGCCGGTGCGGCGAACCTCTCGCGACAACTTCGGTCCCCCCTGCCCGGGGGCCGATGCAACCACCGGCTGCGACGGCGCAGCGGTGCCTATGGACCGAACCCTCCCCATGGCACCGCTGCACCAACTGTCGTAGAGCGCCACGCGCTGCCGGCGGCGTCCTGCCCATCCCTCCGGGCGACGCCGCCGGTCCGGTGTCTTTCTTCTTCCGGCGGTCCGCGGTCGCCACGGCGCCGCCGACCGGCGCTGAGCGCGGGTCGGCGGCGGTGAGTGGCGGTGGCGGTGCCTACCGCTCGGGCTCGGGGGCGGCGGGGTCGTGGATCGCGTACTCCATCCGGCCGCTGGGGCCGGTGTAGGTCGCGGTCTCGACCGCTGCGCCCGCGGGCACGACGGCCAGGTAGGCGTTGCCCTGCGTCTCGACCTCGGTCGAGTGCGGTCCGGCGGCGACGGTGACGGAGTCGACGCCGTCGGGGACGATGCCCCAGATGGCGATCGCGCCGCCCGGTAGGCCGGCCATACCCGGTCCCACGTTGCCGGCGGCGAGCTCGTCCGTCGGCACGCAGCTCATGCTTGCGCCCTCGCCGAGCGTGAGGGCCGCGCAGACGTGGCCGGTTGCCGGCAGCAGGTAGAGCGAGTTCGAGATCGTCCCGATCGCCAGGCGTGAGAGGGCGGTGTTCACGCCGAACCTCCCGTGCTCGTCGATCTTCTCGGCGAGCTCCGTCCGGACCGCGTCCTCGGCGGTCCGCTCGGTCCTGAGGATCGCGGCGGCGTCCTTCGCGGCCTCCTCGATCGTCGTCGCCTGCGGGACGCCGGAGCCCGGCGGCGTCGAGTCCCCGTCCTGGGCGGTCGCGGCGATGGCGGTCACGGCGACCAGCGCCGCTGCCGCAAGGGCGATTGCGATGTTGCGCTTGAGCATCGTCATCAGAACGCCGCGTCCGCGTAGCCGCTGATCGACCGGTTGCCGGTGCTGTACTGGCGCACCTCGGCCTCGTAGCAGGCGCACTGAACGTTGCCGTAGTAGTGCGCCACGTGGTTGTAGTCGCAGGTTCCGCTTTGCAGCTCGTTGCCGCTCGCCGGCTTCCAGACGTGCTCGCATACGAGCACCGAGCTGTCCCAGCTCCCGTCGTACCAGCCCTCGTTGAAGTCCCAGCTGTGGAGCCCGTCGAACGAGCCGTTGGCGCGACCGTCGCACCACAGCCCGACCGGCTTGAGCGTGCAGTTGTAGTAGCTGACGAAGGCGTCGGCCTGTGTCGGAGCGATCGCTCCCGTGGCAATTGTCGCGAGCGCGCAGAGCAGCGCGACGCGCGTCTTTCGCTTCAGCATGGCCCTCCTAGTTGTGCGAGTCCCCCGAAGGAGGCGTCCGGCGGCGCGGACGCGCGTCGAGGCTAACCCGGCCTGGTCCGCCGCGTCAACCTGCGCCGCTGGTCGGTCAGTCGCCACCGAGCGGCAGCAGAGCGTTCTCGATGGCTCGCCCGTCGTCCAAGCGGGCATGCACCGCGTACCGGCGCGGGTCGCCACCGCGTGGCGTCGCCGCGCTCCAACGGTCGCGCTGCATGAGGGGGTCTGTCCGGTAGGCCACGAAGAGTCGAAGTCCAGCCAGGTCAGGCGACTCCAGAGGTATCGCCTCGCTCGCTCGAACCCTTAGGGGCCCTTTCGGACCTGTGACGCCAGTGACGTCCACTCCAGGCGCCGCGTAGCCGTGCACGACGGTTGATTCCCCGAACGTCACCCCTGAGAGGACGGCATGCTTCTCGCGTACGCGGCTTCCGAGGATCTGTGGGTCATGGCAACTCTCCTGGCGTCCGCGGACCATGCCCACTCCCGGCTCGACCGGCTCGACCAGCGCGAAGCAAAGCCGGCCACCCTGGCTTGTGTAGAGCGACGCCACGGCCCGCTCTGATTCTGGCCCCCAAGGAACCTCGATAGCGACGGCGGGGCCGCCAAGCTTCGGCACCGCATCGAGCTGGGCTGACGGGTGCAGCGAAGGCGGACCATCGATGTTGCGGTCGGTGTTTCTCGAGTAGTTGCCCAAGAAGCGGTCGATCGCTGGGATGCCGGTGCCGAGGTCCGTAAGCGCGCTCGCGGCGGCCACGCACGCAAGCGTGGCCACGAGCGTGGCGGCCACCGTCGCGAGGCGCCTGCGGCGTAGGCGCGTGGCCCTCCGCCGGCGGGCGGCGGCGACGAGCTCGGTGCGGATCGCACCGATCGGGTCGGTCTCGACATGGAGGCGGCGCTGATCGCTCATCCGCGCCTCCTCAGCGCTGCGAGCTTGGCGAGGCCGCGGCTGACGCGCTGGCGGATCGCGGCCTCGCTGACGTCGGCGGCGGCCGCGATGTCCGCGTACTCCTGCTCCTCGAGGACCCTGGCGACGATCGCCGCGCGCTCGCTCTCCGGGAGATCCTTCAGCCCGTCGACGTAGCCGCTGCCGGCCGCGTCGACGATCTCCTCGACGCGCTCGAGCGCCTCGTCGCTGAACTCGAACAGCCGGACGCCGAGCTTGCGCCGCGCCGCGAGGTCGAGCGCGTCGCGGCGCCGGCTCGCGGCGAGCTTGTTGTTGGCGATGCCGAACAGCCAGGCGCGAGCCGGGCCCCTCTCCGGCCGGTAGCGGTGGCTCCCTGCCAGAGCCGCCGCGAACACCTCGGCCGTCAGGTCCAACGCTACCCCGGAGCTTCCGGTCTGCCGGGAGAGGTAGCGGAGGATGGCGTCGACGTGGCGCTCGTAGAAGACGCCGAACGCCTCGGGCTTGTCGCGGGTGAGGGCGAGGAGATCCGGATCGGAGCAACGGTCGAACGCGCCATTGCTTGTCTCTTTCAACTTTGGTCGGTTCTGTGACATCGCCGCGATCCGGCCGGCGAGCCGCCGGTAGGGGACGCGAGCGTACCCGGCGGGCCGTCAGAACCCCTTCTCTTGGGCGCAAATTTGTGCAATACTGCATTCGATCCTTCGGGATCACCGCCCCCGGTTCCCTCCCTCCAATTGGGACCGGGGGCTCTTTCTTGCCCGGAAGCTCACGCCGCTAGAGTCAAGGGCGCTTGGCAGGCCGGAGTCGGTTTCGGCCGGCACTGAGCTACGAGCAGAGCCCGCGCATGCGCGGGCTTCGTGGTTCTGGTCGAGCGCGCGCCGGGCGAGGCATCGCGGCGCGGGCTACTGCAGCGTCGCGAGGGCGAGGGGGATGACGGCGTCGGCGCCGCCGCGGCGGAGCTGGCCGCCGACCATCGCCATCGTCCAGCCGGACAGGCGGCGGTCGTCGAGCAGCAGGCCCGTTCCGGGCGGCGGGCGGCCGGTGACGCGGAAGGCGCCGCGCACGTTCGCGGCCTGCTGGGCGGCGTTCGCCATCTCGCGCTGGGGCGGGCGGTCGCCGGTGCGCCCAACCAGCTCCAGGTGCTCGATCCCCAGCTCGGCGGCGAGGCGGTCGGCGAGGTCGTCGCAGAAGCCGCCGAGGCGCGCGGACGGCACCGTGGCGACCCACGCGGCGCGGACGCGCGCGCCGCGTACGAGGTCGGCGAGCGCGGTCACGACCTCGTCGTCGGCCCGGCCGGCCGCGAGGCCGCGCTCGATCGCCGGCCACCAGCCGCCGTCGCCCACGCGCGCGAGCGCCCAGCCCGCCTCGGTCCGCGCGTCTTCGGGGATCTTGCGCATCGACCCGCTCTCGTCCGGCGCCATCTTCTTGACGTCGAGCTCGAGCGGGCGCGAGCGCAGGTGGCGCTGGGCCAGCTCGACCAGCCGCGGCGACGGCGGCTGGGCGAAGCGCGGCTCGGTGCAGACCGAGCAGCGGCCGCAGTCGCGCGGCTCGGGGTCGTCGAGCTCCTCCTGCAGGACGCGCATCAGGCAGCGGCCGTCGCTGCCGTAGGCGGCCATCGCGGTCTGCTCGGAGCGCCGCAGGGCGGTCACCTGCTCGTAGCGCTCGGAGTCGTAGGACCAGTCGCTGCCGGCGACCGCCTGCCAGCGCGAGCCGGCGCGGCGGACCGCGCCCTCGACGTCGAGGATCTTGAGCATCGACTCGAGCCGGCTCATGCCGAGGTTCACCACCGCCATCAGCTCGCGGGTGGTGCGGCCCGCGTCGCCGGCCGCCTCGAGCTCGTCGAGCACGGCGCGCACCCGCTCGCGCGCCGGGAACGCCTGCTCGATGAAGAAGTCCTGGATCTTGCGGTCCTCGCCGCCGCGCAGCAGCACCACGTCGGCGTGGTCGACGCCGCGGCCCGCGCGGCCGACCTGCTGGTAGTAGGAGACGACCGACCCGGGCGCCTGGAAGTGGACGACGAACGTGAGGTCGGCCTTGTCGTAGCCCATGCCGAGCGCGCTCGTGGCGACGACCGCCTTGAGCTCGTTGCGCAGCAGCCGCTCCTCGGTCGCGATCCGCCGCTCGGTGTCCTGCTCGCCGCTGTAGGCGGCGGCCGGCACGTCGTTGGCGGTCAGGAAGTCCGCCACCTGCTCGGCGTCGCGCTTGGTCAGCGTGTAGACGATCCCCGAGCCCGGCAGCGACGGCAGGTGCTCGACGAGCCAGGCGAGACGCTCGGCCGGGCGCGGCAGGTCGAGCGTCTCGAGGCGCAGGCTCGTGCGCGCGAGCGGGCCGCGGTAGGAGCGCAGCGCGTCGCCGCCGCCGTTCGCCGTCCGCGAGGCTTCGTCCACCGGTGCCAGCTGCTCGAGCACGTCACCGACGACGCGGTCGTTCGCGGTCGCCGTCGTGCCGAGCACCGCCGCGTCCGGCGCGAGCGCGTCGAGCATGTCCTTCACGCGCCGGTAGTCGGGCCGGAAGTCGTGCCCCCAGTCCGAGATGCAGTGCGCCTCGTCGATCACCAGCAGGCCGACGGACGCGGCGAACAGCGGCAGCATCTCGTCGCGGAAGCGCGGGTTGTTGAGCCGCTCGGGGCTGATCAGCAGCAGGTCGATCGTCCCGTCGGCGAGCCGGTCGCGGACGCCGTCCCACTCGTCGCGGTTGGTGGAGTTGACGGTGTGGGCGCGCAGGCCGAGCCGCTCGGCTGCCGCGATCTGGTTGCGCATCAGCGCCAGCAGCGGGCTGACGATCAGCGTCGGCCCGGCTCCTGCCTTGCGCAGCATCGCCGTCGCGACGAAGTAGACCGCCGACTTGCCCCAGCCGGTGCGCTGCACGCACAGCACGCGCGCGCGGTCGGCGACCACGTCATGGATCGCCTCGAGCTGGTCGTCGCGGAACTCGGCGGCCGGATCCCCGGTCAGCGTGCGCAGGCGCTCGAGCGCCTGCGCGGCGAGCGTCTCGGTCGTCGAAGCGGCCACGCGCCCATCCTGACGTGCCGGCCGGCGCTACATGAAGGCGAGCACGCCGAGGCCGAGGGCGTACACGGCGAGGATGGCGATGCCCTCGCGCTGGCGGCGAACCAGGCCGGCTCCGGCGATCGACACGAGCAGGTGGGCGTCAGCCAGCTCAGGCCGGCTCCCGCTCGCCGGGGGGAGGCTGACCCGCCGCCGCCGGCTCCTCCGAGCCGCTCCGCTCGCGCGCATACCCGATCGCGCTCGACGCGACGGCGACCAGCGGAACGGCGAGGAAGGCGCCGATCACGCCGTAGAGCACGGCGCCGGCGGTCACGGCGAGCAGGATCACGACGGGGTGGAGCTCGACCGAGCGGCCGACGATCACCGGCTGTAGCACGTTCCCCTCGAGCTGCTGCACCGCGACGATCGACGTCAGGACGAGCAGCGCCTCCACGACGCCGAGGCTCGCGAGCGCGACGAGGACGGCGAGCAGGCCGCTGACGAACGCCCCGACGATCGGGATGTACGCGCCGAAGAAGGTGATGACCACGAGCGGCAGCACGAGCGGCACGCCGATGATCACCAGCGCGACCCCGATGAAGAAGGCGTCGATGGTGGCGACTGCCGTGACCCCGCGCAGGTAGCCGCCGAGCGTCGTCCAGGCTCGGTGGCCGAGCTCGTCGACGTCGTCGCGCCGGCGGCCGAAGAGGTCGAGGATCCAGTCCCACATCCGGCGCCCGTCCTTGAGGAAGAAGAACAGGAGCACGAGCGTCAACAGCGCGCCGGCGACGATCTCGGCGACCAGCACGGCCCCGGTGATGACGCTGTCGGTGATCGTGCCGACGTTGTCGCGCAGCTGGTCCGCCGAGCGGTTGATGGCGTCGCCGAGCTGCTCCTCGGAGAGGTCGAGCGGCCCGTCCACGAGCCACCGCTCGACGGTGTCGATCGCGTCGGTCACCTCCTCGCCGAGCTCGTCGACGGTCCCGGCGACCGGCGGCCCGATCAGGGCGGCGGCGCCGGCGAGCACCGCGAACCCGCCCAGGATCGAGAGCAGCGCGGCCAGCGCGCGCGGGAGGCCTCGCTCGTCCAGCCAGGTGGTCACCGGCGCCAGGAACGTGGCGAGCAACATCGCCGCGATCACCGGCAATATGACCAGCCGCAGGCGGTCGGCGACGATCGCGACGATTGCGACCGCGGCCGCCACCACCAGCAGGCGCCAGCTGAAGGCGGTCGCCACCCGCAGCCAGAGCGGAACCGCCTCGGCGACGGGCGGCGAGCCGCTGCTGCGCGCGACGGCGTGCTCGCCGCCGGGCCGGTTGGCCTTGTCCGCGCCGGACATGCCCTCACCCATGCCCGTTCGGCGGCCCGGTCATGCCGCCGGGCGGCGGCTGCCGCGACCGTGTCAGTCGCCCTCGCCGGGCGGCAGGATGCGCAGGACGCGGTCGTCGCCCGGGCGGGGGCTGCCGCGTCCGTCGCGGTTGCTCGTGAGCGCGTAGAGCGCGCCGTCGGGGCCCTCGGCGACCGTGCGCAGGCGGCCGAAGCGGCCCTCGAGCAGCGCCTCGTCCACGGTGACGCGGTCGCCGTCGAGGCGGATGCGGCGGATCTGCTCGCTCGCGAGGCCTGCGAAGAGGTAGTCGCCGGTCCAGTCCGAGCCCTCGCGGGTGACGAAGGTCGCGCCCGAGGGCGCGATCGTCTCCCGGTAGACGGTCACCGGCGCGGTGAAATCGCCGTGGTCTGCTCCCTCGACGACCGGCCAGCCGTAGTTGCTCCCCTGCTCGATCTCGTTGACCTCGTCGAGCGCTTGCTGCCCGTGCTCGGTCGCGATCAGGCGGCCGCTGCCGGGCTGCCAGTCGAAGCCCTGCGGGTTGCGGTGGCCGAGCGTGAGGATCTCCGGGCGGCCGCCGTCGCCGCGGTACTGCTCGGGCGTCAGGCGCAGGAACTTGCCGTTGAGCGAGTCGCGGTCCTGCGCGAGCTCGGCGATGCCGGCGTCGCCCGTGGCGACGTAGAGGCGGTCGTCGGGACCGAAGCGGATGCGGCCGCTGTCGTGGATCACGCCGGCGCGGATGCCGTCTACGAGCGATGCCTGGCGGATCAGCGAGCGGTCGGCGAGGCGGTAGCGGACGACCTCCATCGCGTCACCGGCGGTGAGGTAGAGGTAGACGAGGCGGTTGTCGGCGAAGTCGGGATCGAGCGCCAGCCCGAGCAGTCCGCCCTCGCCCTGCGAGGTGACGTCGATCGTCGCGACCGGGCGCTCGCGCAGCCGGCCGTCGGCGTCGATCAGGCGCACGCGCCCGGGCCGCTCGGTGACGAGCGCGCGACCGTCGGGCAGGAACGCGATCTCCCACGGCGCCTCGAGGTCGCGGGCGACGGTCTCGACGCGCGGCGCCGGCGGGAGGTCGCCCGTGCGGCCCGCCGAGTCCCCACCGGCGCCCGTCGTCGTCGCGTCGGTCGCGTCGCCGCCGGACCGGCCACCCTCGCCAGCGTCGCCGTCGCAGGCCGCCGGGACGGTTGCGAGCGCGAGGGCGAGGAGGAGCAGCAGCGCACGCACGGCGCTACCGGGCGAGCGCCGTCTCGTCGCGCGGGGCATCTGCCCTGGACTGGTGCGCCGGGCCAAGCCCGGCGACGCCTCCGCCGGGCTCCCTACGTCGTCTCGGCCGGGGCGTCTCCCTCCTGGGCGTCCGCGACGATCGCGAAGGCGACCTCGTTGCCGTCGATGCGCGCGTCGAGGACCTTGTCGTCGAGCACGTCGACGAGGTCCGACGCGAGGTAGACGTTGGCGCCGTCGCGCTCGACGACCTCGTCGCCGCTGTCGGGCTCCTCGCGAATCGAGAGCTCCATCGCGCCCTCCTGGTCGCTCGCCGGGGCGATCCGGATCCCGCCGTCGTCGGGCAGCTCGGGGTTGGCGAGCAGGCCCCTGATGGCCTCGGATGCTGCGGGTGAGACGGTGAGCATGGGCTCACTCCTTGCGTCTGGTGCACTTGCGGCGGAGGGCGTGGTGCGGTGGTTGCCCGCCGCGATGTCCCACGTTACCTATCCATCGCCGCTGGGCGGGAAACGCTCGCGGTCAGAGGCGGGTCGCGCCAGTCCGCGCTCGCCGTCGTCTCCACCGGCGCAAAGGTGGCGGTTTGGCCCTCCAAGCGGGGGGTAATGAGCGGCCAGAAGGTTCAGCTGGTGGAGAGGAGTCTTGTCATGGACAGGTGGCGCCTTGCGGCGATCTTGACGGTCGTCGTGCTCGCGATCGGAGCGTGCGGTGGCGACGACGACGACGGTGGCAACGGTGGGGGCGGTGGTGACGGCGCCACGGCTGATGCACCCCAGGTGAGTCAGGCGAACGCCCAGGGCGACGTCACCTGGTGCATCGGCAGGGACACGACGGGTGCGTTCAAGACCGTCGTGGACAACTTCAACCAGCAGAACCAGAACGCGAACGTGGAGCTGCTCGAGCTGCCCGAGTCGGCAGACGAGCAGCGGCGGCTGCAGATCCAGCGGCTGCGCGCCGAGTCGCCCGAGTGCGACGTGCTCGGCATCGACGTGATCTGGACGGCTGAGTACGCCGCGCAAGGCTGGCTCTACGACGTCAGCGAGCCGATCGAGCAGCGCAGCGACGTCTTCATCCCGTCGACGCTAGAGACGGCTCAGTTCGAGGACACCTACTGGGCGGTGCCGTTCAACACGAACGCCGGCTTCGTCTACTGGCGCACCGATCAGGGCGGGGATCAGCCGCCCGACAGCTGGCAGGCGTTGTACGAGCAGGCGCAGCAGGAGAACGGCCTCGTCTACCAGGGCGCGCGCTACGAGGGACTGACGGTCAACTTCCTCGAGCTGCTCTACAGCGCGGGCGCCTCGGTCGTCAACGAGGACGCCACGGAGGCGACCGCGGACACTCAGGAGGTGCGCGACGTGCTCGCCTTCATGCGCCGCGGCGTCACCAGCGGGGCCGTGCCGCAGGCCGTGACGACGTACATGGAGGAGGAGTCGCGGCGCGCGTTCGAGTCCGGGCGTGCGACCTACATGCGCAACTGGCCGTATGCCTACGCGCTCGGACAGGACTCGCAGATCGCCGGGGACTTCGAGGTGACGACGTTCCCGTCCTACCAGGGCAACGAGGGCGCCGGCGTGCTCGGCGGCTACAACCTCGGCATCTCGGCCTACTCGCAGAACGCCGAGGGATCGCTGGCGTTCATCGAGTTCACCACGACGCCCGAGCAGCAGCAGATCATGGTGACCGAGGCGTCGCTGCCTTCGGTGCTGACCGAGGTCTACGACGCTCAGGAGGTGCAGGACGCGCTGCCGTTCGCGAGCGACCTGCGCGACGCGGTCAGCCAGGCCGAGCCGCGGCCGGTGTCGCCGGTGTACCCGCAGATCAGCGAGGCGATCTACACCAACGCCTACGCCGCGCTGCAGGGCGAGAAGTCGCCTGACCAGGCGGCCCAGGACATGAACCAAGGGATCCAGGAGGCGCTCGAGACCTTCTAGGTCTCGAGCCACGCGAGGCCGTCCGGGGCGATGGAGGCGGCAAGCGTCAGATGGCGGCGCCGGCGAGGAGGCCGGCGCCGCTTCGGCAGCGGCGAGCGGCGCCTGGCGCTCGGGATGCTCTCGCCGTCGATGGTCGTGATCGCCCTCGTCGCCGCCTACCCGATCGGCTACGCGCTCTGGCTCTCGCTCAACGAGTACAGCGTCCGGGTCCCCGGGCTATCCCGCTTCGCCGGCTTCGACAACTACACGGAGGCGTTCAGCTCGCCGGCGTTCTGGGACGCGACGCTGATCACGTTCCTGTTCACGGGGATGTCGGTCGGCCTCGAGCTGGCGATCGGGCTCGGGAT
Organism: Thermoleophilaceae bacterium; assembly: GCA_040881635.1. Taxonomy (GTDB): domain Bacteria; phylum Actinomycetota; class Thermoleophilia; order Solirubrobacterales; family Thermoleophilaceae; genus JAAYBF01. The sequence goes on from JBBECV010000025.1 coordinate 18,456, forward strand.
GGCGCTGGCGATGCACGAGGCCTTCCGCGGACGGGCGCTGCTGCGGACCGTGGTGCTCGTGCCGTGGGCGGTCCTGACGGTCGTCTCGGCGATCACCTGGCGGACGATCTTCGAGCCGAACCTCGGCCTCGCGCCGCAGCTGCTCGACGCGGTCGGGCTGCCTGGCGGCGACGTCGTCTGGCTCGGCCAGGAGGGCTACTCGCTGGCGGTCATGGTGCTGGCGGACGTCTGGAAGACCGCCCCGTTCATGGCGCTGCTGCTGCTCGCGGGCCTGCAGGTGATCCCCGACGACGTCTACGACGCCGCGAAGGTCGACGGGGCGAACGTCTGGCAGCGCTTCCAGCGCATAACCCTGCCACTGCTGGTGCCGGCGATGCTGGTCGCGCTGATCTTCCGCACGCTCGACGCGCTGCGGATCTTCGACCTGCCGTACGTGCTCACGCGGGGAGCGAACAACACGACGACGCTGTCGCTGCTGGCGCACCAGGAGCTGACGAGCAACCGCCTGATCGGCTACGGCTCGGCGCTGTCGGTCCTGACCTTCGTGATCGTGATGGCGGTCTCGTTCATGTACATCCGAGTGGTGGGCGGCAACATCCGCGCGCTGGTGGCGAACGACTGATGGGAACGTCCACGCTCCGCCGGCTGCTGCTCTGGATCGCCGTGGCGCTGATCTGCGTCTTCTGCCTGCTGCCCTTCTACTGGCTGATCAACGTCTCGCTCAAGACGGGCGCTCAGCTCGGGCGCGCCGACCTGCTGCCGCCGAGCCCGTCGCTCGACAACTACACGTCGATCTTCCAGAACGCCGACTTCACGGCGGCGCTGCGCAACAGCGTCATCATCACGACGATCACGACGGTGATCGCGCTGATCGTCGGCTCGTTCGCCGCCTATGCGCTCGCGCGGCTGCGGTTCCGCTTCAAGTTCCTCGTGCTCGCGATAGTGCTGTCGATCTCGACATTCCCGCCGATCGCGATCGCGGCGCCGATCTTCAAGCTCTGGACCGACGTCGGGCTCTACAACACCTACGTCGGCCTGATCATCCCGTACCTGACGTTCGCGCTGCCGCTGGCGATCTACATCCTGGCGTCGTTCTTCAAGGAGATCCCGAAGGAGCTCGAGGAGGCGGCACTGGTGGACGGGGCGACTCACTTCCAGGCATTCCGCAAGATCGTGCTGCCGCTCGCGGCGCCGGGCCTCGTGACGGCGGGGCTGCTGACGGCGTTCTTCGTCTGGAACGAGTTCCTGCTCGCGGTCACCCTCACCAGCTCGCCGGACGCCTTCACGGTGCCCGTCGCGGTGGCGAACTTCACCGGCAGCACGCAGTTCGAGATCCCGCTCGGCACGATCAGCGCGGCCTCGGTCGTGATCACGATCCCGCTCGTCGCGCTCGTGATCATCTTCCAGAACCGGATCGTCGCCGGGATGACCGCGGGCGCCGTCAAGGGCTGAGCCGATCGCCGTGCCGGCGCTGCTCGACGGCGTGCTGTCGCCGGACGGGTGGGCCTACGCGAGCGCGCCGTCGACCGGCGCCGACGACCCTGGCCGCTTCCAGACGCTCTTCGGCCGCGACTCGCTGATCGCCGCGCTCCAGCTGCTGCCCGTGCGCCCCGAAGTCGCGCGCGCGACCCTGTGCGCGCTCGCCGCGCGCCAGGGCCGGCGCGACGACCCCGAGATCGACGAGGAGCCGGGCAAGATCCTCCACGAGCACTGGCCGCGGATCCCCCGCCGGCTGGTCGACATGGGCTGGCCCCAGCGCGACGGCGCGATGCTCTACTACGGCTCCGCCGATGCGACGTCGTGGTTCCTGGTCGTGCTCGACGCCCTCGGCGACGCGGCGCTGACCGCCGAGCTCGCGTCGAGCTGGCGGGCCGCCGGCGAGTGGCTCGAGCGGGCTGTCGCGAACGGCGACGGGCTCGTCCGCCACGGCCCGCGGCGGGCGCGGGGCGGGCTCGCGCAGCAGGGCTGGCGCGACACGACCGACCCGCTCGACCCCGAGACGCGCGGGGGAGGCATCGTGCGTCCGGACGGCTCCGCGCCGCGCCCACCGCTCGCGGACGCCGACAGCCAGGCGGTCGCGGTGGTGGCGGCGCGTGCGCTGGCGCGGCTGTCGGGCAAGGTCCGTCACCGCGAGCTGGCGGAGCGGCTGCGCGCCGCCGTGGTGGATGCCTTCGACCCCGAGACGCTCGCGATCGAGGGCGACGGCCGCCGCGTCCCGGGCGCGGGCTCTCAGCTCGGGTGGCTGCTGTGGGCGGACGCCGCGCCCGAGGGCGCCGCCGAGCGGCTCGTCGAGCCGGACGTGCTCACCTCGTGGGGGCTGCGGACGCTCGCCGAGGGCGACCCACGCTTCGACCCCGCCGGCTACCACCGCGGCGCCGTCTGGCCGTTCGACTCCTGGCTCGGCTGGGGCGGCCTGCGCGCCGCCGGCCGCGTCGAGGAGGCGGAGCGGCTGCGCGCCGGTGTGCTCGACGCGCTCGACCGCCTCGGCCGCGCGCCCGAGCTCTACGCGGTGCGCGCCGGCGGCCCGGAGCCGATCCCGATCGCCAACGCGGTCCAGGCCTGGACCGTCGGCGCGCGCTGGGCGCTCGAGAGCGGTTGGGACGGGCGGGCGAGCGCTGAGGGCCTAAAGACTTAAAAACTCGGAATTAGCGGGTTTTTCGCGTCGAGGACTTGTCAAGACGCCCACGGACGTGTACGGTGGGCTTTGCTCACCTCGGTGAGTGCGCCCCTCGGCCTTCCCTCCAATTTGGCCGGGGGGCTTTTTCCTTCCCGCGCGCGGGGCGGCCCGGTCAACGAGATCTACTACGTCTGGCCGGTGATCTTCGCGGCCTACTACTTCCGGACGCGGGCGCTCGTGGCGCAGATCGCCGTGTGCGGCGGCGGAGTTGGCTTCCCACCGATCGATCGACTGTACGATCGGAGAGGATCCGCAGATGGAGCGCTCTAGATCAAGCAGCAGGCCGGTGCTGCTGGCCGTGGACGACGATCCGTCCGCGCTGGATCGGATCGCGCGCGAGCTGGAGCGGCGCTACGGCGACGACTACCGAGTCGTCTGCGAGAGTTCGGCGCGGGCGGCGCTCGCCGAGCTCGAGCGGATGCGGGAGGCGGGCGAGAGCGTGGCGGTCGTACTGGCCGACCAGTGGATGCCCGAGCTGGAGGGCGGCGAGCTGCTCGCGCGCGTGCGCCGGCTCCACCCGCAGGCCAAGCGCGGGCTGCTGATCGAGTGGGGCGACTGGGGCGACCGGCCGACGGCCGACGCCGTGCTGAAGGCGATGGGCCTCGGCGACATCGACTACTACGTCCTCAAGCCCGTCTGGGAGCCCGACGAGCAGTTCCACCGCACGATCTCCGAGTTCCTCTACGAGTGGACGCGCACGGCGCCGGCGGCCTCGCGCGAGATCGAGGTCGTCGGCCCGACGTGGTCGCCGCGCAGCCACGAGCTGCGCAACCTGCTCGCGCGCAACGGCGTGCCGCACGCCTTCCACGCCAGCGACTCGCCGGAGGGCCGCGCCCGCCTCGAGGCGGTCGGCCAAGCCGACGCCGACGTGCCGATCGCGGTGATGCTCGACGGGCGCGTGCTCGTCGATCCGACCAAGGGAGAGCTGGCGAGCGCGTTCGGCGTCTCGACCGCGCTCGGCGACCGGCACGACTTCGACGTCGTCGTGGTCGGGGCCGGGCCCGCCGGCCTCGGCGCCGCCGTCTACGCGTCGTCGGAGGGGCTGAGCACCCTCGTCGTCGAGCGCGAGGCGATCGGTGGCCAGGCGGGCTCGAGCTCGCTGATCCGCAACTACCTCGGCTTCTCGCGCGGCGTCAGCGGATCGGAGCTCGCCCAGCGCGCCTACCAGCAGGCGTGGGTCTTCGGCACCGAGTTCGTCCTGATGAGCGACGCGACCGAGCTGCGCGTCGACGGCGAGCGGCCGGCACTCGAGCTGTCCGACGGCAGCGAGGTGACCGCGCGCACGGTCGTGCTCGCGACCGGCGTCAGCTATCGCCGCCTCGACGTGCCCAGCCTCGACGCGCTCACCGGCGCGGGCGTCTACTACGGAGCCGCGACGTCCGAGGGGCAGGCGCTCGCCGGCGGCCGCGCGTACGTCGTGGGTGGCGGCAACTCCGCCGGCCAGGCGGCGATCCACCTCGCCCGCTACGCCGAGCACGTGACGGTCCTGATCCGCGGCGAGTCGCTCGCCAAGAGCATGTCCCAGTACCTGCTCGAGGCGATCGACGCGACGCCGAGCCTCGGGGTCCGCACCGGCGTCCAGGTCGTCGACGGCGCCGGCGACGGGCGCCTGAGCGAGCTGACGCTGGGCGACGTCCACTCGGGCGCGACCGAGACCGTCCCGGCGGACGGGCTGTTCGTCATGATCGGCGCCCGCCCGCGAACCGACTGGCTGCCGGATGCGATCCGCCGCGATCGCCGGGGCTTCCTGCTGACCGGCCCCGACGTCCCCGCCGAGGCATGGCCGCTCGAGCGCCCGCCGCTGATGCTCGAGACGAGCGCCCCCGGCGTGTTCGCCGCCGGCGACGTCCGCCACCGGTCGGTCAAGCGCGTCGCGTCGGCGGTCGGCCAGGGCGCCGCCGCGATCCAGCAGGTGCACGAGTACCTGACCGTCGCCGCGCTCGACCGCCATCATGTGTCCGGGCGGTAGAGGGCAAGCGCGATGGCACTGACGATCTACGAGCGCAACGGGGGCTTTTCGAGCGTCCGCAAGGTGGTGTCGGCCTTCTACGACCTGGCGCTCGACTCGCAGGTGATCGGCCACCACTTCGAGGACATCGAGATGCCGCGGCTGATCGACCACCAGACGCGCTTCGTGTCCTTCCTGATGGGCGGGCCTGCCAGCTACAGCGACGATCACCTCGAGCGCGTGCACGCCCGGCTGGGGATAACGCACGCCGAGTTCGAGGAGATGGTCGAGCTGCTCGTCGAGACGCTCGAGGACCACGACTTCACCTCCGACGACGTCGCGGCCATCGAGAAGGAGCTGCGCAAGCGGAAGCCGGTGATCGTCGATGGCCGGTGAGGCGAGCACGCAGCCGACGGGCCCCGAGCCGACCACCGAGCACTTCCGCCAGCTGCTCCAGACGCTCGACACGGGCGTCGCGGTCGCCGACCCCGACACGCTGACGATCGCGTTCGAGAACGCCAGGTTCTTCGGGTGGTTCGACCCCGACCCGGAGGTCGAGGACACGCTCGAGCGCCGCCTCCCCGGCCTCGACGTCGATCGGCTGCGGTCGCGGCTCGAGAAGGGGCGCAGCTACTCCTTCGACGCCGAGACCGGCAGCGGTGCGCGCAAGGCGACGATCGCGGTGACGCTGCGCGCCTGCGGGCTCGACGGGGACGAGTACGTCATCGCGGAGTGCGTCGACGTCAGCAAGCGCAAGGAGGCCGAGTACATGCTCGACTCCTACGCGCGCATGGCCGAGAAGAACACGCGCGAGGTCCAGCGCGAGAAGGAGCGCGCCGAGAAGCTGCTGCTCAACATCATGCCCCGTGCCGTCTACGAGGAGATGAAGGACTTCGGCTCGGTCACGCCGGCGCGCTTCGACAACGCCACGATCCTGATGCTCGACTTCGCGGGCTTCACCGACATGGCCGTGTCGCGCGATCCCGGCTCGCTCGTCTCCGAGCTCAACGACATCTTCTCCGCGTTCGACAGGATCGTCGAGTTGTTCGGCTGCGAGCGGATGAAGACGATCGGCGACGCGTACATGGCCGTGGCCGGGATGCCGGAGGAGACGGAGGAGCACGCCCAGGCGATCGCCCGCGTCGCGCTGCGGATGCGGCGCTACCTCGAGAAGCGCAACACGTCGCACCGCGAGCCGTGGCTGGGCCGGATCGGTATCAACTCCGGCCCGATCGTCGGGTCGATCGTGGGGGTGCAAAAGTACGTCTACGACATCTTCGGGCCGGGGGTGAACCTGGCGGCGCGGATGGAGGCGGTCTCGGAGCCGATGAAGATCACGATCAGCGAGTCGACGTTCGAGGCGATCAAGCAGGAGTTCATCTGCAGCGACCTGGGGGAGGTCGAGGTGAAGGGGTTCGGGGTGCAGCGGCTGTACTCGCTGGACGGGGAGGTGGCGCGGGGGCGCTGAGGGCCGGCTGGGCCCCGGCGTGGCTGGTTGGGGGCGGAGCGAGGCGATCGCGAACGGAGCTCCGTTCCTAACGCTCCTCTCGCGATCGCCTCGCTCCGCCCCCGCTCAGGAGGGTCTGTAGGTCGCGACCCTGACCGAGGCGGTGGCGGGGAAGGGCTGGGGCAGGTCTGCGATGCGCTGGTTCACGGTGGCGGGATCGACGTGGTGGGAGCTCGGTCCCATGGCTGTGAGCGCGGCGAGGTCGTCGTGGGTGAGGGTGAGTCGATGCTCGACTGTCGTCTCGGCGGCGATGTCCAGCTCGGCGAGGCGGTCGTCGAGGCGCTGCTGCTTCTGTGGATCGACTTTGAGTAGCCCGAGTGCGGCTATGACCTCTTGGAGGTGGGTCGGCGTGGGGGTGGCGAGGACGAGGGCGCCGCTCGGTTGGAGGATGCGGTGGATCTCGGCGGGGTTGCGGGGGGAGAAGACGGTGAGGATGGCGGTGGCGGCGGAGCTCTTGAGCGGGAGGGGGCGCCAGGCGTCGGCGCCGATGGCGGCGAGGCGGGGGTGAGCGCGGGCGGCGCGGCGGAGGGCGTGCTTGGAGATGTCGAGGGCGAGGCCGCGGGCGGTGGGGATGCGGTCGAGGGTCGTGGCGAGGTGGTGGCCGGTGCCGGCGCCGACGTCGAGGATCGCGGGGCGGGGGTCGGCGGCGTGGAGGACGGCGGCCTGGGCGGCCACTGCGACGGCGTCGGCGATCGGCGCGTAGTGGCCGGTTGAGAGGAAGCGGTGGCGGGCGTCGACCATGGCGGCGGTGTCGGCGGTGCCGGGCTGGGCGTCGCCGGGGAGGAGGTTGAGGTAGCCCTGGCGGGCGACGTCGAAGCTGTGGCCGGCGGCGCAGCGGGCGGTGCGGTCGGCGAGGGAGAGGTCGCCGGCGCAGTGCGGGCAGCGCAGGAGGGCGACGACGTCTTCGAGCATCTGCGCAGCCTATGTGCGGCGGGCGGCGGCGGCGGCCCGCGCCGCCGGCGGCGCGGCCGGGGATTGAAGTTGGCTTCCGGAGGGCAACCAGCGCTCAACCATTCGCGGACTCCCGAAAGGAGCGCACATGTACATCGGAATTGGAACCGCCCTGCTGATCATCATCGTCCTGATCATCCTGCTGTAGGGGCTGTAGGGCGGAGCAAATCGTTACGCAGCCGTAACGATCCTCTGCCTATCTGCTGTGTTGACTCGTATAGCGTTATCGTCATGCAGAGGATGGCGTGGACCGACGAGCGGCTGGATAACCTGTCGCAGCGCATGGATGCGGGCTTCGAGCGCGTGGATCGGGACATCCGCGATCTCAGGCACGAGATGCGGTTCGAGATCGGCGGTCTTCGCGGTGAGATCGGCGATCTTCGAGTGACGCTCGTTCGCGTCGGGGGCGGCATCATGGTCGGAGTGGTTGGCGTGATCGCCGCCATCGCCGTCGGCGGCGCCTGACCCGCGGGGGCGGCCTCGGCCGCCGGCTGCGCGGTCATGGCGGCCGGCGGCCCTAGGATTGCCCCGTGACGCCGACGGAGCGGGCGCCGATCGGGGACAGGCTCGAGCGCGCCATCGAGGAGCGGGTCGACGTCGAGCAGGAGCTCGAGCGCGCGCGGGCGCAGGAGCCGTCGCGGCGGAGCCTGCGGCGGACGCTGGTTCTGCTCGCGATCACCGCGGTGTCGCTGTACCTGGTCGCGCCGGGGCTGATCGAGACGCTGTCGTCGTGGCGCGACATCGACGAGATGTCGCTCGGATGGCTGCTGGCGATGGTGCCGCTCCAGGCCGGCGCGCTCGCCTGCCTGTGGACGGTGCAGCGGCTCGCCGTGCACGCGGCGGGCTGGCACGCGGTCGCCACGTCGCAGCTGGCCGGCAACGCGATCGCGAAGGTCGCACCCGGGGGCGGCGCGCTCGGCGCGGCGCTGCAGTACCGGATGCTCGTGCAGGCCGGCGTCGAGCCCTCGCGCGCCGTCTCGGGGCTGACCGCGGCGAACGTGCTGCTGCTCAGCGTCGTGCTGGCGCTGCCGCTGCTGGCGATACCGGCGATCGCCGGCGGCTCGGTCGACCGCGGCCTGGTGGCTGCGACCGTCGTCGGCGCGGTCGTGTTCGCCGCCCTGTTCGTCGTCGCGGGGGCGATGCTGGCGCTGGACGGCCCGCTCGCCTGGGTCGGCAGGACGTTCGAGCGCCTGCGCAACCGCGCCCGTCGCGGCGCTCAGCCCGTCCGCGGCGTGGCCGAGCGGCTGGTCGCCGAGCGCGACGAGCTGCTGGCGACGCTCGGCCCGAGCTGGCGCGAGGCGCTCGCCGCGACGGTCGGCCGCTGGGCGTTCGACTACGCCTCGCTGCTGGCGGCGCTGGCGGCGGTCGGATCGACGCCGCGGCCGGCGCTCGTCCTGCTGGCCTTCGCCACCGCGCAGGTGCTGACGCAGGTTCCGATCACGCCGGGCGGGCTCGGCTTCGTCGAGGCCGGGCTTACGGCGACGCTCACGCTCGCCGGCGTGCCGCCCGGCAAGGCCGTCCTCGCCACCTTCGCCTACCGCCTGTTCACGTACTGGCTCCCGCTGCCGCTCGGCCTGCTCGGCGCCGCTCTCCACAGACGCCGCTATCCGGCCTGACCGCCGGGCGCGTCCGCCCGGCCGGTAGATTTGGCCGGTGACCGCCATCGCGCCGCGGCCGTCGCCCACCGGCTCGCGGCATCTCACCGTCCTCGTCGTCGACGACCACGAAGTCGTCCGCTGGGGCATGCAGGTGCTGCTCGACCGCCAGCCGTGGGTGCGCGCGTGCCTGATGGCGGCGAACGCTGACGAGGCGATCGAGCTCGCGCGCCGCCACTCACCGGACGTCGCGCTGGTCGACCTCTTCGTCGGCGCGGAGTCGGGCGCCGAGCTGTGCACGCTGCTCGCGAAGGCGTCGCCGGCGACGCGCGCGCTGCTGATGTCCGGCGCGGGCTGGATCTCGGCGCCCGCGGCGCGTGCGACCGGCGCGAGCGGGTTCGTCCCGAAGGACTGGCCGGCGGCCGACGTCGTGATGGCCGTGCGGATGGTCGCGAAGGGCATGACGGTGTTCGCGCCGCGCGACGAGCCGCCCGCCGGGCCGCTGTCCGAGCGCGAGGGTCAGGTGCTGGCGCTGATCGCGGCGGGCGCGACGAACGGCGAGATCGGCGTCGAGCTCGGGATCTCGGCGCACACGGTCAAGGACCACGCCAGCTCGCTGTACCGCAAGCTCGGCGCGCGCAACCGCAGCGAGGCGGTCCAGCGCGCCGAGCGCCTCGGCCTCACGAGCTGAGCGGCCCGGTCCGACCCCCCCATCCGTCGGCATCGCACCCCCGGACGGGGGGTTCTGGCGTGTGATGGCGTCGCGTGACCGTCGCGCCGGTGGATGGTGTCGTGCATGGGCGACCCGAGGGCCACGACCACCGCTGTGCTGTTCCCCGGTCAGGGGAGCCACAGCGACGACATGCGCGATCTCGTCGCCGAGCGGCGCCCGGACCTGCTCGAGCTCGCCCGGGAAGCTTGCGGTCGCGACCCGTTCGAGCACCTCGATCGCGGCACGCGCTATCAGCAGCCCGCGATCCTCTGCGCGAGCCTGGCGGCATGGGAGACGGTCCGCTCCGAGCGCCCGGCGCTGCTCGCCGGCCACTCGCTTGGTGAGATAACGGCGCTGACCGCGGCCGGCGCGCTGGCCGAGGCCGACGCGGTGCGCCTGGTCGCCGTCCGCGGCCGAGCGATGGAGGCCGCCGACGGGCGTGGCGAGGCGACCGGCATGCTCGCCGTTCGCACCGATCTCGCCATCGGCGCCGCCGTCGCCGCGCGGGCGGGCGCGTCGGTCGCGAACGAGAACTCGCCGCGGCAGGTGGTGCTGGCCGGATCGCTCGCGGCGCTAGAGCGCGCGGAGACGGACCTCACCGCACGCGGGCTGCGCGCGAAGCGGCTGCCGGTGAGCGGCGCCTTCCACTCGCCGGCGATGGCGGCGGCCGAGCGGCCGCTGCGCGCCGAGCTCGACGGCATCCGCTTCCAGCAGCCGCGCGTACCGGTGCTGTCCTGCGTGACCGCGGCCCCCTTCACCGACCCGCGCGCCGAGCTCGTGGCGGCGCTGACCCGGCCCGTGCGCTGGGTCGCCGTCCTGCAGGCGCTCGAGCGCCGCGGCGCGCGGCGCTTCGTCGAGGCCGGGCCGGGCAAGGTGTTGACGGGCCTGGTGCGGCGGACGCTCGACGGCGTCGAGGCCGTGGCGCCCGACGCGGAGGCGGCGTCGCATGCCTAGCCGGACGGCGACGCGGGCGGCCGCGCCCGCCGGGCCGCCGCCGCTCGTGCGCAGCGCCGGCATCGCAGCGGTCGGCATGGCGACGCCGAGCGGAGTGGTCCACAACGACGCGATCAGCCAGCGGCTCGGACTCCCCGACGGCTGGATCGAGACGCGCACCGGCATCTCCGAGCGCCGCCACGCGGGCGCGGGGGAGCGCCTGACCGACCTCGCCGCCGAGGCGGCGCGCCCGGCCCTGCGCCGCGCGGGCGTCGCGCCCGGCGCGCTCGACCTCGTGCTGGTGGCGACCACCACGCCCGACGATCTGCTGCCGAACGCCGCACCGTTGCTCGCGGACGCGCTCGGCGCCGACGCCCCGGGCGCGGTCGACGTCGGCGCGGCCTGCACGGGCTTCGTCGGTGCGCTGACCCTGGCGGCCGGTCAGGTCGAGGCCGGCCGCGCCGAGGCGGCGCTCGTCGTCGGCGCCGACATGATGAGCCGCGTCGTCGACCCCCAGGACCGCAACACGAGCGTCCTCTTCGGCGACGGCGCCGGCGCCGTGGTGGTCACCGCGCGCCCAGCCGACGGCCGGATCGGGCCGGCCGTGCTGCGCTCGGACGGCGGGGCCGCAGAGCTGATCCGGCTGCCGCGCGACGGCTGGCTCGACATGGCCGGGCAGGACACCTTCAAGCATGCCGTGGCGCGGCTGACCGAGGCGAGCCACGAGGCGGTCGAGCTCGCCGGTCGCAGGCTCGACGACATCGACCTCTTCGTCTACCACCAGGCGAACGGCCGCATCCTGCGCGCCGTCGGCGAGCGGCTCGGCGTCGCGTCCGACCGCGTGGTCGACTGCATCGGCAGCTACGGCAACACGTCGGCGGCGACGATCCCGATCGCCCTCTGCGAGGCCGTCGCCGCCGGCCGCCTGTATCCGGGCGCGCACGTGCTCGTCGCGGCCTTCGGCGCCGGGCTGACCTGGGGCGCGACGGTGATCGAATGGGGGCGCGCGTGACCGCGCCGGCACCCGCACCGCAGGAGCGCGGCTGCGCGCTCGTCACCGGGGCGTCGCGCGGGATCGGCGCCGCGGTGGCGCGCGGCCTCGCGGCCGACGGCTGGGCGGTGGGCATCGCGTACCGCAGCGGCGCGGAGGAGGCCGAGGCGGTGGCCGACTCGATCCGCCGGGACGGCGGCACTGCGCTGCCCGTCGCCGCCGACGTGACCGCCGCCGACGCACCCGAGCTGCTGTGCTCGACGCTCGAGCGCGAGCTCGGCCGGCCGGTGCTCGTGCTCGTCAACAACGCGGGCGTCACCGCCGACGCGCTGTCGCCCCAGATCGGCGACGACGCATGGCAGACGGTCATCGACACCAACCTGACCGCCGCCTTCCGCCTCACCCGGCAGGCGCTGCGCCCGATGCTGCGCGCCCGCTACGGCCGGATCGTCAACGTCGCCTCGATCGTCGGCCAGCGCGCCAACGCCGGGCAGGCCAACTACGCCGCGTCGAAGGCCGGCCTGGTCGGGTTCACCCGCACGGTCGCCGTCGAGGTCGCGCGCCGGTCGGTGACGGTCAACGCCGTCGCGCCCGGGTTCATCGACACGGAGCTGACGGCCGAGCTGCCCGACGGAGCCCTCGACCGCGTGCCGGCCCGCCGGGCCGGGGCCCCCGAGGAGGTCGCCGCCTGCGTGCGCTTCCTGGCGTCCGACGGCGCCGCCTACGTGACCGGATCGGTCTTGACCGTCGACGGCGGCCTGACCGCCTGACGTGGTCGTCCAAGAGCACACCCACGAAGAAGGAGCAGCAACCGACATGCCGACAGCAACCAGGGAGGACGTCTCCCAGCGACTCGTCGAAGCACTCGTCGACTTCGGCGCCGACCCCGGCGAGATCTCCGACGACGCGACCTTCGAGGCGCTCGACGTCGACTCGCTCGACCTCGTCGAGCTCGCGCAGATCGTCGAGGACGTCTACGGGGTCGAGCTCTCGACGGCTGACATGAAGCGGATGTCGACCGTCGGCGACGCGGTCGACGTGGTGGTGGAGCGCTCCGGGTGACCCGCACCGTCGTCATCACCGGGCTCGGGGCCGTGACGCCGTTGGGCGTCGGCGCCGAGCCCCTGTTCGAGCGCTGGGCCGCCGGCGAGTGCGGCATCGCCGAGGGGCTCGGCCGCTGCGCCGACTTCGACCCGGTCGCGCTGCTCGACCGCAAGCTGGCGCGGCGCTCGGACCGCTTCACCCAGCTCGCACTGGTCGCCGCCGCCGAGGCGCTCGAGCAGGCCGGCTGGGGCGGCGGAGCGCCGGTCGCGCCCGAGCGCGCCGGCTGCGTGATCGGCACCGGCATCGGCGGCATCGGGACGATCGAGTCGCAGCTGGACGTCTTGCGTGAGCGCGGGGCCGGCGCGGTATCGCCGCTCGGCATCCCGCTGCTGATGGCGAACGCGGCGAGCGGCGCGGTCGCGATGCGCCACGGCCTCAAGGGCCAGTGCTACGGCACCGTGTCGGCCTGCGCGGCCGGAGCGCACGCGATCGGTGCCGGGCTGCGGATGGTCCAGCACGGCGACGCCGACGCGTGCGTCGTCGGCGGCGCCGAGTCGGCGCTCACTCCGCTCGCGGCCGCGGCCTTCGCATCGATGGCGGCGACCTCGCCGACCGGCGTCTCGCGGCCCTTCGACGCACGCCGCGACGGCTTCGTGATGGGCGAGGGCGCCGGCGCGCTGGTGCTCGAGGAGGAGTCGGCCGCCCGGCGACGCGGCGCCACGGCGCTGGCGACCGTCGCCGGCTACGGCGCCACGGCCGACGCCCACCACCTGACCGCGCCCGAGCCCTCCGGCGACGGAGCGGCGCGCGCGATGCGGGTTGCGCTCGCGGACGCGGGGCGCGAGCCGGCGGACGTCGACTACGTCAACGCCCACGGGACCTCGACGCCGCTCAACGACCGCGCCGAGACGGAGGCGATCAAGACGGTCCTCGGAGACCGCGCGCGCGGCGTCCCGGTGTCGTCGACGAAGTCGGCGATCGGGCACCTGCTCGGCGCGGCCGGCGCCGTCGAGGCCGTCGCCACGGCGATCGCGTTGCGCCGCCGCAGCGCCCCGCCGACCGTTGGCTGGAGCGAGCGCGACGAGGGGCTCGACCTCGACTACGTGCCCGACGTCGCGCGTGCGCTCGAGCGCGACGGCGGCCCGGCGGTCGCGCTCTCGAACTCGTTCGGGTTCGGAGGGCACAACGCGGTGCTGTGCCTGGAGGCCGCATGACCCAGCTCGCGGTTGCCGAGGGCGTGCTGCACGCCGACCCCGTCCGGCTCACCCCGCTCGAGCGCCTCCAGCGCCTCTGCGACCGGGGCACGTTCGAGGTGCTGCGCTCGGAGGTGGCCTCGCGCTCGGGGCGCCGCTCGCAGCCCGGCGACGGACTCGTCGCCGGCGCCGGCACGCTCGGCGGCCGGCCCGTCTTCGCGTTCGCGCAGGACGCGCGCTTCGCCGGCGGCTCGCTCGGCGCAGCCCAGGCCGACTCGATCGTCCGCCTGATGCGGATGGCCGAGGGCGCGGGCGCGCCGATCGTCGCGTTCGTCGAGTCGGCGGGCGCGCGCATCGACGAGGGGATCCCGGCGCTCGCCGGCTACGGCCAGATCTTCCGCGAGCAGGTGAAGCTGTCCGGTCGCGTGCCGCAGATCGCGGTCGTCACCGGCACGTCCGCCGGCGGCGGTGCCTACTCGCCCGCGCTCGGCGACTTCGTGATCATGACCCCGGAGTCGCGGATGTTCCTGACCGGCCCCGGTGTCGTCCGCGAGGTCATGGGCGAGGACGTCACGACCGCCGAGCTCGGCGGTCCGGGGGTCCAGGCGCGCAATGGCGTCTGCCACCTCGAAGCGGCGGACGACGCCCACGCCGTCGACCTCGCTCGCGAGCTCGTCGGCTACCTCGGCGGCAAGACCGCGCCCGCCCCGGCGCGCCCGTCCGGCGAGGGCCGCGATCCCGGCGCGGCGGTCCCGGAGGACCAGCGCAAGGTCTACGACGTGCGCGCCGTCGTCGACGCGCTCGCCGATCCCGGCGGCGCGCTCGAGATCGCCCCGCGCTGGGCGCGCAACATCGTCACCTCGTTCGCGCGCGTCGGCGGCCGGCCGGTCGGCTTCGTCGCCAACCAGCCACGTCACCTCGGCGGCGTGATCGACGCCGACGCCGCCCAGAAGGCCGCCCGCTTCGTGCGCACCTGCAACGCCTTCGGGCTGCCGGTCGTCGTGCTCGTCGACACGCCAGGGTTCCTGCCGGGCACGCGCCAGGAGGCCGGCGGGGTGATCCGCCACGGCGCCAAGCTGCTCTACGCCTTCGCCGAGGCGACGGTGCCGCGGATCACCGTCGTGCTGCGCAAGGCATACGGCGGCGGCTTCATCACGATGAGCTCGCTGGCCCTCGGTGCGGACCTCGTGCTCGCGTGGCCCGGCGCTCAGATCGGCGTCGTCGGCGCACCGCAGGCGGTCGGCATCCTCCACCGCCGCGAGCTCGCCGCCGCCGCCGACCCCGTCGCCGAGCGCGACCGCCTCGCGGCCGACTACGCCGAGCGCCATCTCGGCGCGGGCGTGGCCGCCGCGAGCGGGTTCGTCGACGAGGTGGTGACGCCCGCGGAGACGCGCGGACGACTGCGCTGGGCGCTCCAGACGGTCGGAGGCGGCGAGCGCCCGCGCGCCGACCGGGGGAACGTGCCGCTGTGACGGCGGCACGAGTCCCCGAGCGCGGCGCCCGTACCGCGCCGGCTCGCACGGCACGCTGGCCGCGGCGGTTCGTCGCCATGGGCGACAGCCTCAGCGCGGGGATCGACGGCGACACGGCGGAGCCGTGGCCAGACCGCGTCGCACGCGCGCTCGCGGCCGAGGACGGGGACCTCGCCTTTCGCAACCTCGCCAGGACCGGCGCGACGAGCACCGACGTGGCGATCTGGCAGCTCCAGGAGGCGATCGAGCACCGGCCCGACCTGGTGTCGGTCGTGTGCGGCGGCAACGACGTGCTGCTGTCGGTGCGGCCCGATCCCGACATGTTCGCCGCGGTCCTCGACGAGATCCTCGCGACGCTGCGGCGGCGGGTGCCGGACGCCCGCGTCGTGACGGCGACCTATCCGCGGCTCGCGACGATGCTGCCGCTGCGCGAGCGCACCGAGCGGCGCGTCGAGGCGGGCGTCGAGGCCGTCAACGCTCACATCCGCCGGCTAGCCGCCCAGCATGGGGCGACCTGCCTCGAGTGGGCCGGGCACGCGGGCGTCGACGACCCGGACAACTTCGCCTCCGACGGCCTCCACCCGTCGGCCGCCGGCCACGCGCGTGCCTCGGAGGCGTTCCTCGCCGCCCTGCGCGACATCGCGGGTCCGCCGAGAGATCGGGAGGAGGACCGATGACGTCCACCAAGGTCGACGCTCCGGCGGCGGCGATGAGCCCCGGCGAGCGCACCGTCAGTCGCGGGCGCACGATCACCGAGGCGGACGTGACGCAGTTCGCTGCGCTGACCGGCGACATGCACCCCCAGCACACCGACGCCGTCTGGGCAGCCGGCAGCCGCTTCGGCGGCCGCATCGCGCACGGGATGCTCGTCCTCTCCTACGCCGTCGGACTGGTCGACTTCGACCCCGAGCGCGTCGTCGCGCTGCGCGGGCTGAGCAGGGCGACGTTCAAGGCTCCGGTCGCCCTCGGCGACACGATCCACGTCGAGTCGACCGTCGACGGCAGCGAGCCGGTCGACGACGCGTACGCGCTCGTCACGTGCCGCTGGCGCGTGCTCAACCAGCACGGGCGGCTCGTCGCGGCCGTGCGCGTCGAGATCCTCTGGCGCCACGCCGACGTCCCTGCCGCCGCCTCCGCCGCCGACGACTTTCGCCCGCTGCCGCTGTGATGCTCGCCGGACGCCGCATCCTCGTCACCGGGGTCGTCACGCACCGCAGCATCGCCTTCGCGATCGCAGCCGAGGCGCAGCGCCAGGGCGCCGAGGTGCTGCTCACGAGCTTCGGTCGCGCCCGCCGGATGACCGAGCGTGCGGCGGCACGCCTGCCCTCGCCGCCCGACGTGCTCGAGCTGGACGTCGACCGCGCCGAGGACCTCGAGGCGCTGACCGGCGAGCTCACACGGCGCTGGGGCGCGCTGGACGGGGCCGTCCACGCGATCGCCTACGCGCCGTCCGACGCCCTCGGCGGCGACTTCCTCGCGACGCCGCCGGAGAGCGCCGAGGCCGCCTTCCGCACGAGCGCCTACTCGCTCAGCGCGCTCGCGCGGGCGCTGCGCCCGCTGCTCGCGAGCGACGACGGCGGCAGCATCGTCGGGCTCGACTTCGACGCGTCGGTCGCCTGGCCCGCCTACGACTGGATGGGTGTCGCCAAGGCGGCGCTCGAGTCGGTCAGTCGCTACCTCGCGCGCGACCTCGGTCCCGAGGGCGTGCGCGTCAACCTCGTCGCCGCCGGCCCGATCGAGACGCCCGCCGCCGGCGGCATCCCAGACTTCCAGCGCCTCGCGACGGCGTGGACCGACCACGCCCCGCTCGGTTGGGACGTCACCGATCCGACGCCGGTGGCCGCCGCCGCGTGCTTCCTGCTCTCCCAGCAGGCGCGCGGCATCACGGGCGAGATACTCCACGTCGACGGCGGCGCCCACGCGATCGGCGCCGCCTGAGCCGCGGACGCCGCCCGCACTGCTGCTGCGCTGGGCTGCGGCGCGCTGTGCCGGCCGTGCCGTACGTGCTCCAGTCCGCTAAGTCGCATCCCGTGCGGAAGCCCAATAGACTCCCCCGTTGCTCAGCGGCGGGGCGCGCCGCCGAGCCTGACGTAACCCGACTAGAGGAGATCGTGACCGCCAGCGAGCTAGGACGACGCCCGACGACCATCGCCGAGCCGGACCTGGAGGTGCGTATACCGGACGAGGCCAGTGGCGCGAGGGACCAGGACGAGGAGTGGTGCGAGGTCCACGTCGACGGTGAGGTGCGCCGGATCCGCTTCCACGACTACGCCGAGGTCTACTCGATTCCCGGCCTCTACGAGCAGATCTTCTACGAGAAGCTCGAGTGCGATTCGCCCCGCACCGTCTGCTCGCTGCTCGACCGGGCGCTCCGCGACGGAGATGTCTCGCCTGGGGACCTGAGCGTGCTCGACGTCGGCGCCGGCAACGGCATGGTCGGCGAGGAGCTCGCCCAGCTCGGAGCGGACACGATCGTCGGGGTCGACATCATCGAGGAGGCCGCCGCGGCCGCCGAGCGCGACCGCCCGGGCATCTACGATGACTACAAGGTGATGGACCTCACCGACCCGCCGGCCGACGACCACCGCGACCTGCGCGAGCACGGCTTCAACTGCCTGACCACCGTCGCGGCGCTCGGCTTCGGCGACATCCCGCCCGAGGCCTTCGCGACCGCGTACGACCTCGTCGAGACCGACGGCTGGGTCGCGTTCAACATCAAGGAGGACTTCGTCGACGAGGCGAACCCGAGCGGCTTCTCGCGCATGATCCGCGGCGGCCTCGACGACGGAGCGCTCGAGCTGGCGGCCGACCACACCTACCAGCACCGCCTCGCCGTCGACGGCGACCCGATCCACTACGTCGCCATGGTCGCCCGCAAGCGCGGCGAGCTCGCTAGCTCGATCTGACCGCGCCAGGCGGTGTCCTCGGGAGAGCCATGGGCTGACGCCCTATGGCTTCCCTGCGTCCTTGCCTGCCCCGCTCAGCTCTTCGCTAGCGAGCTCGCCGAGGCGGTAGGCGGGCGCGCACCTGGTAGACCGAGAGGGTGCCGTTCAGGAACGCGTTGCGGGCGGCGCGCAGGTAGAGGCGCCAGACCCGCAGCCGCTCCGAGCCGGCGAGCGCCTCGGCGCGCGGCAGGTTGCGGTCGAGGTTCTCGTACCAGTGGCGCAGCGTCTCGGCGTAGTCCTCGGGGAAGCCCTCGACGTGCTTGGTCACGAAGCCGGAGCGCTCGAGCGCGAGCTGGACGCGCGAGAGCTGCAGCGTCTCGCCGTCCGGGAAGACGTAGCGGTTGTTGAACGAGCCGGGGTCGGGGTCGGTGTGGCGGGTGCGCGCGATCCCGTGGTTGAGCAGTCGCCCGCCGGGCTTCAGTAGGCCGGCCAGCTGGCGCGCGTAGAGGTCGATGCGGCTCTCGCCGACGTGCTCGACCATCCCGATGCTCGCGACGGCGTCGAAGCGCTCGCCGTCCATCTCGCGGTAGTCGGCGACGCGGATGTCGATGTGGTCGGAGAGGCCCGCGTCGGCGACGCGCCGTCGCGCGAGCTCCGCCTGCGACGGCGACAGCGTGATGCCGACGACGCGGACGCCGTGGCGGGTCGCGGCATGGATCGCGAACGCGCCCCAGCCGCAGCCGACGTCGAGGACGGTGTCGCCCTCGCTCAGCTCGAGCTTGGAGCAGACGAGCTCGAGCTTGGTCTCCTGCGCCTGCTCGAGCGTCGTCGCGCCGCGCGAGAAGATCGCGCAGCTGTAGGTCATCGACTCGTCGAGGAACAGCTCGAAGAACTCGTTGCCGACGTCGTAGTGGTGCTCGATCGCCCGCCGGTCGCGCGCCAGGCTGTGCATGCGCCCCTTCTGGCGCAGCTCGGCCCGCGGCACGGCCGGCCAGCGCGGAATCCCCATCGCGCGCAGCGCCGCCAGCGTCAGCCGCGTCCGCGTGCGGCCCTTCAGCGGCGGCGGCTCCCAGTGGTCGACGACGTGCATGACCGCCATCAGGTCGTCGACGTCGATGTCGCCGGCCACGTACGCCCGCCCAAGCCCCAGCTCGCCGGGCGCCCGCAGCACGTGCGCCAGCGCCCGCCGCGAGCGAATCGTGAACCGCGGCCCGCCATCTCCCGTGGCCTCGATCCTGCTCCCGTCCCACAGCTCGACCGTGAACGGCCGCTCCGGCAACGCCCGCTCGATCTCCTCGCGCAGCGGCCGGGTGTCCGTCAGCAAGCCCACGGACCGCCAGCCTAAACCGCGCCGAATCGAAACGTCGTCGGCGCCCAAGGCGCCGAAAACGACGTTTCGCTCGAGCCGTCCCGGCGAATGGCAATGGCGGAACCGGATAAGGAGCCTTGAGATGATCGGTATCTACCTCAACGACCACCTCGCTGGCGCGACCGGCATCGTCGAGCTCGTACGCCGCGCCCGGGGCGAGAACGAGGGCACGGAGCTGGGGGGCTTCCTGTCCACGCTCGCCGCCGAGATCGAGCAGGATCGCGAGACGCTGAGGGAGCTGATGGCGAGCCTGGAGGTCGGGGAGGACCGGGTCAAGCAGATCGCCGCGTGGACGGCCGAGAAGGCCGGCCGGCTCAAGCTCAACGGGCGGTTGCTGGGCCAGTCGCCGCTGACGCCCGTGGTGGAGCTCGAGGCGTTGCAGGTCGGCGTGACCGCCAAGGCCGCGCTCTGGCGGATGCTCGCCGAGCTCGACGACCCGCGTCTCGCCGGCCCGGACTTCGAGGGTCTGACCGCGCGCGCCGAGCGCCAGCGCGAGCAGATCGACCGCCACCGCATCGCCGCCGGGCGCATTGCGCTGCGCGGCGACGGCGACTTGGCGCCGCGTCGCTCCTAGCTAGCTCGCGGCCTTCGCGCGCCGCGCCGTGCGGACGCGCTGGTTCTGGTCGAGCACGACCTTGCGCATCCGCACCGCCGCCGGCGTGACCTCGACGCACTCGTCCTCGCGCACGTGCTCGAGTGCCTGGTCGAGCGACAGCTCCCGCTTGGGGGACAGGCGCACCAGCACGTCGGCGGTCGAGGAGCGCATGTTGGTGAGATGCTTCTCCCTGACGGCGTTGACGTTGAGATCCTCCGGCCGCACGCTCTCGCCGACGATCATGCCCTCGTAGACCTCCTCGCCGGGGCCGACGAACAGCGTCCCGCGGTCCTCGAGCCCGAACAGCGCGAACGCCATCGTCGCCCCGGCGCGGTCGGCGACCAGCGAGCCCGTCCTGCGCGTGCGCATCTCGCCCGCCCACGGCTCCCAGCCCTCGAGCACGTGGTGCATCATGCCGCTGCCGCGCGTCTCGGTCAGGAATTCGGTCCGGAAGCCGATCAGACCACGCGCGGGCACGAGGTAGTCCATCCGCACCCAGCCGGTGCCGTGGTTGGCCATCTGCTCGAGGCGCCCCTTGCGGTTGGCGAGGATCTGGGTGATGCCGCCGACGTGCTCCTCGGGCGCGTCGATCGTCAGCCGCTCGACGGGCTCGTGCAGGCGGCCCTTGACCTGCCGCGTGACGACCTGCGGCTGGCCGACGGTCAGCTCGAAGCCCTCGCGCCGGATCGTCTCGACGAGCACGGCGAGCTGCAGCTCGCCGCGACCCTGGACCTCCCAGGCATCTGGGCGCTCCGTCTCGTGCACGCGGATCGAGACGTTGCCGATCAGCTCGCGGTCGAGTCGCGCCTTGATCTGGCGCGCGGTCAGCTTGCTGCCGTCCTGGCCGGCGAGCGGGGAGGTGTTGACGCCGATCGTCACCGACAGCGACGGCTCGTCGACCGTGATCGCCGGCAGCGGGCGGGCGTCGGCGGGATCCGCGAGCGTCTCGCCGATCGTGATCTCCGGGATTCCGGCGACGGCGATCAGCTCGCCCGGACCGGCCTCGGCGGCGTCGACGCGGTCGAGCGCCTCGGTGACGTAGAGGTTGGTGATCGGCGCCGTCTCGACGCTGCCGTCGGTCCGGCACCAGGCGATCTGCTGGCCCTGGCGGATGGTGCCGTGGTGGACGCGGCAGAGCGCGAGCCGGCCGACGTATGGCGACGCGTCGAGGTTGGTGACGTGCGCCTGCAGCGGGTGGCCGTCCTCGTATTCGGGCGCCGGGATGCGCTCGACGATCAGGTTGCGCAGCGGCGTCAGGTCGGTGCCCTCGACGCCCTCCTCGAGCGACGCCCAGCCGTCCTTGGCGTTCGTGTAGACGATCGGGAACTCGATCTGCTCCTCGTCGGCGTCGAGGTCGAGGAACAGCTCGTAGACCTCGTCGACGACCTCGCCGATGCGCGCGTCGGGGCGGTCGACCTTGTTGACGACGAGGATCACCGGCAGCCGCGCCGCGAGCGCCTTGCGCAGCACGAACCGCGTCTGCGGCAGCGGCCCCTCGGAGGCGTCGACGAGCAGCAGCACGCCGTCGACCATCGTCAGCGCCCGCTCGACCTCGCCGCCGAAGTCGGCGTGCCCGGGGGTGTCGACGATGTTGAGCTTGACGCCGTCGTAGCGGACGGCGGTGTTCTTCGCGAGGATCGTGATGCCCTTCTCGCGCTCGAGGTCCATCGAGTCCATCACGCGGTCGGCCACGTCCTGGCCCTCGCGGAACGCGCCCGACTGCCACAGCATCGCGTCGACCAGGGTCGTCTTGCCATGGTCGACGTGCGCGACTATCGCGACGTTGCGTAGATCCTCCCTCCGGGACATGGGTCGCAATGTACATGTCCGAGGGGCTCGCGCCCCCCGGGCCCCCGGCGTTTCCGTGGCCGGTCGCGATGGGATCGGGGCTCGCGCCCCGGCCGGCGCGTTTGACCGCAAGCTGAGCGGGAACGACTCAGGCGAGCACGCATTCCGCGAAAGGAGCAGACGTGGCGCGCATCAAGCTGTTCTCGTTCGTCCTCGGGGCCGCCACAGGCGCCGCGGCGGAGACCGCCAGGTTCGCGCGCGAGGTGGAGGGCGTCGGGCAGATCGAGAGCCTGCTCCACCTGCCGGGCACCCCGGCGCCGATGAAGAGCTGAGGGGTGGCCACCGCGCAGCCGGACCGCAACGCCATCCGCCGGCTCGCCGAGGCGGACGTGCGCGGTTGCCCGGTCCTCAGCGTCTACGTCAATCTCGATCCGGCCGAGTTCGCGACCGGGGCAACGCGCTCCAGTGCGCTCAAGTCGGTGATCGACGAGGCCGCCCGCGCCGCCGACGACGAGGAGCACGATCTCTCTCACGATGCGCGCGCGGCGCTGCGCGGGGACGTCCAGCGGCTGCGCGACTACCTCGGCTCCGTGGACTTCGCCGGTACGCGCGGGCTCGCGATCTTCGTGGCCGGCGGCGCCGGGCTGTTCGAGGCGATCCACCTGCCGTATCCGGTCGAGAGCTCCGTCGTGGTCAACTCCGCGCCGCACGTCGCGCCGATCGCCTCGCAGGCCGAGGGCGACTGGTGCGTCGCGCTCGTCAGCCGCCGCAACGGGCGCATCCTGCGCGGCGGGCCCGAGCGGCTCGTGGAGGTCGGCGATGTCAGCGACGACGTCCACGGCCAGCACGACCAGGGCGGCTGGTCCCAGGCGCGCTACCAGCGCAGCGTCGACCTGGAGGTCACCCGGCACGTCGAGCGGCTTGCGCGCATCCTCTCGCAGGGCGCCAGGGCGGCGCCCTTCGAGCACCTGCTGATCGGCGGTCCCGAGGACGCCTACACCGAGCTCGTCGAGATGCTCGACGAGCACCTGCGCGAGCGCCTGCGCGGGCGCGTCGAGACCGACGTCGACGACACGACCGCGGACCAGGTGCGCAAGGCCGCGCTGCCGTTGATGCAGGAGCACGAGCGCCGCAGCCAGGACGAGCTGCTCGCTCGTCTCCAGGAGCGCATCGGCCGCGGCGATCGCGCCGCCGCCGGCCTCGACGACGTCCTCGGCTGCCTCAACGAGCAGCGCGTCGAGACGCTCCTGCTCGACGCCGGCTTCTCCGCTCAGGGATCGGAGTGCCCGAGCTGCGGCTGGATCGGCTCGATCGCCGACGGCGGCTGCCCGATGGACGGCGCCCGCCTCGACCACCGCCCCGACGTCGTCGATCCCGCCATCGACCGCGCCTTCGCCCAGGACGCCCGCGTCGTCACCGTCCGCGAGCGCCCGGAGATCCAGCTCCACGGCGGCATCGCCGCGATCCTGCGGTTCTGAGGCCGCGCCCAGCCGGCCCCACCGCGGCGCCGGGCCGATTGCGGACGCATGTCGTCCGATCCAGGCCCAGCTCTTGTTGGAGGCGTTCCGTCCTGGCCCTGCGCAACGCTGGAAGACCGATGGAGACGAAGGGAAGCTGATGGAGCAGGTGTGGTTGCTGGTCGGTCTGGCGCTGGGCGCGGCGGCGGTGTATGCGCTGATGCGCGGGCGGCTGGAGGGTGAGCGGCGTGCGGCCGAGGAGCGGGTGGGGGCGATCGCGGACGCGCGCGACGCGCTGGCGAACCAGTTCTCGGCGCTGTCGAGCGCGGCGCTGGAGCAGAACAACGCGCGCTTCCTGGCGCTCGCCGAGCAGCGGCTGAAGGACCAGCAGACCGCCGGCAAGACGGAGCTGGAGAGCCAGAAGCGCGACGTCAAGCAGCTGGTGAGGCCGGTCGAGGAGAAGCTCGAGGCGGTCAACAAGGTGCTGCGCGAGATGGAGAAGGAGCGCTCGCAGGCCTACGGGGGGCTCAACCGCCAGCTCGTAGAGGTCGCGCAGACCCAGCGGCGGCTGCACGCCGAGACGGCCAACCTCGTCACGGCCCTGCGCGCCCCGCACGTCCGCGGCCGCTGGGGCGAGGTGCAGCTCAAGCGCGTCTGCGAGATGGCCGGGATGCTCTCCCACTGCGACTTCTACGAGCAGCAGAGCGTTGGCGAGGAGGGCAGCGTCCTGCGTCCGGACGTCGTCGTCAAGCTGCCGGGCGGCAAGGATGTCGTCGTCGACGCCAAGGCCCCGCTGTCGGCCTACCTCGACGCGATCGAGGCGAAGGACGAGGAGGCCCGCGAGGCGTGCCTTGACAACTACGCCCGCCACGTCCGCGAGCACATCCAGAAGCTGTCGGCGAAGTCCTACTCGGCGCAGTTCGAGTCGTCGCCCGAGTTCGTCGTCATGTTCCTGCCGGGCGAGGTCTTCTACTCGGCCGCGCTCGAGCGGATGCCCGACCTGATCGAGCGCTCGGTCGAGGAGTCGGTGCTGATCGCGACGCCGACGACGCTGATCGCGCTGCTGAAGGCGGTGGCCTACGGCTGGCGCCAGGAGCGGATGGCCGAGTCGGCACGCGAGGTCTCCAAGCTCGGCCGCGAGCTCTACCAGCGCCTGGCGCTGCTCAGCGAGCGCTTCGGCAAGCTCGGCAAGCGGCTCGACCTGTCCGTCCGCGCCTACAACGAGGCCGTCGGAACGCTCGAGAGCCGGGTGCTCGTCTCGGCGCGCAAGTTCGACGAGCACGGCGTGGCCCCCGACGGCGACGAGCTCGAGACGCCGCAGCCGGTCGAGATATCGGTGCGCCGCCTGCAGGCGGCGGAGGCCGACCCGGCGGGCGAGCTGCCCGCCGCCGCCGAGCTGTGAGCACGGTTGGGAACCGCCCCGCCGGGGAAGACACGACCCAATGATCGGCTTCATCGTCGCCGGCATCGTCATCGGCATCCTCGCCCGGCTGATCGTCCCCGGCCGCCAGCGGATCGGCGCGCTGATGACGATCCTCGCGGGGCTCGTCGGGTCGGTCGTGGGCGGGACGATCGCGAACGCGCTCGGCACCGGCGACATCTGGGAGCTCAACTTCGTCGGCTTCGTCGCCGCGGTCGGCGCGGCGGTGCTGTTCGTCGCCGCGGCCGAGGGCCTGCGGCTCGGCCCGGGCCGCAAGCGCGATCGCCGCCGCCTCGAGCGCTGACCTGCCTGCACAGCAGGCGTTTTCGGCGCATCGTGCTAGCGTCTCCCGAGTCGGGCGCCACCGTGGCGCCCGAGAGAACCCGTCCTTTGCTGCGCTCAGCGCGTCCGGGGTCAGTGGATCTCCCCGACGCACCACAAGGAGTCGCAGTCCATGTCTCAGCAGTCCTTCGCCGATCTCGGCGTGTCCAAGCCCGTGCTGGCGGCGCTAGCCGCGCGCGGCTTCGAGCAGCCGTTCGCCGTCCAGCGCCTCGTCATCGAGGACGTCCTGGCCGGCCGTGACGTGCTCGCCCAGTCGCCGACCGGATCGGGCAAGACGCTCGCCTTCGGCGTCCCGCTCATCGACCTGATCGCCGCCGACTCGCGCCGGCCCGCCGGCCTGATCCTCGCGCCGACGCGTGAGCTCGCCTGCCAGATCGTCGACGAGCTCCACGCCGTCGCTCACTCGCGCGCGCTGTCCGTCGCCCCCGTCTACGGCGGCGTCGGCATCCAGGCGCAGGCGCGCAAGGCCGCCAAGGCGCACATCGTCGTCGCCACCCCCGGCCGGCTCGAGGACCTCATCCAGCGCCGCGAGCTCAAGCTCGACCGCATCCAGGTCCTGGTCATCGACGAGGCCGACCGCATGCTCGACATGGGCTTCAAGCCCGCCGTCGACCGCATCGTCGCCCAGACGCCGCGGGACCGCCAGACGCTCTTCTTCTCGGCCACGCTCGAGGGCGAGGCCGGCCGCCAGGCCATGGCCTACACCCGCGACGCGCGCCGGCACGTCCACACGCCCGCCGTCGAGCGCAAGGCCGACGTCGAGCACCGCTTCGTCCACCTCGCGCATGACGACAAGCTCGACGCGCTCGTGCGCGAGCTGCGCGACGCCAACCGCGGCCGCACGCTCGTCTTCGTGCGCACCAAGCGCGGCGCCGACCGCCTCGTCAAGCGCCTCGGCTCGCAGGATCTGCCGGCTGTCGCGATGCACGGCAACAAGACCCAGTCGCAGCGGCAGAAGGCGCTGGCGCGCTTCGAGTCCGGCCACGTCGACACGCTCGTCGCGACCGACGTCGCCGCGCGCGGGATCGACGTCCCCGAGATCACCCACGTGATCAACTTCGACGCGCCCGAGGACCGCGACACCTACGTCCACCGCGTCGGCCGCACCGGCCGCGCGGGCGCGACGGGTGCCGGCGTCAGCTTCGTGATCGCCGACCAGGCGCGCGACATGCGCCGGATCGCCGTCGATCTCGACCTGGTCCACGAGTTCGACAGCGCCACGGGCGCCCCGGCGCCCGAGCGCATGGGCGGCGGCAACGGCGGTCGCTCGCAGCGCGGTGGCCCGCGTGGCCGCTCGAACGGCGGCAGCCGCAACGGCCCGCGCAACGGCTCGGGATCGCGCAACGGCTCCGGCTCGCGCAACGGCTCCGGGCAGCGCTCGGGATCGGGCTCGCGCACCGGATCGGGCTCGGGCACCGTCGCCTCGGCCTCACCGCGCGGCCGCCGGCGCCGCTGAGCGGATCGACGCCCGCCGGGCGGCATCCATGACCGGCGGGCGCCCGAGCTGAGCTCGACCGCCCGCCGCGTCCGCCGCCCGCACGGGTAGAGTCCCGTCGCTCAGGTGGGCGACGTAGTTGCATTCTTGGTGGCTGGGCTGGGCCTGGGGGCGGTCTATGGACTGCTGGGCCTCGGCATCATGACCCTGTACCGGGCGACCGGGGTCCTCAACTTCGCCTTCGCGGCGATCGGGATGCTCGCCGTCTACTGCTTCACGAGCCTCGTGGACGCGGGCGTGCCGGCTGGCCTCGCCTTCCTCGCCGTCGTCGTCGGCGCCTTCCCGGCGGGCGCCCTGCTCGAGCTGGTCGTCATGCGGCGCTTCCGCGACGAGGACCAGACGACGAAGGCGGTCGCGACGATCGCGCTGCTCGTCGGGGCGATCGGCCTCGTGCGGCTGATCTGGGGCAGCGAGCTGCGCAGCATCCCGCAGTGGCTGCCGGAGTGGAACGTCGAGATCAGCGGCGCGGTCCTGCCGTCCGACCGCATCGTCGTGCTCGCGGCGGTCGCCGTCGTGCTCGTCGCGCTGTGGTTCCTGTTCACGCGCACGCGCGCCGGCGTCGCGCTGCGCGCGATGGCCGACGATCGCTCGACCGCCGCGCTGGTCGGCATCCCGATCGGCCGCCTCACGCCGCTGGTGTGGGGGCTCAGCGCCGCGATGGCGGCGCTCGCGCTGGTGCTCGTCGCGCCGTCGCGCGGGCCGGACGCCGCCACGCTCAGCCTGCTGGTGATCCCCGGTCTTGCCGCCGCGGTGATCGGCGATCTGCGCAGCCCGGCTGGGATCGTCGCCGGCGGCCTGGTGCTCGGCGTGATCGAGGCTGAGACCGGCCTCTGGGCGAAGGCGGCCGAGAACGCGCTGACGGTGCCGTTCATCGTGCTGCTCGCGGTGCTGCTGTGGCGCCAGCGGCGCGTGCTGATCCCGGCGCTCGAGGAGAACGGGGGGCGGGCGTGAACGGGCGCCTGCTCGGCGGCATCGTCCTGCTCGGCGCGCTGATCGTCGCGCCGCAGCTGACGAGCCCGTTCTGGGACTTCGTGCTCGCGACGGCGGTCGCGTACATGATCGCCGCGCTGAGCATCAACGTGCTGCTCGGTCAGGCCGGCATGATCGGCCTCTTCCCGGCCGCGTTCCTCGGTCTCGGCGGCTACTTCGCGGCGGTGATCGCACGCGAGACCGGCAGCTGGCTGCTGGCGCTCGGCGGCGCGACGCTGGTCTGCCTCGTGGTCGGCGCGCTCGTCGGCCTCGCCGGCACCCGGCTGCGCGGGATGGCGTTCGGCATCGTCACGCTCGCGTTCGCGCTCGCGATGGAGACCTTCGCCTTCCGCCACGGCTTCCTCGGCATCGACCCGGCTTTCGGCGCCACGCTCGACCGCCCGACGCTCTTGGGGATCGACTTCCTCGGCGACGTCGCCGTCTACTACCTGGCGCTGGCGATCGCCGTGCTCACCTGGGCGGCCGTCGCGCTGCACGAGCGAACGCGTCCGGGGCGGACCTGGCGAGCGCTGCGCGACGACGAGGTCGCGGCGATGTCCCTCGGGGCGCGCGTCGGCCGCTACCGGATCTGGGCCGCCGCCGTGTCCGGCGCCGTCGGTGGCGTCGCGGGCGTGGTGTTCCTCACCGTCCAGGGGCAGACCAATGTCGAGTCGTACACCACGGTCGCCTCGCTGCTCGTCTTCGCCGCCGCGATGACCGCGGGGACGCGCAGCGTGGCCGGCGCCGTGCTCGCCGGCCTGCTCGTGGTCGCGCTCCCGGAGCTGCTGACCGAGCTCGGCATCAGCGGCGAGATCGTGCCGCTGCTGTTCGCCTTCGGCGTGATCACGTCGTTGAAGGGCCACGACGGCATCGTCGGCGGCGTTCGTCACGGCGCCGCGGTGCTCGGCGAGCGCCTCAGGCGCGCCGGCGCCCCCGGCCGCCCGCCCGCCGTGGAGGGAGGCGCCGCCGATGCCTGAGCCGCTGCTGCGGATCGAGCGGCTGACCGTCGCCTTCGGCGCCGTCACCGCCGTCGACGCCGTCTCGCTCGACGTGCCGCCCGGCGGCGCGATCGGCCTTATCGGCCCCAACGGCGCGGGCAAGACGACGCTGCTCAACGCTATCTCGGGCTTCGTCCGCGGCGACGGATCGGTCCGCTTCGACGGAAGCGAGCTGATCGGCATCGCCCCCGATCGCCGCGCCCACATGGGGATCTCGCGCACCTTCCAGCAGCCGCGCATGTTCGGCGACCAGACGCTGCTCGACCACCTGCGCGTCGCCGCCGACCATGCAGGGGGCACGCCGCTGGCGCCGGAGGAGGCGGTGGAGGCGGTCGGTCTCCAGGCCGTGCTCGGTGCGCGCTGCCGCGAGCTGAGCGCCCACGATCAGACGCTCGCCGAGATCGCGCGGGCCCTCGTCCAGCGCCCGCGGCTGCTGCTGCTCGACGAGCCCGCAGCCGGCCTGGTGCCCTCCGAGGTCGACGAGCTGCGCGTCACGATCGCCGCGCTGCACGAGCGCTTCGAGCTGGCGACGCTGCTGATCGACCACAACATGGATGTCGTACTCGGCGAGACCGACCACGTCCACGTGCTCGACTTCGGCGAGCTGATCTTCAGCGGCAGCCCCGACGAGGTCCGCACCTCGCAGCTGGTGATCGACGCCTACCTCGGCGAGGAGTGGGAGGGGGCGCCGTGCTGAGCGTGCGCGACCTCCACGCCGGCTACGGCCCGATGCAGGTCGTCAAGGGCGTGTCGTTCGAGCTCGAGCCCGGCTCGATCACCGCGCTGCTGGGAGCCAACGGCGCCGGCAAGACCACGACCCTCGGCGCGATCTCGGGCGCCATCCGCCGCACGTCGGGCGAGCTCGCGGTCGACGGAAAGCCGCTCCCCGCCCGCCCGGACGCGGTCGCCGCCCGCGGCGTGGCCCAGGTGCCGCAGGGCCGGCGCATCTTCGCCAACCTCACCGCACGCGAGAACCTGCTCTCCGGCAGCCTCGGCCTGTCGCGCGCCGACGCCGAGACGGAGATTGCCCGCGTCGTCGAGCGCCTCCCGCGACTCGAGCCGCTGCTCGACCGCCGCGGCGGCTTCCTCTCCGGCGGCGAGCAGCAGATGCTCGCCATCGGCCGCGCCCTCGTCGCCCGCCCGCGCGTGCTGATGATCGACGAGCTCTCCCTCGGCCTCGCCCCCAAGATCGTCGCCGGCTTCGAGCCCATCCTTCGCGACCTCGCCGCCGACGGCGTCGCCATCCTCATGGTCGAGCAGTACGCCACCTTCGCCCGCCGCGTCGCCGACCGCCTCCTCGTCATGGCCCACGGCCAGATCGCCTACGACGGACCCATCCACACCCCCGACGCCGACGCCGCCCTCTCCGGCTCCTACCTCGGCGCTGTCGCCGCGGCCTCATAACCCGAAGGTCGGGGGCTGAAGAAACCGGCTTGCGGAGCCCCCTCGCAATGCTTGGCCAAGCTTGGTCAAGGATGCGTTAGGCTGCGGTCATGCGCGTCAACGTGGGTCAGGCGAAGACGGACCTTTGGAAGCTCCTCGCGCGCGCCGAGGCGGGCGAGGACGTCGAGATCGCGCGCGGCGGCGTCCCGGTGGCGAAGCTGGTGCCGATCGGGGCTCCGACCGGGCCCGGTGCTCGCTACCTCGCCGCGCGTGGAGCGCTCGAGGGGCAGATCCACATCGGCGACGGCTTCGAGCTCAGCGACGAGGAGCTCGACGAGATCCTGGACGAGCCTGCGTGAGGCTGCTGCTCGATCCCAGCGGGGAGGGAAGGGCTGCGATACGCTTCCTCGGGATCGGGGGCTATGTCTCGGGACGAGGTTGCCTCGCCCGACGATCTTTGCCCCCGCATTGGAGGGAGGGAGCGCGGATCGACATACGGCCGTCGCCGACGGTCATCGCCCTGGAGAGGGCGACCAAGGCCCTGCGCTCGTCTGCGGGGCGATTTCCCACTCAAGAGGAGGGTTGAATCATGTGCGTAACACGCACAATGTTCGTTCTAGCCGCCATGGCGGTCCTGGCGCCATCGGCCATGGCCAACCAGGTCGAAGTCAGCGAGGGTCACACCGGGCTCCACTGTCCGCCGGTCAGCCAGGTCGGCCACAGCGCGGCGGGTGGCTGTGCGGATCATGTGGTCACGGAAGGCCAGGTCCACTTCAGTATCCACGCACTGGGAATGACGATCGACGCTGGCGAATGCGACCACGAATTCACCCTTCGTCTCGATGAAGACGGGAACGGCTATGCCCATGACAACCAGTTCAGCAACTGCACGAGGCCCGTCAGACCCTGCGACGAAGCGGACGGCCATCCCGAGCCCTGGCCGGTTCAGACCGAAGAAACCCAACAGGACGAAGTGACCCTAACGATCGATATGTGCGTCGTCGTCGTCGACGGGTTGATAATGGTGCAGTGCGAAGGGCCTACTGCGGTGATGATGATGACCAACACCGAAAATCACGAAGCGCGGGCCAGCGACCAGCGGATCGGGACGGGACCATGCGAAATGACGGCCCATTGGCTCTTCGAAGAGCAGCACATTCAGATCGACCACCTGTGAGCTAGCCGTACGCTCGACAGCGTCCAGGGCAACGCTCGGCTCGCGCGTGATCTACGAGATCCTTGGCCTGTCCTCGGCCGGGCGTATGCTTGGCTAGGCTTGGCCAAGCATGCGCTATGATGTCGCCATGCGCGTAAACGTGGGTCAGGCGAAGACGGATCTCTCAAAGCTGCTCGCGCGTGCCGAGGCGGGCGAGGACGTCGAGATCGCGCGCGGCGGCGTTCCGGTGGCGAAGCTGGTGCCGATCGAGTCGCCGACGGGGCCGGGTGCTCGCTTCCTCGCCGCGCGCGGATCGCTCGCGGGCCTGGTCCACGTCGGCGACGACTTCGAGCTCAGCGACGAGGAGCTGGACGAGATCCTGGACGAGCCCGTGTGAGGCTGCTGCTCGATACCCAGGTCGTCCTGTGGGAGTTGCAGGGCGGTCGGGCCGTCCAGGCTAGGGCCCGTCGCGCAATCGAGGAGGCGAAGGAGATCGCCTTCAGCGTCGTCTCGTTCGCCGAGATCGGTGTCAAGGTCGCGATTGGAAAGCTCGTGGTGCCTGACGACCTTCGCGACCACATCGTTGCAAGTGGCCTGACGATTCTCGGCCTTGCTCCAGAGCACGGTCTGGGAGTCTCGGAGCTGCCGTTGCACCATCGTGATCCGTTCGATCGCCTGCTGATCTCGCAGGCGCGGGAGGAGGGGCTCACGGTGATCACCGCGGACCGGCGGTTCGCGGACTACGACATACCGGTCATCGACGCCGGCGCGTGACTCGCGAGCGCGGCTACGAGCACCCCGCCCAGCGAAAGCCTGTGGCGTCGGGGCGCGGGGCCAGCGGGCTGGCCGGCAGGTCGCCCGGCGGGTCGTCCTCCTTGTAGGCGCTCGGTGCCACGTCGTTGGGCGCGTCGTAGGAGACGCGATTCAGGCGATCGCCGAGGCGCGAGGCGATCTCGGGCAGGTCCAGTACTACTGCGCCGCGACGCTCGACGGCTACATCGCCGACTCCGACGACGGCCTCGACTGGCTGACCGGCTACGAGGGCACGTACGACGGGGAGGGTGCCGAGCCGCCGCCGATGAGCGAGGGCGGCGCCTACGGGCGCTTCTACGAGGAGGTCGGTGCGCTGGTCAGCGGCTCGGTCACCTACGAGTGGGTGCTCGAGCACTTCGCCGACCCCTGGCCATATCGGGGCAAGCCATGGTGGGTGCTCAGCTCACGAGAGCTGCCGGTCCCCGGCGGCGACGGCGTCGACGTGAGGATCACGGACGGCGAGGTCGCCGACCTTCACCGCGAGATGCTCGTCGCAGCGAGCGGTCGCAACCTGTGGGTCCTCGGCGGCGGCAACGTCGCCTCGCAGTTCGCCGATGCGGGCCTGCTGGACGAGGTCGTCGTGACGGTCGTCCCTGTCGTTCTGGGCGAGGGGAAGCCGCTCTTCGGACGCCGCCTCTCAGGTAGCCCGATGAGACTGCTCGGCACTCGAGCCTTCCGGAACGGCATGGTCGAGCTGCGCTACGGGCTTACGCCCTAACCCGTTAGCGTCGAGCGCGTGACGATTCAGCGCATGGAGCACGTCGGCATCGTCGTCGACGACCTTGCGGCCGCGACGGCGTTCTTCGTCGAGCTCGGACTCGAGCTGCAGGGCGAGGGGTCGGTCGAGGGCGGTTGGGTGGACCGCGTGGTGGGGCTCGAGGGCGTCCGGGCGGACATCGCGATGCTCGAGACACCGGACGGCCACGGACGGGTCGAGCTGGCGAAGTTCCACGCCCCGTCGGACCAGGGCGGCGACCGGCACGCGCCGGCGAACACCCCCGGCATCCGCCATGTCGCATTCAGAGTCGACGACATCGACGCCGTCGTCGCTGGCTTGCGAGCCCGCGGCGCGGAGCTCGTCGGCGACGTGGAGCGCTACCAAGACAGCTACCGGCTCTGCTACGTCCGCGGCCCGGAGGGGATCATCGTCGAGCTGGCGCAGAAGCTCGGCTGAGGGCTCCGGCCGGTCCTCGCCTGTCGCGAGGCCCAGCTTTCGGCGGCAATTCCGCCGAAAGCCCCGCTTCGTCGGAGCCACCCCTAAAGGCGGACCCCCGGCCGGCCAGGTGCCGGCGGGGGGTCCGGGGGGCGTGAGCCCCCTGGGGATTACTCCTCAGGCGGTGCCGGCGGCTGGAAGTCGGCCGGCGGGAACTTCGGGACGTCGTAGTCGGAGACGTAGGTCCAGTCGCCGTTGTCGTCGACCTGGACGACGAACTGGGAGCGGTTCGGCGTCGCCGGCGGCTTGCGCGTGGCGAGGTCGAACGGGTTCCCGGTCATGCCGTTGTCGAAGTCGGAGATGGTCCGCAACGCCTCGGTGATCGACGCGGCGGTCACATCGCCCTCGACCCGGCTGAGCGCCTCCGCGAAGACGTCGGCGGCGATCCAGCCCGACTGGGCGAGGAACAGGTTCGTCTTGTCGGCCGGAACGTGCTCGTCCATCGCGGCGAGCCAGTCCTGCATCGACTCCGGCTGCGGGTCGGCCTGCAGTGGCAGGTAGTCGACCGAGGCGATCAGGCCGTTGGCGGCCTTGCCGACCGCGTCGACGAACTGCTCGTCGTAGACGACGCCGCCCGCCAGGGTGGTGACGTCAGACGGGCCGATGCCCTGCTCGGCGGCCGCGCGCAGGAGGCCGATCGCCTGCTGGGGCGGGACGAGCAGCAGGATCGCGTCCGGGTTGCGCCGCTTGATCCGCACCAGCGCCGGCGTCGGGTCCTGGTCGGGGGCGACGAACTCGGTCGGTCCGGCGGACACGTCCTTGCTCTGCAGGTAGCCCTGGATCACCGCGTCGGCGCTGCGGCCGGTCGGCGCGTCCACCGCCACGAACTGGATCTTCTTCTTGCCGAGCTCCTCGGCGGCGTAGTTGATGTTCGCGACCATCGTCGGGAACGGGCCCGACTGGATCGGGTAGATGTTCTCGCTCTGGAAGCAGACCGGGTTCGACGGCAGCGAGATCAGGTCGCTGACCTCACGCTGGGCGTACAGCTGGGCGTTGGCCTGGCACTCGACGAGGCTCGCCCCGCCGACGATCGCCACCACGTCCTCCTGGAGCAGCTTGCGCGCAGCGGCGGCCGCGCGGGTTGGATCGGCGCCGTCGTCCTCGATGACGTACTCGATCTCGTGGCCGGCGATGCCACCCTCGGCGTTCGCGGCCTCGAAGAACGCGCGTGCGCCCTCGGCAGTCTCGGCGCCGTAGGCGCGCGGTCCGGATGCGGAGACGATCGCTCCGACCTTGACGGTGTCGCGTCCCTCGGCCTCGGCCGTGGACGTGTCGTCGTCGCCGCCACACGCGGCGAGGCCGACGGCGAGCGCACCCGCCGTCAGTACGGCCAGCAAGCGGCCGCTGAGACTCGAATGACTTGGGTCAGTCATGTGCTTCCCCCTGTCTTAGCGCGGGCGGCGATCGGCGGCGCCCGCTGGTGCAGTGCAGAGCCAGCGATTATCCCAGGATCGCCGCTAGCCCGTTCGCCGGTCGGACGGCAGCGTCAGCGAGCACAGCGCCGTGCGGCCGTCGATTCCCTTAAAGTTGCGTCGCCGCGAGCGCTTCCACTCGTACTGGTCGCCGGCGGCCTCGACCAGCGCCTGGGTGGCGTGGACGCGCCCGGGCTTGCCCGCGTCCGTGACGCGGCTGGCCAGGTTGACCGTGGCCCCGAACCAGTCGCCGCCACGGGGCGTCGCCGGCCCGTAGGCGATGCCGACCCGCAGCGGCGGGAAGTCGGCGCCCTCGGCATCGACGGCCTCCATCAGCGCGAGGATCGTGTCGAGCATCGGGTCGACCTCCCACGAGACGAGCATTACGGCGTCGCCGATCGTCTTGACGATCTGCGCCGGCCGCACGATCGACGCCGTCGTCAGCTCGGCCAGCCGGGTGGCGATCTGCCCGAGCTCCTCGGTCGGCACGCGCTCGCCGAGCTTGGTGTAGCCGACCAGGTCCGCGAACGCGATCGCGACGTCGCGCGTGCCCGCGAGCCGGCCGGCGTCGCGCTCGGCCTCGGTCACCAGGTCGCTGCGGATGCCGTCGCGCATCTGCGCACGGAACATCGACTCGAAGACGCCCGCGAGCTCGGGCACGAGCACGTCGCTCGCCTGCACGTAGCGCAGCGCCAGGGTGTCCTCGGTGTCGCCGGGCTGCATCAGCGTGCCCGTGATCGTGCGCCGCACCGCCTCCGTCGTCTGGAGCATGCCCTGTCCCGTCACGCGCGATATCTCGAGGATCGCCTCGCGCGGGATACCGGCGTCGACGAAGAGCCGGATCCGCTTCGCGAGCCGGATGTCGTCGTCGGTGTAGGCGCGCTCGCGCGCAGCGGTGAGCGGGCGGCCGTTGGCCTGCATCAGCCGGCGCAGGAAGGCGGGGTCGAGCCGCGACTCGCGCGCGACGTGCGTCAGCGTGTGCTTGCGCGCGCCGCCGAGCGCGACCTCGACTGCGAGCGTGGCGAGCCGGTCCTCGCGCTCGGCCTCGGCCAGCGCCTCGTCGGTCTGGCCCAGCTCGCGCAGCCGCTCGAGCAGCGCCTTGCGCGCCCGCTCCTGCGCGTCCTCCGAAGCGCCCGCCATGCGTCGATGATCTCAGGCCGCGCGGCGGTCGTCCGCCGAAGCCTGCCCGGAACGCCGAACGCCCGCCCCCGCCGGAGGGAGTGGCGGAAGACGGGCGTCGCTAGAGGGGCACCCCTCCGGGGGAGGGAGGGGGTCCTACTGAATCTTCATACCCGAGATGGCGCGCGAGATAACCACGCGTTGAATCTCGGACGTGCCCTCGAAGATCGTGTAGATCTTGGCGTCCCGGTGCATCCGCTCGACGGGGAACTCGCGCGTGTAGCCGTTGCCGCCGAGGATCTGGATCGCGCGCTCGGTCGCCCAGACCGCGACCTCGCCCGCCTTCAGCTTCGACATCGAGCCCTCGGCGTTCTCGAACTTCATGCCCGACTGCTTGCCCATCCACGACGCGCGCCAGACCAGCAGGCGCGCGGCGTCGATCTCCATCTTCATGTCCGCGAGCGTGAAGGCGATCGACTGGTTCTCGACGATCTTGCGGCCGAACTGCTCGCGCTCCTTGGCGTAGCCGAGCGCGTACTCGTAGGCGGCGCGGGCGATGCCGACGGCCTGAGCGCCGACGGTCGGGCGGCTCGCCTCAAACGTCTGCATCGCCGCCTGCGACTTCGCCGACGTGCCCTCGCGCGCCCGCGCGATGCGCTCGTCGAGCTTCTCCTTGCCGCCGAGCAGGCACGAGCCGGGCACGCGGCAGTCGTCGAGGTGGACGTCGGCCGTGTGCGACGCGCGCAGGCCGTGCTTCTTCACCTTCGCGCCCTGCTCGCAGCCCTTCGTGCCGGGCGGGATGACGAACGCCGCGTGCCCGCGCGAGCCGAGCTCGCGGTCGACCGACGCGATCACGACGTGGACCTTGGCGATGCCGCCGTTGGTCGCCCACGCCTTCTGGCCGTTGAGGACCCACTCGTCCTTGGCCTCGTCGTACTTCGCCGTGGTGCGGATGCCGGACACGTCCGAGCCGGCGTCGGGCTCGGATGCGCAGAACGCCGCGACGGCCGGCTCGTCCTCGGTCCCGAAGCACTGCGGGATCCACTCGCCGACCTGCTCGTTGGTGCCCTGACCGAAGATCGCCGCGACGCCGAGCGTCGTGCCCATGATCGACATGCCGATGCCGGCGTCGCCCCAGAACAGCTCCTCGTTGACGATCGGGAGCTGCAGGCCGGTCGGGTCCATGAAGAACTGCGCGAGCGACTCAAAGCCGTAGAGCCCGATCTTCGCCGCCTCCTGGATCACGGGCCAGGGCGTCTCCTCGCGCTCGTCCCACTCCGCGGCGGCGGGGCGGACGACGCCCTCGGCGAAGCCGTGCGCCCAGTCGCGGATGTCCTTCTGGTCCTGGCTCAGCTCGAGCGAGAACGGCGTCTCGCCCGCCTCGGCCGCGGCGGCTCCGTCGGCGGCAACCTCCGCGACGACGTCGTTGGCGCTCATGGGGTCGATCTACTCCTCGCTCGCAGGTGGATGTCGCTGTCGAAAGGGCGGACCCCGGACACGCGTGTTCCTAATCGTAGGAGACTTGGCGCTAGAGGCGGTCGGCGAGGCCGTTCATGCCCAGCTCGCGCGCGGCCGCCGCGCCACTGCGGCGATCGGTCTGCGCGTCCGGCGGGCGCTCGACCGGCGGCGGGCGCAGCGTCGCGATGTCCTGGAAGGCGCGCAGCGCGCCGGCCTGACGGGCGAGCGAGTTGACCGCGGGGCCATCGTCGGCCGCCGCGGCGAGCGCGGCGTCGAGCGATCCGTGGCGGCGCAGGATGTCCGCCGCGCGCTTCTCGCCGATGCCCTTGGCGCCCGGCAGCCCGTCCGACGGGTCGCCGCGCAGCGCGATGAAGTCCGGCACCCGCTCGGGGCCGACGCCGTAGCGCTCGCGAACCTCGGGCGGGCCGATCTCGACCGGCCCCTTGCCGCCGCGCCCGCCGAGCAGCAGCACGTGCACGGCGTCCGTCACGCACTGGAACAGGTCGCGGTCGCCGGTCAGGATCAACGCCTCGCCGCCGGCCTGCTCCTCCGCGCGGGCGAGCGCGCCGAGCGTGTCGTCGGCCTCGACGTCGTCGCGCTCGTCGACGTGCCAACCGAGCGCGGCGTAGAGGCCGGGAGCGAGCGCCCACTGGCGGGCGAGGTCCTCCGGCATCGGCGGGCGATGCGCGTGGTAGGCCGGGTAGAGCTCGGTCCGGTAGGGCGCCGCGTCCGGCCCGAAGCAGCACGCGACAGCCCGCGCGCGGCGCTCGTCCGCCTGCGCGAGGATTGCGTTGACGCTGCCCAGCAGGGCGTTCACGGGCCGCCCGTCGGCGCCCCGGATCTTGTCCGGCAGCGAGAAGAACGCGCGGTAGAGGAGGTACGGGGCGTCGACAAGTAGGACGGGATTCGCCATCGGTGGTAGCGTGACGGGTCGTAAGGCCGGAAAGTCCGGCGAAAGTAGTGCCAGCGCTCGCAGTCGTTGCTCTCAGCATCCTCCGCGTACGCAGCACAACAAGAAAGATCGTGGAGGAATTCCATGCCAGGCGGAACCGTGAAGTGGTTCAGCGATGAGAAGGGCTTCGGCTTCATCACCCCCGACGACGGGGGCAAGGACCTCTTCGTGCATCACAGCGGCATCAGCGGAGACGGCTTCAAGTCGCTCACCGAGGGTGCTCGGGTGACCTACGACGCCGAGCAGGGCGACAAGGGTCCCAAGGCCGTGAACGTGATCCAGGGCTAACCAGCCCGCCACGGGCGCGCTTCGGCGCGCCGCACTCGCTGTACGGAAGGGCCCCGCATCGCGGGGCCCTTCCTCTTGCTAGGGCAGGACCGTCGGCTCGCGCGGTAGCGCGGGCGGGTCGAAGCGGTCGACGAGGTCGGCCGCGGTCACGGCCTCGCCTGGGGCCGCCAGGCCGAGGCTCGCCGCCATCCAAGCGACCGCGTCCGCCGCGCTCTCGCCGAGCGCGGCGCGGTCGGCGAGCGTCACCGCGCCGTGGCGCTTGGCAAGGCGGGCGCCGTCCGGGCCGATCACGAGCGGCACGTGCGCGTGGGCGGGCTCATCCAGGCCCAGCAGGCGGTCGAGTAGCAGCTGGCGTGGCGTCGAGTCGAGCAGGTCGTCGCCACGCACGACCTCGCCGACGCCCTGGTCGCCGTCGTCGACGACGACCGCGAGGTTGTAGGCCGGCGTGCCGTCCCAGCGCCAGAGCACGAAGTCGTCGACGGCGCCCTCGACGCGCCCGTGCAGGCGGTCGGCGAAGGCGATCCGCTCCCCGCGCGCGTCGAGCCTCAGGGTCGCCGACCTCCCGGCGCTGCGCTCGCGCTCCGCTCGCTCACCCGCACTCAGTCGCCGGCACGTCCCCGGATACGCGCCCTCCGGCAGCGGCCCGTGCGGCGCCTGAGCGGCGGCGCGGATCTCGGCCCGCGTGCACCAGCACGGGTACACGCGTCCGCTCGCCTCCAGCCGCCGCAGCGCCTCCCGGTACAGGTGCGTCCGCTCGGACTGGCGCACCGGCTCGCCGTCCCAGTCGATCCCGATCGCCCGCAGATCGGCCAGCTGTCCGCGCTCGTGCTCGGCCTTCGACCGCTCGCGATCGAGATCCTCGATCCGGAGCAGGAACGCCGACCCGGCGGACCGCGCGAACAGCCAGGCCAGCAGCGCCGTCCGCAGGTTCCCCAGATGCAGCGGCCCGCTCGGGCTCGGCGCGAACCTTCCGGTCGCCATCAGGCCGGGCCGGCGGTGCAGCCGCGAGGCTCGACCGCGAAGGGCAGCTCGGGCGCGTCGATGCGGCGCATGGCGGCGCGCGTGGCGTCGGGCTCGTCGCTGTAGACGAGCAGGAAGCCGCCGCCGCCGGCGCCCGCGAGCACGGCGCCGGTCGCGCCGGCGTCCACGGCGGCGGTCCTGAGCGCGTCGATGCGCTTGGTGATCGCCTCGGGCGTGCGCTCGCGCTTGAGCTGCCACTGCTCGTCCATCAGCTCGCCGAGCGCCGGCAGGTCGCCCGCCTCGAGCGCCGCGGCGGACTCGCGTGCAAGGTCGGCGGTGCGCAGGAGGTTGCGCGTCATCGCGGGGTCGTCGCTGCCCTCGACGAGCGCCGACAGCATCGGCGACTCCGGCTCGCGCTCGCCGGCGTAGAACAGCAGCAGGCGGTCGGCGATGCCCGCGATCGTCCGCTCGGAGAGCGCCAGCCGCCGCACGTCGACGGAGCCGTCGACACCGAGCTCGAGCGCCGTCACGCCGCCGAGCGCGCTGGCGTACTGGTCGCGGACGCCGACGCTGCGGTCGAGCTGCTCGATCTCGAGCCGGCAGGCGCGGTCCGCGAGCTGCTCGGGCGACAGCCCCTCACCCCGCGCAGTCGCGAGCGCGCAGAGGACGCAGACGGTGTACGCGCTCGAGGAGCCCAGCCCGGTGCCGGGCGGCACGTCGCCGACCGAGGCGAGCTCGAAGGGCCCGCCGCCCCAGTGGCGCTCGATCGCCGCGCGCAGGATCGGGTGGCGGATCAGCGCGGGATCCTCGACCTCCTCCGACTCGAGGTGCTTGAGGCGGAAGCGGGTCGCGAAGGCCGTCGACAGCAGCACGTGGACGTGCCGGTCGATCGCGGCGGAGACGGCGAAGCCGCCGTGACGGCGGTAGTGCGACGGAAGGTCCGTGCCACCGCCGCCGAGGGGGATGCGCAGCGGGGCGCGCGCGACTACGGCCTGGTCCACGCGCGCATGATCGAGCATCGGCGCGGCCCTCGTCGGGCCGCGCCGTGCTCGTTGGAGGAAGGAACTGCTGGTGCTGCGGGCCCTACGCCTCGACCTCGACCTCGACCTCGG
Organism: Thermoleophilaceae bacterium; assembly: GCA_040881635.1. Taxonomy (GTDB): domain Bacteria; phylum Actinomycetota; class Thermoleophilia; order Solirubrobacterales; family Thermoleophilaceae; genus JAAYBF01. The sequence continues at coordinate 58,663 of JBBECV010000025.1, forward strand.
TCTCCTCGTCCTCGCGGTTCTCGCGAACCGTCTGACTGACGCACTTGCCGAAGGCGTTGCGCTTGGTCTTCTTGTTCGAGCCGTACTTCTCGCGGAACGCCTCGACGCCGACCTCCTCGCGCTCGGCCCTGCAGTCCTTGGCCGCGTTGCGACGCTCGGCGCGACGCTCGCGCGCCTCGGCGCGGGCACCCTGACTCACGCACTTGCCGAAGGCGTTGCGCTTGCCCTTGTTGGCGCCGTACTTCTCGCGGAACGCCTCGACGCCGATCTCGGCGCGCTCGGCCTTGCAGTCCTTCGCCGCGTTCGTGCGGTCGGCCTTGGTCGGCTTGACGGGCTTGGCGATCGCGGTCGCCGGCACCGCCAGCATCGCGAGGGCCAGGCAGACTCCAATTGCTCGCTTCATCGCATGAACCTTCCTTCCTTGTCTGGGACTTCCATGGCCTATAACGCCCGACACCGACAAAGGTTCGCCAGTACTCGCGAACCTCTCGTGCTTGCACGCGTTTCGTACGACAATGGGTGCATGGAGCGCACAGGCCACGTCGTCAGCGGTGCGCGGATGCCGATCCGCATCCCCAGGCGCCTGCTGCGGCTGCGGTCCGACGACCGCCTCGTCGAGCACGTCCGCGTCGGCGACGACGCCGCGTTCGAGGTGCTCTACGAGCGCTATGTCGCCGGCATCCTCGGCTTCTGCCAGCACATGCTCGGCTCGCGCGAGGAGGCCGAGGACGCGGTCCAGCACACGTTCGTGTCGGCCCACTCCGCGATGCAGCGCAGCCGGCGCGAGCTCACGTTCAAGCCGTGGCTCTACACGATCGCTCGCAACCGCTGCCTGTCGGTGCTGCGCGCCCGCCATGAGCAGCCGTCCGACGACATCGAGCCGTCGACCGCCGGGCTCCAGGCCGAGGTCGAGCAGCGCGCCGACGTGCGCGAGCTGCTGGCCGACCTGCGCCGCCTGCCGGAGGAGCAGCGCGCGGCGCTCGTCCTCACCGAGCTCGGCGATCTCTCGCACGCGGACGTCGCCGCGGTCATCGGCTGTGGGACGGCGGCCGTGAAGGGGATCGTCTTCCGTGCTCGCAACGCGCTGATGGAGCGCCGCGACGCGCGCGCCGCCGATTGCACGGACATCCGCGAGCAGCTCGCGCTCGCGACCGGCGGTGCACTGCGCCGCTCGCAGCTGCGCTACCACCTCGAGGGCTGCCCCGGTTGCGTCGCCTACCTCGAGGAGGTGCGCCGCCAGCGCAAGCTCCTCGGCGTCGCGCTGCCGGTGGTCCCGACGCTGGCGCTCCACGACAGCGTGATGGCGAGCGTCGGCATCGGCGCGGGCGCGGCCACCGGTGTCGCGGCAGCGGGCGGGGCGGCGACCGCCGGTGCCGGATCCTCGGCGCTCGGCCTCGGCTCCTCCGCCGCCGGCGGCATGCTCGCCAAGATCGCGATCTTCGGCGCTCTCGCCGGCGGCGCGGGCGTGGCGACGGAGGCGGTCGTCACCCACGACCGCGGCGGCTCCTCGCCCCCGGTCGTCGCTCCGAGGGACGGCGACGCCGGCGCTGCGGGTCGCTCCGACAGCGGTGCGGCCGGTGGCTCTACCGCCACGGGTGAGCGGGGCGCGTCCCGATCCGGCGAGCGCAGCCACGGCCGGCGCGGTGCCGAGCGCCGCGGGCGCGTGGCCGCCGGCCCAACCCGCGGACGCGCCGGAACGCCGCCCGGCAAGGCGCTCGGCCGCGACGGCAACGCTCCCGGCCGCGCCGTAGCGCCCGGCGGACAGGCGCCCGCCTCGCCGTCCCCGGCTCCTCCGAACGCGAGCAAGCCGGCTCCACCCGCCCAAATCGCACCGGCCGCACCGCCATCGAGCGGCCGCGACCTGCGGGCACCTGCCGCGGCCACGCCGCCGCCGCGGGCGACGCCGCCGGCGCACGGCAGGCAACCGCGTTAGCGGGGGCTCTACGCCGCCCGGCGCAGCCGCTCGCGCTCGGCGCGCGCGACGACCTCGTACTCGCGTGCGCTCGGTCCGCGCCGCAGCGACGCGGGCGTTATGCGCGCGCTCAGGCGCAGGCTGCGCGACAGCGCCTCGAACGCCGCTTGGCGGGCCGGGTCCCACGGGATGTCGTAGAGGGCGCGAACGCGCGCGGGTACGAGGCCGACGACGAGGAAGTTGATGAACCGCAGCGCCGGCTCGCGGTGGGGTGGGAGCGGCATCTCGAAGGCGACCTTGCGACCGATCTCGTGCGCCGGCTCGACCACATGCAGCTCGTCGCTCGCCAGCCGGCCCTCCATGTAGGCGCGCATCTCGCTGTAGTCCGCCGGTGCATCCGCCGGATCGAGGCCGAAGAGCTCGCCGAGCACGAGGTAGTCGCTCCAGAAGCGCTCGCGCTCGTCGCCGTCGAGGCGCCGCACCAGCTGTTCATAGACCGCCAGCGACGAGTCGGCGAGGCAGGCCAGGATCCAGAGCAGGAGGTCCGGCGCCTCCGCGCTGTACGCCGAGCCGGCGGGGTGTGGGCCCGCGGGCCGGTCGAGCGTGCCCCGTACGCGCGCGTGCATACCCCGGACGTGCGCGGTGACGGCTTCGGCCTCCGTGCGCGAGCCGAAGAACACGCGCTCCATCGTCCTCGCCGTGCGCGCCAGTCGCTGGAACGGCGCGTCGAGGCCCTTGGTATTCGCCATCAGGCCGGCGAAGGCGACAGGATGCGTCGCCTGCATCAGCAGGGCTCGCTGCCCGTAGAGGACGCCGACCGCTCGCGAGCCGTGAACGCGTCGCAGGACCGACGTGCCGCGCGGGAAGTAGCCATCGTCGATGGGCTGCATGGATGCCCGATCCTACGCCGGTCGATAGCCTGGGCCCCGGGATGGACGCTGCGGCCGTGCGGAATCGACTGCTGATCGCCACGAGCATGTGGCGCGAGACGACCGACGAGCCCCTGCCGAAGCTGCCGCCGGGCGATCCGCTCGAGCAGATCCAGGGCTTCGAGCTGAAGGTCGTCGACCTGCTGTTCGCCGAGGCGACGCCGGAGACGGCACGGCAGGTGGCCGAGCGGACCTGGGACCTCGTGCACGACCGCTCGGATGACGACCCCGTCAAGCAGCGCGTCGTCGAGGGGCACGAGCAGCTCGCGCGCCTGTCGGCGGGCGGATCCCCGGCCACCGAGTAGTCCGGTGGCACAGACACAGGAGCTGTTCAACCGCGGGCTGATGGCCCGGTCGCTGGCGTACCTGTTCACCGGCGGCGCGCTGGTGGGCTGCCTGACGCTCGTGTTCCCGCACGAGGCGTCGGTGCAGGAGGGCCCGCTCTACGGCTTGGCGGCGCTGGCCGTCGCGATCGGGCTGCTGGTCCTATGGCGATCGGACTCGATCCCGGGGTGGGCGCTCCACCTGGCGCTCGCGGCCGGCAGCACGATCCTGGCCGCGGCGAACTACTTCGTCGGCCCGACCGGCCTCTACATCATCATCTTCACCTGGACCGGCCTGTACGCGTTCTACTTCTACCGGCCGCCGATCGCGGTCGCGCACCTCGGCGTGATCGCGGTCGCGTACATGGTCGTGCTGATCGTGCAGGAGCCGCCGAGCCCGGTCGTGCGCTGGATCCTCGCCGTCGGCACGCCCGGCATCGCGGGCCTGATGGTGTCGACGTTGCTCGACCGCATCCGCCGCGAGGCGGCGCACACCGCGCGCCAGGACCAGGTTCTGCGCGAGAGCGAGGCGCGCACCCGCGCGATCGTCGAGAACGCCCCCGACGCGTTCATCGCAATCGACCGGGACGGGACCGTCCTGTCCTGGAACCCGGCGGCCGAGCGGATGTTCGGCTGGTCGACGCAGGAGGCGCTCGGCAGGGCGACGGAGACGCTGATCGTCGCGCCGGAGGACGCGGAGGGCCATCAGGCCCATCGCCGCGCCGACTTCGAGCGGGCGAGCGCCGAGGAGCGCCCGACGGTGCGCGAGGTCCGGCTCGTTCGCCGTGACGGGACGGTCTTCCCGGCAGAGGTCACGGTCTCGTCCGTGCGCGCCGGCGATCGCCCGATGCTCGCCTGCTTCATCCGCGACGTGGCCGACCGCGAGGAGCGCGAGCGCGAGCGCGAGCAGCTCTACCGCGAGCAGGCTGCGCGCGAGGAGGCCGAGCAGATGGCCGCGATCGTCCATGGCCTGCAGGTGCTGCTCGATGTCGCGCTCGCGCACGACCGTCTCGACGACATGCTCGAGGCGCTGCTTCCGCGCGTTTGCGAGGTCGTCCACGCCGAAGGGGCGACCGTGCTGCTCGCCGAGGACGACGGGTCGCTGACGCTGCGCGCCTCGATGTTCCGCGACCGCGACGAGGAGCCGCTGCGGATCGGGCCGGGGGAGGGCATGGCTGGCCGCGTCGCGCGCGACCGCGAGCCGCTGCTCGTCCAGGACCCGGATCCGTCGGAGGTTGCCGACCCGGCGCTGCGCGGGCTCAAGGCGATCCTCAGCGTGCCGCTGCTCGCCGGCAAGGAGGTCACGGGGGTGCTCCAGGTCGGCGTGCCGGCGCCGCGGACGTTCTCGGAGGAGGACCTGCTGCTGCTCGGCCTCGCCGCCGATCGCGTCGCGCTCGCGATCGACCACCTGCGCGTCTACGAGCGCGAGCACCGCATCGCCGAGACGCTGCAGCGCAGCCTGCTGCCCGAGCGGCTGCCCGAGCTGCCGGGCCTCGACGTCGCGGCGCGCTACCTGCCCGCCGCGAGCGAGTCGGAGGTGGGGGGCGACTGGTACGACGTGATCGCGATGGCGGGTGGCCGCGTCGGGCTCGTCATGGGCGACGTCGCCGGCAAGGGGCTGGCCGCCGCGTCGATGGTCGGCTCGTTGCGCAGCGCGATGCGCGCATACGCGCTCGAGGGCCATGGGCCGGTCGGGGTCGTGGAGCGGCTGAACCGGCTTGCCTGGTCCGAGTCCCACGACGCGCAGATGACGACGCTGATCTACGTGGTCGTCGATCCGTGGGAGGGACGGGTCTCGTGGGTCAACGCCGGCCACCTCCCACCGCTGGCGGTCACCGGCGACGGTCATGCGCGCTTCCTCGACGGCGTCAGCTCGGTGCCGCTCGGAGTGATGCCGTACGCGACGTACGAGGCGGCCGAGAGCGAGCTGCCGCTCGGCGGGACCGTGGTGCTCTACACGGACGGCCTCGTCGAGCGCCCCGGCGAGCTGCTCGACGACGGCCTCGCCCGGCTCAGCGAGATCGTGTGCGGGCGGCGCAGCCGGGCCGACGAGCTCTGCGACCGCGTCGTCGAGGCGCTGGTCCCGGCGGGCGGATCGTCGGACGACGTCGCCCTGCTCGCACTGCGCACGCCGCAACTCACCGACGAGTTCGAGCTCGATCTCTGTGCCGATCCGGGTGAGCTGGCGGCGCTGCGCGCGCTGACCCGGCGCTGGCTGCGCCACGCCGATGCCAGCGAGCGCGAGATCGTTGAGATCCTGAACGCGTCCGGGGAGGCCGCCGCCAACGCGATCGAGCACGGCGGCGCGATGGCGGTGGGTGCGCGCTTCCGTGTCGCCGGGCGGCGCGAGGGCGACGAGATCGAGATCACTGTTGGGGACAGCGGCGAATGGCGCACGCGCACGCGCTCCGAGGGAGGGCGAGGGCTCGAGATCATGCGCGCTTTGATGGATGACGTCGAGGTCGAGCGACGCCCGGACGGGACGACCGTGCGCCTGCGCCGGCGCCTCGGCGTCCCGGCGCCGCGACCTACCGCCACGGCGCCCGAGGCGACCGCATAGAGCAGCAGTTTGGCCGGCCAGCCAGTCCTTCGCTAGGCTGCGAGCCGTGTCCGCCGGCGGACCTCGCGTGTGCATCATCGGCGCCGGCAGCTCGGGGATCGCGAGCTGCCTGGCGCTCCACGCGCGCGGGATCGACTTCGACTGCTTCGAGAAGGGCTCGCACGTCGGCGGCAACTGGCGCTACGGCAACGACAACGGCATGTCGTCGGCCTACGAGTCCCTGTTCATCAACACGTCGCGGCGGGCCATGGCGTACGCGAGCTACCCGATGCCCGACGACTATCCCGACTACCCCCACCACACGCAGATCGCCGCCTACTTCGACGACTACGTCGATAACTTCGGCCTGCGCGAGCTGATCCGCTTCCGCACCGAGGTCACCCACGTGGCGCCGGCGGCGGCCGGCGGCTGGGACGTGACGGTGCGGCCGGTCGGCGGCGGCGGCGAGCAGATCGCCCGCTACGACGCGGTCATGGTCGCCAACGGCCACCACTGGGATCCCCGCTGGCCCGAGCCGCCGTTCCCCGGCGAGCTCGACGAGGGGGTCGACGTGATCCACGCCCACCACTACACGACGACGGAGGGCTACGAGGGCAAGGACGTGCTCGTCCTCGGCATCGGCAACTCCGCCTGCGACATCGCGGTCGACACCTCGCGGGTGTCGAGCAGGACGTTCCTGGCGATGCGCCGCGGCGCGTGGATCCTGCCCAAGTACGTCCGCGGCACGCCGCTCGACGAGCTGGCGCCGGAGTGGGGGTCGCGGCTGCCGTTCGCGATCCAGCGCTTCTTCCTGACGCTGACCGTCGCCCGCGCCCAGGGCGACCCGACGGTCTTCGGCCTGCCCAAGCCCGACCACAGGATCGGCGAGGCGCATCCGACCGTCTCGTCGGACCTGCTGCCGCGAATCGGCCACGGCCGCATCGCGGTCAAGCCCAACGTCGCCCGCCTCGAGGGCGACTCGGTCCGCTTCGAGGACGGCTCGGTCGAGCGGGTCGACAAGGTCGTCTACTGCACCGGCTACAAGATCAGCTTCCCGTTCCTCGACCGCGACCTGCTCGACCCGTCCGGCGACAACCGGATCGATCTCTACCGCCGCGTCGTCCATCCCGACCTGCCGGGCCTCTACTTCATCGGCCTCGTGCAGCCGCTCGGGGCGATCATGCCGATCGCCGAGCTCCAGTCCGAGTGGGTCGCCGACCTGCTCGAGGGCAGGGTCGAGCTCCCCGGCCGCGCGCGGATGCTGAAGCAGATCGAGCGCGAGCAGCGGGCGATGCGCAAGCGCTACGTCGCCTCCAAGCGGCACACGATTCAGGTCGACTTCCATCCATATATGCGCCAGCTGCGGCGCGAAAGGCAGGCCGCATGACCGCTACCCAGCAGGCGACGGCGATCGAGGTCCAGGACCCGGCCACCGGCGGGACCGCCGGCAGCGTCCCGCGGATGCTTCCCGACGACGTCGCGCCGATGGTCGAGCGCGCCCGCGCCGCGCAGCCGGGCTGGTGGGAGCTCGGCTTCGACGGCCGCGCCGCGGTGCTGCGTCGCGCCCAGCGCTGGATCCTCGACAACTCCGACCGCGTGATCCGCACGATCGTCTCCGAGACGGGCAAGACCTGGGATGACGCGCAGGCGGCCGAGGTCTCCTACGCCGCGACCGCCTTCGGGTTCTGGGCCAAGAAGGCGCCGAAGTACCTCGCCGACGAGCGCGTGCGCACAGGCTCGCCCTTCCTGCTCGGCCGCAAGCTCGTCGTGCGCTACCGCCCGCTCGGCGTCGTCGGGGTGATCGGCCCCTGGAACTATCCGCTCACCAACTCCTTCGGCGACTGCATCCCGGCGCTCGCGGCCGGCAACGCCGTCGTGCTCAAGCCGTCCGAGGTGACGCCGCTGACCTCGGTGCTGATGGCCGAGATGCTCGACCAGTGCGGCCTGCCGGCGGACGTCTTCCAGGTCCTGACCGGCCTCGGCGACGTCGGCGCCGAGATGATCGACCACGTCGACTACGTCATGTTCACCGGATCGACCGCCACCGGCAGGAAGGTGGCGGAGCGGGCAGCGCGCACGCTGACGCCGTTCGGCCTCGAGCTCGGCGGCAAGGACCCGATGATCGTGCTGCGCGACGCCGACGTCGAGAAGGCGGCCAACGCGGCGACCTACTACGCGATGCAGAACGGCGGTCAGACCTGCATCTCGGTAGAGCGCGCCTACGTCGAGGAGCCGGTCTACGACGAGTTCGTCAAGCTCGTCGCCGGCAAGGTCGCGAAGCTGCGCCAGGGAGTCCCCGACGGTCCCGGCGCCGTCGATGTCGGCGCCATGACGTTCGCGCCCCAGGTGGAGATCGTCGACGCCCACGTCCGCGATGCGGTCGAGAAGGGGGCGAAGACGCTCGTCGGAGGCAGGCGCGGCGACGGGCCCGGGCGCTTCTACGCGCCGACCGTGCTCGTCGACGTCGACCACACGATGGAGTGCATGACCGAGGAGACGTTCGGGCCGACGCTGCCGATCATGAAGGTGAGCGACGCCGAGGAGGCGCTGCGACTCGCCAACGACTCGCCCTACGGCCTGCAGGCCTCCGTCTGGACCCGCGACACCGACCGCGGCGAGGAGCTCGCCAGCCGGATCGAGGCCGGCGCCGCCAGCGTCAACGACCACTCGCTCAACTACTTCGCGCTCGAGCTGCCGATGGGCGGCTGGAAGGCCTCCGGCATCGGCACGCGCCACGGCGCCGAGGGCATCCGCAAGTACGCGCGCAAGCAGGCCTCCTCGGTCAACCGGTTCGGTCGCAAGCGCGAGCTGTTCATGTTCCCCTACTCCAAGCGCAGCGCGAAGCTCACCGGCCGCCTGCTCAAGCTGATCTACGGCCGCGGCAAGCGTTAACCTGCGCGCCGCGTGGCCGACGATCTCTCACCGCAGAACCGCATCCGCATCGAGGTCGACCGCGGCCTCTGCATCGGCTCCGGCGACTGCGTCGACACGGCGCCGAACGTCTTCGAGCTCGACGCCGAGGACAAGGCCCGTGTGATCGACCCTGACGGCGACCCGACCGACATCGTCGTCGACGCGGCGATGAACTGCCCGGTCACGGCGATCTTCGTCGAGGGTCCCGACGGCCCGGTATACCCCTAGCGGCGCAGCAATCTGTACAGCAGCGCCAGCGTTGCCGCGAGGGCGAGGCCGGGGAGGAGGGTGCGGATGTCGATGCCGCCTGGGCCGCTGTCGATCCCGGCGGTGGGCATCGCGAACTCCTCGGCGGCGAGGATGTCGTGCGGCTCCTCGATGCCCGACGGATCGGGCGGGATGTCGCCGGCCGAGCGCGCCGGCATCGCGAACTCCTCGGCGGCGAGGACGTCGTGCGGCTCCTCGATGCCGGTCGGGTCGTCGGGTAGGTCGATGTGGCGACGCTCGCTCATGGATCTGATCCTGGCAGACGGCGCCAGGGCGCGGTGGCGGCGCTACCTTGTCCCTGTGCGCAGAGCCGGCTGCAGGATCGGCCGCGCGGCGGCCCTCGCCGCCCTCCTCGCCGCGTGCCTCGTCGCAGGCGCCTGCGGGGGCTCCGACGGCGCGACCTCCGCGAGCCGCGGCGAGGCGAGGGCGAGCGAGCCGGCCGAGGCGGTGCTCACGCCGGACTCCGTCGATCCCGACGCCGTCCGCCGCGCGAGCGAGGCGCCGCGGCCGGGCGGCAGGGTCGTGGAGCTGCGCGGGGCCGGCGCCGAGCCGGCGCCCGGCGGCGCGGCCAGCGATGCCGACGGGATCAGCCCGGGAGCGCCGACGGACGCCGAGGTTCGCGCCGAGCTGCGCCAGGCGCGTCAGCAGCTCTCGCGCTTCAAGCGCTTCCTCGGCACGACCGCCTACCTGCGCACCGGCCCGCGGGCGCGCGTGCTCGCGGATGGCACGGCCGTCGCCCCTGAGAACGCTCCGGATCCCGTCAAGCGGGTGATCCAGGCCGGCAACGCGATCGCGCAGCTCCCCTACAAGTGGGGCGGCGGCCACGGCGCGTGGCGCGACGAGGGCTACGACTGCTCGGGCTCGGTGTCGTTCGCGCTCGCCGGCGCCGGGCTGCTCGACGCACCGCTGACCTCCGGCGGATTCATCGACTGGGGCGCGTCGGGGCCGGGCAGGTGGATCACGATCTACACCAACCCAGGGCACATGTTCATGGTCGTCGCGGGCCTGCGCTTCGACACAAGCGGCCAGGGACGCGCGGGGACCCGCTGGCAGGAGGAGCCGCGCTCGACGGCCGGCTACGCCGTGCGCAGCGTCCCCGGCCTCTGACGGGCGGCGAGATCGGCGTCGCGCGCCGCGCCGCCTGCTACCTTCGCGCTCGTGCACGACGAGCCGACACGCCGGATGCGACCCGCCGACGATCGCCGTGGCAACGGCGACGAGGACTCCGTCTACATGCGCCGCCGCCTCGTCGCGGCGGCCGCGGCGGCGATCGCGCTGATCGTCGTGATCGCGGTCGTCGCCGGCGGCGGAGGGGACGACGAGGAGAGGGTGTCCCCGCTCGACCTGACGATCCCGACCGCGCCCGACAACTTCGACCGCGTCGACAGGACCACGACCGACGACACGGACACGAGCTCCACCACCCCCGCGCCGGTGCCCGCGACCGGGGACGGGACGACCGGCGGCGACACCGGTGGGGGGACGGCCGCGCCCGTGACGCCGCCTGACAGCGGCGGCACCCAGGGCGGCGGGGCCACGCCCGCGCCGGAGCCCGAGCCGGAGCCATCGCCGACGCCCGAGCCGGGTGGCGGCGGCGCCGTGGCTCCGTCGCCGTAGGCGGCCGCTCGCGCCCACTCCGCGCGCTCAGCCGTCGGCGGGCGGCCGCCGACGCTCGCGCTTGACGTCGCTGCGGCGGCGCTTCTCCGCCAGCCGCCGCTCTCGCGCCCCGCGCGTCGGACGTGTGTCGCGTCGCGGGCGCTGGACCTTCAGCGCGGCCGCGAGCCGGCCCGCGAGTCGCTCGACCGCCAGCTCGCGGTTGCGCGTCTGGCTGCGCGTGTCCTGGGCGACGGCGGTCACGCGCGGGCCCAGTCGGGCCATCGCCCGCTCACGCTGCGCCGCCGTCAGCGACGGCGACGCCGCGATGTCGAGGACCGCCTCGATCCGCGAGGCCGTGACGTTGGCGTGCTGCCCGCCGGGCCCGGACGACCGGCTCGCGCGCAGCTCGATCTCCGCGAGCGGGATCGCCACGTCGCGCGTGATCCTGACCGGGTCCGCGATCGCCATGCCGCGACCGTAGCCGGAACTGTGAGACTGGGGCCCGATGAGGGTCGCGGTCGTCGGGCATGTCGAGTGGATCGAGCTCGCGCGCGTCCCCGCCGTGCCGGCGACCGGAGCGATCGTCCACGCGTCCGAGACGTGGGCCGAGCCGGGCGGGGGAGGCGCCGTGGCGGCCGTCCAGCTCGCCAAGCTGGCCGGCGACGCCCTGTTCCTCACCGCGCTCGGCGACGACGAGCTCGGCCACCGCGCCCACGATGCGCTGCGCGCGCTCGGCGTGCGCGTCGAGGTCGCCTGGCGGCCCGTGCCTCAGCGCCGCGCCTTCGTCCACGTCGACGACGGCGGCGAGCGCACGATCACGGTGATCGGCGACCGCCTCGGGCCCCACGGCGACGACGCGCTGCCCTGGGACGAGCTCGCGGACGTCGATGCCGTCTACTTCACGGCCGGCGACACCGCGGCGGCACGCCGCTCGCGGGCGGCGCGCGTGATGACCGCGACCGCCCGTGCGCTCGCCTCGCTCGCCCCGTCCGGCGTCGAGCTCGACGCGCTCCTAGCCAGCGTCGCCGATCCCGGCGAGCGCTACGAGCGGGGCGACCTCGAGCCCGAGCCGCGCCTGATCGTCCGCACCGCCGGCGCCGCCGGTGGCGGGTGGGAGCGCCCGAGCGGCGAGCGCGGCGAGTGGGACGCCTCCCCGCCACCGGGCCCGCCCGTCGACGCCTACGGCTGCGGCGACTCGTTCGCGGCCGGCCTGACGTGGGCGCTCGGCACCGGCATGCAGCCCGCCGACGCCGCCGAGGTCGCGGCCCGCTGCGGCGCCGCCTGCCTCACCGGCCGTGGGCCCTATTCGGCCCAACTCACGTTCTAGGCGCGCGAGAACCAAGCCTGGCAAGGAAGCAGGCCCCGACGTGTGCCTCTGGCACACGAGGGGCCGATGACGCCGCCAGGCGCCGGTTATCGCGCGCCTAGTGGTCGGCGACGGTGCCGTCGTCGGGCACGATCGGCAGGCCCTTCTCGACCCAGGCCAGCAGCCCACCGGTCAGGTTGTACGCCTTGTAGCCGCTGGCGCGGAACGCCTGGGTCGCCAGCGCCGAGCGGCCGCCCGAGCGACAGTAGAAGACGACCGGTCGCCCGCGGTCCATCTCCTGGGCGGCGGCCGCCAGCTCCGGGATCTCGACATGGCGCGCGCCCTCGATCCTGCCCGCCTCGTGCTCGTACGGCTCGCGCACGTCGACCAGGTCGACCTCGCCAGCGTCGACGAGGCGCTTGACGTCCTCGGGGGCGACATCCTCCTGTAGGTGGTCGAGTGGGGCCATGCGCCGGAGCCTAGAGGTAGGGTCCCCGGCCATGTCCTCTCCCAGCTGGCAGGTCGCAGGCAAGACGGTGCTGATCACGGGCGCGGCGCGCGGAATCGGCGCGGAGGCCGCACGACGCCTGGCAGCGAGCGGGATGAGGGTCTCGCTCGTCGGCCTCGAGCGCGACGAGATCGAGCGCGTCGCCGCCGAGTGCGGCGCCGACGCCGTCTGGTTCGAGGCCGACGTCACCGATCGCGAGCAGCTCCAGGCCGCCGTCGACGGGACGATCGAGCGTCTCGGCGGCATCGACGTGGTGATCGCCAACGCCGGCATCGCGATCGGCGGCCCGCTCAGGCTCGCCGACCCCGATTCGTTCGAGCGCGTGATCGAGGTCAACCTGCTCGGCGTCTACCGCACGGTGCACGCCTGCCTGCCGCAGATCGTCGACCGGGACGGCTACGTGCTGATCGTCGCCTCCGCCGCGGCCGTCTTCCACTCGCCTGGCATGGCCGCCTACGCGGCCAGCAAGGCGGGCGTCGAGGCGCTCGCCAACAGCCTGCGCACGGAGCTGCGCCACCACGGCGTCGGCGTCGGCGTCGCCTACTTCTCGTGGATCGACACCGAGATGGTCCGCGGCGCCGACCGCCATCCCGGACTGGGTGGCATGCGGGCGAAGCTGCCCGCGGCCCTGCGCCGGACATACCCGCTGTCGGACGTCGGCGACGCGATCGTCGCCGGCGTCATCGCGCGCTCGCGCGCGATCGCCGTGCCCAAGGCCCTGATCAAGGTGATACTGCCGCTGCGCGGCCTCCTCAACCGCCTGACCGAGCGCGGCTCGAGCGGCGGCTTCCAGGAGATGGAGGCCTTCTTCGAGCGCGACATCGCCGAGCGCGGCGTCGAGGAGGCATCCCGCCCCACCGGAGCGGGTGGAGCGGCCGTGCCGGTGCGCGACTAGCTGCTAGACGTTCTTGACCTCGGTGAGCACGTCAGCGACCGAGGCCTTGGCGTCGCCGAACAGCAGCGACGTGTTGTCGTTGTAGAAGAGAGGGTTGTCGATGCCGGCGAAGCCGGTGTTCATCGACCGCTTGAGGACGATCACCTGGCCGGACTTGTCGACGTCGAGGATCGGCATGCCGTAGATCGGGCTGCCCTCGTCCTCGCGTGCGGCCGGGTTGGTCACGTCGTTCGCGCCGATGACGAGCGTCACGTCGGTCTGCGCGAACTCCGGGTTGATCTCGTCCATCTCCTTGAGCGCGTCGTAGGGCACGTCGGCCTCGGCGAGCAGGACGTTCATGTGGCCGGGCATGCGGCCGGCGACAGGATGGATCGCGTAGGAGACGTCGACGCCGCGCTTCTCGAGCTCGTCGGCAAGCTCGCGGACGGTGTGCTGGGCCTGCGCGACGGCGAGGCCGTAGCCGGGGGCGATCACGACGCGGCTCGCGTAGGCGAGCTGGATCGCCACGTCGGCGGCGTCGGTGGACTTGGCGGTCTTGCCGTCGGTGTCGGCGCCGCCTCCGCCTCCGCCGGTCCCGCCGCCGCCAAACCCGCCGGCGACGATGTTCGGGATCGACCGGTTCATCGCCTCGGCCATCAGGTTCGTGAGGATCGTGCCGGACGCGCCGACGATGATGCCGCCGACGATTAGCGCTGTGTTGTCGAGCGCGATGCCGGCCGCGGCGGCCGAGAGGCCGGTGAGCGCGTTCAGCAGCGAGATCACGACCGGCATGTCGGCGCCGCCGATCGGCAGCACGACCATGTTGCCGAGCACCGCGGCGGCGACGAGGATCAGGATGAACAGGCCCTGCGACTCGGAGCCGGTGACGATGGCGATCGCGGCGGCGACCGCGGCGAGCAGCAGCAGCGCGTTGACCACCTGCTGCGCCGGGACCGTGATCGGCTTGCCGGGGATGATCTCCTGCAGCTTGCCGAAGGCGATGTTCGAGCCCCAGAAGGAGATCGAGCCGACGATCGCGGCGAAGAGGATCGGGATCAGCGTGTCGAGCTCCGGATTGCCGCCGTGGCCGAGCGCGTGGCGGTACTCGCCCCACGCGATCAGCGCCACCGCGCCGCCGCCGACGCCGTTGAAGAGGGCCACCATCTGCGGCATCGCGGTCATCCGCACCTGGCGCGCTGCGGGCACGCCGACGATCGTCCCGATCGCGATGCCGAGCGCGATCAGCCCGTAGTCGCCGACGCTCTCGATCAGCAGGGTCGCAACGACCGCGATCGCCATGCCGACAGCGGCGACCATGTTGCCCTGGCGGGCGGTCGACGGCTTGGTGAGCATGCGCATGCCCACGATGAAGAGCACGAACGCGACGATGTAGAGGACCCGGATGAAGTCCAGGTCGGTCAGGAAGCTGGCCACCGGAAGCGTCACTGGCCGATCTCCGCCTTCGTCGGGGCGGGCTTGACCTCACCCTTGGCGGGCGGCATCGGCCGCTTCTTGAACATCTCGAGCATCCGATCGGTGACGAGGAAGCCACCGACGACGTTGATCGTGCCGAACGCGATCGCGATCACGAGGATCGCGTTGCTGAGGAAGCCCTCGGCCGCGCCGATGATCAGGATCCCGCCGAGCAGCACGATGCCGTGGATCGCGTTCGTAGCCGACATCAGCGGCGTGTGCAGCGTGTTCGGCACCTTCGAGATCACCTCGAAGCCCACGAACGCGGCCAGTACGAGGATCGTCAACTCAGTAATCAGGTCCATCTCAGGGTCTCCTTACGCGGGCGTGCCGGCCGCGGCCTTCGCGCCCTCGTGGACGATCTCGCCGTCGCGCGTGATGCAGGCGCCGGCGATGATCTCGTCGTCGAAGTCGAGCTCGAGCTTGCCCTCGTCGTCGGCCATCAGGCCGAGCAGCGACTGCACGTTCTTGGCGTAGAGCTGCGAAGCGTGGTCGGGCATCGAGGCGGGCAGGTTGAGCGGGCCGGCGATCTTCACGTCGTGGCGTACGACGGTCTGGCCGGGCTCGGTCTGCTCGCAGTTGCCGCCGGTCTCGGCGGCGAGGTCGACGACCACCGAGCCGGCGGGCATCCGCTTGACGGCGTCCTCGATGACCAGCAGGGGGGCCCTGCGGCCCGGCACGGCGGCGGTCGAGATCACGCAGTCCATCTGGGCGATGACGTCGGCGAGCGCCTCGCGCTGGCGCTGCTGCTCCTCGTCGGTGAGGGCGCGCGCGTAGCCGCCGGCGCCCTCGGCGTCCTCGAGGCCGATGTCGAGCTCGACGAAGCGCGCGCCGAGCGACTCGATCTGCTCCTTGACGGCGGCGCGCACGTCGAATGCCGACACGACGGCGCCGAGGCGACGCGCGGTGGCGATCGCCTGCAGGCCGGCGACGCCGGCGCCGAGGACGAGCACCTTCGCCGGGCGGATCGTCCCCGCGGCCGTGGTCAGCATCGGGAAGAAGCGGCCGAGCTCCTGGGCGGCGATCAGCACCGAGCGGTAGCCGGCGACCGTGGCCTGCGAGGACAGCGCGTCCATCGACTGGGCGCGCGTGATCCGCGGCACGGCCTCCATCGCGAAGGACGTCACGCCCGCATCGGCGAGCGCCTTGGCGACCTCGCCGTTGGTGAGCGGCTGCAGGAAGCCGACGAGCACCGCGCCGCGCTCGAGTCGGGCGACCTCGTCGGCGCTCGGCGGCTGGACCTTGGCGACGACGTCGCCGGAGAAGCCGGCGCCGGCCTCGAGCTTCGCGCCCGCCTGCTCGTATGCGGCGTCGGCGACGTGCGCGGTCTCGCCGGCGCCGGGCTCGACGACGACCTCGATCCCCCCGGTGGCCAGCTTCTTGACCACCTCCGGGACGATCGCGACACGCGTCTCGCCGGCGGCGGACTCCTTTGGAACGGAAACCTTCATCAGCGGCGGCGGAAGCCTAATGACTCGAAGCGACGGCTGCGGCCCGGCTGTTCAGGGGCCGTCATCAGCCCCGTGCGCGCGCGGCCATGCGCTCACGCGACGGGCGCTGCACGTCCCACGCCAGGCCGGCGGCCTCGAGCGCGCGGATGACCAGCGCCGAGGTGTCGACCTGCCAGAGGCGCAGGCCGTGGTGCGCCGACGTCGGGAACGCGTGGTGGTTGTTGTGCCACGACTCGCCGAACGACAGTGGAGCGAGCCACAGCAGGTTGCGCGACTCGTCGCCGGTCTCGTAGTCGCGCCGGCCGAAGAAGTGGCAGAGCGAGTTGATGCTGTAGGTGACGTGGTGGAGGACGAGCATCCGCACCAGGCCGCCCCAGAGCAGCCCGGTCAGGCCCGCCAGCAGCGTCCCCCCGATCGCCCAGCCGAGCAGGAACGGCGCCAGCAGACCGAGGAGGACCCACAGCAGGAACGTGCGGTCGACGTACGCGATCACGGGATCCTTGATCAGGTCGGGCGCGTAGCGCTCCTTGTTGCCGCGCTGAGTGTGGATGAAGAGCCAGCCGACGTGCGCGTGCGCGAGGCCCTTGATCGCGCCCTTGAGGCCGTGGCCGTGGTCGACGTGGGGGCTGTGGGGATCGCCCTCCTGGTCGGAGAAGGCATGGTGCTTGCGGTGGTCGGCGACCCAGGAGATCACCGGCCCCTCGATCGCCGCCGAGCCGAGCGCGGCGAAGGTGCCGCGAACCCACGGCTTGGTCTTGAAGGCACGGTGGGTGAGCAGCCGGTGGAAGCCGACCGTGATCCCGAGCCCGGTCAGCGTGTAGACGATCGCGAAGACGACGATGTCGTGCCAGTGCAGAGCGCTCTCCCACAGCTGCCAGCCGGCGAGCCCGAGCCCGACGAACGGGAGCACCGTCACGGTGCCGGTGAGGAAGCGGTCGAGCGTCTCGTTGGCCACCGGCTGGATGTCGTCCGGCCCCGGGGTCGGACGGTTGCTCTCGACGGTCGTTCCAGCGGTCATTCGCCGGGACAGTACACCTGTGCCGAGCGGACGGTTACGGCGCCGCGATTGGCTAGCCGGACAGCCAGGGAGGGCTTGCCGTCGAGCTCTCGCCCTACCGCTCATAGCCGGGCTCGCCGGGCAGGACAACCTGCGCGACGCCGCCCTCGACGAGCACGCGCGGCTCGATCGGCAGCACCCGGCTCGCGCGCGCGGTCTCGAGCGCGTCGGAGACGCTGCGGAAGCGCTCGAGCTGCTCGAGGTGCTTGATCGTCGGGAAGACGAGCATCAGCTCGTCGCCGCGGTGCAGCTCGAGCGCACGCCGCGGGCGCAGCCAGCGCCAGTCGACGCACTCGCTGCCGTCGACCGTGGGCTCGGCGTCCTCGGGCGCCTCGGCGACGAAGAAGTGGGTGTCGAAGCGGACCTTCACCTGCGCCGGCGTGATCCAGCGCGAGAACCGCACCAGCTCGTGGCCGTCCGACAGCTCGATCCCTGCCTCCTCCTCCAGCTCGCGGATCGCCGTGCGCAGCTCGTCGCCGTCGTCCGGATCGGTCGAGCCGCCCGGGAACACCCACGCTCCGCCCATGAAGCGCTGCTCGGGGTTCCTGCGCACCAGCAGGACCTCGGGGCCGTCGGCGGTGTCGCGCAGGAGGATCAGCGAGGCCGCCTCGCGCGCATCGGTCACCTCGCCCGCGTTGAGCTCCTCACCGGGTCCGGGACGGTGGTCGGAGCGCATCGGCCGAGCGTAACCGAACGTCCGTCGCTAGATTGGCCGGCGATGAGCGAGACCATCACCGCACGACAGTGGATCTGCATCTCCTGCGGCTTCATCTACGACCCCGAGCAGGGCGACCCCGACGGCGGCATCCCGCCCGGCACCGCCTTCGAGGAAATCCCCGATGACTGGTTCTGCCCCGTCTGCGGAGCTAGGAAGAAGGACTTCGAGCCCTACGAGGCATGACCGGTGCATTTCGGCGTCCTCGCTCGCTCGTGTGCTAGCGCACACGTCGCTCACTGCGTCCTTGAACTGCTTGGTCCTGCCTCGTAGGTAACGGCCTCGATCGAGGCGGCGACGATGTCGACGAGGCGGGTGAGGTCGGGCTCGGAGATTGCGAGCGGGGGCATCAGGATGACGGTGTCGCCGAGCGGGCGGACGATCGCCCCGCGCTCGCGCGCCTCCAGCGTGACGCGGCGGCCCATGCGCAGCTCGGCGGGGTGGCCGGCGAGATCGATGCCGGTCATGAAGCCGCGGCGGCGGACCTCGGCGACGTCCTGTCGGGCGGCGATCGGCTCGAGCAGCGCCGCGAGCAGATCGATCTTCGGCTGCAGGCGCTCGAGCGTGCGCTCCCGCTCGAACACGTCGAGGGTGGCGAGCGCGGCGGCGCAGGCGAGCGGGTTGCCCGTGTAGGTGTGGCCGTGGAAGAAGGTGCGGTGGTCGGTGTGCTCGCCGAGGAAGCCCTCGTAGATGCGCTCGGAGGCGAGCGTCGCCGCGAGCGGCAGGTAGCCGCCGGTGATGCCCTTCGCGAGGCACAGCAGATCGGGGGAGACGTCCTCGTGGTCGCATGCCCACATCCGTCCGGTGCGGCCGAAGCCGACCGCCACCTCGTCGCAGATCAGCAGCGCGCCGTGCTCGTCGCAGAGCTCGCGGACGGCCCGCAGATAGCCGTCGGGGTGGACGATCATGCCGGCGGCGCCCTGCACCAGGGGCTCCAGGATCACCGCCGCGACCTCGCCCGGGTGCGACTCGAGCACGCGGCGCATGTCGTCGACGTCGCCCGGCTCGGCGCTGAGCGTCTCGAACAGCAGCGGCCGGTAGGTCGCGTGGAAGAGGTCGATCCCGCCGACCGACACCGAGCCGATCGTGTCGCCGTGGTAGGCCTCGCGCAGGGAGACGAAACGCGTGCGGCGCTGCTCGCCCTGCTGATGCCAGAACTGGAAGGCGATCTTGAGCGCGATCTCGGCGGCGGTCGAGCCGCTGTCGGAGTAGAAGACGCGCGTCAGTCCGTTCGGCGCGACGCCGACCAGCCGCCGCGCGAGCTCGATCGCCGACGGATGCGACAGGCCCAGCATCGTCGAGTGCGCGACGCGGTCGAGCTGCTCGCGGATCGCCGCGTCGATGTGCGGGTGGCGATGTCCGTGGACGTTGCACCACAGCGACGACACGCCGTCGATGTAGCGTCGCCCGTGCGTGTCGATCAGGTCGGTTCCCTCCGCCCGCTCGACGATCACCGGCTCCTCCGTGGCCCAATCCCGCTGCTGGGTGAACGGATGCCAGAGATGCGCCCGGTCCGCCTCGACCAAAGCGGCGTGATCGTAGGGCGCCGGCTCGCTCACGGCGCCGGACCCTACCGGTCGGACACCGCGCGATCGATGCCGCGGATCAGCGCCGCGCTCCGCCGCGGCCGCTCGACCTGCGGGGTGTGGCCGACGCCCGGAAGCACCACGACCCGGCCCCCCGGGACGTCGCGGAAGTCGTCGGCGGACGCCGGGTCGACCATGCGGTCCTCGGCGCCGAACACGACGAGCGCGGGCAGGCCCGTGCCCGCGAGGCGATCGTCCAGGCGCTGCTCGTCGAGGTAGCCCTCGCCCCCAGACTCGCGGAAGGCGGTGAAGGTCATCCGCTTGACGTCGCGCACGAACTGGTCGGGCACCTCGAAGCCGTCGGCGAACGCCCTGCTGAGGCCGTCGCGCACGAGCGCGTCCGGGGTCACCCGCTTGAGCGCCGGGCCGATGACCGGCGCCTGGGCGATTCGCGCGGTGAGCGGAAGGTCGACGAAGTCCGAGCGCGACGCCGAGTCCATCAGCACGATGCCGCGCACCAGTCCGCGGTGCCGCTCGGCGAGCGCGGTGACGACCGGTCCGCCGAGCGACTGCCCGACGGCGACCACCCTGCCGGGGTCCAGGCGGCGCAGCGCCTGCGCGATCGCATCGGCCTGGTCCTCGATCGAGTAGCCGTCGCGCGGCTTCTCCGAGCCGCCGTGGCCGAGTAGATCGACGGAGATCACGCGGCGGTCGCTCGCCAGCAGCGGCTCCACGCGCTGCCAGTAGTGCATCGAGCACGTGTAGCAGTGGACCAGCAGGATCGCCGGCGCCCGCTCGGGCCCGCGCTCGCGCACCTGGAGGTCCGGGCCGGGGAGCTCGAGGACGCGGCCGATGTCGGCCTCCGCCGGCTGCGTCTCGCGCGCGGTGACGAACGCGTTGACGGCCAGCGCGACCGCCAGCAGGGCGAGGACCATGAGCAGAGGGCGACGCATTGGGTGCCTCGCCGCTCGGTGCCAGGAGGCCCTACGCGGCGGGTGGCGCCACCCTACCGCCGGTCACGGTGGTCATGCGCAGCTTCTAGAGCCAGTCGCCGAGCGGGAGGGTGGCGCCGGCGTCGGCGAGCGTGGCCGGCGTCGTGGGGGGGAGGGTGGCGACGGCGATGCCGGCCAGGCGCTCGACGGTGGCGCGGTTGGACCGCTCGATCGGCCGCGGGTCCGACCAGGGTGTCATGACGATGCCGGCGACGTGCAGCCCGGCCGCGCGTGCGCTCTCGACGGTGAGCAGCGTGTGGTTGATCGTCCCCAGGCCGGTGCGCGCGACCACCACGACGGGGAGGGCCAGGTCCGTGGCGAGGTCGCGGACCGAGTAACCGTCCGCGAGCGGCACCAGCAGCCCGCCGACGCCCTCGCAGATCAATGCGTCGGCCCCGGCCGCTGCCGTGCAGGCAGCCTCGCGCAGGGCGTCCCGGTCGACGCGTACGCCCGCCAGCTCGGCGGCGTAGTGCGGGGAGACCGCGGGCCCGAAGCGGTAGGGCGCCACGTCCTCGGGAGCGCGCTCGAGGGGCCCGTCCGCGGCACGGGCGAGCAGCTCGTGGTCGGCAGGCCATCCCTCGACGGGCAGATCGTCGAGCCCGGTCACGACCGGCTTGAACGCCGCGACGCGCTCGCCGCGCGCCGCGAGCGCGGCGCAGATCGCACCCGCGACCACGGTCTTGCCGACGCCCGTGTCGGTTCCGGTGACGAACAGCCCGCGCATCGGCTTCATCCACGCTTGTAGGCGCCCTGTCCCCTACAAGCGTTCAACGGATTCCCGGCGCGGAGGCGGAGCACCTAGGCGGCGTCGGCGAGACCGTCGTACACGCGCGGCCCGTCGGCGGCCGCAGCCGCTGTGTCCGCCTCGAGCGCCCGCTGCACGGCCGCCTTGCGCGCCTCGGCCGGGATCGCCTTCGCGACGATCTCGGCGGCCGCTCGCAGCTCGGTCTTCGTGTGTGAGGCCATCACCGTCAGGCGCAGGCGAGAGGAGCCGTCCGGGACGGTCGGCGGGCGGATCGCCTGGGCGAAGACCCCGCGCTCGAGCGCGCGCTCGCTCGCGGCGACGGCGGCATCCGCGTCGCCGACGACGAGCGGAACGATCGGCGCGTCGCCGGGGGCGGTCGGCAGGCCCTGCTCGGCGAGCGCGTCGCGCAGGACGCGCCCGTTGCGCTGCAGGCGCTCGACGCGGCGCGGCTCCTCGCGCAGCAGCCCGAGCGCCGCCATCGCGGCCGCGACCTGGGGCGGCGCCAGCGCGGTCGAGAAGATCAGGGTGCGCGCCGTGTTGACGAGGTACTTCGCCATCGGCCGGTCGCAGCAGACGTAGGCGCCGTACGAGCCGAGTGCCTTGCCGAGCGTGCCGACCAGGACGTCGACCTCGTCCTCGAGGCCGGGGGGCCCCCCCCCCCCCCCCCCCCCGCGACCGAGCCGCGGCCGCCGGGGCCGAGCGTGCCGGTGCCGTGGGCGTCGTCAACCATGACCCGCGTGTCGTGGCGGCGGGCGAGCTCGACGATCTCCGTCAGCGGCGCGACGTCGCCATCCATGGAGAAGACGCCGTCGGTCACGATCAGGCTGCCGCGGCCGTCGGCCTCGCGCAGGCCCCAGGCGAGGTGGTCCATGTCGCCGTGGTCGTAGACGAACGTCTCGGCGCCCGCGAGCCGGCAGCCGTCGACGATGCTGGCGTGGTTGAGCGCATCCGAGAAGACGACCTCGCCTCGCCGCGCGAGCGCCTGGACGATGCCGGTGTTGGCGAGGAACCCGGACCCGAACAGCAGGGCGCTGCGGTAGCCCTTGAAGTCGGCCAGGCGCTCCTCGAGCCGGCGGTGGATGTTCATGTTGCCCGAGATCAGCCGCGACGCGCCGGCGCCGGCGCCGTAGCGCATCGCCGCGTCGGCGGCCGCCTCGCGCACGCGCGGGTGATCGGCGAGGCCGAGGTAGTTGTTCGAGCACAGAAGCAACACGGGCCGCCCGTCCAGTAGGACGCGCGGCCCCTGTGGCCCCGAGATCATCCGCATGCGGCGGTACAGGCCACGGTCGCGGATCTCGCTCAATGCGGTCTCGATGTCGGTCATCCGCCTCCCTCCACGTGAACCACCTCCAGCCCCCTGTTCGGGGCGCCGTCTGGGCGGGGCGGCACCTTCTTCTTCTTGACCCGTCGCAGCTGGATCTCGGGATCCCAGAACGGCGCCTCGTCGCGACGGGCGACCAGCTCGTCGATCGGCGTCCGTGGCGTCTCGCCGTCGAGCCAGCCGCTGCGGTTGTCCGGGCGCGGGTTCGAGCCGTTGTCCGTCTGCCGGGCGACGTTCAGGCCGAGCTCCTCGAACATCGCCCGGTCCTCCTCCGGCTCCGAGCCGAGCGTCGTCAGGAAGTTGCCCATCATCACGCCGTTGATGCCCGCCTTGACCGCGAGCGCGTGCAGCTCGCCGAGGTTCTCGACGCGCCCGCCGCAGAGGCGGAAGAGGGCGCCGGGGAGGATCAGGCGGAAGATCGCGATCCACTTGACCGCCTCCCACGGGTCCATGTAGTCGCGATCGCCGAACTTCGTGCCCGGACGCGGGTTGAGCATGTTGATCGGCACGCTCGTCGGGTCGATCTTCGCCAGCTCGAACGCCATCTCGACCCGCTGCTCGCGCGACTCGCCGAGGTTGAGGATCCCGCCGACGCAGGTCTCGAGCCCGGCCTGCTCGACCGCCTCGATCGTGCGCAGGCGGCCCTCGTAGCGGACGGTGGTGGAGACCTCCGGGTAGTAGCTCTCGGCCGTCTCGACGTTGTGATGGACGCGCTGGATGCCGGCTTCCTTCAGCGCCTTCGCGCGCTTGACCGACATGTGGCCGATCGACGCGCAGCGCTTGAGGTTGGTCTGCTCGGAGACGAGTCGTGCGCCCTCGAGGATGCTCTCGAAGTCGCGCTTGGAGAGGCCCTGGCCCTGGGTCACCATGCAGAAGCGGTGTGCCCCGGCGGCCTCGGCCGCCTTCGCGTGCTCGAGGATCTGCTCCGGCGTCATCATCGCGTGCATCGGCGTGTCCGCCTCGGCGAAGCGCGACTGGGCGCAGAAGCCGCAGTCCTCGGCGCAGCCGCCCGACTTGGCGTTGACCAGCGAGCACATGTCGGTCGAGTCGCCGAAGCGCTCGACGCGCGCCTGCCAGGCGCGCTCGATCAGCGCCTCGATCTCGGCGCGATCCTCGATCTCTCCGAGGCGGAGCGCTTCCTCTCTGGTGATCAGCGGGGGCAAGCTGTGGTGCAAGCTAGGTTCGGGCTCGGACGGATCGCTACGCGGTGGCGATCTCGGGGCGCACACAGTAGCCGCCCTCGGCCGTGTACCCCTGTGCGCGGATGCCGAAGGCCCAGTTGAAGCGGGCGCGGTAGTTCTCGAGCGCGATCTCGTTGACGAGCTCGACGAGCTGGGCGTCGTCGAAGTGCTCGCGGAGGCGGGCGAAGAGGTCGTCGGGGACGTCGACGGGGGTTGCGGTCATGCCGACGACGAGGTCGAGGACGAGCTTCTCGACGTCCGAGAGCTCGTCGCTGGTGGCGTGCTGGGGTAGCGCGCGCAACTTCGCCTCGCCGATCCCGGCCTCGCTCGAGAGCATCGATCCGATGTCCATGCACCACTCGCAGCCCGAGAGCGCGGCGGCCTTGGTGGCCGCGAGGTGCTTGAGCGCCTCCGGCACGCGGTCGGCCCTCCGCGTCGCCATCTCCATGCAGCCGTAGCCGGCGAGGATCGTGGGGTGGTGCGCGTAGACGCGCGTCGGCTCGGAGACGTTCCCGAGCATCCGGCGCGAGTAGGAGTAGCTGCCGCGCGCGAGGAGGCCGGCGCGGCGGTCCGGGACGCCCTCGATGCGCGTGCCCCGGGCATCGGGCGCCGGCTCGGCGCCAGCGACCGTGCGCGAGCGCCGAGGTGCGCGCGCGAGCAGGAGCACGAGGCTGCCTCCGATCACGGTCCAGGCGAGCGTGGCCATGTTCGCGATCGCGTCACCGGTGGCGAGGGGGCCGAGGTTGGCGGCGTGCCAGAGGGTGTGCGGGATCGAGAAGATGAGCCAGGACACCGCGGCGGCCGCCACCAGCGAGCGGCGCAGGCGGATGGCGGCGATCGTCAGCAGCACGCCGAGGCCGATGAACAGCGCGCCGACGTCGACGACCAGGTGCTCGGCGTACGGGCCGAGCGGACTCACCCAACCGTCCGTGCCGGTCGGGAAGCCGTCGTAGAACGACCGTGGCGCGAGCAGCGCCCACAGGCCGATCAGCGCCTGGGGAACGCCGAGCGCCAGCAGCACGAAGCGCACCGGTCCGCGGTTGCGCGTGAGGTGGTCGCCGTGGTTCATGCCGAGCTCTCCTTGGGGTCGTCCGCCACGAGGCCGTGCGCCTCGAGCAGCTTGATCGTCGAATCGGTCCAGACGTCTAGGAAGCGCTCCTGGGAGAGGCCACTGGGTGGCGTGCCGAGCAGCGTGCGGAGCATGCAGTAGTCGATGATCGGCCCCAGGATCAGCACCGCCAGCCCCTCAAGATCGGGCTCCGGCGCGCCCGTGCGCTCGACCGCGCGGCGCAGCCACATGACGGTCGAGTCGTGTCCGCTGCGCACGATCCGCTCGTGGAACGCGTCGCGCAGCTCCGGGAAGTTGTCGCCCTCGCGCATGACGATGCGCATCAGCGCCTGGTCGGCGCTGACGATCCGCAGCGAGCCGCGCCCGTACGCGCGCGCCTCCGCGCGGATGTCGCCGCGGATCAGCGACTCGGCCAGCTCCCGCCCCGCTCTCGCCGCGCCTGCCCGCCGCTCCACCGCGGCGTCCAGCAGCTCCCGCTTGCTGGCGAAGTGCTTGTAGAGCGCGCCACGGCGGGGAACGAGCCCGGCCGCCTCCTCGACCTCGCCCACCGACGTCGCGCTGTATCCCCGCCGGCCGAACAGCTCCACGGCCGCGTCCAGGATGCGCTCCCGCGTGGGCGCCGCGTGCTCCCCGACGGCACTCTTTTCTGGACTGGTAATCATTCGCTTACCAGAGAGTAATCGATCGATTACCGCGCTGCAACTCGCGGAGGCCGTTCACCCATGCGACGCGGCCAGGAACGCTCGCACCTCGGCGATGACTCGCTCCGGCTCGCGCATCAGCTCCGAGGCGGCGTAGCGTCGCGTCTCGAACCCGGCGAGCGCGAGCCGCCGGTCGCGCCGCCGGTCATGCTCGAACGCGCGCCGGCGGGCGTGATGCTCTCGGCCGTCGATCTCGACGATCAGGCGTGCCTCCGTCCAGAGGAAATCCGGTCGATACCCGCCGCCCTCGGGACCTGCCAACCACGCGTTGACTCGCGGCTCCGACAGGCCCGCCTGTCGCACGAGGGCGAGGAACCGCTCCTCCGCCTCGCTGCGGGTGATCGTTGGTCGCCGGTACTCGGCCAACACGGCGGCCAGGGCTGCCGTGCCACGGAGGCCGTGACTGCGCGCGAGCAGCTCGTCGATCGCCTGCCGGTCGAATACGCGTAGCTCCTCCGCTCGGTCCACGGCGCGTGCAAGGGAGCGCCGGTCGACGACGGTCGCGAGGTCCAGCAAGGTTCGCGGCAGCGCGGTGCATGGGATGCCGGCTTCGGCTCCGAGGTCGATCGCGGAGAGCGCCCCGCTGCTGTGGATCCGGATTCCTGGACGGGTCCGCGTCGTACCTCCCCGCACCGTGACGTCGACCGGCGGGCCGGTCTCGCGGCCCACGCCCCAGAGGGCTGCCGCCGAGCGGTGCGAGAAAACGGCGCCGGAGCCCACCGCGAGCACGGCCGCCATCCACCGGGCCTGCGGCGTGGGGGCGCTGACCGGTGAAACCCAAGTTGCGGCCGAAGTGTGGCCGCAACTTGAGTCTCACTTGGAGGACGGGGCGATCCGGCCTGTCGCGGGGCGTCGGGCATGGGCGGACGGTGCGCGGCGGCGCGTGACGGCCGGGGCGTGAAGGTGACGAGCGTGTTACGGCGGAAGCCCCGAGGGCGGGCGCCGGCGTGCCTGGTGCCTTACCGACCGCGCCAGCTCGGCGGGCGCTTCTCGGCGAAGGCGCGGACGCCCTCGCGGAAGTCGTCGGTGCGGAAGCAGGACTCGCGGAGGTCGACGAGCTCGCGCTCGACGTCGGCGGGGAGCTCGGCGGCGCGGGCGCGGAGCTCGCGGATGATGCGCTTGTTGCCCTTCAGGGAGAGCGGGGCGTTGGCGGCGATCTCGGACGCCATCGAGATAGCGCGATCGTCGAGGTCGCCGGGATCGACGACGTGGTTGAGCAGGCCGATGGCGGCGCCCCGATCCGCGTCGACGTTGCGTCCGAGGTAGAAGAGCTCGGCCGTGTGGGCGGGCCCGCAGACGTCGAGGAACTTGCGCAGGCCGGTGTGCGAGTAGATCAAGCTCAGCTTCGCGGGCGGCATGCCGACCTTGACGCCGCGGGCCGCGATGCGGATGTCGCAGGTGAGGGCCAGCTCGAGCCCGCCGCCGATGGCGTGGCCGTTGATCTGGGCGATCACCGGATACGGATACGCGTCGAGCGCCTCGATCGCGGCGTGGAACGGATGCGCGACCAGCCGCTCGGCACTCTCCTCGAACTCGCGGCCCTCGAGGTTGCCGAGGTCGTAGCCGGCCGAGAAGACGCCCTCGCTGCCGGTCAGGACCAGGCAGCGCGCGTCGAGGTCGGCGACGGTCGCGGCGAGCGTGTCGAGGATCTCGTGGTCGAGGGCGCCGCGCCGCTCGGGGTTCGAGATGCGCAGGCGGACGACGCCGTCCGCGGGCTCGTCGCGGACGAGCTTGCCTGAGGCGAGCTCCGCCACGTCGCTACTCGAGCACGACGAGGGTCTCGCCCTCTTTGACGGACTGGCCCTCGCTGCACCTGATCTCGGCCACCCGGCCGTCGTCCTCGGCCTCGACGGGCATCTCCATCTTCATCGACTCGAGGATCACGACCGTGTCGCCCTCCTCGACCTCGTCGCCGATCTTGCACTCGATCTTCCACACCGTTCCGGTGATGTGTGCTTCGACGTCGGACACTGCCGCCTCCTCTGAGCGGTCGGGGGTCGCGCCGCGGCAACATACAGCCTCGGCGCGACCGATCCCGTCCGGAGGCGCCGGTCCGGCTCTGTGCCCCTAGTCGACGAAGTCGCGCACCTGGCCGTAGACCGTCGAGTCGGTCGTCAGGGCCGAGTGGCTGATGCACGCGGTCTCGGTGTTCGTCGCCCCGCTCAGCGCGACGCTGCTGTCGGGGTTGATGATCGAGTCGCAGGGCGACCACCAGGTGCCGTAGTTGACGGCGCCGGGCGTCTCGTCGCCGGCGTTGAGGTCGTCCAGGAAGTCCGACCCGACCCGCATCTCGACGCACGACGTCTGGAAGCACCAGTTCGCGGTGCTCGTGCCGTGGTTCGGCCCGCCGAGCGACACCCACTCGTCGACGTCGTCGTCGGCGCCCGTCACGTTCTTGAGGTGGTAGCGGCTCGACAGGCTGCCCATCGAGTGCGCGATCACGTCGACCTCGGTTGCGCCCGTGTCGTTCATGAGGTCGGCGATTTCCGTCGCGACCTCCGCGGCGGTGTCGACGTTCGACTGCGACGTGTCGTAGCTCCACGTCCGAAGCTGCGACGCCGTCCAGCCGTCGGCTTCGAAGTTGTCGACCATCGTGTTCCAGGTCGATGCGCTGCTCGCCCACCCGTGGACGAACAGGATCGGCTGCTGGGCGGCCGCTGTGGCGGCCGGTGCGAGTGCTGCGATGACGGCGACGGTCGCCGCGAGGATCATCCTGCGCATGTTGCTCCCTCCTTGTGCAACTGCGTGATTTTCAGAGACCGGCGAACCGTAACGAGAAACCGGGTGGGCGACAACCGGAGATTCGTCCACCGCTATCGGTGGCGACATCGCCGCGCCGGTATCGGGAGCGATCCGCCTACGATCCCCGCGTGATCCTCGCGCTCGACCAGGGGACGACCGGCTCGACGGCGCTCGTGTTCGACGGCGACGGCCGCGCCGTCGGACGCGCCTACAGCGAGCTCGCCCAGCACTTCCCACGGCCAGGCTGGGTCGAGCACGACGCCGACGAGATCTGGCGGATCACGCGCCGCGTCGGCCACGAGGCGCTCGCAGCGGCCGGGGTCGATGGAACCGCGCTGGCGGCAATCGCGATCGCCAACCAGCGCGAGACGGTCGTCGCCTGGGACCGCGAGACCGGCGAGCCGCTCCACCGCGCGCTCGTGTGGCAGGACCGCCGCACGGCCGGCCGCTGCGACGAGCTGCGCGAGGCCGGGCACGAGCCGCTCGTGCGCGAGCGCACCGGCCTGGTGCTCGACCCCTACTTCTCGGGGACCAAGATCGAGTGGCTGATCCGCCACGGCGGCGTCGACCCGGGCCGCGCCGCGTTCGGCACCGTCGACTCGTGGCTCGTGCGCAAGCTGACCGGCGCGCACGCGACCGACTACTCCAACGCCTCGCGCACGCTGCTGTTCGACATCCGCGAGCTGCGCTGGGACGACGAGCTGTGCGACCTGCTCGGCGTGCCCCCCGAGTCGCTGCCGCAGCCCTGCCCGAGCGCGCACGTCCACGGCGAGACGACCGAGTTCGGCGGCCGCGTCCCGGTCGCCGGGATCGCCGGCGACCAGCAGGCCGCGCTGTACGGGCAGGGCTGCCACTCGCCCGGCCTGGGCAAGAGCACCTACGGCACCGGCAGCTTCGTGCTCGAGAACGCGGGCGGCGAGCCGCCGCAGCCGCCCGAGGGACTGCTGACCACCGTCGCGTGGGGCGTCGACGGCCGCGTCGACTACGCGCTCGAGGCGGCGATCTTCGTCACCGGAGCCGCGGTGCAGTGGTTGCGCGACGGGCTCGGGATCATCGGCGCCGCCGCCGAGACCGAGGATCTGGCAGCGTCGCTCGACTCGAACGACGGCGTCTACCTCGTTCCCGCCTTCACCGGCCTCGGCTCGCCGCACTGGGATCCCTACGCACGCGGGACGATCGTCGGCCTCACCCGTGGCACCGGCCGCGCCCATCTGGCGCGCGCCGCGCTCGAGGCGATCGCCTACCAGACCGCCGACGCCGTCGCGGCGATGGAGTCCGCGTCCGGCGTCGAGCTCGAGGAGCTCAAGGCCGACGGCGGCGCGGTCGCGAACGCGTGGCTGATGGGGTTCCAGGCCGACGTGCTCGGCGTGCCGGTCGTCGTGCCGGAGGTCTCCGAGACGACCGCGCTCGGCGCCGCCTACCTGGCCGGCGTGGCCGTCGGTCGGTGGAGCGAGGCGGACGTCCGGGCGATGTGGCGCGAGGCGGCCCGCTACGAGCCGCGCATGCCGGCCTCCCGGCGCGACGAGCTGCTCGGCGAGTGGCACCGCGCCCTCGACCGCTCGCGCGGCTGGGCCTCGCCGGCGAGTGACGAATCCCAGCCGCGGGGGTAGGTGACGGCGTGGCCGACGTCAAGCTCAAGCCGCAGGTCTACAAGGACCCGCGTCCCGCGGAGCACTTCGACCGCTTCCATCGGCGCGTGTGCGAGCACCGGCCGAACTGGGACTACGAGCTCGTGCGCACGATCCTCGCGCCGTACCTGCTCGGCTTCTTCCGCACGCGCGCCTACGACACCCATAGCGTCCCCGCCGACGGCCCCTGCATCCTCGCGCCGAATCACTTCTCGTTCCTCGACCACTTCTTCCTCGCGATCTACCTGCGGCGCAAGGTCCACTTCATGGCCAAGTCGCAGCTGTTCAAGCTGCCGATGTGGCCGATCTTCAACTACGGCGGCGTGTTCCCCGTACGTCGCGGCCACGCCGACGAGCAGGCGTTCGAGACGGCGCGCACGATCCTCGCGCGCGGCGACATCGTCGTGATGTACGTCGAGGGCGGCCGCTCGCGCAGCGGCGAGCTCGGGACCCCGCGCCCGGGCGTCGGCCGCCTCGCGCTCGAGACCGGCGTGCCGGTGGTGCCGGTCGGCATCGTCGGCTCGGAGAAGGCGCGCAACTGGAAGCGGCTCCAGTTCCCGAAGGTCAGCGTCCGCTTCGGCGCGCCGGTCCGCTTCGACCCGATCGACGCGCCGACGCGCGACCAGGCGCAGTACGCCTCCGAGCGGGTCTTCGAGCGCATCCACGCGCTCTGGAGCGACCTGCGCGCAGCCGGTCGCTGAGTGCCCTTCCGCGGCGGCTACTCGTAGACGCTGTCGAGCCGGCGCCAGGCGGGCATGTCGTGCCCGGGGATCACGAGCGCGTCGGGCCGGCCCTCGACGTAGAGCTGGATCTCGCGCAGCGAGCGGCGGAAGCGGTGCTCGTCCGCCATCCGGAACGGCAGCGCCGACTCCTCGATCGTCCGCATCGTGTAGGCGGCGTCGCCGACCAGCAGCGCCTCGCGGTCGCGCAGGCGCAGGATCACCGAGCAGTGGCCGTGCGTGTGGCCGGGGGTGAAGACCATGCGGACGCTGCCGTCGCCGAAGACGTCGCACGAGCGGCCGAAGGTGGCGTAGGAGTCGGCGGCCTCGTCGCCGAAGTCGAGCGTGCGGTAGTCGAAGGCGTGGTCGAACTGGCGCCTCAGGTAGCCGTCGGCCTGGCGGCCGCTCGCCGCGACGTGCCACTCGGTGTCGCTGACCACGTACGTCGCGTCCGGGAACTGCGAGATGCCGCTCGCATGGTCGCTGTGCAGGTGGGTGAGCAACACGACGCCGACGTCGCCGGGATCGAGCCCGCGATTCCGAAGCTGCGCCGGGACCGCGTCGTCGGGATCCATGCGCAGCTCCTTGAAGACGAGGCCGCCGAGCCGGCCCAGGCCCTGCCGCGGATCGACCGCGACGGCGGCATGGAACCCGGTGTCGACCAGCACGAGGCCTGCACCGGGGTGCTCGACCAGGAAGGCCGGCGCCGGCAGCTCGGGCCACTCGTCCCGCGGCACGCCGACCCCGAGCGCCCGCAGGGGCGCGAATCGGCCCGGCGACCTGTGCAGCACGGCGGGCGGCGCGATCATCCGCGCGCAAAGCAGCGGGTGCAGGCGCACCGTCGCTCCCACTTGCCCTCCCGCCAGCGGCAGCCGCGCGGGCCGGGGCTCTGCCGCCATGGTCATTGACGGGAATGTATTCGCGCGCGGGGGTCGCTGCGCCGGTGGGCGCGGCGCAGCGTCCCGTGCATCCCGACGCTCCCCGCGATCGTCGAGAGCGAGACGTGCCTTTCGGCGGAAATGCCGCCGCGATCCCTGCTTCGCGGACGCGAGAGACTGAGGGAGCAGGATCGTCGCGCCGCTGTCACGCATGTGCGCGGGGTGTGACCGTTCGGGATCGAAGATCGGCCGCATGCGAGAGCGCGGGCCGGCAGCGTCGAGCAACGGCGACGGTGGAGACGATCGTCACGGCCGCGCGAGGCGGCGGTCGGACCGCGAGATCGCCCGGCAGGCCGAACCGCAGCATGGCGTGTTGACCCTCGTGCAGCTGCGCGAGATCGGGCTGAGCCCGCGGGCCGTGAGCGATCGGGTCGCCGCCGGTCGCTTGCATCGGCTGCACCGAGGGATCTTCGCCGCCGAGCGCCCGACTCGCCGAGGCATTTGGATGGCCGCCGTGCTTGCGGCCGATCCCCAGGCGCTGCTGTCGCATCGCTCCGCGGCCGCGCTGTGGGGGCTCGTCGACGACCGCGGCCGGACCGTCCACGTGAGCGTTCGCGGCGTGACGTGCAGGAGGCGGCCGAAGCTGACGATCCACGGTGGCACCATGCTCAGGCCCGACGACGCGACCGCCTGCGACGGCATCCCCTGCACGTCGTTGTCGCGGACCCTGCTCGACCTCGCGGCGACCGTCGACCGGCGCACCCTCGAGCGCGCGGTCGACCGTGCGGAGGGCCTGCGCCTCTTCGACCTGCGCGCGATCGACGACGTGATTGCCCACAATGTCGGTCGGCGAGGGAACGGGGCGCTCGCCTCGCTGCTCGCCGGCTACCGGGAGTCGACCGAGACTCGGAGCGAGGCCGAGGAGCGGCTGCTCGCACTGGTGCGCGCCGCGCGGCTGCCGCCTCCGAGGGTCAACGCCTGGCTGGCGCTCCCGGACGGCGGCGGCTGTCGCCCTGACTTCCTCTGGCGCCACGCGCGTCTCGTCGTCGAGGTGGACGGTCGGGAGTACCACGCGACGAGACGTGGCTTTCAGCGGGATAGGCGCCGCGATCGCCGTCTCGCGCTCGCGGGCTTCGAGACCCGGCGCTATGCGGCGGGGGAGCTGACCCGCGAGCCCGAGCGCGTGGTGGCCGAGCTACGGGCGTTCCTGGCGAACGACCGCCGGCGGTAGGCTGCGCCCGCGATGGCCTCGAAGATCTTCGCGCCTGGCCTGCTCGACGGTCAGGTCGCGCTCGTCAGCGGCGGCGGCTCGGGGCTCGGTCGCGCCACGGCCGTCGAGCTCGCGGCCTGCGGCGCCGAGGTCGTCATCTGCGGCCGCCGTGCCGAGCGGCTCGACGAGACGGCGGCGCTGTGCGCCGACGGTCGCTGCACGACGCACGTCTGCGACATCCGCGAGGAGGACGAGGTCGACGCGCTCGTCGATGCGGTGCTCGATCGCCACGGCCGGATCGACCTGCTCGTCAACAACGCCGGCGGCCAGTACCTCACGCCCGCCGAGGACATCACGCCGAAGGGCTTCCGCACGGTCATCCGCCTCAACGTCGAGGGCACGTGGCTGATGACCCACGCGGTCGCCACCAAGGCGATGATCCCGGGCGACGGCGGCAAGGTCGTCAACGTCACGATCTCCCCGCACAACGGCCTGCCCGGCATGGCGCACTCGTCCGCCGCGCGCGCCGCCGTCGAGAACCTCACCCGCGTGCTCGCGATCGAGTGGGCCCGCTTCGACATCAACCTCACCGCCATCGCCGCCGGCCAGTTCGCCACCGAGACGCTGCTGACCAAGTACCCCCAGCAGGTCGTCGACCACCTAGCCCAGACGATCCCGCTCGGGCGCCTCGGCACCGAGCAGGAGTTCGCCTGGGCGGTCGCCTACCTCGCCTCGCCGGCAGGCGACTTCCACACCGGCGCCATCCTCACGCTCGACGGCGCCCGCGACGACTGGCTCGGCCCCTGGCCGCCGACCCAGATCGCCGACGCCGCCGGCAAGCCGCTCGCAGAGCAGCGTCAGTCCAAGCCCTGAGCTAGCTCGTCATCCCCGTGAACTGACCGCCGGTGACGTTCAGCACCTGGCCGTGGACGTAGTTGGACCACGGCGAGCAGAGGAAGAACACGCCGCCGGCGGCCTCCTCGGGCGTTCCGGGACGGCCCATCGGGATCAGCATCGTCGCCATCTGGCGGAGCTGCTCGGGGATGCCGAGCTGGATCTCCCTGCCCTCGGCCTCAATCGTCTCGGCGTTCTCCTTGGCGGCCGTCAGCCGCGTCTCGATGAAGCCGAACGCGACCGCGTTGACGTTGATCTTGAACTGGCCCCACTCCTTCGCCAGCGTCTTGGTCAGGCCGACGACTCCCGACTTGCCCGACGAGTAGTTCGCCTGGCCGGCGTTGCCCATCGTTCCGGAGACGGACGAGACGTTGACGACCTTGCGGAAGACCTCGCGACCCTCCTCCTTCTCCTTCTTCGCCGGCTCGCGCATGTGCGGGGCCGCGGCGCGCAGGACGCGGAACGGGACGACGTTGTGGATCTCGATCATCGCCTGGAACTGCTCGTCGGACATCTTGTGGATCGGGCCGTCCCAGGTGTAGCCGGCGTTGTTGACGACGATGTCGAGGCTCCCGAACGCCTCGACCGCGGTCTCGACCAGCTTGTCCGGGACGCCGTCCTTGGTCAGGTCGCCCGCGAACGAGACGGTCTCGCCCGCGATCTCGCCCGACGCCTGCTCGGCGACGTCGCCGTCGAGGTCGTTGATCAGCACCCTCGCCCCCTGCGAGGCGAGCAGCTCCGCCGTCGCGCGTCCGATGCCGCGCGCCGAGCCGGTGACGATCGCCGATTTGCCGTCGAGAACTCCCACGTCCACTCCCTTGTCGTTTCGCAGAGGTGGGGGATTCTTACGGCCAAGCGTGGCGGGTGCGGCGCCGCCTGGCTGCACGGCCAGCCGGCGCCCCGCGGACGCGGCGGGGTTCCGAGGCGGCGCCGGCGGGGCAACGGAGCGCCATGGCAGACGCAGCGCTCGTCGTCGTCGACATGCTCAACCCGTATGAGCACGAGGACGCGGACCGGCCCGCCGAGAGCGCGACCGAGGCTCTCGCACCGATCCGCCGCAACATGCGGGCGCAGGTCGCGACGGCGGCCGACTGCCGCCTCGAGGACCGGGCCGATCGCTTCTAGATGGTTGATTCCGCGGTTTTCTAGGCGCAGTAGTCGACGAGGGCTCGGCTTGGGCGGCCGAGTTGGTGGTTGAGGGCGATGGCGGCGGCGAGGCATAGCAGCCGTTGGGCGATGCGGGCGCGGAGGTTCGGGAGGGTGCGCGCGCCGTGGCGTTCGAGGGTGAGGATGTCCTTGCAGGTCCAGAAGATCGATTCGACCCTTTGGCGGATGCCGGATAGGTTGATCTGGTTGTCGGGCTCGTCGCGGCGGGCGGGCCGGATGATCGTCGCGTCGAGCTCGCTGGCCTGGGCGGCGAAAGCCTTGCCGGCGTAGCCCTTGTCGCCGATCACTGTCTCGCCGCCTGTGCGGCGGGCGCGGGCGAGCAGCTCGAGCGCGACTTCGCGTTCGTCGCGCTTGGGCGATGTGAGCGCGACCGCGCGGGGTGTGCCATCGGGGGCGAACAGGCCGTGCAGGCGAAACCCCCAGAAATAGCGGCTGTGGGAGGCGCAGTAGCCGAAGTCGGCGGCGTCGGCCAGCTGGGAGCGGCGGGTCGTCTCGACCGACCGTCCGCACTCGACCGGCGTGGAGTCGACCAACAACAGATCGTCCTCGAAGCCCGGGCTCTGGGAGGCAAAGACCCCGATCAGCCACTCGATCGTCTCCGCCAGCCGACGGCGGCGCTTGTGAAACCCAGGCTGCTTTGGCAGCTGCGGAAACAGGTGCGAAAGCCGCTTGGCCGCGACGGCGAGGAACCGACGGTCAGACGGGATGCCCATGATCGACTGAGCAACACAGAGCGTGACGACCTCCGCATCGGTCACCCTTCGGGCCGCGTTCTTCGGCCCCTCAGGCAGGAGATCGTCGGCCGTGACGAACACGGTCGTGAGCAGCAGGTCGAGGTCGGCGTCCATCGAGGCCCCCTTGGTCGGCGATGCGGATAGCACCGCCGACTTCGACCCTGCTGCCCCTTTCCCTATCCCAAGCCCAAACCCGCGGAATCAACCATCTAGAGGCCCATCTGCCGGCCGAGGATCTCGCGCATGATCTCGTCGGTGCCGCCGCCGATCGGGCCGAGGCGAAGGTCGCGGGCGGCGCGCTCGATCCCGTACTCCTTCATGTAGCCGGCGCCGCCGTGGATCTGCATCGCCTCGTCGGCGACCTCGCAGGCGGCGCGCTGTGAGAGCAGCTTGGCCATCGAGACCTCGCGGATCGCGTCCTGGCCGTCGTGGAAGAGGCGCAGGGCGTGGTAGGTGAGGGCGCGCGAGGACTCGAGCTTGGTCGCCATCGTGGCGACCTTGTGCCGGATCGCCTGGAAGTTCCCGATCGGGCGGCCGAACGCCTCGCGCTCGCCGGCGAAGGCGATCGACGACTCGAGCAGGCGCGCCATCGCCGCGACGGCGCCGAGCGCCATCGCGATCCGCTCCCACTGGAAGTTGGCCATGATCAGGTAGAAGCCCCTGTCGACCTCGCCGAGCAAATTCTCCTCGGGCACGAAGACGTCCTGGAACGCGAGCTCGGCGGTGTCGGAGGCGTGCCAGCCGAGCTTCTCGAGCTTGCGCGAGACGGTGAAGCCGTCCATCCCCTTCTCGATCAGCAGGAACGAGAGGCCGCCGTGGCCGCCCTCCTCGTTGGTCTTGACCGCGGTGACGACGACGTCGGCGCGCACGCCCCCGGTGATGAAGGCCTTCGATCCGTTCACCACCCAGCCGCCGTCGACGCGCTTCGCACTCGTCCGGATGCTCGCGACGTCCGACCCTGTGCCCGGCTCGGTGATGCCGAGCGCCGCGATCTTCTCGCCGCGGATCCCGGGCACCAGGAAGCGCCGCTTCTGGTCCTCGGTCCCGAACTTGAAGATCGGCGGCGTGCCGATGTTCACGTGCGCGCCGATGCCGGCCGCCAGGCCGCCGGACCCCGAGCGGCTGAGCTCCTCGATCAGGACCGCGTCGTGGAGGTGGTCGCCGCCCTCGCCGCCGTACTCGGCCGGGTACTTGAGCCCGAGGAAGCCGTTCGCCGCCAGCTTGCCGAACACCTCGTTCGGGAACCAGCGCTCGTCCTCCCAGCCCTCCGCGTGCGGGCGCAGCTCGTTCTCGACGAAGCGCCGGATCGATGCCCGCAGCTCCTCGTGCTCCTCGCCGAACGGCGGCAGGGGGCGTGCCGGCGCCGCCGCCGGCACGCCCTTCGCGAACGTCGCCACGCCGCTCGCGCTAGAGCCCGTACGAGCGTCCGATGACGTCGAGCAGGATCTCGTCGGTGCCGGCGCCGATCCGGTTGAGGCGCATGTCGCGCCAGGCGCGCTCGATGCCGTACTCCTTCATGTAGCCCGCGCCGCCGTGGATCTGCAGGCACTCGTCGGTCACCTCGCAGGCCATCTGGGCGGTGTAGAGCTTGGCCATCGAGATCTCACGCACGGGGTACTCGCCGTTGGCGAAGCGCCAGGCGGTCGTGTAGGTCATCTGCCGGCCCGCCTCGATCTTCGTCGCCATGTCGGCGAACTTGTGGCGGATCGCCTGGAACTTGCCGATCTGGCGGCCGAACGCGGTCCGCTCGGTTGCGTACTCGAGCGTGCGGTCGAAGCAGCGCTGGGCGCCCGCGACGCAGCCGGCGGCGCCGATCAGCCGCTCGCCCTGCAGCTCCCACATGATGTGGTAGAAGCCCTTGCCCTCCTGGCCGAGCATCGCCGAGGCCGGCACGCGCACGTCCTGGAACGCGAGCAGCGCCGTGTCGGAGGCGTGCATCCCGAGCTTCTCGAGCTTCTTCTCGCGGATCACGCTGGGGGCGTCCATCGGCACGAGGAAGAGCGTGAACCCGTCGTAGCCCTTGTCGGCGTCGGTCTTGGTGACGAGCACGATCACGTCGGCGCGGTGGCCGTTGGTGATGTAGGTCTTCGAGCCGTTGATGACGTAGTCGTCGCCGTCGCGCACGGCGCGGGTCTTGATGCCGGCGACGTCGGAGCCGGCGTCGGGCTCGGTGATGCCGAGGCAGAGGATCTTCTCGCCCGCGATCGCCGGCACCAGCCACTCCTGCTTCTGCTCCTCGGTTCCGAACAGGTGAATCGGCGGCATCGCCATGTCGGTGTGGACGGCCACGCCCATCGCAAGGCCGCCCGAGTTGGACTTCGCCATCTCCTCGGCGAGCACGAGGTTCGAGAAGTAGTCGCCGCCCTGGCCGCCGTACTTCTCCGGCATCGAGAGGCCGAGGAAGCCGAGCCCGCCCATCCGCCGGATCACCGAGTCGGGGAACGTCGTCTCCTCCCACTCCTCGGAGTGCGGCGCCAGCTCCTTCTCGACGAACGAGCCGATCGACTCGCGCAGGCGGTCGTGGTCCTCGTTGAAGATGAAGTGCTTGCGCTTGGTCTGGAAGTCCGGCTTGACGACGGTGTCGGCGGCCATGGGCTCTCTCCCTCTGCTGGCTGATGCGGCGGCGTGCGCTGCGGGGCAGGGCCGACGGTAGCAAAGTAGGAAGTGGTGCTTCCTACTTCTCG
This sequence comes from Thermoleophilaceae bacterium, assembly GCA_040881635.1. Lineage (GTDB taxonomy): Bacteria > Actinomycetota > Thermoleophilia > Solirubrobacterales > Thermoleophilaceae > JAAYBF01. Next base: position 96,717 of record JBBECV010000025.1, read on the forward strand.
CCGCTGCTCCAGATCGGGGTGGGACGGCTCGCGGTGGCAGACTCCGCGCCGATGAGCGAGCGGAGCTTCGACGTCGTCGTGGTCGGCGCCGGCCCGGCCGGCGAGGTGGCAGCGGGCCGGTTGGCCGACGGCGGGCTCTCGGTGGCGATCGTGGAGCCGCACCTGATCGGCGGCGAGTGCTCCTTCTACGCGTGCATGCCGTCGAAGGCGCTGCTGCGACCGGCGGAGGTGCTGGCCGAGGCGCGGCGCGTGCCGGGGGCGGCCGAGGCGGTCGACGGCGGCGTCGACGCGGAGGTGGCGCTCGCGCGGCGCGACGAGGTGATCCACGGCCGCGACGACAGCGTCATGGTCCCGTGGCTGGAGGACAGGGGCATCGAGATCTTGCGCGGCGACGGCCGGCTCGACGGCCCCCGCCGGGTGCGCGTCGGCGGCGACGTGCTCGTGGCCCGTCGCGCCGTAGTCGTCGCCACCGGCAGCGATGCGGCGATCCCGGCGATCGACGGTCTGCGCGACGCCCGGCCGTGGACGAACCGCGAGGCGACGACCGCCTCCGAGCCGCCCGCGCGGCTGGCGGTGCTGGGCGGCGGCGTCTCCGGCGTCGAGCTGGCCCACGCCTGGCGGACGCTCGGGTCGCAGGTGACGGTGCTCGAGCGCGGCGACCGCGTGCTCGACCGGGAGGAGCCGTTCGCCGGCGAGCAGGTCGCGGACTCCCTGCGGGCGCACGGCGTCGACGTACGTACGGGCGTCCAGCTCCAGGACGTGCGCGTAATCTCGCCCGACGGCGATCGTGAGCTGCTGCTCGAGATCGACGGCGCACCGTCGCTCGCCGTCGACGAGCTGCTGGTCGCCGCGGGCCGGCGGCCGCGGACCGCCGACATCGGCCTCGACTCCGTCGGTCTCGAACCCGGCAACCCGATCGCGGTCGACGAGCGCATGCGCGCCGACGGCGTGGACGGCGACTGGCTCTTCGCCGTCGGCGACGTCAACGGCCGCGCACCGCTGACGCACATGGGCAAGTACCAGGCGCGCGTCGCGGCCGACGTCATCCTCGGCCGCGACGCGGCGGCGATCGTCGGCGGGATGCTCTCGCCGCGCGTGATCTTCACCGACCCTCAGGTCGCGGCCGTGGGCCACACGCTCGCGTCGGCGCAGGAGGCCGGCCTCGACGTGCGTGCGGTCGACGTCGACACCGAGGCGAACGCCGGCGGCAGCTTCGTCGGCAAGGGCGCCGCGGGCACCTGCCGGATCGTCGTCGACGAGAACCGGCGCACGATCGTCGGCGCCACCTTCACCGGCGTCGAGGTCGCGGAGTCCCTGCACGCAGCCACGATCGCCGTCGTGGCCGAGGTGCCGCTCGACCGCCTCTGGCACGCCGTGCCATCTTTCCCGACTCGCAGCGAGCTGTGGCTGAAGCTGCTGGAGGAGTACGGGCTCTGAGAACCGGGGAGGAAAGCTTGGCCTTCGAGAAGATCCGCTACGAGATCGACGACGCGAGGATCGCGACGATCACGCTCGACGACCCTGAGACGCGCAACGCGCTCGGGCCCGAGACGCTCGGCGAGCTCGTGGCCGCGTTCGAGCGGGCGCGCGACGACGAGGGCGTCCGCTGCGTCGTCCTCACGTCCTCGCACGAGAAGGTCTTCTCGGCGGGCGGCAACCTAGCGGGCTTCGCCGCCGACGTCCCGCTCGTCCACAAGCACTTCGGCACCGACCTCTTCCCGCGGCTGTTCAGGCTGATCGGCCAGCTCGGCAAGCCGACGCTGTGCGCCGCCAACGGTCACGTCCTGGCCGGCTCGCTCGGGATCGCGCTCGCCTGCGACCTCGTTGTCGCCAAGGACACCGCCACGTTCGGCACCCCGGAGATCGACGTCGGCGTGTTCCCGTTCATGATCATGGCGCTGATCTACCGCAACGTCCCGCGCAAGAAGACGAACCAGCTGCTGCTGCTCGGCGAGCGGCTCAGCGCCGAGGACGCGCGCGAGGCCGACATCGTCAACAAGGTCGTGCCGGCGGACGAGTTCGACGCGGCCGTGCGCGACTGGGCCGAGCGGCTGGCAGCGAAGTCGCCGCTGATGATGCGCTTGGGCAAGGACGCGATGTACCGCCAGCAGGACATGGCGTTCGACGACGCGCTCGAGTACCTCCACCACAACCTCACGCTGTCGCTCTCGACCGAGGACATCGTCGAGGGCGTGACGGCGTTCTTCGAGAAGCGCGAGCCGGAGTGGCGCGGGCGGTGAGCGTCTCCCTCGTCGCGCTGCGCTGCCGCACGTCCGACCGGACGCCCGCCGCGGGTCGCGGGGTCGACACCCTGGCGGCGCTGATCGGCAAGCGGCTGGGACTCGAGCCGCGCCAGATCGGATCGCCGGGCGACCCCCGCGAATCGAGCTGGGACGACGACCTGCGCGACTCGCGCGGTTGCCTGCTCGAGGCCGGCGGCCAGGTCGACGACGCGCTGGAGGGCGGGCGCCTCCCCGTGCTGCTCGCCGGCGAGTGCGCGATCGGCCTGACGACGCTGCCGACCGTGCTGCGCCACCGTCCGGACACCGTCGTCCTCTGGCTCGACGCGCACGGGGACTTCAACACCCCCGACACGACCGTGACCGGCACCCTGAGCGGCATGGCGCTGGCCGGCGCATGCGGACTGTGGGACTCCGGCCTGACGCCCGACGCGGTGCCCGAGGACCGGGCCGTGCTCGCCGGCGTGCGCGACCTCGACGATCGCGAGCGCAAGGCGCTCGAGCTGAGCGACGTCACGGTGATCGGCGCGAGCCCGATCGAGACGCTCGTCGCGGTCAAGAACGCGCTCAACGGCGCGCCGGTGTACGTCCACCTCGACCTCGACGTGCTCGACCCGGAGGTGCTCCCGGCGCGCGACCCGGCGCCCGGCGGCCTCGCGCCCGAGAAGCTGTTCGACCTGCTCGAGGCCGTGACCGGGGACTGCGAGCTCGTCGGCGTCGAGGTGACGACGTTCGAGGCGCCGGATGACGAGGAGGACCGTCAGGAGGCGGCGGCAGTCGTCATGAGGGTGCTAGAGCCGATCCTGGAGGCGATTCCCGAGACGGCCGGCCGCGGCGGATGACGCGAGCGGCGGCGATGCGTCAAAGTGGGGAGTAGCACTTCCCACTTCTGACGGAGAGAGCCGCTTGCCGACCACAGACGCCCCGACCGACTCGATCCTCAGGCCACTGGTCGAGGATCTGCACGCACGCCGCGACAGGATCCGTCTCGGCGGCGGGCCCGAGAAGGTCGCCAAGCAGCACGACGCCGACAAGCTGACCGCGCGCGAGCGGCTCGACCTGCTGATCGACGCGGGCACCTTCACCGAGCTCGGCATCCACGGCCGGCCGCACTTCTCGCAGCGGGCGATGGAGGGCAAGGAGGCGCCGGCGGACGGCGTCGTCACCGGCTACGGCAAGGTCGAGGGTCGCTTCGTCGCGGTCTGCGCCTACGACTTCACCGTGATGGCCGGCTCGATGGGGATGACCGGCGAGCTCAAGGTAACGCGCCTGCGCGAGCTCGCGCTCGGCAAGCGGATCCCGTTCGTCTGGCTGCTCGACTCCGCCGGCGCGCGGATCCAGGAGGCGACCGGCTCGCTGTTCGCCGGCTCGGGCTTCCTCTTCCGCGAGGAGGTCGTGATGAGCGGGGTGATCCCGCAGGTGGCGGCGCTGATGGGCCCGTGCGCGGCCGGCACCGCCTACATCCCCGGCCTGGCCGACTTCGTCCCGATGGTCAAGGGGCGCGGCTCGATGGCGCTCGCCGGACCGCATCTCGTCAAGGCCGTCACCGGCGAGGACGTCACCCAGGAGGATCTCGGCGGCTCCAAGGTCCACACCAAGATCTCGGGCGTCGGCGACCTTGAGGTCAAGTCGGACGAGGAGTGCATCCAGGCGGTCAAGGACTACCTCTCGTACCTGCCGTCGCACTGCCAGGAGGCGCCGCCGATCCGCGCGAGCGCCGACCCGGTCGACCGCATGGACGAGGAGCTGCTCGACGTCCTGCCGGCGTCGAACCGCCAGCCCTACGACATGTACGACGTCATCCGCCGGATCGTCGACGACGGCGTCTGGTTCGATGTCAAGCCCCGCTTCGCGCGCACGATCATCACCTGCCTCGCGCGGATGGGCGGGCGGCCGGTCGGCGTCGTCGCCAACCAGCCCAAGCACCTCGGCGGCATCCTCGAGAACGACTCGGCCGACAAGGCCGCGCGCTTCGTCAACCTCTGCGACTCGTTCGGCATCCCGCTGCTGTTCCTGCAGGACGTGCCCGGCTTCATGGTCGGGACCAAGGTCGAGCACGCCGGGATCATCCGCCACGGCGCGAAGATGCTCTACGCCGTCTCGAACGCGACCGTGCCGAAGATCACCGTCGTCGTGCGCAAGGCCTACGGCGCCGGCTACTACGTGATGTGCGGCAAGGCCTACGAGCCCGACCTGATCGTCGCCTGGCCGAGCGCCGAGATCTCGGTGATGGGCGCGGAGGGAGCCGTGAACATCATCGGCCGCTCGATGATCGAGGGCTCCGACGACCCGGACGCGATGCGCAAGCAGATGGAGGACGCGATCCGCGCGACGATCGATCCCTACATCGCCGCGGGGAACGCGCTGATCGACGACATCATCGATCCGCGCGAGACGCGCCCGACCGTGATCCGAGCACTCGAGATGGCCGCGACCAAGCGCGTCGAGCGACCGTGGAAGAAGCAGGGAGTCATGCCCGTATGAGGGCCGCCCAGGTGCGCGAGCTGTCGGGGCCCGACGGTGTCGAGGTCGTCGAGATCGACGAGCCGGCCGAGGACGGCGCGCTGCTGGTCGACGTCCGTGCGGCGGGCGTCTGCTTCCCCGACCTGCTGCAGACGCGCGGCGAGTACCAGATCAAGCCCGAGCCGCCGTTCACGCTCGGCACCGAGCTGGCCGGCGTCGTGCGCTCCGCGCCCGACGGATCGGACCTGCGGCCGGGCGATCGCGTGGCCGGCTTCGTCGTCGGCGGCGCGTTCGCCGAGGTGGCCGCCGCGCTGCCGTTCCTGACCTTCCGGCTGCCCGAGTCGCTCGACTTCGCCGAGGGCGCCGGCTACGTGCTCAACTACCACACCGCCCACTTCGCGCTCGGGCGGCGGGCCGCGCTGCGCGAGGGCGAGACGCTGCTCGTCCACGGCGCCGGCGGCGGCACGGGCACCGCGGCGATCCAGGTCGGCAAGGGCCTCGGCGCGCGCGTGGTCGGCGTCGTCTCGACCGACGAGAAGGAGCGCGTCGCGCGCGAGGCCGGCGCCGACGAGGTCGTCCGCAGCGACGGCGACTGGCGCGCCGACGCCGGCCCGGCGGACGTGATCTTCGACCCCGTCGGCGGCTCGCGCTTCGACGAGAGCGTGCGCGCGCTGGCGCCGGAGGGGCGGCTGGTCGTGATCGGCTTCACCGAGGGGTCGATCCCGAGCGTGTCGGTCAACCGGCTGCTGTTTCGCAACGTGAGCGTCGTCGGCGCGGGGTGGGGGCACTTCGCGTTCGAGCGGCCGGACTACATCCGCGCGGTCGCCGAAGACCTCGACCGGATGGTCGCCGCCGGCCATGTGCGGCCGATCGTCGGCCGCCGCTACCCGCTTGAGGACGTGCGCGAGGCGCTGCGCGACCTCGACGGCCGCCGCGCGCTCGGCAAGGTCGTGCTCGACATCGACGGGAGGGACGCATGAGCCGCTTCGAGGATCCGGTCGTCATCACCTGCTCGATCTCCGGGGCGGTCGCCAACCGCGACCAGTGCCCGGCGATCCCCTACACGCCCGCCGAGTACGCCGCCGAGGCGCGACGGATCGTCGACGAGGGCGGCTCGATGATCCACATCCACGCGCGCACGCCGGACGGCGTGCCCAGCTACGAGATCGAGGACTTCCGCGCGATCACCGACGCGATCCGCGCCGAGGTCGACGACGTGATCGTCAACTACTCGACCGGCGCGATCGGCATCCCGGTCGAGAAGCGGATCGCCTACCTGCGCGAGCTGCGCCCCGACGTCGCCGCGCTCAACATGGGCTCGATGAACTACGCGAAGTACTCGCGCTCGCGCAAGGACTTCGTCTTCAAGGCCGTGTTCGAGAACTCGTTCGACACGATCATCGAGCTGCTGACGGCGATGAACGAGCTCGGCATCCGCCCCGAGCACGAGTGCTTCGACGCCGGGCACGTCGCCAACCTCGACCCGCTGATCGACATGGGCATCCTCGACGACCCGCTCCAGGTGTCGCTCGTGATGGGCGTCACCGGCGGCATCCGCCCGAACCCGCGCAACCTCGCCCACATGGCCGAGCAGGTGCCCGGCAGTCCCGAGGGGCGCAACAACTGGGGCGTCATCGGCGTCAGCCGCGCGCAGTGGCGGCTCGTCGCGGTCGCGCTCGCGCTCGGAGGCAACGTACGCGTCGGGCTCGAGGACAACTTCTACCTGCCCGACGGCGAGATGGCGCGCTCGAACGGCGACCTGATCGCCAAGGCGCGCCAGATGACCGAGGACGTCGGCCGCCGCGCGGCGACCGTCGCCGAGGCCCGCGAGCTGCTGGGGGTCCCGCGAGAGGGGGAGGTCACCCGCCGCGAGATGCTGCGGCACCCGATCGAGTCGAGCCAGTGACCGAATCGGCGTTATCCGGCCTGCGTGTGCTCGACCTCACGCGCCTGCTGCCGGGCGGCTTCTGCTCGCTGCTGCTCGCCGACCTCGGCGCCGACGTGCTCAAGGTCGAGGACACCGGGATGGGCGACTACATCCGCTGGGCGCCGCCGTACTACGAGGGCGCCGACGACTCGGCGAAGTCGGCGCTCTACTTGTCGCTCAACCGCAACAAGCGCTCGATCCGGCTGAACCTCAAGGAGGAGCGCGGGCGCGAGGTGCTGCTGGCGCTCGTGCGCGACGCCGACGTGCTGCTCGAGTCCTTCCGTCCCGGAGTGCTCGACCGCCTCGGCGTCGGCTACGAGCGGCTGCGCGAGGAGAACCCGGGCCTCGTCTACTGCGCGATCAGCGGCTACGGCCAGGACGGGCCCTACCGCGACCGCGCCGGTCACGACATGAACTACCTGGCGCTGAACGGGCTGCTCGGCCTGACGGGCGCGCCGGACGGGCCGCCGGTGCAGGCCGCCGGCCAGATCGCCGATCTCGGCGGCGGGGCGCTGATGGCGGCTTTCGGGATCCTCGCGGCGCTGCGCGAGCGGGAGCGCTCGGGCGAGGGGCAGGTCGTCGACGTGTCGATGGCCGACGGCGCGCTGTCCTGGCTGGCGCTGGTGGCGGGCAAGTACTTCGCCGACGGCGTCGTGCCCGGGCGGGGCCAGCTCGAGCTTGCCGGCGGATACCTCTGCTACCGCCCGTACGCGTGCAGCGACGGCCACGTCGCGCTCGGCGCGCTCGAGCCGAAGTTCTGGCAGGCGTGGTGCCACGGCGTCGGCCGCCCGGACCTGGTCGAGAAGCAGTTCGAGCCGCCGGGCTCGGAGGCGCACGCCGAGGTCGAGCGGGTCTTCGCCAGCCGCACCCGTGCCGAGTGGGAGGCATTCGCGGCCGAGCACGACTGCTGCCTGGAGCCCGTGCTCGCGCTCGACGAGGCGCTCGACTCCGAGCTCGTTCGCGCGCGCGAGATGGTCGTCGAGCTCGACCAGCCCGGCGCCGACCGCCCCGTCCGCCAGCTCGGCACGCCCGTCAAGCTCTCGCGCACGCCCGCGGACGTCCGCGCTCCGGGCCCCGCGCTCGGCGAGCACACCGGCGAGGTGCTCGCCGCGCTCGGCTACTCGCAGGACGAGATCTCGGCCCTGCACGACTCCGGGGCGGTCGCCGGCCCGTCGGCCGGCGCGACCGGCTCGTTCATGCCATGAGCGCCGCCAACGGCCTGCTGAAGATGAGCGAGCTCGCAGAGGCGAGCGGCGTCAGCGCGGGCACGATCAAGCACTACGTGCGCGAGGGGCTGCTGCCCGATCCGGTCAAGACCTCGCGCAACATGGCGTACTACCCGCCCGAGTTCGTCGAGCGCATCCGCCTGATCAAGCAGCTCCAGGAGGAGCGCTTCATGCCGCTGAAGGCGATCAGGCGCATCCTCGAGGACGACCCCGCCCGCGCCCGCGCGCTCGTGGAGCTCGAGGACCGCATCCTCGAGCGCGCCCAGCGCGAGGACACCAGCCGCGTCTCGCGCGCCGAGGTCGAGCGCCGCTACGGCATCCCGCGCGAGGCGCTCGAGCGGCTCGAGGAGATCGACGTCCTGACGCCGAACAGCCGCGGCTACGGCGATCTCGACGTGCGCATGCTCGAGGCGATCAGCCGCTTCCGCGCCGGCGGCTACGACGAGCAGATCGGCTTCACCGTCTACGACACCCTGCGCTACAAGAGCGCGATCGAGCAGCTCGTCAGGGAGGAGGTAGCCGTCGTCCTCGAGCGCCTCGCCGGCCAGCTCGAGCCCGACCGCGTCGTCGAGCTGATGGAGGCCGGCGCCGAGCCCCTCCGCGACCTGATCGCCGCGATGCACTCCAAGCTCCTGCTCGCCGAGCTTCGCCGCCACCGCGACGCCCACGGCTGAGCAGGCAGTATCGCTGACGATAGTATCGTGACCGATACTATCGTTGGTGATACTATTGGGCGATGGAGTTCGTCGGCCGCGACACGGATCTCTCGAAGCTGTCCGACCAGCTCGACGAGGTCGTGCGAACCCGGCAGGGCCGCTTCGTGCTCGTGCGAGGCCGCCGACGCGTCGGGAAGTCGCGCATGGTCGAGGAGTTCCTTCGCCGTGGATCGACGCCGGCGATCTACTTCACGGCATCGCGTCAGCCGCGAGCAGCCGAGCTGGTGGCCTTCGCCCGCGCCGCGGCGCAATCGGACGTTCCCGGAGCCGATCTGCTCGGCTCGATGTCCGCGCCCGGTTCGTGGGAGGACGCGCTCGAGGCCGTCGCGGCGCTCGCGTCCTCCGCTGGCCCGCTGATCCTCGTCGTCGACGAGTTCCCGTACCTGGCGGAGGGGGAAGACGGGAAGGCGGTCGAGGGGACCTTCCAGAAGGTCTGGGATCGGGTCCTCCAGCGCCTTCCGATCCTGCTGGTCGTGATCGGATCGGATCTGTCGGCGATGCGCGCGTTGACGGACTACGACCGCCCGCTGTACGGACGTCCGACCGCGACGATCCACGTCCGCCCGTTCTCGCCGCTCGAGGTGGGCCAGCTGACGGGGCTGGAGGGCCGGGCGGCGATCGACGCCTACGCCGTCGTCGGCGGCTTCCCGTTCGTCGCCGGCTCCTGGCGCAGGCGCGACACGGTCGCCACCTTCCTCGAGCGCTCGCTGACCGACCCGTCGTCGCCCCTGATCGTCGACGGCGAGCGGATGCTCGCCGTGGAGCTTCCGCCGTCCGTCCCCGCTCGCCGGGTGCTGTCCGCGATCGGCGGCGGCGACCGGACGTTCACGGGGCTCAGCCGCGCCGCCGAGCTGCAGCACACCTCGCTGTCGCGAGCGCTCGAGACGCTGGTCGACGACAAGCGGATGGTCGCCGTCGACTCGCCCCTGTCCGCACGTCTCAGCCGCAACAGCCTCTACCGCGTCGCCGACCCCTACCTGCGCTTCTGGCTGACGTTCGTCGAGCCCGCGCTGCCGGACGTCGAGCGAGACAGGGGGGAGCTGGTGGCGCGCCAGATCCTCGAGCGGTGGCCCGACTACCTCGAAAGCGCGGTCGAGCCGATCGTGCGCGAGTCGGTCGAGCGGCTGCTGCCCGACGAGCGCTTCGGCGCTGGCGCCTACGCCGGCCGCTACTGGACGCGGACGGGAGCGACCGAGCTCGATCTCGTCGTCGGCGAGCGGCCGGCGGCCCCGACCGACGTCAGCTGCGTCGGATCGATCAAGTGGCGGACGCGCAAGCGCTTCGACCGACGTGACACCGACGCCCTCGCGCGCGCCGCGGCCGAAGTCCCCGGGACGACGCCGAAGACCCGGCTCTTCGGCGTGTCGGCCGCCGGCTTCGCGTCCTCGGGCCTCGACGTCGAGCTCGACCCCGACGAGCTGCTCGCGGCCTGGGCGCCTCACTCGGCTTGAGGCGCCGGCCCGTCCCGGTCTCATAACCCGAAGGTCGCGGGTTCGAATCCCGCCCCCGCTATGGCCGCTCGGGCTACGTACCTCGCATGTCCGGGCGGTTTCCACCCGCGTTGCGCCTCCCCGGGGGCGACCTAGCTCGAGTTCATCAACGACAGCTAGGCGCGCTGGCTCGACTCCCATCCAGCGGAGGACGATGAAATCCCGTACAGCGAGACGGCCGCGGTGGCCGAGGCATGCGACGAGCTCGCAGCCGACCAGCCAACGACCTCCCACGAGGAGATCAAGCGCGAGCTCGGCATCGAGTGAGCAAACAGTCCTAAGAGCGTCCGCTACGCGCCCAGCGCACGACGTGATCTCAAGCCCAAGTCGCGCGCGCCGCGTGGTCGCGGCGATCAACCGCCCCATGGTGTGCAGGATCCCAGAGCCCCGCTGGCGTTCGCTGGTGACCTGGCTGAGAGTCGGGCAAAGCGGCCCGGTCAATCGGCGAGGAAGAAGTCGTGTGCTAGGGGGTCGGCGCTGAGGCGTTCACTCAGCGACTTAGCCGTGACCCCGAGCTGAAGAGCGATCCAGCAGCGGAGAATCAGCAGGTTCTCACGGAGTGTGTTTAGCATCACAAGTGAGTCCGGCTCCGAGCGATCGGGGTGTTTTGCGCCCATGTAGACGTCGCTAGCGCGGCGGATCCAACTGGCCGTGTCTACGAAAGGCGCCACTCTCATGTCGCCGAGAATTACCTGCAGCGCGATCTTGAAGTTGATTTGCTTTCGACTGTTGAGGTGCGCACCGTTGTTCTTCCTGACTTCGATGAGGTAACCGAGCGCCTCCAGCGCGATCCCGCTCTGCACGACGCTTGAGTGGCTCCATTGGTCATCTGCCCGTAGAATGCCGAGCAGGGGCCCGACGGCCTGATCGTAATCCCGCTGCAGGCGGAGCCAGCGGGAAATCCCGCGGGGGCCGATTCCGGAGTACGGGAACAAGAACCGAGGCTCTTTGGACCATGGTTTGTGCTTGGGAAGCCGATGCGTTGCGACCTGTGACCAACGCTCACCCATGTCGCCTCCGGCGAGGTTGCGTTCGGGGTCGTCCGTCCGGTGGACTTCGATCTCCGAGTACCCGAACGGTTGCCATGCTGCGATCGAGACCAAGTTGAGTACCGCATCGTGGATGTGAAGGTGCTCGTCCCATGTTCGTGCACTACGAACGGTGGTGTCTAGCTTCACGCCCTCATAGGCGAGGAAACTCCCGCGGGGGTTTTGTGTCCTCCAGCTTGACCGCATCGTTAGGTTAACCGGCCGCGCCAACGGCACGGGTGGGGCATCGGCCAAGGTCATCTGGACTGACTGCACCCGGTTCTTCGTGTCCGCCTGGGTCTTGACTTCCATGCTGCTCAGGCGGGTCCAGGCGGCGAGCGCCGGTATCTCGGTGCGCAGGCCGTGAATCTTCTCGTACTTGAGCGTGCGACCGCCGAGTACGGCGTAGTTGGCGACGATCCGTCCTTGCCCAACGTTGAAGTTCGTGCTCGAATCGCCGGACCGGCAGCCGACGAGAACAACCGGCCCGTTATTGTCGTGGAGCAGGAGAACTCGCGGTGGCTTGTAGCTGTGCTTGGTGCGGTCGGGGTCGTCATTGAACGCGAACCCTGATGACCACCACCTCCCGTATGGGTCGTCGGCGGCGAACATACCCCGCAACGGGATCGTGAGTTCGATCGCGGTTCCCGTGTCCTGAAGCATGACTGCGATCTGCTCGGTATCGGGGTTTCCATCGATGAACCACCCAAGCCTTGGCTCACCGACGAGCAGTTCGTTCTTCGCCATGCTGCTCCTTTCGTGCCCGCGTATCGTCGCACCGACCGGCGACACCAAGTGGTCTGGGCCGCGAGAGCGCTGGTGTGGCTAGCTTGGTGTGCGGTCGCTGGCGACGACGACCGAGACGTCGTCGTGGACGTGGGCGGGGCGGCTGTCGCGCATGCGCTTGGTCACGAGCTTTGGCTGCTGCTTGGCTGGGGCGATGTTGATCGCCAGCTCGAGTCCGGTCTTGCGTGAGATGTCGATCAGGGTCTCGATGCGGGGATTGCGCTCGCCGGACTCGAGGTCGACTATTCGTGGCTGGCGTACGCCGAGCAGGTCGGCGAGCGCTCGCTGGCTGAGGCTGTTCTCGCTGCGGTAGCGGATCAGCTCGGCGGCTACCTCGCGGGCGAGCGCTAGGCGCTGCCACTCGGCGGCGAAGTCTGGATCGCCTGCCATCTCCTCGGCGATCAACTCGCCGTGGGTCTTCAGGTCATGTGGCTGGCGGTTGCTCATGGTGTCTCGACTGGTGGGAGGGCCGACGCTGGGCCCATGATAACAAAAGTCTTATCGCACGGCCCCTGGGCGGCGTTCAGGCGTACTGCCGTCCTCGCTCCTGGGCGACGCGCTTCTTCTTCTCGAAGTCCGCCTTGTCCTTCGCGACGGCCAGCACGACGTAGATGCCACCGACGCGGCGATAGATCAGTCGCGTTGGCGATCGTCCCTGGCGGGGGCGCAGCTCGTTGAGGTTCGCCTCGCCTTGCAAAGGCTTCATGTGCGGCGGTGCGAGCGCCTCGCCGATCCGGCGCAGCTTGTCGACCGCGTTGAATGCGGCCTTGCGCTCCTCCTTGCTTCTCACGTCGGTGAGGAAGTCCTGAAGCGCCTCGGGGTCGTATACGACCGTTGAGCGATACGGCTTGGCCATGCACATATGCTACGTCAGGATCGACTAAGTCGCTGGTCGCCGACCTGGCGGCATGCCGGTCGCGTCGAGGTCGGGGGCCGCAGGGCCGAGGGTGCATCCGGTTCGCCACGTCTCGCACGGCGCGGATCTCCTCGGTAGGGCAGTGCCGGCGACCGGCTGCACCCCGCTGGCCGCGACGACCGTCGCAGCCGTTCCGCCCCGTCCACGCGGAATGGCCTGACCAGTCCGAGAGAGGTCCCGAGTGCTCATGCCGCCAGCCGATACGGCTCCGCACGACCAGCTCATCACCCAACGAGCTCGACGTGCACCGTTTGCATCTCACCAGTGCACGTCGTGGTCCTCCATGACGCCGAAGCCCTCGGCGAGGCGCAGGCCGCCGGGGAGCGAGCCGTGGAAGGTCCCGAACGGCTGGCGGTAGCGGGAGCGGACGAGCAGGGCGTTGGTGGAATGCGTGCGCTCCGACCGCTGAGCGAACGCGAGTGCCGAGCCGTCGGCGAAGGCGACGGAGGAGAGGTCGTCGGCGAAGCGCACGGGGCCGACCTCGACCGGCTCGCCCCCTAGCCAGACCGCCCGCTCGCTCGCCTGCGGCGAGTCGTGGACGCCGTCGACGAGGTTCCAGCCGACGCGCCGGCCGTCGTCGAGCGTGCCGACGCCGGCGGACCAGCGCCAGGCGGTGTGGCGGTCGTGGTAGCCGGCGGAGTCGTCGACGAAGCCGTGGTCGCCGTCGATCTCGTGGCGGCGGCCGTCGACCTCGACCGTTCCGCGCACCGGCACGAGCGCCTGCTTGCGCGTCCAGATGTGGGCGCCGCGGCGGCCGACCGGCGATACGACCTCGACGCCGGCGGCCTCGTCGAGCTCGAGGTCGATCGCGATGCCACGCCCGCGCACGCGAGCCCGTGCCGGACGGATGCCCTCGCCCGCTGGCGGTGCGGCGGCGACGTCCACCGGCGGCTCGAGGCGGATGCCTCCCGCACGTAGCGTCGTCCGCTCCCGCAGCGAGCCGTCGGGCAGCCCGACCGCCCACCAGCGTTGGCGCAGCGGGCCGATGCGGGCGTCGCCGACGCACAGCATCACGTCGGGGGCGAACACCCCGACGTAGCGCCAGCGCTTGAGCGGCCGGCCGGCGCGCCAGCTCGGCATCCGCCCCGGCGGCAGTGGCAGCTCGAGCTCGCGGACGGTGGCGCCGCGGACCGGAAGGTCGGCCATCGGCTCAACCTACCGTGAATTGGCTGGCCAGCCAACCTATGCGCGGATCATCTGGGACACTGCGAATCGGTGGAGTCAGCGACGACACCCGACGGGCGCGCCCGTCGCCCGGCTCAGCCGGTCGAGCGCCCGCGGCAACGCAATCCCAACGCGCTGCTGCGAGTGGCGCGCGACGTGCGGGACGAGCTCGGCACGACCCAGCCGTTCCCGCCCGGCGCCGTCGACTTCGACATCGGCCGCACGCTCAAGATCGTGCGCGACCCGCTGCCGATCCTGCTCGATGCGTACGAGCGCTACGGCCCGGTCTTCTCGCTGCGGCTGCTCCACGGCCGCCAGGTCTTCGCGCTCGGCCCGGAGGCCAACCACCAGATCCTCGTCTCCAAGGCGCGCAGCTTCCACTGGCGCGAGGGCGGCTTCGGCGACCTGATCCCGCTGCTCGGCGACGGCCTGCTGACGATCGACGGCGGCTACCACCGCCGCGCCCGCCGCATCGTGCTGCCCGCCTTCCATCGCGAGCGGATCGCGGCGGCAGCCGACACGATGCTCGCCGAGGCCGAGCGGGCGCTCGCCGGCTGGCGCCCCGGCGAGGTCGTGGACGTCTACCACTGGGCGCGCAACCTCGCGATGCGGATCGCGATGCGGGCGCTGCTCGGGCTCGACCCCGATGACGGCGACACCGGCGCTCGAGCCGCCGTCGAGTTCGAGCGCGCGCTGTCGTTCTACGGGATCGACTTCGCCCTGCGGCTGGTGCGCGGCCCGGGCTCGCCGTGGAGCCGGCTGCTCGCCGCCCGCCGCCAGCTCGACCGGATCGTCTACGCCGAGATCGCACGCAGGCGCCGCAGCGGCGACCTCGGCGAGGGCGACGTCCTCGGGATGCTGCTGGCCGCGACCGACGAGGCGGGCGAGCCGCTGACCGACCGCGAGGTCCGCGACCAGGCGGTCACGCTGCTGTTCGCCGGCCACGACACGTCCACCTCGACGATCTCGTTCATGCTCTATGAGCTCGCGCGCCACCCGCACGAGCTCGCCGCGCTCTACGACGAGCAGGACCGCGTGCTCGCGGGGCGTCGTCCGACGGCGGCCGACCTCACCGGCACCGCGCTGCCGCGGCTGGAGATGGCGCTGGACGAGACGCTGCGGCTCTACCCGGCGGCGTGGATCGGACCGCGCCGCTCGGTCGAGGCGACCGAGATCGCCGGCATGCCGGTCCCCGCCAACGCGTACGTCAACTACTCGTCCTGGGCCAGCCACCGGCTGCCCGAGGTCTTTCCCGAGCCCGAGGCCTTCGTCCCCGAGCGCTTCGCCCCGGAGCGCAGGGCCGCGCTCCCGAAGGGCGCCTACGTGCCCTTCGGCGGCGGGTCTCGCACCTGCGTCGGGATGCGCTTCGGCCAGATGGAGATTCGCGCGGTCGTCACGCTGATGCTGCAGGGCTTCCGCCCCGAGCTGCTCCCCGGCCGCACGATGACCGTGCGCCAGATGCCGACGCTGAGCCCGCGCGGCGGACTGCGGATCGTGATCCGCGCGCGCGGCAACGGCGCTCCGCTGGCGTGACCGCGCCGCCCGGCGTTAGACTCGTTGACTGGCGAGTCAACGTGACTCCGGGGAGGATGTCGTGATGCGCGCCGCTGCCGTACAGATGACCTCGACGCAAGACAAGCCACGCAACCTGGCGACCGCCGAGCGCCTGGTTCGCGCCGCCGCCGCCGACGGCTGCACGCTCGTCGTCCTGCCCGAGAAGTTCAACGCGATCGGGACCGAGGAGCAGCTGCGCGCGAGCGCCGAGCCGCTCGACGGGCCGACGATCGCCTGGGCGCGCGGCCTCGCGCGCGAGCTCGGGATCGACCTCGTCGCCGGCTCGATCGCCGAGCTGCGCGACGGGCGCGACAAGCTGTCGAACACCTGCGTCCACGTCGGTCCCGACGGCGAGCTGCGCGGCGCCTATCGCAAGATCCACATGTTCGACGTCGTCGTCGGCGGGCGCGAGTACCGCGAGTCGGCCTCCGAGGAGCGCGGCGACGAGATCGTCGTCAGCGAGGCCGACGGCGCCCGCCTCGGCCTGACCGTCTGCTACGACCTGCGCTTCCCGGAGCTCTTCCGCATCCTCGCCGTCGAGGGCGCGCGCGTGATCGCGGTTCCCGCCGCCTTCACCGCCGTGACCGGCGCCGCCCACTGGGACACGCTCGTGCGCGCGCGGGCGATCGAGAACCAGGCGTTCGTGGTCGCCGCCGACCAGGTGGGAATGCACGGCGGCGGGATGGAGAGCCATGGCGGCTCGCAGATCGTCGATCCGTGGGGCGACGTCCTCGGCCGCGTCGGCGAGGGCGAGGGCTTCGCCGCCGCCGACCTCGACTTCGACCGCCAGGATGAGGTTCGCGCGACCCTGCCGAGCCTCGCCAACCGCGTGCCGTCGGCCTACCGCTGGCCCGAGGAGGCGCGCGCCTGATGGCCGCGACTGCCGGCACCGGCGCTGTCGACAAGCGGCGGCTGATCCTCGACGCGGCGATCACCGTGTTCGCGCGCCAGGGCTTCCACCACTGCCGTGTCTCCGACGTCGCCGACGAGGCCGGCGTCGCCTACGGGCTCGTCTACCACTACTTCGACTCGAAGGAGGAGATCCTCAACGAGCTCTTCCTCGAGCGCTGGCAGATCATGCTCGACGCGATCACCGCGATCGACCGCCGCGACGAGCTCGGACCGCGCGAGAAGCTGCACGAGGTCGCCAGCTTCATCATCGACTCCTACCGCCACGAGCCCGACCTGATGAAGGTGATCATCGTCGAGGTCACGCGTGCCGCCAACTCGTTCGGACGCCTGCATCTGCAGAAGATCCGCGAGGCCTACGACGAGATCGCGCAGATAGTCGAGTCCGCGCGTCGTGACGGCACGTTCAAGCGCGACATCTCGGCCCAGTTCGGCGCGATGTGCTTCTACGGCGCGATCGAGCAGCTGCTCTCGGCCTGGATCTTCGACCTGCTGCCCGCCACCGAGGACGAGTTCGAGCGCGCGAAGACGCTGGTCGTCGAGGCGACGTGCGGTGGGCTCGAGGTCTCGGCATCCGGGGCGCCCGCCGTATCTGGTTGAATCGTCCCCCGATGCAGAACGATCTCGTCAAGCGGCTGATGTGGAGCGGCGTCCTCGCGGGCGTCGGTGCCCTGTCCACGATCGTGGCCCAGCGGATCGCGACGCTGATCTGGGTGCGCGTGTTCGACGAGGACCCGCCGGACGCCTGATGGAGTCCGCGGCCCACGGAGCTGGAGCGCCCGGCGACCGCCAGGCCACGGCCACCGGTGAGGCGCCGCCCCCGCCGCAGTCGCCGGCCGGCGCCCAGGCTGCCGCCGGCGGCGACGACGCGTTTTCCGAGCGCCCCGAGATCTACGTCGGCGCGGCCTTTGCCGGGGGCCTGATCCTCGCCCAGATCCTGAGGCGGGTCGGCCGGTGACCCCGCCGGGCCCCGACGGGGCGGACAAGAGCCTCGGCGAGGTCGTCTTCGAGGTCTCCGAGAAGGCGTCGCTGCTCGTTCGCGAGGAGATCGAGCTCGCGAAGGCGGAGGTCGCCACCAAGGTCAAGAAGCTCGGCAGGGGCGCGGCCGTCGGCGCGGCCGCCGGCGTCTTCGTCGTGTTCGCGGTCGTGATGCTGCTGCACACGCTCGCCTGGTTCCTGGTCGACGCGTTCGACATGCCGATCTGGGCGGGTTTCGCGATGGTGACGTTGCTGCTGCTCCTGCTGGCGCTGCTCGCCGGGCTCGCCGCCGCCCGGCTCGTCTCGCGTGGCGCGCCGCCGACGCCCGACATGGCGATCGAGCAGGCCAAGCTCACTCGCGAGTCGCTCGAGCGCTCCGCCGCCGCCGAGACGGCCGGATCGAAGGAGACCAGCTAGCCGATGCCCTCCAGCCTGCCCGCAAACCGCAGCCCCGACCAGATCCGCGCCTCGATCGAGGAGACGCGCCGCGAGCTGAGCTACTCGGTCAACGACCTGCGCTCCAAGGTCGCCGAGATCGCCGACTGGCGTCGCCAGCTCGCCGACAACCGCACCGCTGCGCTCACCACCGCGGCAGTCGCCGGCTTCGTCGTCGGCGGCGGCATCGCGGCCACCGTGTCGCTCTTCAGAAGGCGTCGTTAGGCGGGAGCCGCCGGGGGCTCGGCGGGGGGTGGCTCGGCGGGCGCGTCGTCACGCGGACGGATGCCGCGCAGGTCGGCGTACTCGCGGACCGCGATCTGGATCGTCGCCGC
Organism: Thermoleophilaceae bacterium; assembly: GCA_040881635.1. Lineage (GTDB taxonomy): Bacteria > Actinomycetota > Thermoleophilia > Solirubrobacterales > Thermoleophilaceae > JAAYBF01. The sequence goes on from JBBECV010000025.1 coordinate 114,884, forward strand.
GACCGGGACGGCCATCAGCGCGCCGATGACGCCGAGCAGGGTGGCGCCGAAGAGGACCGACACGACGACCAGGAATGGGTTGATGTCGACCGCGCGCTTCTGGATCTGCGGCTGGACGAGGTTGTTCTCCGCCTGCTGGTAGGCGATCGACCAGACCACCCAGACGATCGTGTCGGCCGGAAAGTCGTTGAAGAGGGTGACGACGCCGACGATGATCGCTCCGATCGTCGCGCCGACCATCGGGATCAGGTCGAGGAAGAAGATCACCAGCGCGAGCGGCGCGGCGAACGGCACGCCGAGGATCGACAGGACGACGTAGGAGAGGAGGCCGGCGAGCGCCGCCTGCGCGAGCGCCCCGGCGACGTAGTTGCCGACCGCGCGCGCCGAGCGGTCGAAGACGCGCTGGATCCGCTCCGCGCGGTCCTCGGGCGCGAACCGCAGCCACGCGGCAATCCAGCGCCGGCCGCCTCCGAGCATGAAGGCCGTCAGGATCAGGATCGTCACGACCGCGAAGATCGAGTTGACGATCCCGAAGCCGACGTCGCTGAGGACGCTCGCAGCGTCGCCGATCTTCTCGGGGAGCTTGGCCGCCTCCTCCTCGATCTTCCCGGTGATGTCGTAGTCGTCGTCGAGCTCCTGCAGCCGCTGGTTCTCGTTGACGAAGCTCGCGACGTCGCGCGCGTACTCCGGCGCGTTGCCCGCCAGGTCCTCCGCGCCCGTCACGATCGGTGGCACCACGACGGCGCCGATCGCGACCGGGACCAGCAGCAGCCCGAGGTACACGAGGGCGATCGCCAACCCCCGGGGCATGCGGCGATGGAGCAGGTTCACCGGCCCCGACAGGGCGACGGCCAGGAACGTCGCGATCAGCAGCCACCCGATCGGCTTGCGCAGCAGGTACAGGAGGTACAGGGCGACCACGATGGCGATCGCGATCAGCACCGTCCTGGCGACGACGCGCGGAGCTGAGATGTCAGCGGCCATCGAAGGAAGACTGCCCGCCGACCCGGACGGTTCCGGGCTGCCCTGAGGCCGCCTACTCGAAGAAGCGCGCCGGCACCGAGCCGACGCCCAGCAGGCCCGGGCCCGTGTGCGCGCTCAACACCGGCCCGATCTCGCTGACGAACAGCGGCTCGCAGCCGAAGACCTCGCGGCAGCGCTCCTCGAGGCGGGCCGCCTCCTCCGGCGCCGAGATGTGCTGGACGACCCATGCGTCGGCGCCCGACTCGTGGCGTTGGGCGGCGTAGTCGACCATCCGCTCGAACATCCGCGAGCTGGTCCGCACCCGCTCGACCGGGCTCAGCTCGCGCTCGACGGTGAGGATCGGCTTGATCCGCAGCGTCGAGCCGATCCACGCGCTCGCGGCGCCGATCCGCCCGCCGCGCTTGAGGAACTCGAGCGTGTCGAGCCCGAACCACATCTTCAGCTCGGCCCGGGCGCGGGTCGCCGCCTCCGCCACCTCGTCGGCGGTGCCGCCGAGCTGTGCGCAGCGAGCGGCCGCCGCGACGACGATGCCGAGGCCGCCGGCGGCGGTCTGGGAGTCGACCATGCGCACCCGCTCGCCGCCCTTGCCCTCGCGCTCGAGCTGGTCGGCCGCCTGCCGGCCGGACTCCACGGTCCCGGATATCCCGCCCGAGATGTGGATCGAGACGACCTCGTCGCCGCGAGCGAGCAGCGGCTCGTAGACCGAGACGAAGTCGCCGACCGACGGCTGCGATGTCTTCGCCGCCGACTCGCCCGCGCGCAGCTCCTCGAAGAAGGCGTCGTAGTCGGTGATGTCCGACTCGCGCTCGGTGCGATCGGGGAAGACGACATACAGCGGGATCACGCCGATCCCGTATCGATCGACGACCTCGCGCGGCAGATACGCGGTGGTGTCGGTGACGACGGCGACCGGCATCGGCGCCACTCTACCCGCCCGCGCCCCGCCCGTCGCGATCGCGGCCGCTTGCGCGCGCCTCCTGTCAGGCGGGCTCGTTGTCCAGCGACGCCCAGAGGTACAGGCAAGCCAGCGTGCGGTGCGGTCGCCACGGCTCGGCGATGCGGCTGAGCGCGCCGGCGTCCGGGAGCCCGTCGAGGCCGTAGGCGCCCTCCACGGCGCGGCGGATGCCCAGGTCGCCGACGGGTAGCACGTCCGGCCGGCGCAGGTGGAACATCAGGAACATGTCGACCGTCCACTGGCCCAGCCCCTTAACCGCCGTCAACGTGGCCGAGACCTCGTCGTCCGGCATCGCCGGCAGCGCACCGAGGTCCACGTCGCCCCGCTCCACCCGCTCCGCCAGATCGCGCAGGTATGCCGCCTTCGCCCGCGACAGACCGACGCCGCGCAGCTCCTCGGTCCCGGTCGCGATCAGCTCCGCGGGCGCCGGCGTTCGCCCTCCGTACAGAGCGCACAGCCGCTCGTAGATCGTCCTCGCCGCCTTCACCGACAGCTGCTGTCCGACGATCGACCGCACCAGTGCCCCATACGCGTCCTCCGGCCGCCCTCGCCGCCGCTCGCTCTCGTCCAACGGGCCGTGGGTCTCCACCAGTGCTCCGAGAACGGGATCGCAGCGGCACAGGTGCTCGAACGGCACGCCGTCCGCAACCGCCATGTCGCTGGTCCCTACGCCGCGGTGGCGCCGCAGGAGGGGTCCTCGTCCGCGATGCGGAACGAGGAGCCACAGCCGCAGGAGGCGACGACGTTCGGGTTGTTGACCTCGAAGCCGGCGCCCATCATGCTCTCGGCGTAGTCGACCTGGGAGCCGTCGACGTAGCGCAGGCTGGCGGGGTCGACCAGGATCGCGATCTCGCCGTGCTCGAAGACCTCGTCGTCGTCGCGGCGCTCGTCGAGGGCGAGGGCGTACTGGAAGCCGGAGCAGCCGCCGCCCCTGACGCCAACCCGCAGGCCGACGGGCTTGTCGGCCTCCTGCTGCTCGAGGAATCCGCGGACCTTCTCGGCTGCTATCTCGGAGATCGTGACCATAGCTTCAGTAAATGTAGCAACGGCCGAGCACGCCGCGGGCCTCCGCTTGCAGCGCGCTATCGTGCCATGGTCGATGCCCACGAGCGACGAGTTGAAGCAGCGGATCGAGACGGCCCTGCCCGGCGCGGCCGTGACGGTCGAGGATCTCACCGGGGGAGGGGACCACTTCCGCGCCGAGGTGGTCTCGGACCGCTTCGAGGGCCTGTCGCGGATCCAGCAGCACAAGCTCGTCTACGACGTGTTCGGCGCCGAGGTGGGCGGTCCGATCCACGCGCTCTCGATCAAGACCTCGACTTCCGGAGGAACGCCGTGACCAGCACCGAGATCCGCGAGTTCATCGAGCAGGCGGTCGCCGAGAACCCGGTGATGCTCTTCATGAAGGGCAGCCCGGAGCAGCCCGCCTGCGGCTTCTCCGCGCGCACGGCGGCGTGCCTGAACGCGCTCGGAGTCCGCTATGCGGCGCTCGACATCCTGCCCGACCAGCGCATCCGCGAGGAGCTGTCCGGAATCTCGGGCTGGCCGACGATCCCGCAGCTGTTCGTCAAGGGCGAGCTCGTCGGCGGCTGCGACATCGTCACGGAGATGTACGAGTCCGGCGAGCTGGCGACCCTCCTGGAGGCAGAGCAGCCCGAGGACGCCGAGCAGGCCGCCACGCAGTCGGAGGCGCCGGTCGACAAGGGTTCCGTCCCGCTCGAGAACCGCCTCGACTGACGCCCGGCGGCCGCCGGATATCATCGCGCGCCCTTGCCGCCAGGAACGATCGACAACCCGCTGCGCGTAGCCGTCGTCGGCTCCGGCCCGGCCGGCTTCTACGCCGCGGGGCATCTGCTCGCCGCTAAGGACGTCGCGGTCGAGGTCGACATGTACGACCGGCTGCCGACTCCGTTCGGCCTCGTGCGCGCCGGCGTCGCGCCCGACCATCCCAAGATCAAGTCGGTCACGCGGGTCTACGAGAAGACGGCCGCGAAGGAGGAGTTCCGCTTCTTCGGCAACGTCCACGTCGGGCGCGACCTCGGCCACGAGGACCTGCGCCGCCACTACCACGCGATCGTCTACTCCTTCGGCGCCGAGACCGACCGTCAGCTCGGCATTCCCGGCGAGCACCTGCCCGGCAGCTGGGCCGCGACCGAGTTCGTCGCCTGGTACAACGGCCACCCCGACTACCGCGACCTTGAGTTCGACCTGTCGGCGGAGCGGGCCGCGATCGTCGGCAACGGCAACGTCGCGATGGACGTGGCGCGGATGCTCGTCCTCCCGCGCAAGGAGCTCGAGTGCACCGACACCGCCGATCACGCGATCGAGGCGCTCGTCGAGTCGAACGTGCGCGAGGTCTACATCCTCGGCCGCCGCGGCCCCGCGCAGGCGGCGTTCACCAACCCGGAGCTGCGCGAGCTCGGCGAGCTGACCGACGCGGACGTGGTCGTGGAGCCGTTTGAGCTCGATTCGCACAGCGCCCGCTCGATCGAGGGCGAGGGCGACATCACCCCCCGGCGCAACGTCGAGATCCTGCAGGACTTCGCCGCCCGCGAGCCCGAGGGCAAGCCCAAGCGCGTGATTCTGCGCTTCCTCGTCTCGCCGGTCGAGATTCGCGGCGACGGCAGGGTCGAGCAGCTCGAGATCGTCCACAACGAGCTCGTCCACAGCGGCGACGGTGGCATGCGCGCGCAGGCGACCGACGAGCACGAGACGCTCGACGTCGGTCTCGTGTTCCGCTCGATCGGCTACCGCGGCGTCCCCATCGACGGGGTGCCGTTCGACGACTGGAAGGGCACGATCCCCAACGAGGAGGGGCGGGTGATCGACCCGGCCGAGCAGCGCACGATCCCCGGCGTCTACGTCGCCGGCTGGATCAAGCGCGGACCCTCGGGCGTCATCGGCACCAACAAGCGCGACGCGCAGGAGACCGTTCAGCACCTGCTTGAGGACGCCGGGCACGATCGGCTTCCCGAGCCTGAGCGCCCCGCCCGCGCCGCGATCGAGGAGCTCGTCCGCGAGCGCGTGCCCGACCACGTCGAGTACGGCGGCTGGGAGCTGATCGACGCGGCCGAGAAGGCAGCCGGCGAGCCGCACGGCCGCCCGCGCGTGAAGTTCACCCGCGTCGCCGAGATGCTCGACGCCGCCGGCAAGGCGTCGAGCGTCTGACCTCGCTCCGCCTACTAGTACGCCCGGGACATGCGCTCGCCGAGAGCCGCCAGGTCGAGGAAGTACCGGGCGTGGGTGCGCCGCAGCGCGCCCTCGGACTCGGCGACTAGCGTCACGACCTCGATCTCGGCTCGACCGCGGAACTCCGCCTCCGCCATGAAGCGAGCCCGCATGGCATCCGCGCTCGACTCGAAGCGGGTCTGCCGCACCAGCTCACCGGCGTTGCGGTCGTAGACGATCAGGAAGTGCGCCATGCGCCAATGGTAGTCGCCACGCTTATGACCCCAGCCTCTCGACTACGTCGTTCGCGTCATCGATGTCATGCAGCGTCTGCCGGAGGTCGCCCAAGGCGACCTCGACCTTGCGGCGGTAGGCGGGTAGGTCGCGATCGTCCGGAGCCACGACCTCGCCCTCCTCGACAGCGTCGATCATGCCAGCGACGGCGAGGGCCATCTCGACAATGCTCTCGCGGCGTTCATGCTCGACTTCGAAGTATCTACGGACAGCGATCGGGCGAGTCGTGACGGGCGTCCACCACTTCGCCGGCGGTTCGCCGTAGCGGATGCCCCGGCCCACCCGGTCGGCGAGCTTCTCGAAGAACTCCGCCCACTCGTGCTGCCACTCAGTGCGGACCTGGATCTCGATGGGCGCGCCCTCAGGGAACACGATCACGTGAACCGCCCGATAGCCATGCATCGGCTCGGCACGGCGGTCGACGACCTTCGGCGCGCGGTCGCCGTCGCCGAACAAAGCGACCACCCGCTCGACCAGCTCACCCTGCTCTCGCCGGTCGAATCCGCCCACGATCCGCATGCCGACCAGGTCCTGGATGCTCTTGAGCCCGGATCCGCCGCCGCGACGCAGCTTCTCCAGGATCGTCTCGGTGTTCTTCACCCGCGAGGTCGGCACGATGCCGAGCCCCTCGCGCAGCCGGGCCTCGGCCCGATCCAGTTGCTCCGAGCGGGTGAGCAGAAGCTGGTGCAGGAGATCGAGATCCTCATCGGACGGCCCGTCTTTGCCGACCAGGCGCAAGCCGAGCCGCTCGATCTGCGACTTGGGCAGGCGGGCGGACATGGAGGAGTTCTACACGTGCTGCAAGACCCGCTGGGCGCGCCGCGCCTCCCGGTGCCGAACGGCTTGACAGGCCAAGGATCGAAATCCGCCCCGATCTTCCGGCGCATCGGGCGATTGCACGAAGAGCGCTTCGACTGAGCGCGACGAGTTAGCCCGGCAACTCGCCGGCAGCAGGCTCTTCTTGCCAGTGGGGCTCAGGAACGATGTCGATCACGTCATCGAGCTTGAACTTGACTTTGTCGCCATGGCTCAGACGCGGAATTCCAAGGGGCTGGTTGCCGAGCCGTCCGGTCAGCCGTCGTCGCCCGACCTTTTCCACGTCGACCCACATCCGCTCGCCCCAGCCGTCGCGCATCTCGAAGATCAGCTTCACGCTCATCCTGGGCGCAATGGAAATTTTCTCGTCGTCGGAAGGCACTTCGAAGGTGCTGGGCGATTCGCGGTGACGCTCTAATCCGGACTTCAACCGCCACCGATGGATCACGCGACCAGTAGCTGCCCATCGCGCACGTCCCAACAGGCCCTCGGAGAGAGCGACCTCAAGTTGCTCGAATACCCAGACCGGACGCTCTCGCCGCGGAACGGCGTACAGCTCGGCAAGTAGCTCTTCGCGCCGGAAGTCGTCTCGCGGAAAGGCGAGGACGATGAGCCTGAGCGCCGCACCTGGGGCGAATCCGTAACCGACGAGCAGAACCAGCGCGGCCAACAAGGGATCCATGCCGATAAGCATCTCCGTCATCATGCCGGCCTCGGTAGTAGCTGGATGAAGCGACGATCCCTTTGCGCCTCAGCGAGGATCGCGGCTAGTTCGGCCTGACCCTCGCCCGTCAGGACGTAGTACCGCCGAGGAGGACGACCGTCCGAGATTTCGCTTCGGTCCTCCCAGCCGTCCTCCAGCCATCCCTCCGCAAGCATCCGCTCAAGGATCGGGTAAAGCACTCCTGACCGCACGCCCGTGCTCTTGGTCAGGCCATAACCCCAGTGCCGCTCGGTCGGCTCCTCCATCATGGTCGCGGCCACCGTGATCAGAGCTGCGGTCTTCCTCATGGCCCGTAGTCTACCTATGTAGACTACGGAGCAAGCAACGACGCGCGGGATTCGAACCCGCGGGCCCCTATGTGGGCGAGGCGGTGGCAGCGGTGACGGCGGTGCCGTCGAGCGCGTCGAGGGCCCGCTCGACGCTGGCGCCGATGCAGGTGAAGATCGGCGTCTCGGAGGCGGTGTAGGCGCTCGACTCGGTCGAGCGCAGCTCCTGGACGAGATCGAGGAACTCGGCGGGGTCGTCCGCGTTGAAGGAGACGACGAACTCCTGGTCGTCGAGGCCGTAGGAGTAGGCGGTGTTGATCTCGATGCCCTGGTAGCGCTTGCCGGTCTCGATGTGGCCGCGCATGATCCGCATCCGCTCCTCGGGGGCGAGCATGTACCACTCGCGCTTCTTCCACATCGGATAGACGATGAAGTAGCGCCGGTCGGAGCCGGGGCGCGGGGCGGTCGGCTGCTCCTCCTCGGAGTAGACCGACTCCTTGGTCAGGGCGAGGTAGGAGTGCGCGACCTCGGCGTAGCCCATCAGGCCCGATTGGTTGAGCAGCACGTGGAGCTCGTGGATCGGGTCGAGCGTGGGGGCGACCATCCGGATCATGAGGTCGCAGTCGCCGCGCGTGCCGACGAGCGAGTAGGCGCGCAGGAAGTGGTCGGCGCCGAGCTCGTTGCAGGCGGCCGCGACCTCGCGCTTGTCCTGCGCGCGCTCGGCGGCGCTTCGCTGCCGCCACTCGGGCAGCACCTTGAGGAACGTGTACTTGACGTAGTTGCGGTCGGCCATCGCCCGCGCAGTCTGGCGAACGATGGGCATCGGTGCGGTGCTCGCCGGTCCGATGACCCGGCTGCGCTCATACCGCGGGGAGACCGGCTGTGCTCCTCCCGCTGGCCGATGTGGTCGTCTACGATGCTGTGGTGCGCGTAGGGATCGTCTCGCCTTACTCGTACACGTATCCAGGCGGTGTCGGCAGGCACGCCGAGGCGCTGACCGACGAGCTGCTCGGCCAGGGCCACGACGCGCGCCTGCTGGTCCCGTACGACCCGGACGACCGCCTGGCGCGTGCGATGCATCGGGGCGCCGCCCCCGAGCCCCGGCCCCTGCCCGACTACGTAGTGCCGCTCGGGCGCACGCTCGGCCTGCCGTTCAACGGCGCCGTATCGAACCTCGCCTGCTCGCCGGACGGCGTCGCCACGCTCGAGCGCGAGCTGCGCCACGGCGGCTACGACGCGATCCACGTCCACGAGCCCAACGCGGCGGTCACGGGCTGGGTGGCGACCGAGGCGGCGCGGTCGCCGCTCGTCGCGACCTTTCACAGCTACTCGCGCAACCGGCTGACCAACGGCTTCGCCGCGAACGTCGCTGGCGCGCGCCGCCTCTACCGCAAGATCCACGTTCGCGTCGCCGTCTCGGAGGCGGCCCGCTGGACGGCCGAGCGCTTCTACGGCGGGCGCTACCGAATCGTGCCGAACGGAGTCGACCTCTCGGCGGCGCGCCCGTCGGATCGCGCGGGGCGCGAGCGGCTCGAGCTGCTGTTCCTCGGCCGCGCCGACGCCCGCAAGGGCCTGCCGGTGCTGCTGCGCGCGTTCGAGGCGCTGCGGATCGCGGGAGTGGACGCGCGGCTGACGGTCGCCGGCGCCACGCGGGCCGAGGTGGAGCCGCTGCTGCTCGACGTCGAGGGCGTGGAGGTCGCGGGGCGTGTCGACGACGCCGAGAAGTGGCGGCTGCTCGGCGCGGCGGACCTGCTCGTCGCCCCCTCGCTCGGCGGCGAGAGCTTCGGGATGGTGCTGACCGAGGCGTTCGCCTCGGGAACGCCGGTCGTCGCGTCGGACATCGCCGGCTACCGCGACGTCGTCCGCGACGGCGTCGACGGCCTGCTCGTCCGCGCCGCCGACCCGGCCGAGCTTGGCGAGGCGCTGCGCACCCTCGCGCTCGACGTGGCGCGCCGGAAGGCGATGTCGGTCGCGGCACGCGAGCGGGCGCAGCGCTTCTCGTGGCCCACGGTCGCGACCGAGCTGCTCGGCGCGTACGAGGACGCGTGTGAGATGCCCGCCCCGGCGACGCGCGCGGGGGCGATCGGCGCCCGGCTCGGCCTCGTCGCGGCGGCGCCGGCGGATATCGCACCGCCACGCAAGCTGCCGTCGATCGAGCCGGAGCTGGCGCCGTCGGCCGAGCGCCGCGGCCGCTGGCGCAAGATCCGCCGCGCCGCCGCCGCCGCCGGCATGGTCGCCGCGCTCGGGCTCGCCGGCCTGGCGCTCGAGCGGATCGGCATCGAGTCGATCGTCCAGGCGCTCTTGGCGGCCACGCCGGTCTGGGTGCTCGCAGCCTTCGCGCTGATGTGCGCCTCGCTGCTGATCCGCGCCGAGGCCTGGCACGCCGTCCTGCGCGCTGCGCTTCCCGGCACGCCCGTGCGCCGCCGCGACACCGCCCGGGCGACGATGATCGGGGTGCTGATGTCGGCGACGCTGCCGGCCCGCCTCGGCGAGCCGTCGCGCGCGCTGATCATGGCCCGCCGCGTCGGCCGCGTACGCGACCGCTTCCCGGTCGTGCTGGGCTCGATCGTCTCGCAGACGCTGCTGAACATCCTCGCCCTGATCGTTCTCGGCTCGGTGATGTTCGCGACCGTCGGCATCTTCCGCGGCGGCGAGGACGCGCTGATCTTCGTGACGATCGCGCCGCTGGTGCTGGCGCTGCTGGTCCTCGGCGGGCCGGCCCTGCTGCGCCGCGGCAAGCCGTCGCGCTTCGCCCGCGTCCGGCAGGCGATCGCCGTCGCCCGCGGTGCGATGGTCCAGGTCCGCCACGGCCTGCAGGTCTTCCGCCACCCCCGCCTCGGCGGCTGGGCCGCGACGATGCAGCTGCTCGCCTGGGGCGTCCAGTGGCTCGCCTGCTACCTGCTCCTGATCGCGCTCGGCCTCGACGGCCAGGCCGGCATGGGCGCCGCCGCCGCGGTTCTGTTCGCCGTCAACGTCACCGCCGCGATCCCCGCCACGCCGTCGAACCTCGGCGTCTTCCAGGCCGCCTGCGTCGCCGTCCTCTCCGCCTACGGCATCGGCCACACCGACGCCCTCGCCTACGGCATCATCCTCCAGGCCGTCGAGATCTCGACCGCCTTCACCCTCGGCATGCCCGCACTCCTGCGCGAGGGCATGACCTGGCGCGACCTTCGGCTGCGGGCGCTGCATGCAACGCCGGTGGAGCTGCGGTCGGTGGCGGAGGCGCGCGGCGGGGTGGAGGCGTGAACCCGACAGCGCGCGACTGCGAGCCGCCGGTTGGCACTGTGCCGGCCCGCGTGGAGGACCGGGATGGTGAGCCGGTCATCGCCACGGACGTTCGGATGGCGCCGCTCGGCGCGCAGGAATCCCGAGTTGCGATCGAGGCGATTTGGCGTGATCGGGCTGAAGGCCATATGCCATGAGCCGTGAGCACCGTGCTTCACGGAGGGTTCCGCCGCGAAGGTGCCGCCCTTCAGGGCGGGGCGGCCCGTGCCGATGCCTGTCCGGTGGGCTCATCGGCACCGGCCGGGGCTCGCTTTGAATGCGACACGTCCATCGACACCTTCGTCCGTTCCTTCTGGCTGCCGTCGCGCTGGGGATCCTCGTTGCCCCTGCGGCGGCTACTGCGGCTCCCCAGATCGATCGCGATGACGTGCGTCGCGTCGGCGAGGACTACGTTCCTGGAGAGGCGATCGTCCGGTTCAAGGCGGGGACCACGCCGAGTGAGCGGGCCAGCGCCCGTGGACGGGCGGGTGTCGGATTCGAGCGTTCGCTCCGCGGCCTCGAGCGGGCGCAGATAGTCGCGGTCCAGGACCGGGTTCCCGTCGCGGTGCGGGCGCTCGAGCGTCAGCCCGATGTCGCGTACGCGCAACCGAACTACCGCTACCGCGCTGTCGCCGTCCCGCCGCACTGGCAGACATATGTCGAGAACGGGGGCATCGAGTGGGGCCTGACGCCCACCGCCGCGAGCGGGTCTTACGCCATTACGGACAGTCCGGGCACGAGCTACGCGAGTGCCGCAACGTCCGAGATCTACCGAAGCGATCCCCTCGACCTTGCCGGCGAGCGCGGATGCCGCATGCATTTCAGGGCGATGTACCAGGTGGAGCCTCTTCCCGACGAGGGCTTCTACGACCTTTTCGTCGCTGGTGCCGTCTCGGGTGCTGAGGACGATCCCCTCTGGGGATACGCCGGCCAGTCGGGCGGCTATCCGTCGGCATTCGGTCGAGCAGAGATATCCATCTCTTCCCTCGATGGCCGCAATGACGTGACCCCTGTCTTCGCTCTCTGGTCGGACGAGACGATCCAGCAGGATGGCGCCTACGTGGATGACCTGCGGGTCTTCTGCCGCGACGACTCATACATCGACGGGATCAGCCCCGCCGGCCAATATGACCAGCCCGACGTCGGGAACTACGTGAGGTTCCAGGGGACGTCGATGGCGGCGCCGCACGTCTCGGGGGTCGCCGCCCTGGTTCGGGCAGCCGTGCCGTCGGCCACCTACGCCGACGTGATCGACGCCATCAAGGATGGGGGCGCTCCGCTCGATTCCCTCTCGGACACGGTGACGGGATGCACTGCGGATGCCGTGGGGGCGATCGCCGTGGCTCTCGGGACGAGGTCGGGCCCGTGCGCCTCTTCGACGGCCCCCGCTGCGCCAGAGCGGCCCGACGACACCTTCCTCGACGAGCTGTGGGGACTCGACGACGTGCAGCTTCCGACGCCGGGGGTGGGCGCCCTCGCCGCGTGGGAGACGACGAAGGGGGCCGGGCAGGTCATCGCCATCGTTGACACGGGCGTCGATCTGACGCATCCGGACCTGGAGGCGAACCTGTGGACCGGACCCGGTGGAGTGCGCGGCTTCGATGCCGTGGACGGAGATGGCGATCCCGACGACTACGAGTTCCATGGAACGCACGTCGCGGGCACCGCGGCTGCGCTGGCTGGCAATGGCACGGGCATCGCGGGCGTCGCGCCAGAGGCGCAGATCATGCCCGTACGGGTACTGGACGGCGATGGGTCGGGCACCAGCGCCGACATAGCGGAGGGCATCGTGTTCGCGGCTCAGAACGGCGCGGACGTCATCAACCTGAGCTTGGGCGGTCCCGGCGCGACAGACTCCGCCATGTCGACCGCGATCTCGACCGCCTCGACGTTCGACGCCGTCGTAGTCGCGGCGGCTGGAAACGATGCCACGGACAACGACTCCGAGCCCACGGTTCCGTGCACCCTGCCGAACGCGAACATCATCTGCGTCGCGGCGGTGGATGAGTCGGGTGCTCGTGCTGGCTTCTCCAACTTCGGATCGACGAGCGTGGACGTTGGCGCGCCAGGGACGAGCATCCTCAGCGCCAAGACGGACTACGGGGCGCCGCTATTGGCCGACGGATTCGAGTCCCCTCCGCCCCCGCCGAGCGATAACACCACCGACGATCCGCCTCCGCCTCCGCCCTCGCCCACGCTTCCGCCTTCCGACACGACGGCGACGCCGCCCCCTCTCACGACCCCCTCGGTCTTGCTGCCGGCACGCAAGCGCAAGCTGCGTGTCTCCCGGCGCGGGGTGCTCCGTTACGTCTTCAAGGCCGCTGACAGCACCGCCGGCCGGATTGCCTTCCGGACGGCGAGGAAGGTGAGGGTCGGCCGCGGGCGCCGCCATCTCGTGATCGCGGGGAAGCGCTTCAAGGTTGCTGGGAGCGGCAAGGTGGTCGTCAAGGTCAAGCTGCGGCCCAAGAAGCTGCGCATCCTCCGCCATAACCGCCGCCTCCCGCTACGCGTGATCGCCAAGGTCCGCGACGACGCCGGTCAGACCGCCACTGCCCGCAAGCGCCTCACGCTGCTCGCGCCACGCCCCCGCCGGCGCGGCTGATTCCGCGGCCCAGGCCACCCGCCTTGGGCCGTACTCCGCGCCCTTCCTCCGGGTTGCTGAGCTCCAGCGGAGAAGGGGAGGCAGCCGCGGACGACGCGCTCGGCTCCGTGCGGCAGAATGACGTTTCCCGATCAAGGAGCTGGATGACCGCAGGAGCTGACCTGGCCATCGAGGCGAGCGGGCTCGTCAAGACGTACGGGAAGACGCGCGCCGTGGACGGCATCGACCTCGCCGTGCGCAGCGGCAGCGTGTACGGGATGCTCGGCCCGAACGGAGCCGGCAAGACGACGACGATTCGGATGCTGGCGACGCTGCTGCGTCCGGACGGTGGCGAGGCACGCGTGCTCGGCCACGACGTCGTCCGCGAGGCCGACGCCGTCCGCGAGGCGGTCAGCCTGACCGGTCAGCTCGCTTCGGTCGACGAGGACCTGACCGGTCACGAGAACCTGGTCCTGATCGCCCGCCTGCTCGGGTTCAAGCGCTCGCGGGCGAGGGCGCGCGCGGCCGAGCTGCTCGACGCCTTCGGCCTCGCCGACGCCGCCGGGCGGCAGGTCAAGCACTACTCGGGCGGGATGCGCCGCCGTCTCGACGTCGCGGCCAGCATCGTGGTCACCCCGAAGCTGATCTTCCTCGACGAGCCGACGACCGGCCTCGACCCGCGCTCGCGCAACCAGGTCTGGGACATCGTCCGTGCGCTCGTAGCGGACGGCACCACCGTGCTGCTCTGCACCCAGTACCTCGACGAGGCCGACCAGCTCGCCGACGGCATCGCCGTGATCGACCGCGGCCGCGTGATCGCCGAGGGAACGCCTGGCCAGCTCAAGGCGTCGGTCGGCTCGGGCACGCTGCACGTGCGGCTGATCGAGCCGGACCAGCGGCCGGAGGCCGAGCGCGTGCTGGCGCGCGTGCTCGACACGCCGATGCACCTCGAGCCCGACCCGGCGGCGCTGTCGGCGCCGGTCGCCGATGCCGGTCGCGCCGCCGAGGCGATCGCCGAGCTCGTCCGCGCGAACGTGCCGGTGGCGAGCTTCTCGCTCGGCCAGCCCAGCCTCGACGAGGTGTTCCTGGCGCTCACCGGCCACCCTGCCGAGGAGGCCGACGCGACCGCCGACCAGACGAGCGCGACCGCAGAGGAGGCCGCATGACCGCCGCACCGACCGCGTCCGCCCGCTCCGACGTCATCTCCGGCGAGGAGATCCGCGCCGTGCTCTCCTCGAGCGAGCGCCCGCCGCGTCCCGGCGCCGTCTCGGCCGCGCTCACCTTCGGCTGGCGCGGCATGCTCAAGATCAAGCACGTGCCCGAGCAGCTGCTCGACGTGACGATCACGCCGGTGATGTTCGTGCTGATGTTCACCTACCTCTTCGGCGGCGCGATCGCCGGCTCGACCGGCGAGTACCTGCAGTTCATCTTGCCGGGGATCCTCGTCATGTCGGTCCTGTTCACGACCGTCTACTCGGGCGTGACGCTCAACACCGACAAGACCAAGGGCGTCGTCGACCGCTTCCGCTCCCTGCCCGTCTGGCGGCCGGCGCCGCTGGTCGGCGCGATGCTCGGCGACGCGGTGCGCTACCTGGTCGCGGGCACGGTGATCGTCGTGCTCGGCACGATTCTCGGCTTCCGTCCCGAGGCCGGCATCGGTGGCGTGCTGGGCGCGCTGGCGCTCGTGGTGGTGTTCGCCTTCGGCCTGTCGTGGGTGTTCACGACCGTGGGCTTGCTGATGCGGGCGCCGAACGCGGTCATGAACGCCGGCTTCATGGTCCTGTTCCCGGTCACGTTCGTCAGCAACGCGTTCGTCGAGCCCGGCACGCTCCCGTCGGCGCTCGAGACCGTCGTCGACGTGAATCCGATCAGCCACCTGATCACAGCGTCGCGCGCCTCGATGGACGGGACGATCACGGCCGGCGAGGTCGGCTTCGTCCTCCTGGCCGCCGCAGCGCTGACGGCCGTGTTCGCCCCGCTGACCACGCACCTCTACCGCACGAGGACGTGACGCCCGGGGGGCGGCGTGCCCGCGACTGCAGGGTGTGGCACCACGCTGTCGCGAAGTGGTAGCCCCGGCGTTGCACATCTCACCCGACGGACGCAGTAGCGGTCGTACGGTCGGCGAGTGGCTTCAAGCAGGCGAGTCGTCGATCACCTCGGGCGCGCTGCTCGCCGCTGCGTAGCCGCAGCCTGCCGCCGCCCCCCAACCTTCACACAACGATGTCAAGGTTAGCTCGCTTGCGATAGCCTGGCTGGCCGATGAGTCGTGACTATCTACAAGCCGTGGGCGAGCGCGTCGTCGTATTCGACGGCGGCATGGGCGCGACGCTAGAGCAGTTCGAGCTCACGCAGGAGGACTACGGCGGGCTGCAGGGCAAGTGCCACGAGGCGCTCATCCTCAACCGGCCCGACGTGATCGAGGGCGTCCACGCGTCGATGGTCGAGGCGGGCGCCGACGTCGTCGAGACCGACACCTTCCAGGCGAGCCGGCTCAAGCTCGAGGAGTGGGGCCTCGCCGAGCACACCGTCGAGATCAACCAGCGCGCCGCCGAGATCGCGCGCAAGGCCGTCGGCGAGGACCGCTTCGTCGCCGGCTCGATCGGGCCGACCGGCTTCCTGCCGGCGTCCGACGACCCGACCCTCGGAGGCATCCGCTTCCGCGAGCTCGTCGAGGTCTTCACCGAGCAGGCCGAGGGGCTGGTCCAGGGCGGCGCCGACCTGATCATCATCGAGACGGCGCAGGACATCCTCGAGGTCAAGGCCGCGATCTTCGGCGCCCGCGAGGCGTTCAAGGCCACCGGGCGCACGCTGCCGATCCAGTGCTCGGTCTCGCTGCTGCCCAACGGCGGGAAGATGCTGCTCGGGACCGACATCCAGGCGGTGCTGACCACGCTGACGGCGCTCGACGTCCAGGTCATCGGCCTCAACTGCTCGACCGGGCCCGAGGACATGCGCGACGCGATCCGCTACCTCGGCGAGAACAGCCCCGTGCCGGTCCACTGCATCCCGAACGCCGGCCTGCCGCTGCAGGGGCCCGACGGCGAGACGATCTTCCCCGCGGAGCCCGAGCCGCTCGCGAAGACGCTGGCGGAGTTCGTCGAGAAGTACGGCGTCGGCATCGTCGGCGGCTGCTGCGGCACCACGCCGGACCACATCCGCGCGATCGTCGACAAGGTGGGCGGGCGCCCCGTCGGCCCGCGACCCGAGCCGGGCGAGCCGTTCGTGTCGAGCATGATGACCGCGACAGCGCTCGTCCAGGAGCCGCGCCCGACGCTCGTCGGCGAGCGCGTCAACTCGCAGGGCTCGCGCAAGGCCAAGGAGCTCCTGCTCGCCGACGACTACGACGGCCTCGTCCAGGTCGCCGAGGACCAGGTCGAGGGCGGCGCCCACGTGCTCGACCTCTGCGTCGCGCTGACCGAGCGCCAGGACGAGGACGAGCAGATGCGCCAGGTCGCCAAGCGCGTGTCGCTCAGCCAGCCGGCGCCGATCCAGGTCGACTCGACCGAGCCCGAGGTGATCGAGGAGGCGCTCGAGCAGATCCCGGGCCGGGCGATCGTCAACTCGGTCAACCTCGAGGCGGGCCGCGACAAGCTCGACCGCGTCGTCCCGATGGCGGTCGCGCACGGCGCCGCGCTGATCGCGCTGACGATCGACGAGGTCGGCATGGCGAAGACGCGCGAGCGCAAGCTCGAGGTCGCCAAGCGGATCAAGGAGCTCGCCTGCGACGAGCACGGCCTCGACCCCCAGCTGCTGATCTTCGACGCGCTCACGTTCACGCTCACGACCGGCGACGACGAGTGGAAGCCCTCCGCGGTCGAGACGATCGAGGGCATCCGGCTGATCAAGTCCGAGCTGCCGGGCGTGAAGACCTCGCTCGGCGTATCGAACGTCTCGTTCGGCGTCTCGCCGCACGCTCGCGCCGCGCTCAACTCCGTCTTCCTGCACCACTGCGTCGAGGCCGGGCTCGACCTCGCGATGGTCAACCCGAACCACATCACGCCCTACTCGGAGATCCCCGAGAACGAGCGCGAGCTGGTTGACGACCTCGTCTTCAACCGCCGCGAGGACGCGCTCGAGCGCTTCATCGGCCACTTCGAGTCCAAGGGCGAGGAGGCCGAGGCGGAGGTCGCCGACCCGACCGCCGACATGGAGCCCGAGGAGGCGCTGCACTGGCACATCCTGCGCCGCAAGAAGGACGGCGTCGAGGACCAGATCGACAAGTCGGTCGAGAAGATCGGCGCCGTGCCGACGCTCAACCAGGTGCTGCTGCCGGCGATGAAGGAGGTCGGCGACAAGTTCGGCGCCGGCGAGCTGATCCTGCCGTTCGTGCTCCAGTCCGCCGAGGTGATGAAGCGCGCCGTCGCCCGGCTCGAGAACTACCTCGAGCGGATGGAGGGCCACACCAAGGGCAGGGTCGTGATCGCGACCGTCTTCGGCGACGTGCACGACATCGGCAAGTCGCTCGTCAACACGATCCTCACCAACAACGGCTACACCGTGATCGACCTGGGCAAGCAGGTCCCCGTCGACACGATCATCGACGCCGCGGTCGAGCACGAGGCGGATGCGATCGGGCTGTCGGCCCTGCTCGTCTCGACGTCGAAGCAGATGCCGATCTGCATCGGCGAGCTGCACGATCGCGGGCTCGACTTCCCGGTCCTCGTGGGTGGCGCGGCGATCAACCGCGACTTCGGTCGCCGCATGCTCTACCCGAAGGGCAAGGACTCCGACGACGTCTACGACCCCGGCGTCTTCTACTGCAAGGACGCCTTCCAGGGGCTCGACACGATGGACGCGCTCGTCGAGGGCGACGCGCGCGCCGCCCTGGTCGAGAAGGTCCGCGACGAGGCGCGCAAGCTGCGCGAGAAGCCGGTCGTCGTCGACGACGCGCCGCCCACGACCGACGCGAGCGTCCGCTCCAAGGCCCGCACCGACACGCCGATCCCAGAGCCCCCGTTCTGGGGCGCGCGCGAGATCGACGTCGACTTCGACGAGGTCTTCCCGTACCTCGACCGACACGTCCTGTTCAAGCTGCACTGGGGCGGGCGCGGCAAGAAGGGCGAGGAGTGGCGCCAGATCGTCGAGGGCCACGACGGCGACGAGGGATTTCGGCCCAAGCTCGAGCGGATGTGGCGCGAGCAGGACTACCTCGAGCCGCGCGTGCGGATCGGGTACTTCCCCTGCAACAGCGACGGCAACGAGCTCGTGATCTTCGATCCCGAGGACCGGGACCGCGAGATCGAGCGGCTGACCTTCCCGCGCCAGCCCAAGCACGACCGCATCTCCCTGACCGACTTCTACCGCCCGATCGACTCCGGCGAGCGCGACGTCGTAGCGCTGCAGGGCGTGACCGTCGGCCCGAAGTCGACCGAGCGGATGGCGGAGCTGGAGGAGGCCGGCGAGTTCAGCGAGCAGCTGTTCGTGCACGGCCTCGCCGTCCAGTCGGCCGAGGGGCTCGCCGAGTGGCTGCACGCCCAGGCGCGCAGCGAGCTCGACATCGATCCCGACCAGGGCCGCCGCTACTCGTGGGGCTACCCCGCATGCCCGGACCAGTCCGAGCACGAGAAGGTCTGGCGCCTGCTCGACCTCGACGAGATCGGCATGTACCTCTCGGACGGCTTCGCCGTCATGCCCGAGCAGTCGACCGTGGCGATAATCGCGCACCACCCGCAGGCCGTTTACTTCGGCATGAAGTCCGGCTTCATCCCGAAGGACAAGGCCCCCGACGAGCTGATCGCCGGCACCGAGCGCGGCGGCGACCTCCCGCCGGAGGACGACGCCCGCGACGGCGCGGTCGAGGCCGAGGCCGTCGACCGCGAGCCCGACCAAGCCCCGGCCTGATCGCGCCGCCGACCGGGCGCCGGCCCGCGGCGCGTCGCCCGCCGCTCACGACCGGGCGGAAGCGCCTGCTCTATAAGAGCGAGCAATTGTGCTCTACTCTGTAGAGCATGAATCCGTTTCGCTACAGCCAGCCCGTCTCGGTGGAGGATCTCATCGACCGCGATGGGGAGGCCGAGGAGCTGCTGCGCAACGCGGAGGCAGGCGACAACAGCCGCCTGGTCGCGCCGCGCCGTTACGGCAAGACGTCGCTGGTCCGTCGCCTGCTCCATGACGCGGACAGGCTCGGCTGGGCGACCGTCTACGTCGACTTCTTCGGCGTCCTGACGCTCGCGGACATCGCCGAGCGGATCGAGATCGCGTACGCCGAGCAGCTGACGGGGCCGCTGCAGTCATGGTTCGCCGGCGCGCGCCAGGCGCTGCGGCCGACGTTCACCGCGGGCGGCGGGCCGGTGCCCGCGAGCGTGGGCGTGTCGCTTGACGCGCAGGCCGAGCCGCCGCTGCTCGATCGACTAGCGCTTCCGCGTCGCCTGCATGAGCGCAAGGCCAAGCGCGTGCTGGTCGTCTTCGACGAGTTCCAGGACGTGCTCGGCGCCAAGAGCCGCGCGGACGCTGTGATTCGCAGCGAGGTCCAGCACCATGGCGACGCCGCCAGCTACGTGTTCGCCGGCTCGCACGTCGGCATGATGCGCGAGCTGTTCGCCGACAAGCGCCGCGCCTTCTACGGCCAGGCCCTTCCAGTGGCGCTGCCGCCGCTCTCGGCGGAGGACGTCGCCGACTACGTCGCCGGGCGCTTCCTGGCGACCCAGCGAGATATCGGCACCGCGCTCGGGCCGCTGCTCGCCACCGCGCACGGTCATCCCCAGCGCACGATGTTGCTCGCACACTGCGTCTGGGACCAGACGCCAGCCGGGGAGACGGCGACGGAGGAGACCTGGGCGCGAGCCTTCGATCGCGCCATGAACGACGTCCAGGACGAGCTGCGGGCGATCTGGAACGGCCTCTCGGTGAGCCACCGCCGCGCGCTCGTGGGAATCGCCGAGAACGCCGCTGGCCTGTTCGCGGCCACACGTGCCCACGGCGGCTCACGCGGCGGCGCCGTGACCGCCGCCGTGGCCGCGCTCGTCGACGCCGGCGAGGTAGTCGAAGACCCTGACACCCGCACCGGCTACCGCCCCGTCGACCCGTTGCTCGCCGCCTGGATCGCCGACGGCCGCGCCAGCAGCTAGGTGACGTGCCCAGGCCCGGCTACTTGATGAACAGCATCTCCTCGTACTTGGGCAGCGGCCAGAGGTCGTCTGCGACGACCTTCTCGAGCTTGTCGGCCGCCTCGCGCACCTTCGCCATCGCGGCGAGCTGCTCGTCGCGGGCGTAGATGGCGAGGTCGAGGCCCTCGACGCCCTCGGGGTGGAGGTTGGCCCGGTCCAGCTCGGCGAGGGCGCCGTTGAGCTCGTCGACGAGCGTGCGGGCCTCTGCGTCGAGCGAGTCGACGCGTGCGGCCGAGACCATCGCGAGGTGGCGCAGCGCCGCCGGCAGGATCATCGTGCGGGCCATCGACTCGGTCGTCTCGGCCTCGATGTTCGCCCGCGTGACGTACTGCTCGGTCCAGACCTCGAAGCGGGACTCGAGCTCGCGCTTGGAGAGAACCTCGTACTTCTCGAACGCGGCGACGGTCTGGTCCGCGACCACCTCGGGCATCGCGTCGGGCGTGGTGCGCAGGTTCTTGAGACCGCGCCGCTCGGCCTCGGCGTGCCACTCGTCCGAGTAGTTGTCGCCGCCGAAGCAGACCTGCCTGTTCGTCTCGTAGGCCTCCTTGACGACGGCCGAGACCGCCTCGGCGACGTCGCCACCGTCGATCTTCGCCTCGAGCTTGGCGGAGAGGTCGTCGATCGCCTCGGCGACGATCGTGTTCAGGACGGTGTTCGGGAACGCGAGCGACATGCTCGACCCGAGCGCGCGGAACTCGAACTTGTTGCCGGTGAAGGCGAACGGCGAGGTCCGGTTGCGGTCGCCGCCGTGCATCGGCAGGGCGGGCAGCACCGGGGTGCCCAGGCCGAGGAACGAGCCGGGCGTGTGCGGGTCGCCCTCGCCCGAGACGATCGCCTCGAAGACCTTCTCGAGCTCGCCGCCGAGGAAGATCGAGATGATCGCGGGCGGGGCCTCGTTGGCGCCGAGGCGGTGGTCCTGGCCGATGTTCGCGACCGACGCCCGCAGCAGCCCCTGGTGCTTGTTGACGGCCTGGATGACGGCCGCGCAGAAGAACAGGAAGCTGATGTTGTCGGCCGGCGTGGCGCCGGGCTCGAACAGGTTGGCGCCGGTGTCGGTGCTCATCGACCAGTTGTTGTGCTTGCCCGACCCGTTGACGCCGGCGAACGGCTTCTCGTGCAGCAGGCAGACGAGCCCGTACTTGCGCGCGACGCGTGGCAGCACCTGCATCGTGAGCTGCTGATGGTCGGAGCTGACGTTCGAGTTCTCGAACACTGGAGCGATCTCGTACTGGCCCGGCGCGACCTCGTTGTGGCGCGTCTTGACGGGCACGCCGAGCTTCGCGAGCTCGAGCTCGGCGTCCATCATGAACGCGAGCACGCGCTCGGGGATCGAGCCGAAGTAGTGGTCGTCGAGCTCGTGGCCCTTCGGCGGCTTGGCGCCGAAGAGCGTGCGGTCGGTGTTGATCAGGTCGGGCCGCTCGAAGTAGTACTGCTCGTCGATCAGGAAGTACTCCTGCTCGGCGCCGACCGTCGTGAAGACGCGGTCGGACTCGTCGTCGCCGAGCAGCCGCAGCGCGCGGATCGCCGAGCGCGACAGCGCGTCCATCGAGCGCAGCAGCGGGATCTTGGCGTCGAGCGCCTCGCCGGTCCAGGACGCGAACGCGGTCGGGATGCAGAGCAGCGCCCCGTTCGGGTTCTCGATGATGAACGCGGGGCTCGTCGGGTCCCAGGCGGTGTAGCCGCGCGCCTCGAAGGTCGCGCGCACGCCGCCGGTCGGGAACGAGGATGCGTCGGGCTCGCCCTGGATCAGCTCCTTGCCGGAGAACTCGGCGAGGGCGTCGCCCTCGCCGGCGGGCGAGAAGAAGGAGTCGTGCTTCTCGGCCGTCAGGCCGGTCAGCGGCTGGAACATGTGCGTGAAGTGGGTGGCGCCCTTCTCCATCGCCCAGTCGCGCATCGCGGCGGCGACGGAGTCGGCGAGCGACGGGTCGATCGACTCGCCCTTCTCGAGCGTGCGCTGGAGGCGCTTGAAGACGTCCTTGGGGAGGCGCTGACGCTGGACGGCGAGCGAGAAGACGTTGTCGCCGAACGGGTTGTTGGCGGGTTGCGTCAGGTCCACGGCACCGAGAGCGCCCCCGTTGGGGCTCCACTGCGCGGCGGTCACGTTCTGCTGGCGAATCCTTTGCATCTGAGTCCAGGGCCTCCTAGGGGTTGGTCGGGCGGACTCTAGCCCGCCTGCCCGCCCCGGCCTTTATCCAGATGTACAAAGACGCGAGGTTTCCGCTTCGCGCCGGGGGGGGGCCCCCCCCCCCCCCC